>NZ_CP133771.1:3166840-3800208 GCF_031348265.1 Streptomyces collinus | reverse complement strand
ACCCAGCGCCCACGCGCCCGGCCGCCGCTTCTGCAGGAACAACGCCACCGCCACCAGGCCCACGAACAGGCCCGCGACCGGCGACGACATGGTGGCCAGCGCGGCCAGCGGCGCCGCGCTCAGGGCCTTCGCCCAGCGCTTGTAGCGCCACCGGTAGGGCCAGCAGAACACGACGGCGACCGCGCCGAGCGCGAACATCATGCCGAGACCGAACGTCACGCGCCCGGACACCGCGTTGCAGAACAGCCCGAACACACCGGCCAGCGACGCCCACAGCGGGTTGAGGACGGAGCGGCTGCGCAGGAGGAGCAGCGTCAGCAGACCGGCCGAGACCGTGCCCGCGATCATCATCGTCGTCCGCACGCCGAGCAGCGACATCAGATACGGCGACACCATGCTGTACGACACGGGGTGCATCCCGCCGTACCAGGCGAGGTTGTACGCCGAGTCCGGGTGCCGGCCGACGAACTCGGCCCACGCGTCCTGCGCGGCCAGGTCGCCACCGCTGTTCGCGAACGTGAAGAACCAGAGGATGTGCAGCGCCGCGGCGAGGCCCGTGACGGACAGGACCGGGTGCCGCAGCATGCGCTCACGCAGCGCCAGGACGGGGGCGGGCCACTCGAACTCCGCCTTGCGGCCCCCGGGTGCGCTGCCGTCGGGCGCGCTGCCGTCGGGCGCGCTGGCGTCAGAGGCGCGGACTTCCGGCGCGTGGACTTCCGGCGCGTGGACTTCCGGGGTGCCGGCTTCCGGTGCGTCGGCTTCCGGCGCTTCGGGCAGGCGTATTCGCGGGCCTGATACCGCGCCCGGCCCGGTGTCGTCTGCGCGTGTCGGCTCCGCAGTGGCCACTCGAAGGCACTCCCCGTGTCCCGTCTTCTGTTCTCGGCCTGTCCCGGTTCGGGACGCTAGCACGCACCCCGCCGGGCGGCGCCCGGACGGGCCGTTACCGGCGGAGTGCGGTGGTGCGGGTGGCGCCCCGGGTCAGCCGAGGCGCGTGAGCTTGGCCCCGAAGCCCGGCTCCACCAGGTCCTTCTGGAGGGCCACCGGGACCTTCACGGCGCTGGTGGTGCCGTCGCCGACGGTGAGCGTGCCCACCTTCGTGCCGGCCTTCGCCGTGTGCGGCAGGTCGTCTGCGGCGAACGTCAGCTTGACGGACAGGCCCGCCCAGCCGACGGCCGTGACGTCCTCGGTGACGGCGACCGGCGTACGGCCGCCGAGACCGTCGTCCGCGTACCCGACGACGTCGCCCTTCTTCAGGATCGTCGCCGACTCCAGCGCGCCCTGCGCGGCCCGGATCAGCTTGTCGCCCTCGTGGAGAGCAGCGCCCAGGATCGTGTTGTCCGGGCCGCCGGCGGGCTGGCGCACGACCGCGCCGATGATCCGGTGCACCTCGCCGTTCACGTCCTTCCTGGCGGAGAAGACGAGGTTGCCGAGCGCCGAGGTGGTGGTGCCGGTCTTGATGCCGGTGACGTCGTTGTAGCCGACCAGGCGGTTCCAGTTGTCGTGCTTCTTCTGCTTGTAGTCGACGTACGACATCATCGTCGCGACCTCGCGGAAGGCCGGCTGCAGCATGGCGGCCTTGGCGAGCTTCACCTGGTCCACGGCCGTGGAGACGGTCGTGTTGTTCAGGCCCGACGGGTCGGTGTACGTCGTGTTCTTCATGCCGAGGTCCTTGGCGGCGTCGTTCATCTTCTGCACGAACGCCTTCTCGGACCCCGCGTCCCAGCGGGCGAGCAGCCGCGCCACATTGTTCGCGGACGCGATCAGGATGCTCTCCAGGGCCTCCCGCTCGGTGATCCTGTCGCCCTTGGTGACGTCGACGGTGGACTCCTGGCCGGCGTCGGACTGGTCCTGCGCGGCCTGGTCGATCAGGATCTTCGGGCCGTCCGCGCCGCTCTTGAGCGGGTGGTCGCGCAGGATGACGTAGGCGGTCATGACCTTGGCGACACTCGCGATCGGAACGGGCTTCTGCTCGCCGGAGGAGCCGAACGTGCCGATGCCCTGGACGTCCAGCGCGGCCTGGCCGTCGGCGGGCCACGGGATGTCGACCTTGCCGCCCTCGAAGGTGTAGCTGTCCTTCGCGGTCAGCTCCAGGGTGGGCGAGGGGAGCGGGCGCACGCTCTGCACGACCGCGAAGACGACGACCAGCAGCAGCACCAGCGGCGTCCAGATCTTCACCCGCCGGGCCGCCGTCCGCAGCGGGGTCTCCGGGGGCGGCGGGGTGTTCGTCAGCTCGGCCAGCAGATCCAGCGGCGGCCTGGGCGGCAGCGGCTGCTGCGTGGTCCGCTCGGGGCCGACGGTGGGGACGGGCGCGGTGGCTTCGGCCGGGGCGGCAGGGGCCGCCGGAGCGGCCGGAGCGGCCGGCTTCCTGGCCGACGGGTCGTCCAGCGGCTTGAGCGCGACGAACTTGCTGGTCCGCTCGGCGTCCCTCTCCGGGACGTCCTTCTTCGGGGCGTCCGTTTTCGGGAGGTCCGACTTCGGGAGGTCCTTGGCCGCGCCCCCGAGCTTCAGCATGGTGGTGGGCTGATCCACCGGCGGCCGTACGGTCTTGAAGACGGCGGTGGGCTGGTCGACGGGGGGTTTGGCGGGTGAGCCGTCGGTGTCGTCGGTGTCGGCGTCCGACTCGCCGGTGACGTCGTCGGCTTTGCCGGGCTTGTCCTCGGCGGCGTCGGCCGGGGTCGTGCTCTCGGCGGCGGCGTCGTCCTTGGTGTCGGCGTCGGTGCCGGTGGCTCCGCCGGACTTCGGGGTCGTGTCGGGGCGGGGCTTGTCCTCGGCGGCGTCGTCCTTGGGGGCGGCGTCGGTGCCGGCGTCCTCGGTGGCGTCGTCCTCGGTGTCGGTGGCCTTCGGGCCCTTGACGTCGTTGTCGGCACCGGGCTCCGAGGGCTCGGAGTCCTCGTCGTCGGTCCGCTCGTCCGCCTCGGCCTCGGTCTCCGCCTCGGCCGTGCCCTCGTCGTCGGCGGAACGGTCCGCCTCGGGCTCGGCGACGTCACCGCGGCCCGCCCCGGAGCCCTCGGACGCCGTCTCCGCGGCTTCCTGGGCATCCTCGGCGTCCGTGCCGGCCTCCGCAGGCTCGTCCGCGCGGTCGTCCGCGTGGTCGTCCTCGGCGTCCGCGCCGGGCTTCGCGGCCCCGGTGGCCTCCCCTGCCTCCTGAGCGCCCGCGTCGGCCTCCTCGGCCTTCCCAGTCTCGTTGGCCTTCTCGCCCTTCCCCGCGCCCTCGACGGCAGCCGACTCGCCCTCGTCCGCCGACGCGACCCACGCGGCGACGGCATCCCGCAGCCGTCCGTCACTGCCTGCGGACCCCTCGGGCGCATCGGCGTCCTCGGACCCCTCGGGTCCCTTCGCGCCCTCGGAAGAGCCGGAAGTACCCCGCCCGGCGTCCGCGACCGCGTCCTCGGTGTCCGAGTCGCCGTCGGCCCGCTCGGCGTCGTCCTCGGTGTTCTCCGGTTCCTCCGCCGTCCGCGTGGACAGCACGCGGGTCGCCGTGTCGGCACCGCCTCGCGTGGCGGACCTCTCCGGGTCCCGGGCCACCGCGAGCCGCGGGTCGGCGACTTCGCTCCTGGCCTCCGGAACCGGACTCGCGCTCCCCGACGTCTCTCGTGCCGACGACTCGCGCTGCTTCGACCTGTCGGGGGACTCGCCCGCCACCGATGCCTCCTCCTCGCGCCGCATGCCCCGCGTGCGCGTACCGAACCGTGAACCGCCGCCCGTGACACCGCTCCGGCGCTGTCCGAACCATGTACCAGTGTCCTGTGTGCGGGCCAAACCCAACCGGTAGACGAGAACGACATACCTACTGGTTCCACTACGAACCGGTCACGCACCCTCGACAGACCAATGTGAGAGGGGTCACCCTGTCTTTCATCCACGCGGGGAGGCATGGATGGGCAGGAGCCGCAGAACACTTCCGGAGGAGCTTCTGCTGCTGGCGCTGGACCCGACCACGGGTACCACCGCACAGCCGCAGTCGCTCGACCTCGGTCTGGCCGGAGCACAGCTAGTAGAGCTGGCGCTGGCCGGACGGATAGCCCCAGACGGGGATCGTATCGCCGTGGTGGCACCACGGCCGACTGGAGACCCAACGTTGGACTGCGCGTTGGAGTTGCTGCGAAGGCGTGGCGCTCCCGTGCGGGCAGTGAACTGGATTGGCGGGCCGCGACTGGGGCTGCGCCAGACCTACCTCTCGCATCTGGAGCGGTGCGGCATGGTGCATGCCGTGGCCGGCCAGATGTGCGGAGTGCTGCCGACGACTCGCTACCAGGCGACGGACACCGAGATCAGCCGGGAGATCAGGGCCCGGCTGGACTCCGCGATCCGCACCGGCGTACCGCCGGACCCGCGGACCGCGGCACTCGCTGCCCTCGCCCACGCGGTCGGCCTCGGCAAGCACCTGTACCCGGGCAACGAGGGACGCTCCTCTCGCTCCCGGCTCAGGGACCTGATCAGGCACGACCCCATGGGCGGTCTCGTCGCGCACGCGGTGATGGACGTCCAGAACGGCGTCGCGGCGCAGCCGCGCCGCAGCCCGGCACCGTCCGGCCGTCCGGCCGCCGGCGCGGCCAGGCCCGCACCGGAACCCGCCCGCGGCGTTCCGATGCAACCGCGCCACGGGAGCATGGCCCGCGCCGTGGCCCACTGAGCCGCGCCGCACCGGCCGGACCCGGCACCGGCACGACCTACGACCGGCACACGCACCACGGGACCCACGACCCGGTCACGGGAGCCGCTGTCCGAGCGGGGCGGAGAGAGCGCACACTCTCTCCGCCCCGCTCGGCGTGCCGTGTCCGAACTGGCGTGTACCCGTCGCATATCCACCGTTTCCCAGCGGTAGTAAGCACCTTGGTGGCAGTCTGCTCAAGAGTAGATACGCAAAGTAGAGGCACGCAGCCGGAGGTGCACGTCCCGTGGCGTCCAATGTCAATCCCACCGTCAGGCGGCGCCGGCTGGGCCAGGAGCTCCGCAGGCTCCGAGAGCTCAAGGGCATGACGGCCGAAGAGGTGGCCGAGCGGCTGCTGGTGTCGCAGTCGAAGATCAGCCGCCTGGAGAACGGGCGGCGCAGCATCAGCCAGCGTGACGTGCGCGACCTGTGCGGGGTCTACGAGGTCGAGGACCAGCGGATCGTCGACTCGCTGATGCAGATGGCCAAGGACTCCCGGCAGCAGGGCTGGTGGCACGCCTTCGGGGACATCCCCTACAGCGTCTACATCGGCCTGGAGACGGACGCCGAGTCGCTCCGGGTCTACGAACCCCAGATCATCACCGGCCTGTTGCAGACCCGTGCGTACGCCGAGGCCATCATCCGGGGCGGCTCGCCCGAGGCGTCGGAGGCGGACAACGACAAGCGCGTCGAGGTCCGGCTGCGCCGGCAGGGCCGGATCACCGCCGAGTCGGAACCGCTGCGGCTGTGGGTGGTCCTGGACGAGGCGTCCCTGCACCGGATCGTCGGCAGCCGGCCGGTGATGCGCGAGCAGCTGGAGCACCTCGTCGAGATGTCGCAGCTGCCCCACATCACCGTGCAGGTCCTGCCGTTCGAGGTCGGGGCGCACGCCGGCATCAACGGCCAGTACTCGATCCTGGAGTTCGCCGACGCGGCCGACTCCAGCGTCGTCTACATCGAGGGCGTCACCAGCGACCTGTACCTGGAGAAGCCGCTCGACGTGCAGAAGTACACGGTGATGTACGAGCACCTGCGGGCCCAGTCGCTGAACGTGGACCAGTCGCGGCAGCTCATCGAGCGCGTGGCGAAGGAGTACGCGCGCTGAGCAGCAGCCGGAGGATGACTTCCGTCGGGCAAAGCGCGGGATGTTACACCCCTGACACGCCTGACTGAAGTCTCCCCTGGAATATGCCATCCAGTCGAGTGAATGACTGCTCCGATCGAGGATGTTGGCGAGTAGCGTCGATCACGCCAACCACCAGCACGGGTTGGCGTAAACGCAACTGGCAACGGAGCGAACATGGCAATTCGTCTGGGCGCCACGGAAACGTGGACGACGTCCTCCTACACCAACAACAACGGCGCGTGCGTGATGGTCAGGTCGACCGTCGACGAGGCCCTGGAGCTCGGCGACACCAAGATCCCCGAGGGCCCCAAGCTGGCGTTCCCCGCCGCCGCGTGGAACGCCTTCGTGGACTCGGTCAAGGCCTGACCCCCGAGACCGACCGCACCACGAGCACCACCGACAGAGCCCTCTCGACCAGCATCGCCGTCCTTGCCGAGAGGGCTCCCTGGTGCCCGCGGACCTGAGCAGGCCCGAGGGGGGATCAGCTCACCGGGAACGCCACGTCACACACCGGGTCCTCCGGCCCGGCCGCCTCCCAGTCCGCGAAGTACAGCTCCCGGCAGGGGCCGGTCGCCGTCAGCCCGCGCACCGCCATCCACTCCTCCACCGCCTCGAACGCGGCCAGGATCTGAGGGTGCGCCACCTGCGCCTTGGTGATCCTGGTGTACGCCAGCCGCCGGGCCGGCTCCACCCGTACCGTCGTCTCCCACGCGCGGCCCCGCCGCTCGGCCCAGGCCCGGGCCGCAGCCTCGTCGGCCACCGGCACGCACGCCTCCGCGGGGCCGTCGCTCTCCGTCGACACCTCCGCGTGATAGGCGACGTACGGCACCCCGGCCACACCCCCGCACTCCCGGGCGGCCTCCTCCAGCCGGCCCAGCGCCGCCCCGATCCACGACGGCAGCTCGTCCGCGAGCGTGTGCCGCTTCTCGGAGATCACCACCTGCGCGGGTGTCTGAACCATCCCGACCGTGAACTTCCCGTACATCTCGGAGCTCCTCCCCGACAGCCGTCCACGGAGGTACTCGGCGAGCGTCCGCTGCCCCGCCACCCGCGCCTCGACATCCGCCCAGTAGGCGCCGAGCAGCCCGGCCGCCGCGGGCCCGTCGCCCGCCGAGACCACCTCGGCGATCCGGGCGAGCGGCATGTCCAGCTGCCGCAGCATCGCCACGAGCCGGGCCCGTTCGACCTGGCTGGCGCGGTAGTAGCGGTAGCCGGTGGCCTCGTCGACATGCGCCGGGGCCAGCAGGCCCAGCCGGTCGTACAGCCGCAGGGCCTTCGCCGAGAGGCGGGCGCGCGCGGCGAACGCACCGATGGTGAGCAGCTCCAGGTTCGGTTCCGGTCCGTCCACCACGGCATCCTCCGTCATCGGGCGGCTCTTCCGCCCGATGACGAGGACGCTCGGGCCTGACCCAGGGGCAAGGTCAAGCAGCGGCCGTCAGGCCAGCTGGGCCTCGATCGCCGCCACGACCTCCGCCGCGTCCGGCTCGGTCTGCGGCGAGAAGCGGGCCACGACCTGCCCGTCGCGGCCGATGAGGAACTTCTCGAAGTTCCAGCGGATGTCACCGCTGTGCCCCTCGGCGTCCGCGAAACCGGTCAGGCGGTCGTACAGCGGGTGCCGGCCCTCGCCGTTCACCTCGACCTTCTCGGTCATCGGGAACGTCACGCCGTACGTCGCCGAGCAGAACTCGGCGATCTCGTCGGCGCTGCCGGGCTCCTGCCCGAGGAACTGGTTGCAGGGCACGCCGAGGACGGAGAAGCCGCGCGCGGCGTACTGCTCGTGGAGCTTCTCCAGGCCCGTGTACTGCGGGGTCAGACCGCACTTGGAGGCGACGTTCACCACGAGCACCGCCTTGCCCGCGTACTGGGACAGGTCGGCCGGGCCGCCCTGCAGCGCACCGATCTCGACGTCGAGGGGAGAGGAACCGTTGGTAGTCGTCATGCCTCAGACCCTAGCCCCGGCGGATTCCGGGCCGGGGCCGGGCCGGTTCCGGGGCCGGGCCTCGGTGGCCTCCACCAGGACCTGCCCCGCCGCCGTCCGCGAATACAGCACCGACCTGCCCGCCCGCCGCCGCTCCACCAGACCGGCGTCCAGCAGCACCCGCAGATGCCGCCCGACCGAGCCGAGCCCCTGCCCGGTCACGGCGACCAGCTGGCTGGTGCTCAGCGGCGAGCCGAGCCGGACCAGCACACCGGCGCGGGCCGTGCCCAGCAGTGCGCTGAGGCTCGCGGGCACGGGCCTGCCGCCCGGGTCGGCGAGTGCCCCGGCGCACGGGTAGACCAGCGCGTACCGGTCCGTGCCCTCCCAGGCCACCCAGCCGATGCGCTGGGTGGTGATCGGCACGAACACCAGCTCGGCGCCGGACAGCTCACGCGGCGGGTATTCGTGCGCGTTCACCTGGAGCCGGTTCTCCCCGAGCCACTGCGTCCCCGGCCGCAGTGTGTCCAGCGCGCTCGCCCAGCCGCCCCGGCTGACCCGCGCGGTCCGCGCGACCACATCGGCTTCGAGGATGTGCCGGCGCTGGGACCAGTACGGCCGCACCGCCGTCGTCCAGACGTACGTCAGCAGGTCCGCGGCGCGCTCCGGGAGGTCGTCCCGGTGCAGCACCGCCGGGACCGGGCCGCGCAGGGAGACGGTGAGGTCGGCGCGGGCCGCCTCCGGGTCGGCCGCCCGCACCCGCGCGACCTCCTGCTCGAAGGGCTCCCCGGCACGCGGGGCGGGGGAGAGGAAGTCCGCCGTCCACTCCCGTCCGATCCCGGCGCGGATCAGCTGCGCGGTCACCGGGTCGCGGGCCAGCCGCCGCCGGTAGGCCGGCAGATGGGCGTCGAGCCACCGCCGTTCGCCGGGATGCGCCGCGTCGGCCGCGTGCAGCAGCCGCAGACTCGCGAAGGCCTCGGCGAACGGCGAGATCACGAACCGGCTCCCGGCCAGGGTGTCCGCGCTGATCTGCCACCAGCCCATGAGCCGCCCCCTTCGCGAGGTTTCGCGTCCGCGCGAAACAATAACCACGCGATCAAGGGCGTCGAAGACTCCGCGTATGCGCAGCTACCGCGAACTGTTCCGCACGCCCGAGTTCACCCCGTTCTTCCTGGCCGCGTCGGCGCAGACGGTCGCCCAGACCATGGGCGGACTGGCCCTGGGCACCCTGGTCTACCGGGCGACCGGCTCACCGCTGCTGTCGGCGGTCAGCATGTTCGGCTCGTCGCTGGTGCAGGTGCTGGGGGCGACTTGCCTGCTCTCCGCCGCCGACCGGCTGCCCCCGCGCGCCGCCCTGACGGCCCTGCCGCTGCTCTTCGCCGCGGCCACCGCCGCCCTGGCCCTGCCCGGCCTGCCCGTCCGGTGGCTCTTCGCGATCGTCCTCGCCAAGGGGCTGGTGGAGTCGGTGGGCGGGGGAGTGCGCTGGGGCCTGCTCAACGAGATCCTCTCCAAGGACGGCTATCTGCTCGGCCGCTCGGTGTTCAACATGATGAGCGGCCTCATGCAGATCGCCGGCTACGCCACCGGCGGCGCCCTCGTGGCCCTGCTCTCCCCGCGGCCGGCCCTGCTGGCCGCCGCCGGGCTGTACGGCACGGCGGCCGTCGTCGTCCGCCTCGGCCTGACCCGCCGCCCGCCCCGTACGACGGGCCGCCCCTCGGTGGCGGCGACCTGGCGCGCCAATGCGCTGCTCTGGTCCTCCCCGGCCCGCCGCGAGGTCTATCTGGCCCTGTGGATCCCCAACGGCCTGGTCGTCGGCTGCGAATCCCTCTACGTCTCCTACGCCCCCGACTCCGCCGGCACGCTCTTCGCCTGCGCCGCGCTGGGCATGCTCGCCGGGGACGTGCTGGTGGGCCGCGTGCTCCCACCGGGCCCGCGCTCCCGCCTGGGGTTTCCGCTCCTGCTGCTCCTGGCGGTTCCGTACGTGGTGTTCCTGCTGCGTCCGGCGCTGCCGCTCGCCGCGGCCGCGGTCACGCTGGCCTCCGTGGGGTTCGGCGCGAGCCTCGTGCAGCAGGAGCGACTGGTGGCGTCGACCCCCGACGGGCTCACGGGGCATGCCCTGGGGCTGCACTCGGCGGGGATGCTCACGATGCAGGGAGTGGCGGCGGCGCTCGCGGGGTCGGTGGCCCAACTGACCTCCCCGGCAACGGCGATGGCGGCGATGGCCGTGACGTCGGCGGGAGTGACGCTGCTGCTGATGGGCGCGGCGAAGCGGGAGGAGCCGAGGGCGGTGAGCCGCTGAGGGGCTCTCAGGACGGGGAGTCGCCGGGGACGGAAACGGGGACGGCCGGGGCCTCCACGAACACCTCGGGAACCTCGTTGTCCACGACGACCCTCGACAGCAGAACGGCCAGCCGCTCCCGCTCGGAGCCGCTCAGCCCGGACGGCAGGGCCTCCATGCGGCGGCAGGTCTCGACGTAGAACTTCTCGGCGAGCGCGGCTCCTTGGTCCGTCAGCCCCACGCGCACGGCCCGTCCGTCGCGCGGGTCGGCCTCCCGAAGTACCAGCCCTCGCCGCACCGTCCGGTCCACCAGCCCGGTCAGGCTCGACTTCGCCAGCCCGAGCGTCTCGCCGAGTTCGCTCATGCCGTACGGCCGGGCCAGCAGCACACACAGCAACTGCCCCTGCTGCGGCGTCAGTCCGTACGCCCGGCTGGCCTCCGCGTACACACCGTCGACCAGGAACGCCGCACGCACCAGCGCGGCGACGACCCCCACCTGTCCGGCTGCCCCGTTCCCCATCGGGTCAGGGTACCGACCGGTCTGTCGCGGTGCCGGGGTCACTCCTCGTCCGGGGCCTCGCCCTCGATGAGGCGCTCGGCGATGTCGTCGGCCCACTCCTGGGCCCAGCGGCGCAGCCCGGCGACGGCCGGGGCGTCGAGGCCGGCCCCGGTGAACGCCCTGTCGTCGAGCCAGTCCGTGCCGGTCAGCCGGGCCTGGAGGTCGGTGAGGTCGAAGGCGTCGGGGGCGTGTCGGCGGCCGAGTTCTTCGAGTTCGGGGTGGCTCCAGCGGGCCGAGGCGGCGTGTACGTCGACCAGGTCGCGCGCGAGTCCGCGGTCGGCCAGGTCCCGCACTCGGGTACCGACGAGGTCGTCGAGGGAGAGCGCCGGACCGAGCTCCGTCTCCACGGCCGGGCGCCACAGCACCTCCTTGTGGAGGGCGACCTCGCACTCCACGCCGCTCGGCGCGTCCGTCACGAGGAACTGGGCGGACAGCGGCCCGGCCTCCAGGGTCTGCACCAGCCAGCCGCGCTCCACCAGCCCGCTGCGGACCGCGTCCGCGACGGCCTCCAGCGCGGCCGGGTGCTCGGTCGCCAGGTCCACGTCCGGCCCGGTCCGCTCCACCAGCCCGTGCGCCTGAGTCGCGTACCCGCCGGCGAGGACGAGGGAGTAGGCCTCACCCACCGCCAGCAGATCACCGAGAAGCCGGCCGGTGGGCTCGGGGACGGGGAGGGGGTCGGGCATGCCCTGATTATCGCGTGGAGGTGGTGGAGAGCCGGGATGACCGGCCCGGACGGGTGACGGGGGACGGGGGACGGGCCGGGGGTGCCGTGTCCGGGGGTGCGGAGTACTGCGCGACGGGGCTTGTGCGGCGAGGCGCCTTCTGGGGGGCGCGGGGAACTGCGCGACCGGCCCCCACCCCGCCGCACCGGGCCACGGCCCACGCGCCGCGCCTACGCCTTCCGCCCCACCCCGCAGTACGCATCCACGGAGCTGTCACCGGAACCGGCGTCACCGCCAGCCTCCGGTCGCCACTCGGGAACCCGCACCACCCCCGGCTCCACCAGCTCCAGCCCGTCGAAGAACCCGGCGATCTCGGCGACCGGCCGGACGTAGTACGGCACCGCACCGCTCGCGTTGTACGCCTCCGACGCGGCGATCATGCCCTCGCTGGTCGCGGTGCTGTCGCTGATCACCAGGTGACTGCCGGACGGCAGCCCGGCCATGAGCCGCCGTACCAGCTCACGTGCCTGCTCGTAGTCGGCGACGTGGCCGAGGGTGTTGAGGACCATCAGGCCGACCGGCCGGGAGAGGTCGAGCGTGCCGGCGGCGGCCTTCAGGACGGCCTCGGGGTCGTACAGGTCGGCGTCCAGGTACGCGGTCCTGCCCTCGGCGGTGCTGGTGAGGCGGGCGTTGGCGTGGGCCAGCACGATGGGGTCGTTGTCGACGTAGACGATCCGGGCGTCCGGAGCGACGCGCTGGGCCACTTCGTGGGTGTTGTCGGCGGTGGGCAGCCCGGTGCCGACGTCCAGGAACTGCCGTACGCCCTGCTCACCGGCCAGGTACTCGACGGCCCGCCCCAGGAAGCGGCGGCTCGTGACCGCCACGTCGACGAGGCCCGGGAAGATCGACTTGATCTGGTCGCCGATCTCGCGGTCGACCTCGTAGTTGTCCTTGCCGCCGACGAAGTAGTTCCAGAAGCGGGCCGAGTGCGGCTTGGAGGTGTCGATGCGGTCGCGCAGACGGTCGTCGGACACGGCGGGGCCTCCTGGGGGGCGGGGAAGGGGGACCGGCTCACCAACCTAGGCGAACTTCCAGGTGGGGTATGGGTGTTGTCCCTCCCGCCGCCGCCCGGCCGTGGAGTTTCGGCCACGGCCCGCACGGCCGCCGTCCCCGCGGGCGTTGCACCCCGCGGTCGCTGCACCCCGCGGTCGCTACATCCCGCGGGAGGCGACACCCCACTCCGCGCCGCCCTCGCGTCCGCGGCCCTGGGTGACGAGCCAGAACGCCCACGCCAGGGACCACAGCAGCAGCCCGGCGGCGATCGGTGTACCGAAGATGATCAGCAGCCCGGCTCCGATGTTGGCTCCGATGCCCCCCGCGGTCAGGATCCGCCACCCCACACCGGCCATGAGCCCGAGCGCCACCAGCGGCCCGAGCACCCCCCACCAACGCTGGTCCATCGCCCCGCGCAGGGAGCGCCGCACGAGCACCACCGCACCGGCCACCGCCAGCACCAGCGCGAGCCCCCCGGCGACCGCGGCCACGCCGTCCCCGATGTCCCACGGCTGGAACGCGTAGTCCAGCTCGCTTGCCGGCAGCCCGGCGTAGTTCTGCTGCCCCATCAGCCCCCAGGCGGCCACAGGCACCCCGCCGACGAGCGCTGCCCCGGCCGCCACGATTCCCCGATTCGTCATACGCCCAGCATCGGGGGCGGCGCGGGGAGCGTCATGAGCACGCGTACTCAAGTACGACATGCCCTCAAGTGCCCGCATCCCGGCTGTCCCTGCGCTGTCGGTCCCGTCCCGTAGGGTGCCCGTCATGGCTCTCTCGGACATATCGCGCGTCGAGATCGAGAAGGCGATCGAGGAGTGCGACCGGCTCGGGCGTGAGGCCTTTCTGAAGGCGTACGGGTTCCGGCCTGCGCGTCGCTACCTGCTGGTGCACGAGGGCGGGCAGTACGACTCGAAGGCGATCGTCGGCGCGGCACACGGCTTCCTGCCCGGTGAACTCCCCCTGACCCCCAGCACACCCGGGTTCTCCGGCGGGGCGGACCACGCTGCCCGCTTCCTCCAGCGCCTCGGTTTCGACGTCGTCGCGGAGGGGCCGGCGGAGGACGGGCCGGACCATCCGGACCACGACGAGCTGATCCATCGCATCACCCACCTGAAGGTCAACCGCTCCGCGAACCACCGGGCCCTGTACAAGCCGATCGCGCTGCTGTGGGCCATGGGACGAGCACACCGCGGCGAACCCCGCCTCCTGCCCTGGACCGAGACCGAGGCCGCCCTCAAGCTGCTGTTGCAGCGGCACGGTCTGCGGGGGGAACGCCCGCGCCCGGACTACCCGATCGCGTCCCTCCACCACGACGGCGTCTGGGAGTTGCGCGACTTCACCGAACCGGTGACCACCGCCCACGGCGACGCGAGGGTGAAGCGCTGGTTCGACACCAACCAACCCCGCGGCGGCCTCGCCGAGCCCGTGCACGAGCTGTTCCGGCACTCCGCCGTGACCCGTCTCGCCGTCCTCGACGAACTCCTGGGCACCTTCTTCGAGGGCCTCGACCCGACCCCGCTGCTCACCGAGGTGGGCCTGGCCGGCATCGATCCGGCCGAGCCGGACACCGGGGCCGGTCGCACGCCGGAGCGGTGGCTCCTCACGGCCGCCGAGTACGAACGCGGCTGCGCGTTGGTCGAGGAGCGGGAAGCGCGGACCCACGGCCGCCGCGGCACCGGCACCACCCGCCGCCCGATCCGTTCCCGGACCGCCCGCTTCCTGGTCCTGAGCCGCAGCCGGGGCCGTTGCGAGAACCCCGACTGCACCGGCCAGCCAGCCGATGTGACCGACGACGACCATCCGATCCTCGAGGTCGACCACGTCGTGGACCTCACCCGGGGCGGCCGCGACCACCCGAGTCAGATGGTGGCCCTCTGCCCCAACTGCCATGCGGTGAAGACCCGGGGGCGCACCCGGGAGGCGCTGCGGGAGATTCTGCTCAGGGTGGCGTCGGAACGGCATGCGGACAGCGGTGGCGGAGCCGCGGGCCCCGGGCCGTCCCGCTAGCACCGCCTGCGGCGCGACGGCAGATGGGGTGCCGTCGCGCCGGGCTTTCAGGGGGCCACCGCGCGGCCCGTCTGCGGGGAGATCGTTCCCGCGCACAGGCCTCGGGACGCCAGGGTCTGGGCGATGCGGGGGACCGCCGCCAGGGTGTTGGCCGGCCAGTCGTGCATGAGGATGATCTGGCCGTTGGTGAGGCGGGCGACGGACTGGACGATCGACTCGGTGCTCGCGCCGTTCCAGTCCTGCGAGTCGACGTGCCAGATGATCTCGGTCAGGCCGTACCGGGCCGCGACCGACTTCACCGTCGCGTTCGTCTCGCCGTACGGCGGGCGGAACAGTCTCGGTGTGCCGCCTCCCGCGTTGGCGATGGCCTGCTGGGTGCGGGAGATCTCGGAGTCGATCTGCGCCTGGCTCAGCCGGGTCAGGTGCGGATGGGTGTAGCTGTGGTTGGCGACCCACATGCCGGCCGTCACCTGGGCCCGGACCAGGGATGGGTTGGCTGCCGCGTACTGCCCCTGGTTGAACATGGTGGCCCGCAGGCCGTTCTGCCGGAGCGCGCCGAGCAGTTTCGTCGTGTTGCCGGACGGGCCGTCGTCGAAGGTGAGTCCGACGTAGCCGGCCCCGCACGCGGCGGCCCGGGCCGGAGCGGCGGTCGAGGTCGTGGTGGCCGTGACCGTGAGGGCCGCGGCCGCCGTCGCCGCGAGGGCGGTCAGCACGCGCTTCGCCGTCACGATCCCACCCTGATGTTGGAGCTGCCGCTGCTCCGGTACCCCTCGGTCGCCATGATCATGTAGTACTTGAAGTTGCCCAGGGGCATCCCGGCCCGGGCCCACGCGTCGAAGTGGTTGCCGGCCGTGATGGTGCCGCCCGTCCGCTTCGACTGGCGCACGCTCCAGTACTGGTCGAAGGTCTTCGTGCCCTCGACGGACGGGGCGTTGTACCGCGTCGTCTTGTAGATGTCGTACGTGCCGCCGTCGCTGGTGACGGTGCCCTTGTACGTGCCCGTGGGCCGGTAGGTGCCCCAGTTGTCGACGATGTAGTACTCGACGAGCGGGTTCGCCGTCCAGCCGTAGAGGGTCAGATAGGCGTTGCCGGACGGGTTGAACGAGCCCGAGTACGTCACGGTGCGGCGGGCGCCGGTGCTCCAGCCCTTGCCGGCGACGAAGTTCCCGGTGTTCCGCCAGGACGTGCTGTAACTGCCGCCGGAGGACAGCGTCATGGAGACCGTGCCCGGCGCGTCCGTCCAGAACGAGTAGTAGTAGCCGTTGTCGGTGCCCGTCTGGTTCCTGGTGACGACGGTGTCGGCGTGGGCGGTGCCCGGCATGGTGAGGGCCGCCGCCGCGACCAGCAGCATGGTGCAGGTGCTGCTGATGAGCAGCCGGAAAC
Source organism: Streptomyces collinus (assembly GCF_031348265.1). Classification (NCBI taxonomy): domain Bacteria; kingdom Bacillati; phylum Actinomycetota; class Actinomycetes; order Kitasatosporales; family Streptomycetaceae; genus Streptomyces; species Streptomyces collinus. The sequence goes on along the minus strand of NZ_CP133771.1, from coordinate 3,784,574 downwards.
GGCCGGATGACTTCTTCATGGGGTGCTTCCTCCTCGTCCTCGTGGGGTGGGTCGATGGGGGAGCTCTGTCATCCGGGAGTGTTGGCCGGGCCCTGTCAACTGTCAAGAGTTTCGGCGGTCGTTGCGAAATGTTCGGCACCGGGGCCGCTGTCGGGCGTGGTGAATTTCTGCTGTTTGAGGGTGGTTATTCCCTCCGAGGGCTCAAGTTCCTCTCATTCACGCGCGGAGGGCAGGGTTCCGCTCATCGAATGTTTCGGAGTGTTTCCGGATGGATCAAGCCGGGACCACACTGCGGCCCGTCTCGCCCGCAGCTCGTCCGGGTGACGGCGACCGTCGGCCGCTCCCCGCCGGACGGCTCCGCCGAGTGTCGCCAACGCAAACCCCGGGCCGGGGAGGAAGCGCCACTCCCTCCCCGGCCCGGGATCCTTGGACCGGTCGCCTGGGCCAGTCGCCCGGGTCAGCCGCCGGTCCGCGGCAGCAGGGAGACGAGCTTGCTGCCGTTCCGGGCGACCAGTACATCCTCGTAGAGCAGGAGTTGGGGCCTGTCCGCGATCCCGGGCCGCGGCTTGCCGAGGTCGGCGTGACCGCGCCAGACCTGCTTCCCCGTACGCAGGTCGAGTCCGGACAGCTCTCCGTCCGAGCCGAGGAAGTACACGACCCCCTGCCTCTTCGACGCCACGGGCGAGGCGAACTCCTGCATCGTGTCCTGGTCGGGCATCTCGACGCCCGCCGGGCGGGTCCACAAGGTCTTTCCCGTGGTCAGCGAGTGGGCCGAGGCCTTGCCCTGCCAGGACACGGAGATCAGACGCGTGGCGGGGGGTGCGTGGCTATCCCTCATGGGGCGAGTTTTCGCCCAGAGATAGTGTGCTGGCCATGGGTGTGGATCAAGACGGCGTGCTGCTGCCGCGGCTGCGGCCGGTCCACGTCGCGCGGCGAGCGGTGACGTTCGGCCTGCTGGGCGTGGTACCGCTCATGGTGGTGACCTTGAGTATCGATGGTCACAGCGATCGAGAGGAATTCCTGGCCGTCTTCAGTGCTGTGGGCCTCTTCGGTGCGTTCTTTCTTGTGGTCGGTGCCGGTTTCTGGTGGGCCAGTGCGGGAGACGTCCGGCGTCTGCGGGACTGGGGCACCGTCACGACGCAGGGCGCTGCATTGACCCTTGCGGGGCCGCTGTTCCTGCGCTCCGGGCTGTTCCTGCTTGTCCTGGGCGCTGCCGCATTCGGCTTGTACCACCTCGTGGATGCCGCACCTTACGACAGCTGGTTGCACGGCTAGAGCGCCCAGGGCCTTCCCGCCGGCGGCTACTCCAAGTGGTCGCGCACGACGTCGAGGAACGCCCTGCGGCTGGGGCGGATATAGGCCCAGACCTTCTCGTCCTGCGGCTCTTCCGGGTCGTCGGGGCCCTTTCTGATCACGTCCTGGACGTCGTAGGCCAGACGGCGTGCCGACTCGTTCACCTCGGACGCGCACAGCATGTGGATGGTCTTCTGCGCCACCCACATCCTGTCGATGGACTGTTTCGCCCGGGCCTGCCACTGCTCGTCGGCCAGGTGGTGGTGGTAGCGGTCCACGGCGACGCGCTCGGCTTCCTGCACCGCGGACAGGAAGTCGACGAGGTGGGCGACGCGTTCATTGCGACGCGCCTCGGCGCGTTCACGAGAGCTCCGCCGCACTTCGGCCCGCTCCGAAGCACGGCCCAACGAGTACTGGGCCAGGGTCGACACGAGGCCACCGAGCACAACGCCGAGGAACGGCAGGAACGTTGTCGAGGTCACGGCTCACTGTGGCACTCGCACGGCAGGTGTCGCGGTTCTTCGGGATATGTCATGCGAAGCGCTCGCACATGGTGTAGCGCCCATGGCGTGGTCAGCTGGCATCACCTGAACGGTGTCGCAGTTATCGCCCGACGCTCAGGTGCCGTCGGAGCTCACCGTCGTGCCATTCGTCGGTGGGTGTGAGCCCGGCGGACGGCTGCGGACTCCCGATGCTCGGGGTGGATATGAGCGACGACGGCGTCCACCGGCTGCCGGCCGAGCCAGTTCAGCCACGAGACGGCCGGATCGGGAGAGCCCGCGGTGATGCGCCGGTGGCGCGAGCGCAGGGCCTGCGGGGTGTCCGGAGTACCGCCGATGAAGGTGTGCAGGGCCGGAGGCCTCGGCTTCCCCGAGGTCCCGGTCCCCGCCGTTCCGCAGACCGGTACGCAAACGCACCGGGCCCGGTCCGGGCCGCAACACAGGGACGATCGACGACGTCAACGCCACTGCGGCGGCGCTGCGCAACGCCCCCTGCTTTCAGGGCTGCCAGGGCAGGTCGCGGCGGACCAGCGCCTGAGCGAATGGTTCTCCGGTGGTCCGGGCGTACGCCATCCGCTCGCGCACCTCGCCGAGGGTCCGTGGGCGGTAGCCGGGGCCGCCGCAGCAGCTCTTGTGGAAGCGCACACCGGCGTGCAGCAGTACGGACAGGGTGCGCCAGCCGGCGGTGTCCCGCCTCTTGGGTGCCGCGAAGGCGGAGCCGACGTGGATCAGTGGTTCGGCGCAGCGTGGACAGACCCTGTCGTTGTCGTGGTGGCCGGGGTAGGGCTGCTTGTACGAGGCCCGGCAGGGCAGGCAAACGTACGAGGTCTTTCCGTGCATCATGCGGGAAGGGTAGAGCTGCCGCAGGGTCGGGCTCGACGGATTTACGGCAGGCTGCGCGGGCTCTTCAGCACAGGTGGTGCCGCACATGCGCTGCGACTACCAGGGCCTCCGCCCGATGAACGAAAGCCCTTTTGGCCAGGTCTTTCTCTGTTTCCGCGCGACAGAATTCGAACCTGCGATCGGATCTGTGACACCCGCTTGCGGAGTTCGTTCGGATGCCAGGGATCGTCACGACGGCTGTCGGTGCTCCGTCCCCAAAAAGCGCGATCGATCGGCAGGGGTCCGAGACACCCTCCCGCGAAGACAGGAGGCAGGCCGCGCCGCAGAGGTGTGGGTGTCAACGGCAAGGGGGGAGGCCCAACCCCGTCTCTCTCTGCCGTTCACATGAGCAGCGGGTCGACCGGTGGCCATGGGTAGCCCAGTTGCTCGGCATCATGCGAACCTCCCCAGACCTCGGCGGTGGCACGGGGATCGCCTGCGGTCAGCCGCGCTTCAAGGAGCTCGGCTTGGACCGATGGGGCGTCCGCGGAGATCGGGAGCGTCATCCCGAACTGAAGCCAGGGCAGATCTGCGTCGGCCCGGTTACGGGGATGCATCAGGACGACGTGGATGCGATCGGGTTCCTTGCGGGAGGCCCAGACGCCTTCCAACGCGCAGTCCCACCTGACGAGCCAGTCCTCGCGTCTCCTCAGCCCCGCCTCAAGGAGCCGGGCAACCGCTCCTGCCGGCCACTCCCAACTGCGGTCCTCTCCGGCTCGCAGGACCTCGGCCTCGTACTGACCTGTGGTGAACCGAAGCTCCGGCAGGTCGAAGTCCTGATTGGCCAGGTCACGCCAGCCCGCCCAGACAACATGATCCCCGTCACGCGTGACGGTCATGTACAGCGCGCCACAGCACTCCTCCACGCCGCACCCGGACCAAGCGAGACGCACCTCGTGGGGCATCGCCGTGGCATGCAACGGCCCGTTGTGGTCCAGCAGATCCCTGGGGCCTACTCCCAGGTAACGGGAGCCTCCCACACCACCGGGGACCACCTCGGCCAGAAAATCCCGGCCATTGACGATCGGGCGGACCTCCAGGACGCCCTCGTCGGGTGGAGGGCACGCGATGCTCAGAGTGAGAAGGTCCGGTCTCGGGGTCATCGGCCAATGATCGCGGAGCTGGCTCGCAACTGTCCTGTGAATTCACGTGGCCCCCGCCCAGGGCGGCGGTCCGGGCCGCCTTCAGGCACGTGGGCCCCGGACATCCCGCCGGAACGTCGGGATGGCAGCCCGGGGAATTACGTGACCGTACCCATGGGGATGGAAGAGTGAGCGATACCGCGTGCCAACCTGACGCCGATTTGCTCCAAGCAATCCCCGACAAAGCCGCGTTGGTACGCTTCGCCGATCACTGCACCACCTGCCGGACGTGCTGTGCCAGGGACGACGAGGGCGCGAAGCTGGACCTCCCCTGCGCGGACCAGGACCGGCTGCACGAGGAGTACCGGCACTTCACGGGCCGCAGCCGATAGCCCCCGGTGGCCGGGCCGGTCTAACCCGCGTCACGGACGAGGAGTGCGATCTGCACGCGGTTGTTCAACCCGAGTTTGGCGAGCGAGCGGCTGACATGGGCCTTCACTGTGGTCTCGCTCATGCCGAGCTCTCGGGCGATATCAGCATTGGCCAGCCCGCGGGCCACCGCTCGGACGACATCCTGTTCGCGAGCGGTAAGGGCAGCCAGCCGTTCCTGCGCGGCCCGGGCATCTGGAGGCTGCCGGTCGGCGAAAGCCTCGATCACCCGCTTGGTGACCGTGGGTGACAGTACGGCGCTGCCGTCAGCCGCCGTACGGACAGCGGCGATCAGATCGCGCGGCGCGGTGTCCTTCAACAGGAACCCGACAGCCCTGGAACGCAGGGCGCTGTAGACGTACTCATCGCGGTCGAAGGTGGTGAGCATGAGCACCTTCGGTGGACTCGGCGACCGGTGGATCTCCCTGAGCGCGGACACGCCGTCCATACCCGGCATCTGCACGTCCATCAGCACGACGTGGGGGCGGTAGCGGGCTACGGCGGTGACGGCCTCCGCGCCGTTCGCCGCTTCGGCGACCACATCAATGTCGTCAGGGACCTCCAGGATCATGCGCAGCCCAGCCCGTACCAACGCCTCGTCGTCGACAATGAGTACCCGGATCATGCCGGAAGCCTCGCAGACACGGTGAATCCGCCGTCTTCCTTCGGCCTGGCGGTGAACTCGCCGCCCAGCAACTCGACACGTTCGCGCAGAGAGATCAGCCCGAGGCCGCTACCGGACATCCCCGACGTGCGGTCGTGTGGTGCGACGTTGTCGACCGTTACCTCCAGCGCAGAGGGGAGGCGTCGTAACACCACCTGCGTGGGGACCATGCCCGCGTGCTTGTGGATATTGGTGAGGGCCTCCTGGACGACCCGGTAGGCGGTGTGCTCCACCACGGCATGCAGCTCGCCCGCAGTTCCCTCGTCACGCCTTTCTATGGGAACGCCGATTGATCTCGACTGATCGAGCAGTGCGTCGATATCGGCCAGGGTCGGCTGCGGCAGGAACGACTCCGGCTCTCCGCCTCCGTGACGAAGGATCCCGAGAACGGCTCTGAGCTGGATAAGCGCCTCCTTGCCCGTAGTACGGATGAGCTCCGCCTCCGCTGCGGTCTTCTCGTCCGGCGCATTGATCTCCAGGGCCCCTGCGCGCAGGACCATGAGCGACACCTGGTGTGCCACCACATCGTGCATGTCCCTCGCGATGCGGGCGCGCTCCTCAACGCGCGCCCGCATCGCGAGCACGGCCTGCTCCCGCTCCAGCCGATCGGCACGTTCGCGCAGCCCGGCCACCACCTTCCCGCGCGCGCTGATCCACATCCCTGTCACCAGCGGAAGCCAGACGAACAGGGGCGCTCCGCCGAGCGAGGAGACGATGTCGACGCCGGATCGGGGCATCGCCGCCAGTAGGCTCGCGACCGTCGAGAAGATCGTCAGGTGGAGGGGGCGCCTCAAGGTGGTCGCCGCTACGTAGGTCGCCACCGAAAGCACGAGACCAGGTGACCGCACCACCGAGTCCACGGCTGCGAGCGCGAACAGCGGCCAACATCGTTTCGGAGCCATCCACACGCCCACGGCCGCCAGCAATCCGACCACCGCGGCCTGGAAGGATGCGGGCACCGGGGTCAGCCCGAGCGAGGAGTACGGCGTCGCACCGGGCAGGGCCGCCGGTACGAAGGCGCCGCAGAAGGCTGTGGCGGGAAGCGCGAACGAGACCAGTCGGTCACGCAGTGGCTGTGCACTCACCCGGTCACCGTAGACAGCCGCATCCGGGGCACGTCACCAACTCAGCCACCGTATAGGCCTGCAGGACTGGACGGAGCCGCTCCCGGCACGCAGCTCGGGGACTGCATCCCGTAGCACTTGGATGCCGAGCGGCACGAACACCAGGCACAGGACTCCGTTCGAGACGACGCCGTCGAAGAGCTGGCTCGCTTTGAGTACGCCTCCCCAGAGCGTCCCCGACCAGAGGAACAACAGGCAGCGCCCCGAACCGAACGTCCCGGACCGGAATGCTCCGATAGCCAGCAGCACCATCCCCACGTACTGGCAGGCGGACGCGCTCACGGGGATCCTCCCTGGCCCGTAAGAGATGTCCGTGTACGTGGTTGCCACGATCTCGACCGCCTCGTCGAGGCCGCGGGTCTCGGCCAGCTGGAAAGCTGCCTGGTCTACGCCGGCGAAGTACAGGCGCGCGAACAGCCCGAGGATGACGAGAGTGCCGCCCCACACGGCGAGACCCGGGCACCGCGCCGCGACGATCCTTGCGAGTGTGGCGAAGGCGGGCCATAACAGCAGGGCACCTGCGGCGAAGCACGCGTAGCCGGCCGTGACCAGCCCGGGGCTGTGCACATAGGCAGCCAACTGTGACGAAGCGGCGAAATCCTCGCCGAACTCCCCGAATCGGCCAGGCGTGAGGGTCCCCGAGTCGCGGGTCAGGTACCGGAGAAACAACCCGGCCGACCACACCACGGGGCCGAGGACGAGAGCCGCTCCCCCGATGATGCGGCCGGGGAACCATGCTTGTGGACGTATCGGAGGAGGCGTCTTCCAACTACCGCCCGCTTGGGCGGCCGTGTCTGTTTGCATCATGGCCAGCACACTGGATCACGGGTGGCGCGACGGCATCCTCCCATCGATCCGATCGGTGTCTCTTTAGTAGTGCTCATCATCGGGCGCTGCTGGACGCGGCCGGGTATCGGGGTTGCCGCACTTCGCTGCTGTATCGGTTTCGTGTGCTACCTGCTGGCCGCGGCTGCGGGCCTGTCCGCGTTGTTCGCCGCCGTGCCGGTGGCGTTCATCGTGGTCAAGCTTGCCGGGGCCGCCTACCTGGCCTACCTCGCCTGGAGCATGGTCAAGCCCGGCGGCAGCTCGCCGTTCGCCCCGGCCCAGGATCTGCCTCCGGTCTCCGACGCCCGCCTGTTCTCGATGGGGTTGCTGACCAACCTGCTCAACCCCAAGATCGCCCTTATGCACGCCGCCCTACTGCCTCAGTTCATGGACCCGCAGGCAGGCCCGGCCTGGGGGCAACTGCTCCAGCTCGGTGGTGTGCAGATCATCGTGGGACTCTCCGTGAACGCTCTGATCATGCTGGGCGCAGCGCGGGTCTCGGGGTTTCTGGCCGCCCGGCCCCGCGCCATGACCGCCCAGCGATTCACGGCAGGTGGCCTGCTCGGCGCCTTCGCGCTACGCACCGCCCTGTCCCGCACTCCTGTCAGCACCTGAGCCAGGCGTTCAGTGGCACCTGCGGGTGCCAGAGCACTCACCCCTGCCCAGCCCACCACTCACCCCGGCTGCCCCGCGCGGATGTGGTGCGGCCGAGCGAGGACGACCTTCCTCAGTCCGTGTACTCGACTCCGCGTATGACGCCCCGTGCCGGGCAGTCCGCTCACGCATGGCTCACACACGAAGCCCGCATCCTGCGGCAATACCGCCTCCAGCTCGAACGGCATCGTGCCGTCATGCACGCTGCGGTCCACACATGCTCCAGGACGGTGCTCGTCGCCGGACCGATAGCATCAGGGCTCCGGCGTGGCTCCCAGCAAAGGCGACGATCATGGATCCGGCCGAGGTAACTCCGCTTCCCGCGAGCATCAGCCTGCGCGAGTTGCTGATGGCTCTGGGCGATTCGCTGGTGGAGGTGCAGGCCGCTCCCGCCGGACTGGACGTCGAGATCCGCGGCGTGGCCCTGCTCGATCCCGAGGAGCCGCCGACCACTCAGCCGGGCGAACTGGCTCTCGTCATCGGTGCCCGTGGCCGAGCGGCTTATCCCGCGCTGCGGGCCGCCGGGCGCGACGGAGCCGCCGGCGTCGTGGTCAAACTCGATGGTCCCGGCCAGACCGCGGCTCTCAGCGAGACCGCCACCGAGGCCGGGGTCGCCCTGCTCTCGTTGCGCAGCGAAGCACGCTGGGAACAGGTGCACGCGTTGGCCCGCGCCGCCCTCGACGACGCGCAGCCGGGCCACCGCGGCGAAGCCGAGGAGAGCGACCTGTTCTCGCTCGCCCAGACCACCGCCATCCTCACCAGCGGCATCGTCAGCATCGAGGACGCCGCCAACCGGGTCCTGGCGTACTCCCGCTCCACCGACTCCGACGAGATCGACGACCTGCGACGGCGGTCCATCCTCGGCTGGCAGGGACCGGAGGCGTATCTGGCGAAGCTGCGCGCGTGGGGTGTGTTCCAGCACCTGCACTCCAGCGACGAGGTGATCAGCATCGACAGTCACCCCGAGCTGGGGATCCGCCGTCGGCTCGCGGTGGCCATCCGGTCCGGGGACCGGCAGCTGGGGACCATCTGGGTGCAGGAGGGCTCGACCGCGCTGTCCGAACGATCGGGCCAGGCACTGCTGGGTGCCGCCCGGGTCGCCGCGCTCCATCTGGTGCGCCGCCGCCGGGAGCTCTCGGAGGACCTGACGTTCACCCGGACCCTGCTGGCCGGACTTCTGGAGGGGAACACCGGGCCACAGCCGCTGGCCACCCACCTGGGGTTCGACGCGACCCGCCCGGCCGCCGTTCTGGGCTTCTCGTACGGAACCGCGGAGGTCGTCGCCGCGGCGGAGCTGACCCATGCCGAGGTCACCAACCTGGTCTCCGTGCACATAGCCGCCCGGCATCGCAGCGCGCTGGTCACGCAGGTCGATCCCCGCATCTACGTGCTCCTGCCCCAGTTGCCGCGCAGCATCGACATAGACACGCTGCGCGGCTGGGGTCAGGAGATCACCGACGCCGTACGCCGGCACCTGGGCCTGCCGCTGCGCGGCTCGGTCGGTTGCGTGGTGTCCACGCTCGGCGACGTCACGGAGTCGCGCCGGGAGGCCGACCGCATCCTCGACGCCATGCTGGGAGCCGACGTACCCACCGCGGTCGCCGCGCTGCCGGACATCCAGTCGGAAGTACTGGTCAGTGAGGTGCTGACGCTGCTGTCCGGCCATCCCGAGATACGGGATCCACGGCTGACCGCCCTCGTCGACCACGACAGCCGGCACCAGGGCAGCCTGGCGGAGACCCTTCTGACCTACCTGAATTCCTTCGGTGACGTACGGGCGGCCGCCGCCCAGCTGCATGTTCACCCCAACACGCTGCGCTACCGCCTTCGCCGGGCCGAGGAGCTGACCGGTCTCGACCTGAGCCGTCCTGACCAGCGTCTGCTTGCCATGCTCCAGTTGCGGCTGCCGCCCGGCACCTGATCCCGCTTCCCCTCCGCATTGGCGGGGCGTACAGCCATCGGCGACGAATTCGTCGTACTGGACAAGCCCGCCGTCCCATGACTCCTCATACGCTGGCGCAAATCTCCTCCCGTAAGTGAAACGGACCGCCTCTCATGAGGAGGCGGAGCGCAGCGCGGACGTGCGGTGACGACCCCATCACCTGCACGGCATCCGGATACCGCGCCCCGCACCCTGAACGCTTGCGGAACCTTCAAGGCCATGGCCCTCCCCCTGCCATACCGGCCTGCTCGTCCCCGCCGCTGAGGCGAGTGCCCCAGCAACCACGGCAGCCCCTCCCCACACGGCTTCCCCACCACTCAACGGATGGATGTCGACATGACCACACGTCCCCCAGATGCTCCGGCCCCTGACATCGCCCCACGTGCCGACGGTCAGTCCCCGGAGCAGGCAGGTCTGAAGGCCGGCCTCAAGAACCGCCATCTGTCCATGATCGCCATCGGTGGTGTGATCGGAGCCGGCCTCTTCGTGGGCTCCGCCTCCGGTATCGCCGCCGCAGGGCCCGGCATCCTGCTGTCGTACGCCCTGGTCGCGGCCCTGGTCGTGTTCGTGATGCGGATGCTCGGCGAGATGGCCGCGGCCTACCCGACCTCCGGCTCCTTCTCCGCTTACGCGGACCGGGCGCTGGGCCGCTGGGCCGGGTTCTCGATCGGCTGGCTGTACTGGTTCTTCTGGGTCGTCGTGCTCGCCGTGGAGGCGACGGCGGGTGCCGTGATCCTGGAAGGATGGGTGCCGGCCGTACCGCAGTGGGCCTGGGCGCTGATCGTGATGGTGGTCCTCACCGCCACCAACCTGATCTCGGTCGGTTCCTTCGGCGAGTTCGAGTTCTGGTTCGCCGGGATCAAGGTCGTCGCCATCGCGGGCTTCATCCTCCTGGGCGTCCTGGCGATCTTCGGTGTGCTGCCCGGCACCGACCATGCCGCCACGGGCTTCGGCAACCTCACCGAACACGGCGGCTTCCTGCCGAACGGCTCCGGAGCGATCCTCACCGGCATCCTGCTGGTCGTCTTCTCCTTCATGGGCAGCGAGATCGTCACCCTCGCCGCCGCCGAGTCCCCGGACGCGCGGCGGGCGGTCGCGAAGGCCACCCGGAGCGTGATCTGGCGGGTCGGCGTCTTCTACATCGGCTCGATCCTCGTCGTGGTCGCCCTGCTGCCGTGGAACGACCCCGCGATCGAGAAGAAGGGGTCGTACGTCGCGGCCCTGGACTCGATCGGCATCCCGCACGCCGGCGAGATCATGAACTTCATCGTGCTGACCGCCGTGCTGTCCTGTCTCAACTCCGGCCTCTACACCGCCTCCCGTATGGCCTTCTCCCTCGGGCAGCGTGGCGATGCCCCGCGGTCCTTCGTACGGACGAACGCGCGAGGTGTCCCGCAGCCCGCGATCCTGGCCTCCGTGGCCTTCGGCTTCGTGGCGGTCGCCTTCAACTACCTGTGGCCGGACACGGTGTTCCAGTTCCTGCTGAACTCCTCGGGCGCGGTCGCGCTCTTCGTGTGGCTGGTCATCTGCTTCTCGCAGCTGCGGATGCGGGGGATCATCCTGCGCGAGAACCCGGAGAAGCTCGTCGTCCGGATGTGGCTGTTCCCGTATCTGACGTGGGTGACGATCGCGATGATCTCGTTCGTCCTCGTCTACATGCTCACCGACGACAAGGAGGGGGGCGGACGAAGCCAGGTCCTGCTCTCCTTGCTCGTGGCCGCGCTGGTGATCGCGATCGCGCTGGTCCGGGAGCGCAGGCGCCCGGAAAGCACCAAGGACGCGGTCGCGCCTTAGCAGCAACGGCGTACGCCGCGCGCGGCTTTGGCCGAGATGACGTGGGGTGCCTGCTGTCTCGGAGCCGCGTACAGGTGCAGCCCCGCGCGCCTTGCCGGGCTTGCCCCTCCTCAGTCGGGCTTCCGGTCGACCGGAAGCCCGACTGAGGAGGGACGGTCGTGCCCGTCGAAACGGGAGGCCGCGGCATTGCCCCAGGGCGCCGAGAGGCGCGGCACGTGGTCCACCCACGCCAGGTCGGCCGTCGATATGAGCGACTGGCCGGCCACGGTCGCGGGGGTCACACCGGTGAACGCCACGACGTCCCGGTGCAGATGCGACTGGTCGGCGTAGCCGCAGTCGGCCGCGACCCTGGCCGCCTCCTGGCCCCCGGCCAGGCGAGTGGCCGCCCAGTCGAAGCGGACGAGCTTCACGGCGCGCTTGGGCGGCAGGCCGAGCTGCGCGTGGAAGCGGGACCACAGGCGCTTGCGGCTCCAGCCCAGCTCGTCGGCCAGCCCTTCGACCCGCACCTGGCCGTGCCCGGCGACGATACGGTCCCAGGCCCAGGCCAGCTCCGGCTCGATGGCGGGCCCCGCGGCGGACAGCCGGGCGAGGAACGCTTCGACGAGCGCGAAGCGTTCCTCCCACGAGGCGGCCTGGGCCAGCCGCTCGCACAGCCGGGATGCCCGCCGCTCTCCCCACAGGTCGCCCAGGGCCACCACTGAGCTCTCCAGCTCAGCAGGGTCCACGCCCAGCACGGCGCGCGCGATGGCGGGGGACAGGCGCACCTGCATCCACTCGACGTTCGCGGCCCGCACCCGCGCCGCGCCGCCGACGCCGAACCCGAGCCCGGTGACGAGGCTGCCGCGGTGCTGCCGCCCCGTCGACTCGTCGATGCCGAGCGCCGCTTCGCCGCAGGCCAGCGCCAGCGTCAGCACGGGGTGCGGGTCGAGCCGGTGGTCGACCGGAGCAGGGCCGCGGTCGCGCAGCCCCGCCAGGACGACGCCGGGTACGCGGCCCGGCCGGGCCGGGCGCGTGACCTCCCACACGGGGACAGCGACGCGCCGGCGCACGGCAGTTGACATGCGTCCATGCTACGGGCCCGCCCGGACGGAACATTTCTTCAAGCCACCGGGCCGCAGCCGCGGCGAAGGTGAGCGCATGACTTCCACCGGAACCACGGCGCCGCCACCACCGGGCGTGGCCCGGCTGTTGCGCCCGTACGCGGGCGGCTTCGCCGTCGTCATCGTCCTCCAGGTCATCGGCGCCGTCGCCGGCCTGGCGCCGCTGCTCGCGGTCGTCGAGCTCGGCCGTACGCTGCTGGCGCCGGCACCGGCCGACGACGGGCACGTGCGCGACGTCGTGATCGCGGGCGCGGCAGGGCTCCTCGTACGGCTGCTGTTCACGGCCGCCTCGTCCGGCGTCGGACACCTCCTCGACACCCGGGTGCAGCTGTCGCTGCGCCGGCAACTCGCCGCGCGGCTCGGGCGGGTGCCGATCGGCCGGCTCGCGCGGCGGCGCAGCGGGGAGCTGGCGAAGCTGGTGGGCGAGGACGTCAGCGCCGTGCACCCGCTCATCGCCCACACGCCGGGCCAGCTGGTCTCCGCCTTCGTGGTGCCGCTGGTCTCGCTCGGCTACCTCCTCACCGTGGACTGGCGGCTGACGCTGATCACGCTGATCCCCGTGCTGCTGGCGGTCGCGCTCGTGCCGCTGATGATGACCCCCGCGCGGCTGCGCGAGCAGAACGAATTCGACGCCGCGCTGGGGCGGATCTCGGCGTCGGTGGTCGAGTTCGTGCAGGGCATCGCGGTGGTGAAGGCGTTCGGCGGGTCGGAGCGGGCGCACGGCGCGTTCCGTACCGCGGTGGGCGACTTCACCCGCAGCTTCTACCGGATGGTGCGCGGTCTCTCCGGGGTCGCCGCCGGGATGCAGGTGGCGCTGTCGCCGCCGTTCGTGCTGCTGGCGGTGCTGGTCGGCGGGGCGTACCGGATCACCGGGGGCGGGCTCGCCCCGGCGGACCTGCTGCCGTTCCTGCTCCTCGGCCTCGGTCTGACCGCGCCCGTGGCCGCGCTCGGGCACGGCTTCGACGACCTGCAGACCGCGCGGCGCGCCGTCGGCCGCATCCGGGACGTACTCGCCGAGCCGTCGCTGCCCGAGCCCGTACGGCCGGTGGCGCCCGAGGGACACCGGGTGGAGCTGCGGGACGTCCGCTTCGGGTACTTCGGGTACTTCGGGTCCTTCGGGTCCTTCGGGTACGAGGACGGAGCGGCCGGGCGCGAGGTGCTGCGCGGGATCGACCTGGTGCTGGAGCCAGGGACGATCACCGCCGTGGTCGGGCCGTCCGGCAGCGGCAAGTCCACGCTGGTGCAGCTGCTGCCACGGTTCTACGACCCGACGCACGGCTCCGTGCTCCTCGGCGGCGTCGACCTGCGTGACGTGGGCAGCCAGGAGCTCTACCGGCGGGTGTCCTTCGTCTTCCAGGACGTCCGGCTGCTGCGCGCCTCGGTCGCGGACAACATCGCCCTCGCCGTCCCGCACGCCCATCGCGACGCCGTGGTCCGCGCCGCCCGCCGGGCGAGCATCCACGACCGCATCCTCGAACTGCCCCGCGGCTACGACTCGGTGATCGGCGAGGACGCCCGTCTCTCCGGCGGCGAGGCGCAGCGCGTCTCGATCGCCCGCGCCCTGCTCGCGGACACCCCCGTCCTGGTCCTCGACGAGGCAACCGCCTTCGCCGACCCGCAGACCGAGCAGGCGGTGCGCGAGGCGCTGGCGCAGACCCGGGAGAAGCGGACGACGCTGGTCATCGCCCACCGTCTGGAGACGATCGCCGACGCCGACACCGTCGTGATGCTGCGCGACGGCGAGATCGTGGAGCGGGGCACGACCACGGAACTCCTCGCGCGGAACGGCGCGTTCGCCGAATTCTGGAAGATCCACGCCGGTGCCGGTGCCGGTGCCGGTGCCGGTGCCAGTGCCGTGGAAGGGGAAGAGGCCCGATGATCAGCACACTGCTGCGTGTGCTCGGCCACGAGTACGCCGGGCCGGTGCGCCGCACCATCGCCCTGATGACGGCGACCGCCTTCGCCGAGGGACTGTCGTACGCCCTGCTGGTGCCCGTGCTGCGGGCGCTCTTCGGCAGCACACCTGAGGACGCCTGGCCCTGGCTGGCCGCCTTCGGCGCGGCGGTCGCGGTGTACGCGGTGCTGCGGTACGTCAGCGACCGCTCCGGTTTCCGCGTGGGCACGACGCTGCTGCACGGCATGTACGAGCGCCTCGGCGAACACCTCGCCCGGTTGCCCATCGGCTGGTACCAACCCGGCCGCACCGGCGAGCTGTCCGTCCTCGCGAGCCAGGGCGTGTTGCAGGCGATGAGCGTGATCGCGCACCTGCTGGCGCCGTTCATCTCCGCCTGTGTGACGCCGCTGACGATCGTCGCCGTGATGCTCGCCGTCAACTGGCAGCTGGGGCTTGCCGGCCTGGCGGCCGTGCCGTTGGTGGCCGCGGTCCAGCAGCGTACGGCTCGCGCGACGACGGCGACCGACGCGGAGCGCGTGGAACGCGAGCACGCGGCCACCGGCCGCGTCATCGAGTACCTCCAGGCCCAGCCGGTGCTGCGCGCCGGCGGTCGCACCGGTGAGCGATTCGGTCTGCTGGACGGCTCCCTGAAGGAACTGCGCCGCGCAGCCCGCCGCTCCACCCTTTCGGCGCTGCCGGGTGTGCTGGGTCTGGCGGTCACCGTGCAGGCGGTGTTCACGGCGCTGCTCGCACTCGGTGCGTACCTCGCCCTCGGCGGGGACATCAGCACGGCCGATGTACTTGCAATCCTGGTGCTCGCCGCCCGCTGCGCCGACCCGTTGCTGTCCCTCGCCGAGATGAGCGGTGGCATCCGCGCCGCCCGCGCCGAACTGACCCGCCTCGACGACGTCCTGAACACCAAGCCGCTGCCGGAGCCTCGCGCGCCGCGCGAACCAGCCCGTCACGACGTCGAGTTCGACGCGGTCACCTTTCGGCACGGCGACCGCGCGGTCGCCGACGGGGTGACGCTGTCCGTACCCGAGGGCCGGCGGCTCGCCGTCGTCGGGCCGTCGGGCGCGGGCAAGACGACCCTGCTTCAGCTGCTCGCCCGCTTCCACGACGTCGACGCGGGCGCGGTGCGGATCGGCGGCGTGGACGTACGGGAGATGGACTCTGCGGCGCTGATGGCGCGGATCGCCATCGTCTTCCAGGACGTCTACCTCTTCGACGGCACGATCGAGGAGAACGTGCGCCTCGGCCGCCCGGACGCCACCGACGCCGAGGTGCGGGCCGCGGCCGCCGCGGCCCGTCTCGACGAGGTGATCGAGCGGACGCCCGGCGGCTGGTCGGCGCACGTGGGCGAGGGCGGGGCGCTGCTGTCGGGCGGCGAGCGACAGCGCGTCTCCATCGCCCGCGCGCTGCTGAAGGACGCCCCGATCGTGCTGCTCGACGAGATCACTTCGGCCCTGGACCCGGTGAACGAGGCGGCCGTGCACGCCGGCATCGAGGAGCTGACGGCGGGCCGGACCGTACTGCAGGTGGCACACCGCATGGGGACCGTGCGCCGAGCCGACCGCGTCGCCTTCCTGGACGCCGGAAGGGTGGTCGAACAGGGCAGCCACGAGGAGCTGCTGCGACGCGCCGGCCGATACGCCGCGTACTGGGAACTGTCCCTGGCCGGAGCGGCGCGGGGCTGAGACCGGTGTCCTCGACGACACGCCCAGTCGGGGTCGGCGACTGATGAGACGGCCGGACAGGGTTGCTGGTGTGCGTCCCCGTCCGGTGCCGTCGATGTCAGCTGTAGATGTCAGAGCGCGGACGGACGCTGTACCTCGCTGTCGTCTCGATGCCTGAACCCAGCAGCCGCCAGCCGTCTGGATCGCTAGGCGCCGGGAGCCCGGTACTGGACTTGCCCGGCTTTGCGCAGGGCATCCATGGTCTCGTCGACGGTCAGGAGAACGGTCGTCTCGAACGAGCTGAGTGCGCCGCCTCCGCTGATCGCCAGGGCGACCGCAGCCATGGAGACGTTGTCAGGGGCCTCCCACAGGTTGTAACCGTCGCGGGTGCCGAACGCGTACCAAAAGCCGTGGAGCTTGCCGCCGACGGACTCGATGTACGACTGAGCGGCCTTTGCACGGTCCTCGGGGTTGCCGATGAGTCTCGCCCAGGTCTCCGGCGTGTAGCTGAACCTCGATAGATAGAGCGGCATCATGTCTCCCTTTCGTCCCAGCAAGGGATGCCCCCGCAGGGTGGGATACGTCTCTGACGCCGCCCTTGTATCCCCCGAACGGCCGGGATGATGACCGGCATGGCCACTGCCGGTGAGCGACCCAGCCCCCTCAGGGCTACAGCATCGAAGCCCTCGTGGCCCGGGCAACCTCCGGGCCGTCGGTTGGCTCACCGGTGCTTGTGCTTCCCTTGATTCCCCTCACGGTCTGGCACGGGCCGATCGGCTCTGGTGGTTCACGAGGTCGTACCCCCACCAGTGCGGCTGAGCACCCTTGCGTGCGGTGATGGACGATCAGTACTCCAGCCGTAGATCATGATCTCGATGGTGAGGGGCGCCGAGGAGACAGGTGGCCGGCGTCGATCGTCTGGACGAGATCGGCCACGCCATCGGGGGCGTCCGTTCCTTCTCGGCCTACGCGAGTCCGCCGAGACGGAGGGCGTCCCTCATCTCGCTGAGCTTCGCGGTCGTCGCCGGGGTCCGCTCCTTCTCCTGTTCACCGAGTCGGAGGGCATCCTCGATCTCGCTGAGCTTCGCTGAGGACAGGGCGCCCGCCCGCTCGATCAGGTCGTCTCGGGACACGGTGGTCAGCCACGTGCAAGGGGTAAAGCCTGGACGCGGCAACGCGAACCGCAGCACGCCTTCAAAGGGCAGTCCTTCCATGGCGCCTACTACCACTTCGACGCCCAGACCGCTGATGTCGACGCCCGCCGGAGCGACGACCTGCATCACCCGGATCCCGGACGCCTCGTCTCCCGACAGCAGTACGACCAGCCGCCGCTCGTCGAACTCGACCCACCAGACTTCGCCACGTTGCACATGTCCTCCTGACACGGGACGGCAGGCGGGTGCTGCGCGACCCTGACGCGCTGTGGAGACGGTGCGGCCACCGTTGATCATCGGTGTGTGAAGACTGAAGATCATGCGGTGGCCGCCGGTCACAGCGTAGACCCTGCCCGCTGGCAGGAGGCGTTCGAGCGCCTGATGAGCCGGATAGCGGGGCGGACTGCGCGGGTCGAACCCCGGCGTCGAGCGCAGCTGTTGGTGCTCGGCCTGCTGTCGGACCTGCCGCGCAAGAACTGCTGGACCATCGCCGAGTGGGCCGGGGAGGCCACCCCGGACGGCATGCAGCACCTGCTCGGCCGGGCCAAGTGGGAAGCCGACCAGGTACGCGACGACCTGCGCGAGTACGTGGTGGAGCACCTGCACGACGACCAGGCGGTGCTGGTGATCGACGAGACCGGGGACGTGATTGAAGGGCGCCGGCACGGTCGGCGTCCAGCGCCAGTACACCGGCACCGCGGGCAGGATCGAGAACGCTCAGGTCACCGTCTACCTGGTCTACGCCGGCCGGCGCGGGCACGCGGCAGTGGACCGGGAACTGTACGTCCCGCGCTCCTGCATCTCCGACCCCGACCGCTGCCGCGCCGCTGGGCTTGGCGGGGAGACCCCCTTCGCCACCAAACCGGAGCTGGCCGCCCGCATGGTCGCCCGGTTTCTGGACGCCGACCATCAGGCCGCATGGGGCGCGGGCGACGAGGTCTACAGCGGCAACCCCAAGCTGCGAGACGCGCTGGAGAAGCGCGGCACCGGCTACATCCTCGCGGTGGCCTGCTCGCACGAAGTCACTACCGGCGCGGGGAAGTTCCGTGCGGACACGCTGTCCAAGAAGGTGCCCAAACGGGCCTGGCAGAAGCTCTCCACCGGGGCCGGTGCAAGGGCCATCCCTTCTAGGACTGGGCCGTCATCGACGCGGTCACGCACCACCTGAAGCACTTCGCCGCTCCTGGCCGTGAGGGTCACGTCTTCGTCGGGCCGCATGGTGGGCAGTTGCGTCGCAGCAACTTTCGAGATCCCCGGCTAGGGGATGTGGACTCCCTGTGGACTTAGTGGCACGCGTGTGGCACGGAGCCGAACAAAGCGAAGGGCCAGCCTAGGAGGAAACCCTTCCTGATCTGGCCCTTCTTCTGGCTGTGCCCCCGGCCGGATTCGAACCTGCGACACCCGCTTTAGGAGTTCGATCAGCATCCGCTTCGCTGGCTGCTGTCCTCTGACGCGACGGTCGGGCAGAGATGCTGATGTACGCCGCCGTCCGGCCTCGTTGATGTCAGCCGTGGATGTCAGAAGTCGCCCGTTGAGCGTCGGCCGGCGTCGGTGGCGTCGCCGCTTTCCAGCAGCGCTTTCAATGCTGCCAGGTCCTTGACGTTCGCTCGCCGCACAGCAGCGGCCATCATCGGAGCGCTCACTCTGGCGAAGCCCGATGGCTCGCCGCGGTTGCGCAGCGTCATCCGGGTATGGTCGGCGTCCACTGGCTGCCAGGTGTACGTCGTCTCCATGGGAAACGGCCCCTGCTCGGTGCGCATCACGAGTCGTTCGGGGGAGTACTCGACGATTTCGTACGTGTAGGTCAGGGTGCGCCCCAGGAACCGGGCGACGAAGTCGAGCTTCGAGCCCACGGTGAGCGGCGGCGAGGTCCGCCAGCGAACCGAGACGATGTTGGCGTACCAGTGCGGCGCATTGGTCGGATCCCCGGCATAGGCGGCGACCTCCGCACAGGGGCGGGTGATCACGGTCTCGGTGAGGACGTCGACAGCCATAACCTCAACGCTAGTCCGGCCACTCATGCTCGGGAGCTCGACACACGTGCGGCCCGCTCAGCCGGCACGCCGCGACGGTCGACCCGTGACGACGGTGCCGCGGCCCTCAGCTTGGGAAGCTGCGAGCATTTGAGGCCGATCTGGTCGCTGACCTGGGCAAATGGCCGGGCTGGTGGCTCGTTCGGCTCAGATGGTTTCACCGTGATTCCCCGCTGTTCCCCGCTCGATCTGGTGCGCTTGTGGTGCGGCCATCGAGCGCCGGCTCCGCGCGGCTTCCCGCCAGGGTGGGCAAGCGGTCGCGAGGCGGTTGCCGACTCGCTTTAGGAACCTACACAAGGGCGCAGGTGGGACCTGCTCCGTGCGTGGGTGCCACAGGTGGCTGTTGTATTGCCGCCCGTCCGGGGTCGTTGATGTCAGTGTGGCCGCGGTTCCAGGTCTTGTCTGAACGGCCGTGAACGAGAAGGAGACGGCCAGCCTGGCCGGGCTCGTTAGCGTCGGGGTGGTTTCGGCCCGGGTCCCAAAGGGGCAGTGATGGAGGCCCCATCGCTCCCTTGCCGTGAGCACAAGATGCTCAACTTGTTCAGTCATGCTGAACCGGATCGACGTAAACTCTGAATCTGTTGTACGACACTCTGGGCGACTTCCACAAACGCTCTCGCTGTTTCGGCAGTAGGGGCCATTGCTGGCTTGTTGTAGGTTTCACCAAGGCCCCGTTCATGCTCGGCATAGATGGCGGCAGCTTTGGAGTACAGGTTTTCGACATTCCTTCCAACTGTTACCCATCGATCATCGCCTGTGGCCTCAAATAGACTCTGCGCAGCCTTGTCGTGAAACCAATTGCTCTGCCCTGGGTTTACGCCATGCTGCTCGCAAGCAGACCTGAACTCCTCAAGTGCTTTATTCATCGCTGCATCCACCGCCCGGTATTCAGGCGTGTTCTCCGCGATCCATGGAGCGAGAAGGAAGTTGAATACCCCTGGCTGTCTCTTTAGCTTCACGGCCAATACCTCGCGCACGCGAACTCGTTCTTCGCGTTCTCGCTGTTCTCGTTCCTCTCGCTCTCGTTCCTGCCGGTCGCGTTCTTCGCGTTCTCGCTCTTCCTTCCTTTTTACGTGGAGGTGCATCCCTCCAGCGATAAGTAGAACAGCGCAAGCAATAAGCACCACCTGCCATCCCTGAGGGATGATCTCACTTAAGGCGTTGACTGACACGCCTACGCCGATTACGCCGAGCGTGAATACCGCGAACTCTTTCCACCATCGAAAATTGCTCATTGACCCCCCTGGGTTTAAATGGACCCCTATTGCATACCGAGAGTAATTCCTAGACCTGAAGAACTCGCACCACCAGCCTACCCATGGTCAAAATTCCGAATGCAACAGCCGCGCACCGAGCCAAGTCGGAGTCGAGATCATATCTCCGTCGCCCTAGCATCATGAGACCATGTCAGTGCGGATCACCCCAGGACGTTTTCGAACAGGCCTCACCTTTTGGGGTATGCGTGCTAACTTCCCTCTGATCATCGGCAGCCGTGACCTGCGGCTGCCTAAACGATCACCGCTCTAACCTGCTTTTGAGCTGTCGGTAGTTGTCGACGTTGGTCATCGTTGAGCGCCCTTCCACGGCCCGAGGACGGCCCGGGAGGGCGCTCGTACGTGAGCACCGCATTAGGGGAGAGGCTGGGGCAATGGGTCGGTGACCTGCTGCTTCGTGGACCGATGTGGCGGGCACGGACGCACCCGACAGTCCCCCTTGTTGACCGCTGCTGACCCCTGCATCTGGCACGGCTGTGGCACGGCGGCTGTTCGGTTCGAAGTAGCTCAGGTGAGGCTTTCGGGCGATGACATCCAAGCGATAGCGTCGGCTGTTCGGGTAGCCAGCGATCCGCGCCGCCAAGTATCGGTTATGTCGGTCCAGCGGTCGAGGCGGGCGCTGCGCGCGCCATTCTCTGCTGCTTGGTCATAGTAGAGAGTGAACCTGTAGACCCTGCCTTCCTCGGAAATCACCTGGCCGTCCTCGTGATCGGGGCCCTCCTGCAAGAGGTCGACGACGATCGTTCGGTCCGGATCAAGTCCCTGGACCCTTAGAAGCTCCCGCAACCGGATCCACAGGTCGTAGTCGCTGGTCCGCAGGAGATCGGTGTACTGAACGACGATGCTTGACACCATGACCCCATGATCGGTCCGGGATGCGGCGAAGGGAAGCCGGCCGCTGAGAAGCTGGCGGTAGGCCATCAGCTTGGGAAGCTGCGATCCCATGGAGCCGGTCTGGGCGCTGACCTAGGCGAACGGTTGCATCGTGGCTCGATCGAGCTGTCCGCTTTCACCGTGATTCCCCGCTGTTCCCCGCTCGATCTGGTGCGGTTGTGGTGAAGTGCTGCGGCTGGCCTCCGCTGTTCCCGATCGGTGGCTCATTGGATGTCAGAGGGCAGCCAACCCGGAGGTGTCTTGGGAAGGCCGATCAAGACGTCCATATTCAGGTGTTCCTTTAGCAGCGCCTTGAGATTGCGCCCGTTGATGAGCTGCATCCTGCCGTTTCGGTGAGCGAAATCAGCGCTTGCCTTGCCAAACCAAGAGGTCGTGACCAGGACTCCGCGACTAGCGGCCTTGTCGTGCATCACCCCCGCCAATGCCCGCACTGTCTCAACGGGCACTGCGTTTTTCGACCTCTTCGCCTGGATGGCGAAGACAGTGGTCCCGACCGGGTCCCGTTGGATCGCGACGGCGTCCACACCGTCATCTCGCGAGCCCTGAGTACGCCACGTCTCGAAGCCCATTGCTTCGAACAGTTCGCGTACAAGCCGCTCAAACGCATAGGGGTCCATCTGCAGGAGGTCGGGTCGGCTGTCGAGTCCTGCCACGGCGCCGACATCCGCCGTAATGCGGTATCGCGACAGATCGATCTCAACGACTGGGGGCACCGCTTCCAGATCGTGCGGATGGCGGGAGATGACAGCGCCGAGGTACTTCAAGCTCTCCTGCGCATCGAGCTCGGGCTCGTCCAATACGAGTTCGTCGAACTGCTCGCGCTGGGCGACCACGCTCACCAGGCAAGGTCGCACCGGCCGCCCGGTTGCGCGATCCTTCGCACTCACATGCCCGTTGAACACCACCGTTGTGACGAGATCAGGCGGGGTAGTGGAGAAGGCCTCGTCCAATGTCCGCAGGGCAAGGCGGGCAACCAGAGTGCGATAGACCATCTTCGTCTCGGCCTCCTTCCGCGGCTGAGTGACGATCTCAGTCCGCTGGGTCACAACCCGGTACGCCACCACGGCCGGCACTACCTCAAGCTGAGGTAGCTCCACCTCAATAAGGAGTTGCTGAGCCTCAGGTATGTACGCCGCTCCCGCATCGACACGGCACCCTTTGGGCACGCAAGAGCCACGCAGCACTTCTTCCACAGCGTCTGCGACGCCCTGCGGGCCCTGCTTGGCAAGTGCCTGCTCGACATAAGGGTGCCAGCTCTTCAGCTTCCTGGGCCGGTCCGTCAGCACCGCCTGTAGCTCCGCCATGCGTTCTTGGGCCTGGCGGGTGCCCTTCTCGGCATCAGCCTTCAGCTCCAGCAAGCGCGTTTCTCGCGCCTGCTTCTGGCGCTCCTTCTCCACACGAGCCTGCTCCCGCTCCCGCTGCTCCGCAGCGCGCTGCCGTTCGGCCTGGCGCTTGGCCAACTCACGCTCGATACGGGCGACCTCACGCGCCTGTGCAGCCTGCTCCCGCTCCAGATGCATCTGTCCTGCGGCCACCAGGCGGGCGCGCTCGGCTTCGGCTTTGGCGGCTTCCCGTTTCTGACGGCGCCGACGCTCCTCAGCGGCCTTCGCGGCCGCCTGCTCCTTCTGCTGAGCGCGCTTCACCTCAGCAGCCTTGGCCTGCTGCTTCGCCTTGTATGCCTCAGCGAGCACCTGCATCACTGACTTACGGCGCGCCACGAGTCCCCCACCTGTCTCCCGCCACCCTCGAAAGCCGAGCTGTGCCTCGCCAGGGCACCCTTCAGCGATACCCAGGTCTGCAGAGCGAGAATCGTGGCGCTGCCAAGCGCGGCCTGACCAGTGCAAGGTCATGAGCTTGGGAAGCTGAGGTGATCTACGGGCGGTTGCTCAGCTGACCTGCACGGGAGCGCTGCTGGCGTCTGACCATTCGCCGAGCCTTTACCCCGTGTTCCCCGTGGTTCCCCACACGATCTGGCACGCGTCTGGCACTGGCGTGGCTGTTTGGTCTGCGCCTGCCGCGCGCCGCCGACTAGTCGTAGGTGCTTTCAGCTCGCAGAGCTCGTGTGAAGAAGCTCCAGCCACCGCGGGAGGCAGACCAGATCACCGCATCCGCGTACGGGCTCAGCCCCGCAACCGCAACCAACTCGACTCCTGACCAGGAGCTTGGACCGTCGGCCCCACGGCATCCCGCGGTCCCGGAGCCGTCAGACGCCCTGAGTCTCCGCACCGAGGGCTCTGTCATCCTCACCCCAGGTGCGAGGGGATCGGCAGGAACACCCCGGATCGCTGACGGTGCGGCAGTGGTGGCTGTCGCCGGGTCCGTGGGGCGTTCAGGTGGGGGCGACGCCCGTTTTCGGGGCCGGGGTCAGGTCTCCAGGCCGAACTCGCGCCGCCGGTCCGAGATGGTGGTGAGGAAGCCGTGCGACGCGGCCAGGGAGTCCGCGCGAAGGGCTTCCTCCAGCGTCGTCCACCGGACCTCGTGGATCTCCTCCTCCTGGACTTCGGGACGCGCGGGAAAGGCTCCGACGCAGACCCATGCGTGGATCTTCCCGGGCCCTTCGTCCCTGGGGAGGCACCCGATCGAGATCATCTCCCCCGCGTCCAAGTCAATGCCCAGCTCTTCACGCACCTCGCGGCGAGCGGTGTCCAAGGGCGTGTCGTCCCAGGACTCCATCTGGCCCCCGACGGGATGCCAGTACCTGGGATAGCGGCGAGTCCGCGCGAGCAGGATCCTTCCCGAGTCGATCAGGAAGACAAAAGACGTCCACTGGTTGGATCCATTGACCCGTTGCTCGTACGCGTGGTCGACCACAGAGAGCGGAACACCGGGATCCGTGATCGCGGCTCGTTCGTTGACCACGGCATTGCCTTTGGAGGGGCCGAGCACTCTTGAGTCGTTGCTGGCCACGTGCTCGGTGGCGACCAGGGTCACGGACCAGGAATCCCATACGGCTTCATGCGGGCCTGTCGTGGTGTGGAACCTCCCGGCAGGAATGTGGAGCGGGCTCTCCTGCGGTGTGGCGTCCCATTCCGACACCATGCGGACACTCGTGGACCTTCCTTCCGGCGAGAGAACGCTGACTCCGGTTCCGGGCGAGCTTTCGACGGTGAACGAGTCGTACCAGACAGCCGTCGCGCCGTCATCCACGTCGTACATCGCGTGCCGGACACAGCCCACGACGGAACGTGTCAGCAGATCCCAGCCGTGGCTGTGCACGATGAAGGGGTCGGAGTCCGTTCTCCGTTTTCCGGCGGGCGGCCACAGATGCACGCGGATGCCCCACTCCGGGAACGTGTCCAAAGGCAGGCGGAACACGAGGAATCCGTACGGGTGCAGGTAGGAGGGTGCGTCGTCTAGGAACGTCCGTAGGTCCGGCCACCCTTGATGGGTCATCCACGAGCTGATCGCCTCACGCGCTGGCATAGGGGTTCACCGGCCTTCGGTACGCGTCCAGCGTCAGGTTCAAGAGTTCGTCGTCCGCCCCTTGGAGTATGTCTAGCAGGGAGAGGACTTCTCTAACGTCCGCGACGGAACCAGGATCCAGCTCGGTGGCGGACCGGGGGAGAGGCAGCTCCGTGCTCTGGCGGTTGCTCAGCCGCATGTCCTCTTTGGTCGAGTCGTAGAAGGATGAGCCGACCGGATACTTCAACGCGGCAGTGCCGGCCTTCTCGCGGGTCACGATCACGCAGGTATCGGACAGGTCGATCGTGAACGGTGAAACGGTGGACGCCAGGTAGACCCGGCAGTTGAGCCGGGAGAACTGGTAACTCAGGAGCTGGAGCCTGATGATGGTTGCGGCGATCTCCGCCTGCGCGCGCCGCCGGGTCCAGTAGTCCCGGCGGTCAGGGTTCGCGTTCCTCCGGTACTCGGTGAAGAAGTCCATGAGTTCGACGTTGTCCGGATCGAGCACCTGCACGTTCACCGAGAGATAGTGCCCCTGTCTCTCTGCGCGCTGGAGAAGGGTCGGTAGGACCGTCGATCTGAAATACCGAGCCGTATGACCTCGGTAGTCCCAGGAGTTGGTGGCGTCTGCTGCCTTGGCCAGCTCCGCGGCGATTGATCCGGGGGCGGTGACCTGAACCTCCATCGGTTCCTGCCGCTTCAGGCCGTAGAAGAACACCACGAGCAGGGAGACGCACAAGGCGGCCACCGCGGCTCCGGTGAGCGAGTCGACGATCGAGATGATCGTGTCGCTGAGACTCACCTTGGTCGCCCCGCCGAGGTGCGGCAACGCGAACAGCCTGATGACGATCAGCAGGGCAGCGGCCAGACCGAGCGAGGAGAGGTACAGCTTCGTGTTCACGCCCGCCGGGCTGTCACTTCTCCCGGTGTCATCCATGGGCCATCCCCCGATCGTTCGACCGCCAAGCCGACCCTCGCACCTCGTGGATCCAGCGAATTCAACAGTAGCCGCGGGTGGTCCATCAAGAGGCCGTGAACGCCGCTGACACCGCCGAGATGCTGATGGCTTGGGCTGATGTGCCGCTCACCTGTGCTGATAATCCGTAGGCGTCCGTGCTCGTCTGCCGGTGCACCTTGGCGTCGTCGAGCCTCGGAAGGGAGCCACCAGGGATGAGTAGTCCGCTGGGGGTGATCGGGAGGTGGTCCAAGTCGAGATCGCTGGAGAGGGGTCGCGTGGAGGCTCGCTATCACTGCTGCTCGACGACCAGGATGGCAGCCAACTCGGGCGCAGGGCCCCTGAGTGGTGCGCGCCGGCGTCCCACTTCGTGACGGCTACACGTCTAGTGGCGTTCCGTCTGGCGAGAATTGGATGCCCACTACGTTTGATTCTCCCGCCCATTCTCCTAGTGTTTCTAGCGCACTGCGAGAAAGCTCGGTTGTGAATAGGGTGGTCAGATCACTCTTCGCGCGAGAACACGCAACATAGAAAAGGTTGCGCGACTTCTCAAATCGTTTCCGATCCCGCTCGTTCAGATCGCCCCTCGAAGGATATTTCGCGAGCATGTCAGCGAAGTTGTACTGAGTCCAGCCGCCACCGAAGACTGCAAGCACGTTAGGGTATTCAGTCCCCTTCACGCCATGCTGCGTCGAAAATGGGGTATTTTCCTCAACGTAATCGCGCAGCGCCATAACTTCGAGATAAATGACGCTTCGAAAGTTGCCATACTCCACCAAACGGCGAGGTTCATTGAGTGTCTGGCCGTCACCCAACTCTCTGAGAGCCGACCTCCACTTTCGA
The DNA here is from genome assembly GCF_031348265.1 of Streptomyces collinus. Lineage (NCBI taxonomy): Bacteria > Bacillati > Actinomycetota > Actinomycetes > Kitasatosporales > Streptomycetaceae > Streptomyces > Streptomyces collinus. Next base: position 3,758,160 of record NZ_CP133771.1, on the reverse strand, counting down.
TCTCGACTCACGCGCATGCCCAGAACCTGGCACCAGGCCCTCGACAACTGGCGGGCCATGGACGTGGACTGCCTGGGCCGCGGCAGCTACCTCGGTGTGCCGAGAGTGGACGCCGTGCAATGGACTCGTCCCCGCGCCACCTACTGGTCGGCCCCGTTGGACTCGCCTTCGATGCTGTGCTCGCCCGTCGAGGTCGCCCGCCTGATCGCTGCCGGACGGCACTGCATCCCCGCGGAGCCGGAGGCATGAGCGGCCGCGAGTATCCGTCATCCGTCGACGCCTCCTGGGCAGCCGCGTTCGAGCGCATGGCAGGCCACTGCATGACCTGCCCGACGTGCACGGCCACTGACGACCGGGCCGCGAACCTTCGGCTGACATGCCCGGAAGCCGTACGGCTGAGCAGGGAATGCCGGGACGCGCGCCGCGGCGCCTGACCCGAGGAGACTCCCGCCCCGGCCCTCAACCCTGCACAGGCCGAGCGCCGGGGCGGGCTCGTCAAGCAACCGAAGAAGACCGAAGCAGAGAGGAAGAACTCTTGTTCGCTCACTCCGATCGGCTCCCCACCGGGACGCCTCTGTCGTCCGGAGCGGCCACGCCGTCCCCTTGGGGCGTGCGGCGCATGGCTCCGTATCCGGCGATGGCGTCGGACTGCGCCCGCGTCGAGCTCGACCGAACCACCCAGACAGCTCGCTACTTCGACGCCGACGGCCATGTGCTGGAGATGGGGAAGCACGGCACCAGCAGTGGCACGAACCCGGCGACCAACACCGGTAACCCGTCGGACGGCTCCGGCGGCGGTGGCAGCGGCGGCGGTGACCAGGACACCGGGAACGACACCGACCAGTGAGCGATCTCGGTCCGGTGCTGGTCGTCACCAATCTGGACGACCCCACGGCCGACGTGGTGATCAGTGAGCTGCACGACCGGGGTGTCCCGGTCGTGCGGTTCGACTCGGGGGACTTCCCTCACGCCCTGTCGGTCACGGCCACGATCACGTCGAGCGGCGTGGAAGGCACGCTGTCCACGCCGTCGCGGACCGCCGACCTGACGCAGGTCCGGTCCCTGTACTACCGCCGGCCTTCCGGCTTCACCTTCCCGCACCTGGACGAGCAGGACGCCCGGTTCGCGGTCGCTCAGGCCCGCTACGGTCTGGGGGGAGTCCTCGCGTCGCTTCCTGGCTGTCTGTACGTCAACCACCCGCACCGCATCGGGGACGCCGAGTTCAAACCGTCCGGCCTGGCCGCCGCCGCGGCTGCGGGGTTCCGTCTCCCGCCGACGGTCATCACTTCGGACCCGTATGCCGCGCGGTCGTTCATCAAGCAGCACGCACCCGCGATCTACAAGCCGCTGTCGGCGCCGCTGTACCGCATCGACGGGGTTTCCTGCACCGTGGAGGTCGCCGAGGTGGGGGCCGTTGACATCGATGAGGCCGTCTCCGGCACCGCGCATGTTCCAGCAGCGGATCGAGAAGACCGCGGACGTACGCGTGACCGTCATCCGTGACCGGGTGTTCCCTGTCCGCATCGACTCGGACCTGTTGGACTGGCGCACCGACTACAGCCGTCTGCGCTACTCCGTCGTCAGCCCGCCGCCCGGCATCGTCGACGCCCTGCACGCATACCTGGCCCGCTTCGGCCTCGTTTTCGGCGCTTTCGACTTCGCCATCGACCGCGAGGGGCAATGGTGGTTCCTGGAGTGCAACCCGTCTGGGCAGTGGTACTGGCTGGAACCGGAGACCGGCTTGCCGATGCTCCAGGCCATGGCCGACCTGCTGGAAAGGAAGATGCGCTGATGACCGTCATGGATTCCGCAGCCCATCGCCGTACGCTGGCCGGTCGACTCTCCGGTGGTGGCTTCCTGCGTACCCCGCCGTGGCGCGCGGCTGTCGAAAGCGTGCCCCGCCATGAGTTTCTGCGCGGCGGTTTCTTCGATCAGGTCGAAGGCTCCGCACCGACCGCCTGGCGGCCTGTCTTGCCCGACACGGCCGGCTGGCTGGAGCGCTGCTATGCGGATGAGTCTCTGGTCACCCAGATCGCCGGGACTATCGTGCCAGGCGACATCCGCGGTGAGATCCTGCGCACCCCCACGTCGTCCAGCACCATGCCGAGCCTGGTCGTGCGGATGCTGGAGGAGCTCCAGGTCGACGCCGGCAACCGGGTGCTTGAGATCGGCACCGGCACCGGCTACTCGACCGGGCTGCTGTGTCACCGACTTGGTGAAGACTTGGTGACGTCGGTGGAGGTGGACGCGGAGGTGTCCAGCAGGGCGAGTGCTGCCCTGGGTTCCTGCAACTACTTCCCCGAGTTGGTCGTCGGTGACGGCCTCGCCGGGCACAAGGACGGGGCCCCGTACGACCGGCTGGTCGCCACCTGCGGGGTGCTGGAGGTGCCTCACGCCTGGATCGAGCAGACCGCACCGGGCGGAGTCATCCTGGCCACCCTGTGCGGGTGGCTGTATGCCTCGGAGTTGGCCCGGCTCACTGTCGGCGAAGACGGAGTGGCCCGGGGCAGACTGCTCGGAGGGCAGATCTCCTTCATGCTCGCCCGGCCGCAGCTGCCGCCCCTGCTCGGCATGCTCCCCGACCTCGACGACGGCGAGGAACGCGAGACCGCCACCGGTGCAGACGTGCTGAACAACTGGACCGCACGCTTCGTCACGCAGCTCGCCGTGCCGGGTGCCCAACGGCTGACGATGGAACGGAACGGACGCACCGAGGACGTCCTGGTCGACGTCGGCTCCGGTTCGTGGGCCGCGGTGCACGAGGACGGCGGTCGATGGCTGGTCCGACAGGGCGGGCCGGAGCGGCTGTGGGACCGCGTGGAAGAACAGCTCGGCCGCTGGTACGCCGCCGGTGCACCGGAGCTGGAAGAGTTCACCGTCACCGTTACCCCGGAGGGCCAGACCGTCCGCTGGTAACCGAAGCGAGGGGAGTCTTCGACGGCCCGCGTTGATGTCAGCAGCGCATGTCAAAGGCCCCGGACCATGATCGGTCCGGGGCCTTTTGCCTGGTGCCCCCGGCAGGATTCGAACCTGCGACACCCGCTTTAGGAGAGAGGCGGGGGCGTACGGCAGGTGACCTGCGGCTTCATTGTCCCGGGGTAGCGGGCATGGGGGTGTCCGCTCCTCCCCGTAGCTGCCCGTGGCTGACCCTCGCAGCCGTCGTGCTCTTCGCAGTGCTCCGCGCGGACCGGGGCGTGTAATCGGTGACCACATCACGGCCCCGACGGCTCCGGCAGGGTCTCTCAGACGGGGACACGTGCGTGCCGGAGCGGTGCTCCGGCCCGGTGGAGACTGGCGAGGGCCAACCGGTAGGAGGCGACCAACCCGGTCTCCACGTAGTCCACACCCAGTTCCTGGCAGTGGCGCCGCACGATGGTCCGGGCCCTGCGCAGGTTGGGGCTGGGCATGCTGGGGAACAGGTGGTGCTCGATCTGGTGGTTCAGCCCGCCCAGTGCGATGTCGGTGAGCCTGCCGCCGCGCACGTTGCGTGAGGTGAGCACCTGGCGACGTAGGAAGTCCGGGCGGTCCTCGCCTGTCAGGATCGGCATGCCCTTGTGGTTGGGCGCGAAGAGGGCGCCCAGGTATACGCCGAACAGGCACTGGTGGACGGCGAGGAAGGCGATCGCCATGCCGGGCGGCAGCAGCCACAGCAGCACGGTCAGGTAGAGCACGAAGTGCGCGAACAGCAGGACGCCGTCCAGCGTGCGGTGCTTGAGCGAACGATTGGCCAGTGCCTTCACGCTCGACACGTGCAGGTTGAAGCCCTCCAGGGTGAGGAGCGGGAAGAACAGGAACGCCTGCCAGCGGCCGATCAGGCGGGGGAGCCCCTTGGCGGCCCGCGCCTGGTCCTGGGACCAGACCAGCAGGTCGGGGTCGAGGTCGGGGTCGAGTTCCTGGTGGTTGGGGTTGGCGTGGTGGCGGGTGTGCTTGTCCTGCCACCAGCCGTAGCCCATCCCGATACCGGCACCGGCGATCCGTCCGGACACCTCGCTGGCCCGGCGTCGGCGGAACACCTGGCGGTGCGCCGCGTCATGGGCGAGCAGGGCGACTTGGCCGAAGACGACGGCAAGGAAGGCGGCGACCGCCAGAGTCCACCAACTGTCGCCGATGAGCGCGACGGTGGCCCACCCACTGACGTAGAGCCCGGCCACCACCGTGGTCCGCAGCGCGTAGTAGCCGGGACGGCGCTCCAGCAGCCCGGCGGCGGCGATCTTTCTCGACAGGCGGGCGAAGTCACTGCCGGACGCCTCCGAGGGCGGGGGCGGGGGCCGAACTGTGGTGTTACTGCTCATGATGGTGAAACTCTCTCCGAAGAAGGCCGGTTGGCTCGGCGCCGCCCCGGGAGCCGCTGGGACCGGGCCGCACGCAGAGCCTTTCGTCCTCCGTGGTTGCGGACACATCACACGACCACGGAGCTGGGAGGCATCTGCTTCGTCCGTCAGCGGCTGCTGCGCAGGCCCTCTGTTTCTGGCGGGTACCCCGCCGCGGGCGTCTCACACCGTGCCAGACGGGGCCTCCGGAGCGGTCCGCGTGCATGTCGGCAGACAGAACCGACTCCGGCCGGTGAAGCGGATCTGCTGATCGCTGATGAGTGCTCGACGCCTGGCCGGTCAAGCCGCGGTCTCGGTGATGAGGACGGCAACGGTGACCGGGCCCGGGGCGTCGGTGGTCGCCGCGTCGGCCACGGCGGCCCGGACGGCGCGCGTGACGTCCAGAGGATGGTGGCCAGGGGCGACCGCGAGGTGGACCTCGACACGCCGGCCGGGTGGGTCGGCATGGTCCTCCATCTTGACCGGGCGGCTCCCCAGCACGGTGGTAAGGGCGGCGACGCCCGGAACACCCGTTGCGACGTCCGCCAGATCCCCGACGGGCCCTCGCGGGGAGCCCGCTCCGGTCACGGGGAGCGAGCTCCGTGCGGCTGCGGTCCTTGCTGCGGCTGTGCTTTGCGGCGTGAGCGTCATGGATCTCGCAACGGTCCGCGTCTCCGTAGCTGTCTGCGGGACCTCATGGAGATCCGTGACGCGCAGGTCGGCTGCCACGGTGGCCAGGCCGAGCCGTCGAGCGGCCGCGTCCAGCAGTCTGCTCCTCAACTGGTCGGCGGTTTCGGGCAGTGGCTCCCCGAGTGATGCCGAAAAGGCGGCTTCGATCCTGAGCGGGCCCGGCGGCATCGCGCTGGCCGGCGGACGGACGGCCGGCTCGGACACGGATTCGAGCGGCGCCGGCCCGATGCGCAGAGACTCCAGCCGCACCCCGGGAATCTCGTTCGCGGCCCGCCTGAGGGCCTGGACGGCCGCTTGCTCGGTGATCCATGCCCCGTCGGCGGGCCCGCCCAGCGGGAGCAGCCGGCCCAGGCCGAACTGGTGCCGTACCGCCTGCGTCCCTGCTTCGGTCTTCACCGGCCTCGCACCCTCTTTCAGGCGACTTGTCCGACCCTCGCGCCTCGCAGTGTTCAATTCCGGCAATGCGCCCTAACAGGAATATAATCGTAGAAAAGAGATCCGGGTGGGCCTCTGAGGGAGGAATATCCCGATGACCGAGATCACCGGCGCAGGGCGCAGTGGCGCTCCCGCTTCTCGTGGCCGGACGACGGTCGCCGATGTGGTGGTGGAGAAGATCGCCGGAATGGCAGCACGGGACGTGCGCGGCGTCTATGCCCTGGGCAGCGGATTCGCGCGCTCAATGGGATCCATGCGGGAGCGGATGCCCGGTGCCGGCAGTGGCAGGTCCGCCACGCGTGGGGTCAGTGTCGAGGTCGGCGAGAAGCAGGCGGCCATCGATCTGGAGATCGTCGTCGACTACGGCGTCTCCATCACGGACGTGGCCGGTGAGGTGCGCGAGAACGTGATTTCCGCAGTGGAGCGGATGGCGGGCCGGGAAGTCGTGGAAGTCAACATCATGGTCAGCGATGTGAAGCTCCCCGACGAGGAGGACGAAGGGGAAGAGCGGCAGCGGATCCAGTAGCCGAGGCGGAGCAGCCCGCGTGAGTGAAGGAGCGCGTGATGAGTAGAGCCGTGGTGGGCCTGATGGCCGGAATGGCGCTGGGTTTCGCCGCGTACTTCGGTGACTTCTGGGCCTTCCTGCTGGTTCTTGGGCTGGGCGTCGTCGGACTCGTGGTCGGGCGGTTCGTGGAAGGCGATCTCGAACCGGGCGACTTCGTTCGCCGCCGGGACAGGCAGGAGCGGATCCGCGATGACCGGCGACGGGCACGGGGAGACTGGCGGTAGTGACCGGTGAAGCCAATCTGCGTCCGGGCATTCCCCGTGGGGAGCGCGGTGCGATCACCATCGCCGACCGGGTCGTTGCGAAGATCGCTTCCCACGTGGCGCGCGTGGCGCTGAGCCGGTTCACCGACTCGGTCGACCACGTACCCCCCGGCCGCCGGACGCCACGCGTGACCACTTCCGTGCGGCGGGCACCGGAGCGGGATACCGCAGGACGAGACGCCGAGTCCGCCGACGGACAGCAGGCGGCGCTCGGCGAGGCACGGATGCGCATCACCGTCGAGCTCGGCTATCCGTCCGACATCGGGGCGCAGTGCGCCGCCGTGCGCCGGGAGGTTACCGACCGGCTCAGGACATGGGCCGGCATGGAGGTGTCCGACCTTGCGGTGTCGGTCGAGAGGCTGCACTCGGCGCATACGCGCCACACGGACCAGGAGAGGGTGAGATGAGCGCGAACACTTGGCGGCAGCCCACCGGTGACAGCGACCTTCCCCCCGAACCCGGACAGGCAGCTCCGTCCGCCGACGGCACCGGGGCGGGCGGGGCCAAGACGGCGGCGACCGGTGAACCAGGCCGGTCGGCGCGCCGTTTCTGGTCAACGCGGCGGATTCCCGCGGCCTTGGTGGCCCTGCTGTCCGCCGCGGCCATCGGATTGCTCCTGTACGACGTGGTCTCGGTCCGGGCAGGTCGGTCTGCGATGCGCTGGCGGCGGCGGCTTGCTGAGGAACTGGCCACACGGCCACTGGATGACGTCTGGATGATCGTCGGGGCCGCAGTGGCGATGGCCCTCGGCCTGTGGCTTTTCCTGCTGGCGGTGACGCCGGGACTGCGCAGGCTGCTGCCCATGCGGCAGTCCACCGGTATCCCCGGGACAGGGGAGGTCCGCGCCGGGCTCGACCGCCGCGCGGCCGCCCTGGTTCTGCGCGACCGGGCCGTGCAGGTGCCCGGTGTCCAGTCGGCACGGGTCGCTGTCGGCCGCCGGAAGGTCAAAGCCCTGGCGCGCGCCCATTTCCGCGATCTCGCGGAGGTCCGCGCGGACCTGGACGCCACGCTGGGCGAAGCCGCGACGTCCTTGGGTCTCGCCTGGCAACCCGCGCTGACCGTGCGCGTCCGGCGTCCGAAGAAGGGCTGAGGTGATCCCGATGCTCAGGACAGTGAACCGGGTGCTGCTGGGGCTTCTCGGCCTTGGACTGTTCGCCCTGGGCGGCGCCGTGCTGCTGGGCGGGCTGGACCTGCCGCGCCGCTGGGACTTCGGCATGCCGGGCTGGTGGCCCTTCCGCGGGCCGGACGACGTGGTGCTGGGCACCGAGGGACGCACCCGGTGGCGGGAGGAAGGCTGGTGGTGGCCGACCGTCATCGCGGTGCTCGCGGTGCTGCTGGTCCTGCTGCTGTGGTGGCTCCTCGCACAGCGCAGGCGCCACCTGGGCGGCGTCCTCGTCGACAGCGGGGACGGGGCGGCGGCCCGGCTCGACGGCGGCACACTGGAGGACGTGATCGAGGAAGAGGCACAGGCCCTGGACGGGGTCTCGGGGGCGCATGTACGGCTGACGGGCCGAAGCTCCGCTCCGGCTGCGCGCGTGCGGCTGTTGCTGGAGCCTCATGCGAATCCAGCGCGGACTCTGGGACGACTAAGCCGGGAAACACTCGCGAACGCGCGGGACTCGGCCGGCCTGGACCGCCTCCCCTCGAAGGTCCGACTCAAGGAAGTCCGCCACCACGCACGACGCGTCGGCTGAGATCCACAGGGCCTGACTCCCAACGGGGGACCCGGTCTGTGGCTCGCAGGGCAGGTATTCACGACTGCCCCAAAGTCATCTACGCCGCGGTTCTCTCCAGGGAGGCATTCCGCATGGTCCTGTTCCTGACCCTGCTCGTCGCCGGAATCGCTCTGATCGCCATCGGGGCGGGCGTCGACGGCATGCTCTATCTGACCTCCGCCGGTGTACTGCTCCTCATCGCCGATCTGCTCTACCTGGCGGCCCGCTCCGTGTGGCGATCTCCTCGGCGCCCGGCCCGCTGAGGCCGCGCCCCTCCCGGTCTCGTCGCACGGAGCAGACGGTCGGAGCCCGTGTCCGTGAGCAGTCGCTCGGTCTGCGGGGAGGGGTGGTGCAGCCGCAAGGACGCGTGGGTCTCGGCGGCGTGCCGTGACACGTCGAGGAAGACGCGCAGGCCGCTGCTGTCACAGCGGTCGACGGTGGTCAGATCGACGTCGATGAGGGCGATGCCGTCCTGCAGGCACCGCTCCAGAGCGGCGTGCACCTGGGGCGCGGTGGCGGGGTCGATCACACCGGCCAGGGTGACCAGTGCCCGCCTGTCCCGGTCGTGCCGGTAGATGTTCAGCTGCGGAAGAGTCATGACGCCTCGGTTCAGATGTTGCTCAGATGCCTCCGTCCACGGGTCCCGGCCGCTCCTCGCGCTGCCCAGGGCCCGGGTGTACGCCCCGGGCACGCGTCGCCGCGGACTGAGCCGACGGTTCAGAGGCGCGGCCAAGCGGTCGGCGGGGAGCCCGGATGATCACCCGTGGTGCGTGGTGCGGCTGCGGCGTGCCGTGGCCGCGGCGGCCGGGCCGGGGGGTGCTGTACCGGTACGCGGCGATCCTGTCGGCGTGCTGGAGGTCGAGCCGGTGGATCACGTACGCCGCCGCTGCGATGAGGACCACGAAGGCGGCGGCTGTCAGAAAGGCGTTCATGGCGGCCACCTCACATACCGATGATCAGTCGGCTGGCCCGGCCGGGCGGGCCGGTCTGTTGGGGAACGGCTACGGACACCGTGGAGGCGCCGCCCTCGTACTCCCATGCCTCGTCCGGGTCCAGTGGCTGGTCGGCCGCCAGGACGCCGTGCCGGGCCTCGTCCGCGGCGATGAGCGCGCTCGCGGTCAGGGGCGGGCCGTCGTGGTCGGACGCGGCTTCCATCAGCCGGGCCGCCGACTCCGCCCCGGTCTCGGGCGGGATGACCAGGAGATCCCAGCGGCCGGTGCCGTAGGAGAGCAGCAGCAGCTTGTGGGGGTCGATCTCCGGGTGAACCAGCCGACCTTGACGATGTGGCCGTCCACGGGAACCGTGCGGGGGATGACCGGCCAGTGTTCCGGGTTTACGGCGATGCGGGTGATGCGGCCCCACAGGGGATCCAACACGTCGGTGAGTGCCGGCAGTTCGCTCAGCAGATCACGGGAACGGGGCCACCAGGCTCCGTCCAGGAGTCCGCTGGAGGGGCGGTCGGTCTTCAGTGCGAGACGCGCGGCCGGGGTTGCGACGGGCTCGGGGTGCGGCAGGGTTGGGTACAAGGTCGCCGACATGATGCGGACCCGTCTCCGGGCCGCCTCTGCGGCGGCCCGGGTTTCATCTTTCGCCGGGGACGACCCGGCGTGGAAGCCGGTGTGCGAGATGCCCTCGGTACTGTCCACACTACTCCGCGTTTCGTTGCGGCGCGGAGCAGCGGCCACGTGGAGTGGAGTACCGGCCGGGTGATCTCCCGGCAATGCCTCAGCGCGTGCCGGCAGTTCCCGTCCTTCGGGCTGAAGGGCCGTCGCCGCCGGGCGCGGCCGGCACAACGGTGTCGGACGGCGGGGGCGAGAGGTCAGCCGCGCCACTCCACCATGAGCAGGGTCGCGTCATCGCTGGTCCGCCCGCCCCTCGCCTGCTTGAGCCTGTGGGACAGGGATCGCGTCACCGCCCGGATGCCGCGCCCGGTCCTCTCCGATCGGTTCACGCAGTCGATCAGCTGGTCCTCCCCGAACGCCTCCCCACCGCTCTTGTGCTCCTCGACCACTCCGTCGGTGAAACAGAGGAGGCGGTCCCCGCGAACCAGCCCCAGCTCGCTGATTCGAGGCACCGAACCACAGGGGCCGACGGGAAGGGTCGTCGGGGTGACCAGACGCTGTGCGACGCGGTGGTCGCGGACGAGGATCGGCGGCGGGTGCCCGGCGTTGATCCACTGCGCCCGCCCCGTCGTCGTGTCCAGCTGCATCATCTGTGCGGTGACGAAGTGCTCGGGACCGAACTGCTCTGCCACGGCGCGGTCCATGAAGTCGTAGATCTCCGGCAGTGCGATGCCGGCGCGGCGGGCGTGGCGGTAGGCGCCGATGGCCACGGTGGCCATCGTGGCCGCGTCCAGTCCGTGGCCCATCGCGTCGATCATGGCCACGTGGAGGACGTCGTCGTTGAGCGCGTAGTCGAAGCTGTCGCCGCCCACGTCGTTGGCGGGTTCCAGGATCCCGGCCACGGCGACCCGGGGCATGATCATCGCTAGCGGTGGCAGCAGCGACCACTGGATCTCCGCGGCGACGCTCATCGCCTCGCCGCGTCGGACACCGAAGAACAGGTCGGAGTAGCCGTGCTTGGTCACCAGGAGGTCGGCCACCAGGCCGGAGATTCTGAGCAGCAGGCGGCGGTCGTGGTCGTCGACGCTGTCCAGCGTCACCGCCATGACCCCCACCTGGTCACCGCCGTCCAGCAGGGGCGGGTGGACCCGGACGCCGTCCTCCTGGGGCACCTCCACGGGGACCGCGTGCCCCCGGCAGGATTCGAACCTGCGACACCCGCTCTAGGAGTTTTTCCTGGGCAGGGCCCTGACCTGGGCGAATCTCAAGTGTGGCGCGCCTGAGCTGGGGAAACGCGCCTCAGTAGTTCTCGGATGTTCGCGGTGTTTCCCGTCGTCATGTGTGCTGAATCCGTGCCAAGGGGGACCTCGTGGTGGGCCAGCTGCCTACGGCTTGGGCGCGGGTTGCTCCCCTGAGCCTCGGACGATCAGCCGAGTGGGAACGGTGATGCTGATCGAGGAGGACGCTTCTGTGCTGACCTTCCTCGATCCGCTGGCCGCGCATCCGTGCCAAGCGTGGAGTACGCGGACCCTCGCGGGCGTACGGACCTCTGACCCGTTACCGCCAGATGGACCTCAGCTGCCACGCCTGCATGCGCTCGAGGGTGGCGGCGCCGCCATCGGCGAAGACCTCGACGCCGGTGCTGGAGGGGTCGGGGAAGATCTGGTCGGTGATCACTGCCTCGCCGTTGCCGCCGAAGACCTCGACGGATGACCAGTCGACGAGGATGCGAAGCTTGATCTTGCCGTTCTTGGGCCTCAGGGGCGCGGTCTGGACGCTGTTGGAGAAGGCGTCGGAGAAGGCGTTGTGGAAGTCAGCGGCGCCGGAGCGGGTGCGGTCGACGTACAGCGCCTGGGTCGTGGTGTCGTAGCCGATGACGGTCTCCTCGCCGCCTGTTCCGGTGCGCACCTTCAGGCCGAAGCGTTCGGCGTCCTTGAGGGAAAAGGTCGCCTCGATGTCGAGCGCCTTGCCCTTGGCCGCCGGGGCGATCAAGGGCTTGGAGGTGCTCTTGACCGTGACGCCGGTCGCGGTTGTCGGGCGCTTCTCCCTCAGGGAGTTCACGCTGTTCACCGGCTTGCTGGTCAGCCGGACGCGGCCGTCGACGGTGCGCAGGGCCATCTCGCGGGGGATGCTCTGGGCGCCGCGCCAGGGGGAGGTGGGGATGGAGCCGGCGTAGTCCCAGTTGTTCGTCCAGCCGATCATGTAGCGCTTGCCGCCCGGCGCGTTCTCCCAGGACACCGCGGCGTAGTAGTCCTTGCCGTAGTCGGTCCAGTCGGTGAGCTGGACGGCGGACTTGGCGGGCTTGTCAGCGGCGGTGAACTGGTCGGCCATGACGTGGCCCCAGCCGGCGGTGTTCATGTCGACGACCTGGATCTGCGCCTTCTTGCCGACGTACGGGCGCATGTCGAATGAGGCCCAGTCCAGGCTCTCGCTGTCGGTGCCGGTGGCGCTGCGGACGACCTGGCCGTCGACGAGCAGGTTGACGGACGTCTCCTGGGAGACAGGCGTGGCCAAGGCGTCGGACATCACGATGTGGTCGACGTTGAGGTGGCCCCAGCCGCCGCTGTTGTTGTCGACGATCTTGATCTGCGCCTTCTTGCCGGCGAGGTCGCTGACGTCCCAGGAGGCCCAGTTGAGCGCTTCCGCGTCCTTTCCGGTGGCGCTGCGGACGACCTGGCCGTCGACGAGGAGTTCGACGGCGGTGGGGTTGTCGGAGTCGGCCGGGTGGTTGCCGCCGCCGATGAGGAAGTTGATGTGCTTCTTGTCGATGGTGAATTCGGGTGAGGTGAGGGTGCCGGTGGTGGAGTCGCCGTTCAGGTAGGTGTTGGCCAGCCCGTCTCCCAGGAAGCCGGAGACCTGGCCCTGGTCGGGGAGGGTGCCGGTGGCTGGTGCGGTGCCGAAGGCGTTCCCGGTCGCTGTCCAGGCGCCGTAGGTGCCGCCTTCGAAGTCGGCGAGGACCTTCCCCTCGGGAGGAGTCCTGTCCAGGACGGTTCCGGCCTCGTGCGGATGCCGCCCGCCGCCGATCTTGAAGTTCAAGTAGGGGCTGCCAACAGTGAATTCGGGCGAGGTCAGGGTGCCGGTGGCGCCGTCACCGCCGTGGAAGCTGTTGGCGAGGCCCTTGCCGTCGAAGCCGGAGACCGCCCCCTGCCAGTCCACCGCCCCGGTTGCCGGTCCCTGGCCGAAGGCGGTGCCGGTGGTCGTCCACGAACCGAAGTCGGTTCCCTCGAAGTCCTGCAGCACTGTGCCGGTGGGCGGGGTGTAGGTGCCCTTGTCCTCGGCCGTGAACTTCTTGCCGTCGAAGTCGCCGATGAAGTACTGCGAGCCCGAACCGCCTGCGATGCCCCCGGGGTTGATGTTGACGACCAGCACCCACTTGATGTTGTCCGGGTCGCCGTCGACCGCGAGGGGGAACAGGTCGGGGCACTCCCACACGCCCGCCGTCGAACCAGCAGGCCCGAACTCGCTGAGCAGCTCCCAGTCCTTGAGGTTCTTGGACGAGTAGAACCGCACCTTGTGGTCTTTGGACAGCGAGACCGTCATGAGCCAGCTCTTGGTCGGCGCATACCACTGGACCTTGGGGTCGCGGAAGTCCTTGGAGCCGATGTCGATGACGGGATTGCCCCGGTACTTGGTCCAGGTGCGGCCGCGGTCGGTGCTGTAGGCGAGCGACTGGGCCTGCTTGCTGCCGTCCTTGTAGGCGCTGGTGTAGATCGCCACCATGGGTGGGTTCTTCCTCGTGCCGAAACCGGTGGTGTTGTTCCAGTCGACGACCGCGCTGCCGGAGAACACCAACTCCTCGTCGTCGTGCGACAGGGCGATCGGCAGCTCCTTCCAGTGCACGAGGTCCTTGCTCACCGCGTGCCCCCAGGAGATGTCGCCGAAGGAGTTGCCGTTCGGGTTGTGCTGGTAGAAGAGGTGGTATTCGCCCTTGTAGTAGACGAGGCCGTTGGGGTCGTTCATCCAGTTCTTCTCCGGAGTGAAGTGGAACTGGGGTCTGTAGGTCTCGGTGTACGGCGAGGTGTCGGCAGCGACGGCCTGGGGGGCGAGCGGCGCGGCGGACAGGGCGCAGACCGTTGCCACCGCCGCCATCAACCGCATGCGGGCATGCCGGGATACGCGTACAGAGCTCATGGTGTCTCCTTGTCCCGCGGCCGTCCGCGCAGCGGTGACTGCGGCCCTGGCGCGGACGGGCCGAAAAGTGAGGCCCCGGGCCGGCGCTGACAGCCATGCCGCCCAGGGGTGTCATCGTTGACTTGTGTCATCGATGACAGCGAGTGACCGATTATGAAGCGCAATCCGGCCAGTGCGTCAATGGTGCGGGCGCAATTGGTTCGGTACGGGCCGCCGCCCATCAGGGCGCCGCCGGGGGGCGTGACCTGCGTAGACGGGTTCGGTCACGGTGGGCTGGGGTCGGCGTTCGCGCAGGTCGGGCCGGGTGGCGCACCTTCGCGGGATTCCGTCGCTCGTCGAGATTCGTGAACGAGTTGTTTCCGGTGTGTTGACCGCTTGGCCCCCTCGGTGCTTGACTTCCGGAACCGGTACCGGAACCGGTTTCGGGATCGATTCCGGTACCGGTTCCACGAGTCTTTGTACGATCGGCCCTTCGGTGCGGGAGGACGTCTTCCGCGTCTGGATGAAGGGAGGGGAGGTGACATGGGAGTCACCATCGCTGACGTCGCCGCACATGCCGGGGTCAGCAAGACGACGGTCTCGCGGGTGCTGAACGCCAAGGGTGAGATCAACGAGAACACCGTCCTGAAGGTCCGCCAGGCGATCTCGGAGCTCGGCTATGTGCCGAGCGCCGGGGCAGTGGGGCTCGCACGCGGTACGACGCAGATGATCGGCATGCTGGTCCCTGACATGGCCTGGGCCTGGGCCGGCATCGTGCAGGCGGTCGTCGAGACGCTGGAGACCGAGGGCTTCGGACTGCGCATGCTGACCGTGAACCGCGGTGAGGAGTCGCTGCGCAGGCTGGGTCTGCAGGTTGCTGCCAAGTCGTTCGACGGTCTGCTGGTGATAGAGCCCGAGGGTGCTCTGGCGGCCATCACGGAACTGCATGAAGCCGGACTTCCGGTGGTGCTGATCGACGACCGTTTCCAGCGGCCGGGGTTCCCTTACGTGGCCACCACCAATCGGGAGGGCGGTGAGCAGGCGGCGCGCCACCTGCTGGACCTCGGCCGCCGTCGCCCGCTGGTGGTGACCGGTCCCGAGGAGTACGGCTGCACTCAGGAACGGCTGGGCGGCTTCGTCGACGTCTATGCGCAGGCCGGGATCGAGCTCGACCAACGCCGCATCATCCGCGGCGACTTCCTGTTCGAGAGCAGCCGGAGCGCAATCGCGCAGGCTCTCGCGGACGGGGCGGAGTTCGACGCGGTCTTCGGGCACAACGACCCCTCGGCGGCCGGCGTGCTCGCCGCCTTGCACGAGGCCGGCCTTCGGATTCCGCAGGATGTCGCCGTGGTGGGGTTCGATGACATCGAGCTGGCGTCGTACACCTATCCGGCATTGACCACCATCCGCCAGCCGATGCGGGAGATGGGCGAGGCAGCGGCCCGTCTGCTGCTCGACCACGTGCGCAGATCGCCGCAGGCCGCCTCCGCGCGCATCATTCCCACCAGCCTCGTGGTCCGTGGCTCGACGTTAGAGCCAAGCGCGAACTGACGCTAAGTCATCGCGATGCGCACGTGATGGCGCTTCGCAGCCGGGCGGTGCGTTGCCGGCGACGCACCGCCCCCGTCTCCCTGAAACCTCGGCGAACCACTCGGCCCTCGCTTCCCCACAACCCCTTGCGGCTGCGCCTGCGTTCACGCGGCACCGTCCAGCTGCACCTCTCCACCCGTGCGTGCCCGATCCGGACACCGAACGGTGCGCCTGGCACACCCGCCCGGGCCGCTACCACTCCGCGTCGATGCTCCAGCTGCCACCTGCGGTTGACCGCCGATGCCGCTGCCAACGCAGACGGTCTCCACTCATGTGGTGATCCATCCGGGCGTCCGCCCGCTCCCACCCTTCGCCGCCCCCCCCCGCCTCCGTATCGCTCAACGGCTAGGAGCCGCACCATGCGCATAACAACCCGGCACTCTGTCAGAACCGTCCAGACCCTGTGCGTCACCGTCACGGCGGCCCTGGTGGCCACCGGCTGTGGCCGGAGCGAGGATTCCGCCCCCGGCAAGGACGCGCCCGCCCAGATCGGCGCGGGCAAGGCCAAGGGGACGGTGGTCATGTGGAACCTGGGCGACATCGAACCCGCCCTGAAGGAACTGGCCAAGAAGTTCGAGCAAAAGAACCCGGACGCCGACGTCAAGATCACCGCGGTCCCGTGGGACGGCGCCCACGACAAGCTGACCACCGCGATAGCCGGCGGCAACACGCCGGACATGTCCATGATCGGGAGCACCTGGATGCCCGAGATGGCCGCCATGAACGGCTTCCAGGCCACCCCGGCGTCGATCAAGTCGTCGGACTTCTACCCCGGCCAGTGGGACACCACCAAGTACAAGAACACCTCCTACGGCGTCCCGTTCACCGCCGACACCACGGTGGTCTACTACCGGACCGACCTCACCGAGAAGGCCGGTATCAAGGGCGCCCTGGCCGGCGACCGGGAGGGGTACCTGAAGGACCTCAAGGCCATCCAGGCCACCGCCGGGAAGCAGAACCCCAAGCTGCGCCATGCCACCGGGCTGCTGATGGGCTTCAACTCCTGGATTTTCTGGGTGCCGATGGTCTGGCAGCAGGGCGGTGACATCTACGACGCCAAGACCAAGAAGTTCACCTTCGATACGCCCGAGGTCGCCAAGGCGCTGGAGTACTGGGCAAGCGTCCCGAAGGGGGGCCTGGCGCCGACCGACAGGTCTGACAACGTGCAGGGCTTCCGGGACGGGCTGATCGCCACCTATCAGGAGGCAGCGTGGGCCGGTGCCAGCTTCCACAAGGACGCCCCGGAACTGGACGGCAAGTGGAAGACCATGCCGGTGCCCTACTCCGAGCAGCCCGCCGGGTTCGCCGGCGGCACCGACCTGGCGGTGTTCAAGGAGGCCGAGAACCCCGACGCGGCATGGAAGTTCGCCCGGTTCCTGACCGAGCCCGCCAACCTCGCGACCTATGCCAAGGCCACCGGCGGCCTGCCTGCCTCGCCCCAGGCGTGGACGGACGGGAACCTGAGCGCGGACGAGAACATGAAGCCGTTCGACGAGCAGCTCAAGGTCAGCAAGGCGCCGCCCGCCATCACGACCTGGCAGCAGATCGCCGACGCCATCGACTCCGAACTGGAGAAGCTGGCCCTCGGCAAGGCCACCGTCGCCGAGGTGCAGAAGGCACTGCAGTCCAAGACCACCAGCATCGGCACCGGCCGCTGAGCACCACCGCCATGAGCAGCCCTCGTACGGACGGATGACATCCATGTCCACGAAAACGCTCCCCGGGCGGGGCGACACCGACCAGCAGAGCACCGCGGGGCCGGAGCGGCGTGCCGCACGCCGGGGATTCGCGCTTCGGGTCCTGGCACGCGGCAGGCAGGCCCGGGCCGCCTGGATCCTCGCCGCGCCCTTCCTCGCACTGTTCGCGACCTTCATGCTGCTGCCGTTGGTCTGGTCGCTGCTGATGAGTCTGACCGACACCAGCAGCGCCGACCTGCGCACACCCCTGAACGTGTCGTTCATCGGCCTCGACAACTACGTGCGGCTCTTCCAGGACGAGCAGTTCTTCACGGCCCTGCGCAACACGGCCGTGTTCGTCCTGGTGGCCCTGCCGCTGACGCTGGCCGCCGGGCTCGCCGCGGCGGTCGCCCTCGACCGCGGTATCCGGCGCTTCCGGGCCGTCTTCCGGGTCGGCTTCTACCTGCCGGTGATCACCAGCATCGTGGCCGTCGCCGTGGTGTGGAAGACGCTCCTCGAACCTCGCGCGGGCCTGGTGAACCTCGTCCTGGGCTGGTTCGGGATCGACGGACCGGCCTGGCTGGCGGACACCCGCTTCGCTCTTCCCGTCATGATCGTGATGGCGGTGTGGCGCAACCTCGGCACCGTCATGATCATCATGCTGGCAGGTCTGCAGTCCGTTCCCCAGTCCCTGATGGAGGCCGCCGAACTCGACGGCGCCGGGGCCTGGCAGCGGTTCTGGCGGGTCACCTTCCCGCTCCTGCGTCCGGCCCTGCTGCTGACCGCCGTGACCACGGGCATCGGCTATCTGCAGTTCTTCGACGAGCCGTTCGTGATGACCGACGGCGGACCGCTGGACTCCACCCTGTCGGCCACGTTGTACGCCTACAAGCAGTTCGGCAACGGCAATTACGAGATGGCGTCGGCCGCCAGCTACGTCATTTTCGTCCTCATCGTGGTGCTGACCGTGCTGCAGTTCCGCGTGCTGCGAGACAAGGACTGACGACCCATGAGCACCCTCTCCACTCTCCCCACGCCACACCCGGACACGGACCGCGTACTGAGGCGTCGCCGCATCCGCCGGACCTGGGGTCAGCCCTGGCTGTACCTGCCGCTCGGCGGCGCCCTGCTGCTCATGATCGCGCCGTTCCTGTGGATGTTCTCCGGCTCCTTCAAGCCCGAGGCGGACATCCGCAGAGTGCCACCGGTCCTGATACCCACGGCGCCCACGACGGCCAACTACGGTGAACTGTTCAACTCGCTCGACTTCACGAGCATGTTCGCCAACTCCGTGAGCGTGGCCCTGGCCGTCACCGCGGGCAACCTGATCTTCTGCTCGATGCTCGGATACGCCCTGGCCAAGCTGGAGTTCCGCGGGCAGCGCGCCGTCTTCCTGCTGGTCATGGGGACGCTCATGATCCCCGGCCTGGTCACCTTCGTACCGCTGTACGTGCTGGTGGCCAACATGCAGCTGACCGGCTCCCTGTTGGGGCTGATCCTGCCGTTCCTCGCCGGCCCCTTCGGGGTGTTCCTGATGCGGCAGTTCATCTCCACCCTGCCCGACGAGCTGATCGACGCCGCCCGCGTCGACGGCTGCCGCGAACTGGCCATCTTCTGGAAGATCATCCTGCCGCTGACCAAGCCGGCCCTGGCCACCCTCGGGATCATCACCTTCCTCGGCTCCTGGAACAACTTCCTGTGGCCCCTGGTCGTGGCCCAGAACGAGAGCCAGTACACCCTTCCCGTCGGCCTCGCCCTGGCCAGCAGCGGACAGTCCTTCACCCGCTTCGGCATCCTGCTCGCCGGCGCGGTGGTCGTCCTGCTGCCGGTGATGCTCGTCTTCCTCTTCTTCCAGCGCCAGTTCGTGGCCGGTATCGCCACCACCGGCCTGAAGTGAAGCCGGCGTACGCCGCCGGACATCGACTCTCCGCCCCTCACCACTCATCACTGGGAGTTAAACGTGGGACAGCCGGTCCGCACCACCGTGTACCTGGACCCGGAAGCGACCGTGGAAGCGAGAACCGAAGACCTGCTGTCACGGATGACTCTGCCGGAGAAGGTCGGGCAGTTGCTGATGCTCGACGCGCAACACGGGGACCTGGCGGACATCGTGTCGGCCAAGCTGGCCGGATCGGTCCTGCACGTGTCACCCGACCTGATGCCGCAGGCCATGGAACTGGCCCGGCGGACGCGGCTCGGCATTCCGCTGCTGACCGCCGACGACGGCATCCACGGTCACTCGTTTTGGCCCGGGGCGACGATCTTTCCGACCCAGCTGGCCATGGCCTGTGCCTGGGATCCGGCCCTGCTCCACCGGGTGGCCCGCGCGGCCGCGACCGAGATCGCGGCGACCGGAATCCACGGGACGTTCTCCCCGGTGCTGTGCATCACCCGGGACCTGCGCTGGGGCCGGATCAACGAGACGTTCGGCGAGGACCCGTTCCTGATCGGTGAACTCGGGGCGGCGATGGTGCGCGGCTATCAGGGCGAGGGCCTCGGCGACCCGACCGCCGTGCTGGCGTACGCCAAGCACTTCGCGGGCTACTCCGAGACCCTCGGCGGGCGTGACGCGAGCGAGGCCGATCTCAGCCCGCGCAAGCTGCGCTCGTGGTTCCTGCCGCCGTTCGAGCAGGCGGTCCGGGCCGGCTGCCGCGCGTTCATGCTCGGGTACCAGTCGATCGACGGGGTGCCCATCACCGCGAACGAGTGGCTGATCAACGGTGTGCTCAAGGGCGAGTGGGGATTCACCGGCACGCTGGTGACCGACTGGGACAACGTCGGCCGGATGGTCTACGACCAGCGGACCTGCGCCGACTACGCCGAGGCGGCGGCGGTCGCCGTCAACTCCGGGAACGACCTCGTCATGGCCACCCCCGCCTTCTTCGAGGGCGCGCAGGAGGCGGTCGCCCGCGGCCTGGTCGAGGAGAAGCAGATCGATGACGCGGTACGGCGGGTGCTGCGGCTGAAGTTCGAACTCGGGCTCTTCGAGGACCCGCGCACCCCCGATCCCGAGCGGCAGGCCCAGGTGATCGGCTGCCGTGCCCACGCCGACCTCAACCTGGAGACCGCCCGCCGCTCCCTGGTGCTGCTGCGTAACGAAGGAATCCTGCCCCTGGAAGGCGGGCTGACCTCGGACGGAACCGGCCGCGCAGTGAGCGGGGGTACTCCGCGGACGATCGCGGTGATCGGCCCCAACGCCGACAGCACGGAAGCCATGCTCGGCGACTGGGCGGGCGCCACCGGCCAGGTCCCGTGGATGCCCGAAGGCCATCCACGGGAGTCGGTGGAGACGGTGCTCGACGGCCTTCGCGCCGTCGCGCCCGCCGAGTGGACCATCGCGTACGCACGCGGAGCCGACATCGCAAGCCCCGTCCGGGACGCCGGGTGGTCCCTCGGCCCGGACGGCCAACCGCAGCCGGACGTCTTCACCCCCGCCCCCGTCGACCAGGCGCAACTTGCGGAGGCCGTCGCCGCCGCCGAGGCCGCCGACTACGCCGTCGTGGTCGTGGGGGACACCATCGCCCTCACCGGAGAGGTGCGCTCCACGGCCACGCTCGACCTCCAGGGAGGCCAGATCGCACTGCTGGACGCGGTCGCCGCCACCGGCACACCCATGATCGTCGTACTCGCCCAGTCCAAGCCGAGCACCCTCCCGGACTCGGCACTGAACGCGGCCGCGCTCATCGAGGCGTTCAACCCGGGCATGCGCGGTGGCCGCGCCGTCGCCGAACTGCTCCTCGGACTCATCGAACCCAGCGGCCGGCTGCCCGTCTCCTTCGCACGGCACGTCGGGCAGCAGCCGGTCTTCTACAACCAGGTGCGGGGCCAGCACGGGAACCGCTACGCCGACCTCACCCAGGACCCCCTGTTCGCGTTCGGCGAGGGCCTCACCTACACCACCGTCACCTACTCCGACCTCGTCGTGCACGACCCGGACGTCCCCGCCGACGGCACAGTCCACGCGACGGTACGACTCACCAACAGCGGCAGCCGTCCCGCCCTGGAGACGGTCCAGGCGTACATCAGCGACCTGACCACCAGCGTCACCTGGGCCGAGCAGGAGCTGAAGGCGTTCACCCAGGTCGAAATCGCTCCCGGAGAAAGCCTGGACGCCGACGTCAGCATCCCTGCCGCGCAGTGCTCACTCGTCACGGCCGACAACCGCCGCGTGGTCGAACCGGGCGAGTTCGCACTCCGGGTCGGGCCCAGCTCCCGACGGGAGCAGCAGCTGAGCGCTGGATTCCGCATCCGAGGCTGACCGCAACCGGCCCCGACCCCATCCGGACCTGACCGCATCCGGACCTGACCGCATCCGGACCTGACCGCATCCGGACCTGACCGCATCCGGACCACAAGGCCGTACGCGGGCTCGAAGACCCCCGCCCCGCCGGCCCAGCCGCCCCGCCGAATCGAGGGCCGGCGGGGCGGGACCAAGACATACCGAAAGGCACGCGTGTGTCCACCACACCCCGCGATCCGCACCGCCCCGTGGCGCACCTGCGCCCGCCCCACAACTGGATCAACGACCCCAACGGACTGGTCTTCCACGACGGCCACTACCACGTCTGCTACCAGTACAACCCGTACGGAGCGACCCACGCGAACCTGCACTGGGGCCACTTCCGCAGCCCCGACCTGCTGACCTGGGAGCCACTGCCGGTCGCCCTCTCCCCGACCCCAGGTGGCCCGGACGCCGACGGATGTTTCTCGGGCAACGCCGTCTCCGACGGCGAACGGCTGGTCGCTTTCTACTCCGCGCACCGCGAGGACCGCTCCTTCCAGCACCAGCCGGTCACCACCGCCGTCTCACACGACGGCGGCCGCACCTTCACCCCGCGGGGCGAACTGCTCATCCCCGAGCTGCCCGAGGGCTGCGCCATGTACCGCGACCCGTATGTCTGGCAGGACGGCGACCTCTGGCGGATGCTGGTCGGCGCCGCCCTCGCGGACGGCCGCGCCGCCGCCCTCCTGTACGACTCGCCGGATCTGGAGACGTGGACGTGCCGGGGGCCCTTCGCGGCCCGTCACCCGGAGCCCGTAGGCGGCACCGCACTGCATTCCGGCGAGGGCTGGGAGTGCCCCCAGTACCTTCCGGCGGCCGACGGGCACGGCGCCCTCATCTTCGGTACATGGACCGAACCCACCGGCCCGCTGAGCGTCGCGGCCCTGATCGGCGAGGAGCACGAGGGCCACTTCGCAGCCGGCCCGGCGGTCCCCGCCGACCACGGCCCAGACTGCTACGCACCGGCCCTGCTGCACGCACCGGGCGACCGGTGGCTGCTGTGGAACTGGGCGTGGGAAGCGCGCGACGAGACCTGGGCCGTCGCGGACGGATGGGCCGGCGTCCTCACGCTGCCCCGCGAGGTCCATGTCCACGACGACGGCACACTGCGCCAGCGGCCCGCCGCCGAACTGCTCGGCCTGCGCGGTCGGCACACCCTCCACTCCGCAGGCGCGACGGACGGCCCACAGCCGGTGGACCTGGGCACGGTGGGCCGCGCCTTCGACCTGACGGTCTGCCTGGAGCCGACCGGGAACGCCGCTCTGCGGCTGGTCACCACCCCGGACGGCGCCGAGTACCTCGACATCCGTCTCGACGTCGATGCGGGCGACCTGGTCGTCGACCGTGACCACGCGTCACTGGACAGCCGGGCCCGCGGCGGCTCCCACCGGATGCCCTGCCCGGCAGACCGACCCGTCGATCTGCGCGTGGTCGTCGACCACTCCATCGTCGAGATTTTTCTGACCACCACCGGTCAGGTCCTCACCCTGCGCTTCTACCCCACAGGGCAGAGCCCATGGCGACTACAGGCCCGCACCGCGCCGGGGACTCGCCTCGGCTTCGCGGTCGACGCCTGGGAACTGCACCCGCTCATGATCAAGGAACCGAGCACCAGCGCCGCGGAATCGGCGCCGACGTCGCCGTAGCGCCGACTCCAATCGGTCGATCCCCCACCTCGGCACCGTGTCCCACCCCTCCCCCAAGTACTGAACAAGCTGGTCCGAAGGAGGATCTTCCATGAAATCGTATGGTCTCGGACGTCGCCGGTTCCTGGCCACCGCGGTCGGTGTCGCCGCCGCGTGGAGCCAGGTTTCCCGGAATGCCGTCGCCGCCCCGCCGCTGAAGCAGGCCACACGTGACAACTCCGTGCGTGTGTGGCTGACGGACGTATCGGCCGACAAGTGGGTCGCCGACCAGGACGATGTGCTGTTCAAGGCGAGGAGGACGACCAATCCGCTGACGATCAGGATCGACGACAGCGTCGAATACCAGAAGGTCCACGGCTTCGGCGCGGCCATGACCGACTCCTCCGCCTGGCTCATCGACAAGCTGTCCTCTGCCGAGCGGACCAAGCTCATGAGGAAGCTTTTCGATCCCTCGAAGGGAATCGGCCTCAGCCTGCTCCGCTCTCCGATGGGCGCTACGGACTTCAACGCGTCCGGAAGCTACTCCTACGACGACATGCCCGCCGGCCAGACAGACCCGACGCTGTCCAACTTCTCCGTCAAGCATGACGTTCCGTACATCATTCCGGCCCTGCGGCAGGCCCTGTCACTCAACCCGTCCCTCAAGGTCATGGCCAACCCGTGGAGCCCACCAGGCTGGATGAAGACCTCCGACTCCATGATCGGAGGCACCCTCAAGAGCGAGTACGTCTCCGCGCTCGCCGACTACTTCGTCAAGTTCGTGCGGGCCTATGGCGAAGCCGGCGTGCCCATCTCCTACATCTCCCCGCAGAACGAACCCATGGGTACTCCGACCTGGCCCGGAATGTTCCTGTCCGCGTACCAGGAAGCCGAGCTGATCAATAAGATCGGCAAGGCGTTCGAAGCCAACGGAATCTCCACGAAGATCCTGGCTTGGGACCACAACTGGGACGTGCCCTCGTACCCGGAGACGATCTTCAGCGACCCCGCAGCCTCCAAGTACACCGCGGGAACCGGATGGCACATCTACAGCGGCAACCCGACCTACCAGACGGTGGTCCACAACGACTACCCGAGCAAGGAAACCTTCATCACGGAAGCCACCGGAGGCGTGTGGCAGGACAGCAACCAGACGGCGTTCAGCGAAGCACTGGGTACGTGGATCATCAACGGGACGCGCAACTGGGCGAACGGGGTGATGCTGTGGAACATTGCACTCGACCCCGACCGGGGCCCACTCAACAGCGACACGGCCGGCATACCCATGCTTCGGGGCCTGCTCACCATCGATCCGGACGGCGGGCGGGTGTCCTACAACGTGGACTACCACGCCCTCGCCCACGCCAGCAGGTTCGTCAAGCCCGGAGCGCGCCGGATCTACTCGAACACCTTCGGGGAAGGCAGCATAGAAAACGTCGCGTTCCGGAACCCGGACGGATCGAAGGTCCTGATCGCACACAACTCGGGAAAGACGGCGAGGACCTTCAGTGTCGCGGACGGGACGCACTCGTTCGACTACATCCTGAACGCCGGCGACGCCGTCACCTTCACGTACTCCGGACCCTCGCGGAGCGGCCACACCCCCGCGGCAGCCAAGGTCTCGGACCCGACACACGACTTCACGTTCACGTCGGCGTCCGGTCCGGTCACCGTCACGTACGACCCGGCACTGCTGCCCCACCAGAACACCGTTCGCACCGGAGACAAGCTGGTCACCTACTCCCTGCCGATCGGAGCTTCCGTCCGGACGACAGGAAGGGCACTGAGCCGCGGCAAGTGGACCGCCACGGCTTCCGCACAGCCGGACTGGGGTGTGGCGGCCAACGCGATCGACGGCGACATCGACACCAGGTGGAGCCTCGGGCACGGGACGACGAGCGGCGACTGGTTCCAAATCAACCTGGGGAGCCCCACGAGCTTCAACAAGATCGTCTTCGACACCGGCGTGAACAACTCGTTCGACTACGTCACGAAGTACCAGATCTACGTTTCCGACGACGGTGTCGACTGGGGCAGCGCGATCGCGAGCGGCAGCGGGGCCATCGGGAAGATAGCCGTCGCACTGCCGACCCGAACGGCGCAGTACATTCGCATCGTCAGTACTGCGGCATCCGGATTCTGGTGGGCCATCGGCGACATCGAGGTGTACGGGTCCGCACGCGGAACCGGCTCGATCACGGCTCCGACAGCGGTATCGAACGGCCTCCGACTGAAGACCTGGACCAGCAAGAAGGGGGAGCAGGTCACCGCGGTCTTCAACGGGACCACCGACAGCAAGAGCTTCAAGACGTCCGACGACGGTTCGTACACCTATACGCTGCCGGCCGGCACCTCGGCGATGTTCACCACCAGGAAGCTGTCGAGCCTCCCCTCGCCGGCCTTCGGCGATCTGAAGCCGGAACGAGGCACGCCGCGCTCCAAGTTCACGATCCGCGGTTCTGGTTTCGGTGACTCACAGGGGCTGGGTACGGTCTACTTCGGATCGAGCTATGCCGAAATAGACACCTGGTCGGACACGAGCATCACCGCCTACGTTCCCAAGGGGATGCCGGCGGGGAAGGTCAAGGTCTCCGTGAAGGGAGCCGGCGGAGCGGACGCAGGCGGAGCATCGTTCGACGTCATCGACCTGGGCCCCGCGCTGCCACGCACAGGCTGGACCGCAACGGCCTCGGATGCAAGCCAGTGGGATGCACCCGGAAACATGCTCGACGGTAATTCCGACACTCGATACAGCTCCGGGACAGGGCAGTACGACGGTCTCTGGATCCAAGTGGACATGGCGCAGACGCAGACCTTCGACAAGATCGTGCTGGATGTCGGCGCCAGCGTAAGCGACTACGCGCGGAGCGCAGACGTACACGTGTCCACGGATGGAACCGACTGGACCAAGGTCTCTTCCGTAGCGGACGGCCAGCGAGTCCACCTGATCTCCTTCCCGACGCAAACAGCTCGCTACATCAAGGTCGTCAATACCGGCAATGTTGCGCGTAGTTGGTGGTCAGTCGCCGAATTCAACGTCTACAACTGACCTCAGGTCCTCATGAGGGGGGTCGTCGACCTTGCCCCGGCCGCAGGGAAAGTTCCTTTGGCCTGCGAGAACAGGCCGTGAGTGCCCGACGCTCCCCGGTGTTCCCCGCTCGATCGGGCACGGCTGGGGCACGGGATCTGGGCCGTACGCGTCACTTCCTGCGGACGGACGCGAGCGCCAGCACCATGCTCGCGAGCAGCACGAACACCACGAGCGAGGCGAAGAACAGGGCCTCGACCCAGCCAGCGTTCGCACCCGTGAGCGTGCCGTCCGCTGACGCGCATGCCACCTCCGGCGGAAAGCTCTGCCGACGCAAGTCGCCGCAGGTGTTCGGCAGGTCGTCATTAACGACGTACGCGTTCACCCAGCAGAGCGCCCAGGTAAGGAGGAAGACACCCAGCGAGGCCAAGGAGACGCCACCCAGTGCAGTCGGGCGGACTGCCTCGGAGCCCGTCGGAGATGCCGTCATGACCGGGAGCGTATCGGCTGATCTTCGTGGCGCTGTGACCAGGCCGGTTACCTGGCCACCCCCTCCTTGCCCACCGCTCACCCCAGCTCCCATCCCGTCTGCCGTCGACCCACACACCGTGGAGCGGGCGTGGTTCCTGGCGTCCAGGCGGAGCGCGCCACTGTACGAACGACCTGGACGACAGGGGCCGCGTCTGCTCGGCTCTGCCTGGGTCGATGGCAGACGGGATGGGAGCTCCCCGCGCACGCCACTACTCCGGCGGGGGCACTCGCAAGCGGCGCCCCCGCCATCTCGGAGCCTGAGCGCCCCCGCCGGAGGCATGCCTTGAGTGTTGCCGCGCTCTGCGGTCTCGACTCATGACCCGGCCTGTTTCACATGTGGGCGCACGTCGGCGCAGCCCGGGCGGAGCGGGCCGAAGGCAGGAGCGGCGCCCGGAGCGGAGCCGGGAAGCGCGCCCGGCGGAGCGGAGCGCAGCCGGGGCTTGACAACCGTGTCCTGTACGTCCGCCACCAGGTCCAGCGCCGCCGTGGCGTCCTGTACGACGACGACCCCAAGAGCCGCCGTCGTCGCGCAGTCCCTCTGCCCGCCCTCTGCATCGCGCCCCTGCGCTGGCACTGCCTACGGCAGACGAACGCTCGCGCCAAAGCGGGGGAGAGGTGGCAGGAGTCGGACAACGTGTTCGCCACCCGAACCGGCCGCCCCGTCGAGCCGCGCAACCTGTACCGCTCCTTCACCCGCGTCGCCGAGTCCGCCGGCCTCCGCGTGATCCGGCTGCACGACGCTCGCCACGGGACGGCCACCCTCCTCACGGCGGCCGGAGTCGCGCCCCGCGTGGAGATGGAGATCCTCGGGCACAGCCAGATCAGCATCACGATGGACGCCTACACCCACGTCGTCCAGGACACGCAGCGCGAAGCCATGAGCCACATGGACCGCCTGCTCAGGAGACGCCGCATCCGCGAGTGACCGCCCGCGTTGATGTCAGAAGTAGATGTCAAAGGCCCCGGACCATGATCGGTCCGGGGCCTTTTGGCTGGTGCCCCCGGCAGGATTCGAACCTGCGACACCCGCTTTAGGAGATCATCCGGGCGTTCCGCTGGGCAGTGGTAAGGCTTGCCCGTCCCCTGCGAATGGTGTGCGGATGGTCCTCCCAGTACGGCAACGTGCGCTGGTGTTGCCGTCAAAGGCTGCCGTCACTTTCCCTTAGCCCGCTTCAATGGCGACCTTTTTGTCCCGAAGCAAGATGGGTGGACGCTCTGTCTAGGGCTGCCGTGGCGCTTACCTGCGCTGACGGTCCACGCGCGCCCGTCGGCGTACGTCGGTGTTGTCACGCAGCCATTGGAGTGAACACAACGGGCACGGGAAGGGCAGGGCTACCCTCTGATCCGTAGCTCTAGCGGCTGTTAGAAGGCAGCGACGCCGAACGGGTTGTTGCCGACGGTGGTGGTGGCGATCACCTGGTTGGTACTGGTGTCGATCACCGAAACGGTGTTCGGGCTGAGGAAGTTGGTCACGTAGGCGCGGTCACGGGGCGGATCCACCGCCACCCCGCGCGGGCCGTCGCCGACGGTGACGCGGGGCAGGATCTCCGTGTTGTTGGTGGTGTCGATCACCGACACGGTGCCGTCGGTGAAGTTCGTGACGTAGGCGCGGTCAATGGACGGGTCCACCGCCACCCCGAGCGGGCCGCCGCCGACGGGGATACGGGGCAGGATCTCCGTGTTGTTGGTGGTGTCGATCACCGACACGGTGCCGTCGGTGAAGTTCGTGACGTAGGCGCGGTCAATGGACGGGTCCACCGCCACCCCGGCCGGGTCGGTGCCGACGGGGATGGTAGCGATCACCGTGTTGGTGCTGGTGTCGATCACCGACACGGTGTTGTCCGGCTCGTTGGTGACGTAGGCGCGGGCACTGGACGGGTCCACCGCCACCGCCCCGGGGTTGGTGCCGACGGGGATGGTAGCGATCACCCGGTTGGTTCTGGTGTTGATCACCGACACGGTGCCGTCGTTGCCGTTGACCACGTAGGCGCGGGCACGGGATGAGTCCACCGCCGCCGCCGACGGGCCACCGCCGACGGTGATGGGCGGTCCGACCACTCGGTTGGTTCTGGTGTTGATCACCGACACGGTGCCGTCGACGGCGTTGGTCACGTAGGCGCGGGCCCGGGGCGGGTCTACCGCCACCCCGAACGGGCTGTCGCCAACGCCGACGGTGGCGATCACCTGATTGGTAGTGGAACTGATCACCGACACGGTGTCGTCACCGGCGTTGGCCACGTAGGCGGTGTCGCGCTGCCGGCCTGAATGCCCGTCTGCCGATGCATGCGGGGCAACGCTGGGCATCAGTGCGGTGCACAGTGCCGCCAGGGCCCCCACCACCCATGTGCGCCGCAAGGGACGTCCCCGCTTCGACTTCTGATTCCTACGTCGCTCGCGAATTTGGGTGCACTCGTCTCGGGTGGTGTGCATGCGCATCTCCTGACTGGGCTGCAGCGTCTGATAGTCAAAGCTGGCCGGGTACGGCTGCCGGGCTATGCGCGGCTGTAGGTGATCGGCCACTAGCATCCTCAAGTCGGCTTTGGCGCCCTGCCAGGCAGGCACGGCCGAACGGATCGCCGAGATCACCGTTTCGGTTGATGAGAGATCAGGTCGGCGTAACGGCTTTGGCCGGTGTCCTGCCCGGGTTTGGGGTCGTGCATGATCAGGGGGCCGTACGCTCACTGGCTACTCGGGCAGGCTTGTCCGCTGCCCGCAATGTGTCCGAGTGGCCCCCTGGTCTTGCTCGACGCGGGTCCCGGATCGGGGAGTGTGGGTAAAGCCGTGGAGCCGTCCGTCCCCACCCCCGGCGGGTCTTTCGCCCCCTCGTGGGCGCGGGCGGGCGACGACGTGCGGCCCCGGTGGCGTAGACATTGAGGGGCAAGCGCGGCGGCGTCCGGCCGGCGCCGCCGCGCTGTGCGCGGCACCTCTGATCTCGGCATCAGACTGCTACCGCAGTTCAGGAGGCCGGGAATGCAGACGTTCGATGCGTCAAATGTGGTGTTCTCCCGAGCTTCCGCCTCTCCCCCGGGCATGGGAGTGCTGGTGT
Organism: Streptomyces collinus; assembly: GCF_031348265.1. Lineage (NCBI taxonomy): Bacteria > Bacillati > Actinomycetota > Actinomycetes > Kitasatosporales > Streptomycetaceae > Streptomyces > Streptomyces collinus. Next base: position 3,728,732 of record NZ_CP133771.1, on the reverse strand, counting down.
CTTTGAAGTCTTCTGGGGCCACTCGGGCGCATGGCGGGCATGGGGCAGGGCCGGTCCCGTGTGGCCGGGCTGCGATGCGGCGGCTGGGATGGCAATGATCCTCGCTGACGGAAAGCCGGTCGGACAGCGAGCGCAGCGAGCCTTGATCGAGGCACTCGCCCTCACCGAGCAGGTACCGCCCACCCACATCCGCGTGGCCCCCGGATTCGACGGAGCTACCTGGCTCGACCTCGGCCGCGACGACGGCCAATCCGTCCGTATCCACCCCACCGGCTGGGACATCCGCGTCCCCGACCCCGAGGAGGTGTGCTGGCGGCGCACCCAGCTCACCGGGGAACTCCCCCTGCCCGCCAAGGACACCAACGGCAAGGGCATCGACCTGCTGATGCGGCTGTGCAACTTCGCCGACGCCAAGACCGAAGCCCTCGCCATCGCGTGGCTCATCGGCTGCCTGGAGCCGTCCGCACCCGTACCGGCCCCGTTCCTCACCGGTCCTCAGGGCGCCGGCAAGTCGCCCGCCGGGCGGATGCTCGTGCGGATCATCGAGGGCATGACCGGCGACCTGCGCAGGGCGCCCAAGGACGAAGAGAACATGATCACGGCGGTCGCGGCCGGATGGATCACCGCCCTGGACAACCTCTCTCACCTGCCTCCGGACCTGTCCGACCTCATGTGCTGCATCATCACCGGGGCTGAGAGCATCAAGCGCGCGCTGTTCACCGACGGCGACGTCGTCCGCTCCCGCTACCGCCGCCCGATGCTGCTGACCGGCATCGACGTCGGTGTCATCCGCCCTGACCTCGCCGAACGGCTCCTCACCCTGCGCCTGGAACGCCCCCGGGTGCGGCGCACCGAAGCGGAGCTGTGGGCGGAGTACGCCGAGATCCTGCCCGTCGTCCTCGGCTCCCTGCTCGACCTGACCGTCAAGGTCCGTGCGGTACAGGCCGAGACCCCGACCGATCTGCGCATGGCCGACTTCGCCCATCTGTGCGCGCAGCTCGACACCGCCACCGGCTTCGGGACGCTGGAGGCATACCGGGCCAGCCTGGACGATCTCAACGACGACGTGATCGAGGGTGATCTCCTGGCGCAGACGGTCCTCAAGCACGCCGCCGAACTCACCCCGGGCGCGGAAGAGCGGATGACGTCGGCGGAGTGGCTGCACGCTCTGACCGCCCTCTACAGCGGCGAGGAATGCCGCCCCTTGCCCAAGGGCTGGCCCACCACCGGCAAGGTCCTCTCCGGCCGGCTGAGGCGCATCCAGCCCACCCTGGCCGCCCGTGGCGTCCTGGTCGACTGGGGGCGCACCAGCGCCGCCCGCTACATCGAACTCAGCCGCCAGGCCCCGCCCCCGCCGCCCTGGCAGCAGACCGCATTCTGACCGTACGCCCGGACAGGCAAGAGGAGCATGCCTCGCCCGGGGTGCTCCTCTTGTCGTTTCGGCGGCGACAGCCGCCCTGCCAAGTCGTGCCGCGAAGCGGCCCGTTCTTCAAAGCCCTGAGCGATGACGTAAGACCACAGACACCACCCCTTTCTCTTTCCTAAGCAGGGAAGATCTGCGTCACTGCGTCACCACGGGCCCGTCAGATGGCCACTGACCTGCGGCGAAAGCGGTGACGCAGACGGTGAATCCTGCGTCATCAGCGTCACCCGGTGACGAGCGCCCATGTCATCGGTGACGCAGGGCTCACCCCGCTGCGTCACCGGAAACCGCAGGTCAGAAGCCTGATTGACGCACGTGACGCTGTGACGCAGAAATCCACACCTCGGACAGGCGCGGGCTCCTGAGAAGTCCCGGAAGCAACTCCGTTCGCAGGCCACCTCAGAGGAGTCACCACATGAACTCCCCCCTGCCCACAAGCCACCAGGCCCTGACCGTGCCCGAAGTCATGACCGCGCTGCGGATGAGCCGTTTCAAGGTCTACGACCTGATCCGGTCCAAGCGGCTCCCGAGCTTCACCGAAGGGCGTTTGCGCCGCGTCCCGGCGGACGCGGTGGCCACGTACATGAAGAACCGTCTTGAGGAGGCCGCCTGATGGCGCGCAAGCGAAACCCGAACGGTGCTGGGAGCATCAGGCAGCGAAAGGACGGCCGTTACGAGGGCCGTGTGTACGTTCCACAGCCGGACGGCACCCGCGCTCGCAAGACGGTGTACGGCAACACCTGGGATGAGTGCGACGAGAAGCATCAGGAACTGGTGCGCCGCGCCCGTCAGGGCATCCCGACGCCTACCCGCTCCGCGAAGCTCTCCGAGTGGCTGCCGTACTGGCTGGCGCAGTACGTCGAACCGCGCCGCAAGCTGAGCACGTACGACAAGTACGAGATGCATGTGCGCCGCTACCTAGTTCCTCTGCTGGGCACCAAGCGGCTGGAGTCGCTCAGCGTCGCCGACGTGCGCCGCTTCACCACCCGCGTGCAGAGCACGACTACGGCCGCGACCGCCAAGGAAGCGCACCGCATGCTCCGTACCGCGCTCACGGCGGCCCTGCGCGAGAAACTCATCACACGGAACGTCGCATCGCTCGTCGAACCGCCCCGCGTGAAGCAGCGTGACATCAGTCCATGGACCCTGGAAGAGACGCTGACGTTCCTGGAGGCCGCACGGCGAGACCCGCTGTACGCCGCATTCGTTCTGGCTATCGCCATGGGCCTACGGCGCGGTGAACTGGTGGGCCTGCGCTGGTCGGGTGGGGACCTGGACAACCGGGTGCTGCACGTACGCCAGCAGACGCAGCGCCGACGCGGCACGCTGTACGACGACGACCCCAAGAGCCGCCGTCGGCGAGTGATTCCGATGCCCGCGCTGTGCATCGCGCCGCTTCGCTGGCACCGACTGCGGCAACGGGCAGCGTTCGCGCGCACCGGAATCGCGTGGGACGAGAAGGGCTACGTCTTCGCCACACGGAACGGCCGGCCGGTGGAGCCGCGGAACGTCTACCGGTCGTTCACGCGGGTGGCCGCTGACGCAGAGCTGCGGGTGGTCCGATTGCACGATGCCCGGCACGGCTGCGCCACGCTGCTGACGGCGGCCGGCGTCGCGCCCCGAGTCATCATGGAGATCCTCGGACACAGTCAGATCAGCATCACGATGGACGTGTACACGCACGTCGTGCACGACACGCAACGGGAGGCGATCAGCCACATGGACCGCCTGCTCAGGCGCCGCCGACCGGCCGCCTAGAGGCGACTGCCGTCAAATGATGCCGTCAAAAGGCCCCGGACCATGATCGGTCCGGGGCCTTTTGGCTGGTGCCCCCGGCAGGATTCGAACCTGCGACACCCGCTTTAGGAGAGCGGTGCTCTATCCCCTGAGCTACGAAGGCAGTGGCATCGGACGCAAGCAGCGTCATGCCTGTGGTCTGGGAGGACCACAGGCGTCAGCGTACCGGATGCGGGTCGGGCGGGTGTGGGGGTCGCGTCAGAGGTGTGGGCCGGGGCGGTGGGGAGTCAGGACGCCGGGACGTGGGTGAAGCGCGCTGCCGCGTGGAAGTCCGTCTGGATGCGTGTCGCCGTCGCCGTCAGTTCCGGGAGGAGGTCCGTCACGCACTCCCTCGGGGTGCGGCGGCTGGCGTGCAGTGCCGTGTTCAGGGCCGCCACGACCCGGCCCGACCGGTCGCGGATCGGGACCGCGACCGAGCGGAGGCCCTCTTCCAGCTCCTCGTCCACCAGGGCGTACCCCTGGGAGCGGACCGAGGCCAGGGCCCCTTCGTCACGGGTGTCCGCCAGCAGGACCCTGCCCGGTGCCGTCGCGTACGCCGGCAAGCGTGTGCCCACCGTGATGGTCACGCTCATCACCCGGGCCGTGGTCACCCGGGCCGTGTACTGGATCTCCTCGCCGGAGTCCGACAGCACCGCCAGTGACGTCGACTCGTGGATGCGGGACGTCAGGTCGGCCAGGTGGGGCTGGGCGATCTCGGACAGGGTGGTGCGGGACAGGGGCGGGAAGCCGAGGGAGAGGACCCGGGGGGTCGGTGTGAAGGTGCGGCCGGACGGGGCCACCAGGCCCAGGTGTTCGTAGGTGATCAGGGCCCGGCGGGCCGTCGCACGGGCCAGGCCCGTCGCCCGGGCCACCTCCGTGAGGGTCAGCTCCTCCCTGCCCTCGCCGAAGGCCGTGAGGACGGTCAGTCCCCGGGCCAGGGATTCGATGAACTCACGGCCCAGTTGCTGTTTGGACGCGCCCGTCCAGAGCGCCAGGTCCGCGGGGGGCGGGCCGGGCTCGGGGGGCGGGGTGTCGCGCAGTTCGCGTTCCATCGCCTCGACCGTGGACCGCAGCCTTGGGAGGAGGGTGGTGCGCAGGTTGCGTGCGGTGTGGCGGCTCGTGTGGCTGACCACGCTTGCCACGCTGGCGATCCGGCGGTCCGCTCCCGGGGCGCGGACCGGTACCGAGATCGCCACCAGCCCCGGCTCGATCAACTGGTCGTCCAGGGACCAGCCGTGGGCGGACGCCTCTTCCGTGCGGCGGACGAAGGTGTCGTCGTCGCGCGTGTCCGGTCGGTGGGTCCGTGGCGGTACGGCCGTGAAGGACAGGTCCCTCGGGTCCGCGGCCCTGCGATCCCGCCAGCGCTGCCAGTCCGCGGCCGTCCACTCCGTCGCGAACAGCGGTCCGGGGGCGGTGCGTTCGGCCGGGAGCAGGTCGCCGATGCGGAAGCTGAGGGACATCGCGCGGCGGCGGGTCGCCTGGTGGATGAAGCGGATGCCGTCCTGGTCGGCGACCGCGAGGGAGACCGACTCGTCCAGTTCGTCTGCCAGGGCGTCCGCGTACGGGGAGAGCAGAGCGGGGAGGCGCAGGGCCGACAGGTAGGCGTTGCCCAGTTCCATCAGGCGGGGGGACAGGTGGACGTCCCGGCCGTCGAAGCGGACGTAACCCATGCGGGCGAGGGTGGCCGTGATGCGGTCGACCGTGGAGCGGGCGAGACCGGTGGCCCGTTCCAGGCCGCTCAGGCTCAGCGTGCCGTTCGCCTCCGTCAGTTCCCGCAGTACCGCGATGCCGCGGATGAGGGGAGCGACCGCCTCCGCGGGGACGTCCCCACCCGTACCGGTACCGATGAGGGCAGCAGTCCCCTCGGCCGGCGGCCCCTTCTCGTCGGCCTCCTCGGCCGTGGGGGCGGACTCCTCCGGAGTCGTCTCGGGCATGGGCTTCGCTGGCATCGGTTCTCCGGTACGGCGGCCGCTACGACCATGACAGCCGGTACGCCGCTGCGGCCGCGACGACCGCGACGGTCGCGGTCACGCCCACCGTAATCCGGAAAGGGCGGCCGGGTGGTCGGGTGGTCGGGTGGTCGGGCGGTCGGATGGCCGGTTGGCCGTGCCGGGCGGGGCTGGGTGCCGGGCGATGACCGTCCCCCCCCCAACCTCCCGCGTGCCGCGCCCACCCCCACCGCCCACCCCCTACCCCCTCGTCACCCGCACCCGGTACCCCTCCTCCACACCGCCCCCCGCCGCCCCCACCGCTCCCGCCCCCACCCCCGTCACCTCGATCGTGATCCCTCTCCTCGCGTCACGGAACGTCTCCCCGGGCGTGAACGGCGCGTCCGACAGTTCCGCGTGGACGTTCGCCGCGCGCGTGCAGCCGCCGCTGTCGCGGTGGGAGTCGATGATGGCGACCGGGCCCATGCCCGTGTCCACCTCCGCGTCGACCCGGTAGACCAGGACGCCCGGGCGGCACACCGCCTCGTCGTTGCCGGCGCGGGTGCGCAGTTCGACGGCGTAGCCGGTTCTGTCGTCCAGGGGGACGAAGACCAGCTTGGAGCCGCCGGAGAGGGCCAGGGGCGTCAGGGTGTATTCGGTGGTGCCGGGGGAGGCCGCGCAGTGGACCTGGGCGGCGTCGAGCCAGCCGAGCTTCCATTTGTGCCAGCCGAGGAAGTCGTTGTTGGCCCCCCAGTCCTCGCTCATGATGTCCCAGTGGCCGACCGCGCCCCCGCCCTCCGCGGTGTACAGGTCGGGCAGGCCGAAGACGTGGCCGTTCTCGTGGGGGAGGACGCGGTAGCCGGTGCGGTCGTAGGAGCCGGAGCCGTCGTCCTGGCGGGAGTAGACGAAGGAGGCGTTGGCCAGGGGTATGCCGTCGGCCCTGGGTGCCTCCGGGTTGCCGGCGAAGGTGACGGACAGGACCGTGTCCAGGGCGGAGGGGCCGGCGTTCGGGGTGACCAGGACGTTCAGCAGGTCGTAGGCGCGGAAGTCCACCTTCGGGTCGGCCGCGGCCACCAGGTCCTCGACCAGGGTGCGGTAACCGGGCTCGAACGGAGAGCCCCTCTCTATGCCGTACTCGCGGAAGGACTTCGGCATCCGCAGCCACCCCGGGACGGGGGTCTCGGGACGGTAGTCGAGGCGGCCGTAGGAGCTGGTGCGGAACCAGTCGCGGGTCTGCGGGAAGAACTCGTGGAAGCGGTCCAGGGCGGCACCCTCGCCGGGGGCGTCGGAGAAGTCGATCATGAGGGTGAGGGCGCGGACGGTGCCGGTGGAGCGGGTGTAGCCGGCGGAGGTGGGGATGCCCTCGGACATCTGGATCTCGCGGGTGCTGCGGATCATGCAGGGACCGTGTGCGGAGGTGTGGGACAGGGTGACGGGGCCCGCTCCCGCCGTACTGGCGCCCGGGGCGAGTCGGCCGGTGCCCGCCGAGGTGCTGACCGTGAAGGTCAGGGCGGTCACGCAGGCCAGGGCGGCCAGCCGGCGCCCGGGTATCCGGTGGCCGGGCGGCCCCGTGCCGTCCCGGCGGGGGCGCCGTGGCCGCGGCTGTATGCAAGGGACCTGCAAGGGACCTCCCGCGCCACGGCAGCCACCGGTCTCCGGCTGCACCCTTTCGATCACCCTGCGTCGCGGGGTGAGGGGGTGCGCGCTGGGAGAGACCGATCGTGGGTTTCCCGTCGGTAGGGCCCGGAGCGGCTTGTGAGTCAGGTCACAAACATTTTCTGCGGGAGCGGGAAATACCGGGGACCTACTCCCCGTTTAGCCATGTGTCCGACTGAAACGGGGATGCAGTCCCCGGATCGCCTCACTCGTCAGGAGTACACCGTGCAGACCGCCACCCCCGAAGCGCGCAAGGTGCCCCGGCCTCGCGCCGACGCCCTGCGCAACCGGGAGCGGATCGTCACCGCCGCCCGGGAGATGTTCGTCGAACACGGCCCCGAGGTGCCGCTCGACGAGATCGCCCGCCGGGCCGGCGTCGGAAACGCCACGGTGTACCGCAACTTCCCGGACCGCGACGCGCTCGTCCGCGAGGTCGTCTGCTCCGTCATGGACCGTACGACCGCGGCCGCCGAGGCCGCGCTCGCCGAGACCGGCGACGCGTTCGAGGCGCTGGAGCGCTTCGTGCACGCCGCCGCCGACGAGCGGATCAGCGCGCTGTGCCCGATGATCTCCAGCACGTTCGACCAGCACCACCCGGATCTGGAGGCCGCGCGCGAACGGGTCGAGCGGCAGGTCGCGGAGGTCATGGACCGCGCCAGGTCGGCCGGGCAGCTCCGGTCCGACGTGGACGTGGGGGACGTCATGATCGCCGTGGCCCAGCTCAGCCGGCCCCCGGCCGGTACGGACTGCTTCCGGGCCGACCGCTTCGTCCACCGCCATCTTCAGCTGTTCCTGGACGGGCTGCGGGCCCCCGCCCGCTCCGCCCTCCCGGGCACGGCCGTGACTCTGGAGGACCTGCGCCGGCCCTGACCGATCCGTCCGACCCGAACCGTCCAGCCCGACGACCCGATCCGTCCGACCCGATCCGTCCAGCCCGACCCGTTCCGACCTATCGATTCCGTCCGGCCAGTCCCGGCCGACCGGTTCCGCCCTTCGTTCGATCGCTGCCGCCCGATGAGTTTCAGACCGCCCCACCGGTCTGAACCCCGCCGGTGCGAACCCCACCGATCCGAACCCTGAACGACAGTCCCAGGACCCAGCGGCCGTCCCCGCACGAGCCGTCCCTTTCGTCACCCTTTTCCGTCACGAAGTCCCGAAGTGGGTATCCCCATGTCTGAAACAGCCTCGAAGACGCTCGGCACACCGGCCAGAGAACCGGACGCCGGCCGCTGGAAAGCGCTGGTCTTCATCGCGCTCGCCCAGCTGATGGTCGTCCTGGACGCCACCATCGTGAACATCGCCCTGCCCTCCGCCCAGCAGGACCTGGGCATCTCCGACGGCAACCGGCAGTGGGTCGTCACGGCCTACGCGCTCGCCTTCGGCGGTCTGCTCCTGTTCGGTGGCCGGATAGCCGACCTGTGGGGCCGCAAGAAGGCCTTCGTCGTCGGTCTGGGCGGTTTCGCCGCGGCCTCCGCGCTCGGCGGCGCGGCCACCAACGAGGCGATGATGTTCGGCGCCCGTGCCCTCCAGGGCGTCTTCGGTGCCCTGCTCGCGCCCGCCGCGCTCTCCCTGCTCGCGGTGATGTTCACCGACGCCAAGGAGCGCGCCAAGGCGTTCGGCATCTACGGCGCGATCGCCGGTGGTGGCGGTGCCGTCGGTCTGATCCTCGGCGGCTTCCTCACCGAGTACCTGGACTGGCGCTGGACGTTCTTCGTGAACATCCCGTTCGCCATCGTCGCCGCTGCCGGTGCGTACTTCGTCATCCGTGAGCCGGAAGGCGGCCGCAACCGCTCCCCGCTCGACATCCCCGGCGTGATCCTGTCCACCCTCGGCCTGGTCGCCCTGGTCTACGGCTTCACCCGCGCCGAGTCCGAGGGCTGGAGCGACTCCGTGACCGTCGGCATGTTCGTCGCGTCGGCCGTGCTGCTGGCGTCCTTCGTGCTCGTCGAGTCCAAGGTCAAGGCTCCGCTGCTGCCGCTGCGCGTGATCACCGAGCGCAACCGCGGCGGGATCTACCTCTCCCTCGGTCTCGCGATCATCGCGATGTTCGGCCTGTTCCTCTTCCTGACCTACTACCTGCAGATCGTGAAGGGCTACTCGCCGGTCAAGACCGGATTCGCATTCCTGCCGATGATCGCGGGCATGATCACGGGCTCCACGCAGATCGGCACCCGCCTGATGACCCGGGTCGCGCCGCGCCTGCTGATGGGCCCCGGCTTCCTGGTCGCCGCGCTCGGCATGCTGCTGCTGACCCAGCTGGAGATCGGCTCCTCGTACGCCGCTCTGCTGCTGCCGGCGATGCTGCTGCTCGGTCTCGGCATGGGTACGGCGTTCATGCCGGCCATGTCGCTGGCCACCCAGGGCGTCGAGCCGCGGGACTCCGGTGTCGCCTCCGCGATGGTCAACACCTCGCAGCAGGTGGGCGGCGCGATCGGCACGGCCCTGCTGAACACCATCGCCGCCTCGGCGACGACGGCGTACGTCGCCGACCATATCGCCGGGGCGACCAGCCGGTCCCAGCAGCAGCTGGTCCAGCTGGAGGCCATGGTGCAGGGCTACACCAGCGCCATCTGGTTCGCCGTCGGCATCCTCGTGGTGGCCGCCGCGATCGCCCTGACCTTCGTCAACGCCGGCCGCCCGGGCGGTACGACGGTGGCGCCCTCAGGCGAGGACGCGGCGGACGAGGTGCAGATCCCGGTCGTCGCCCACTGACGCCCGCGCACCGCACCCCTGCGGGCCATCCGTAGGTACCCCTTCGGGCAACCGTAGGTGCGAGGAAGGGGACGCCTCGCACCTGCGGATTCCAGGACCTGCCCGGCGACCGCGTCAGCGGAGCCAGGGCAGGTCCGCACCCGCTTCGGCCGGCTGAAGTCCCTCGGCGACGATCCGCATGATCTCGCCGAGGGACTTCTGCTGTTGCGGGGTGAGCCGGTCGAAGACCGCCTGGCGCACTGCCTCCACATGGCCGGGCGCGGTCTGCCGCAGCACGTCGTAGCCCTCGTCCGTGAGGACGGCGAACTGGCCCCGCTTGTCGTCGGGGCAGTCCTCCCGGCGCACCCAGCCGTTCTTCTCCAGGCGCGCGACGGCGTGCGAGAGCCGGGACCGGGTGATCTTCGCCAGCATCGCGAGCTCGGTCATCCGCAGCCGTCGCTGCGGCGCCTCGGCCAGCTTGACCAGAAGGCCGTAGTAGACGTGCGGCATGCCCGCGTCGCGCTGCAGCTGACGGTCGAGATGGTCGTCGAGGAGGGTGACGCCCTCCATGAACGAACGCCAGACGTGCTGTTCCTCGTCGGTGAGCCAGCGCGGTTCCTGGGGCTCCTGGGCGGAGCCCGGTGTCGGTGCGGATGCGGGTGCCTTCATGCGTTCCACTTTACGTGGCTCCTCCTTGAACTTTAAACAAATGGTCCGTACAGTTTTGTAGGGAACCACGTTTTGGAAGGAGCCGCAGCATGTCCGCCGCCACCCAGGAGCGCATGCCCGCTCTGTACCTCAGCCACGGCGCCCCGCCCCTGGCCGACGACCCGGTCTGGCCCGGTGAGCTGGCCGCCTGGTCCGCCGGACTGCTGCGCCCCAAGGCCGTCCTGATCGTCTCCGCCCACTGGGAGGAGGCCCCGCTCGCCCTCGGCGCCACCGAGACCGTCCCGCTCGTCTACGACTTCTGGGGCTTCCCGGAGCACTACTACCGGGTGAAGTACGACGCCCCCGGCGCACCGGAGCTCGCGGAGTCCGTACGCAAGCTGCTGCGCGCCCCCGGCATGTCCGTCCAGGACGTCCCCGACCGCGGCCTCGACCACGGCGCGTACGTCCCGCTGGTCGAGATGTACCCGGAGGCCGACCTCCCGGTCCTCCAGGTGTCCATGCCGACGCTCGACCCGGTTCGGCTCATGGAGATCGGCCGCAGGCTCGCCCCCCTGCGGGACGAGGGCGTGCTCATCGTCGGCTCGGGCTTCTTCACCCACAACCTGGCCGCGCTGCGGCAGGGCGGCATCCCCGCCTGGTCGGCGGAGTTCGACGACTGGGGCCGGCGGGCGCTGGAGGCGCGTGACGTCGACGCCCTGCTCGACTTCACCCGCAAGTCCCCCGCGGGGCAGCTGGCCCACCCGCGCACCGAGCACTTCGCCCCGCTCTTCGTGACGATGGGCGCGGCCGACGCGGCCGGCGAGCTGGACACGCAGAAGTCCGTGATCGACGGGTTCTGGATGGGGCTGGCGAAGCGGTCGGTGCAGTTCGGCTGAGAGGAACCTCTTGCGGGTGTGCCCGCCAAGGGGCTACAGCGGCTTCTCGTACCAGGCCACGTCCCAGTACCGGCCGAACTTGCGGCCCACCTCCCGGTACGTGCCCACGTGCCGGAAGCCGAGGCGCTCGTGCAGCCGGGCCGACGCCTCGTTCGGCAGCGCGATGCCCGCGTAGGCGCGGTGCAGGTCCTCGCCGGACAGAGCCTCGAAGAGGGCGGTGTAGAGGAGTGTGCCGATGCCGCGCCGGCCGGCGTCCGGGGCGACGTACACGGTCGTCTCCACGGAGGTGGCATAGGCGGGCTTCGTTCGGAAAGGGCTTGATGTGGAGTAGCCCAGAATCTCCTGTGGGTCCGCCGTCGTGGCAACCATCAGGCGGTGCGGCCCGTCTTCAGGGTGGGAGAGCAGCCAAGGGCGGCGCTCCTCCGGAGTGAAAATCGCGGTATCGAATGTGATCGCCGTCTCACGTACATAGTGGTTGTAGAGGGCCGTGAGGGCGTCGAGGTCCCCCTCGACTCCCGGCCTGACCTGCACCTCTGTACGTTCCGACAGCATCGAGCCTCCCTGAGTGGCCGGACAGGGTACTGCATGATCAGAAAAATCGGGGGCCGGGTTGGGAATTCTGTCCTGATTCCAGTCGTTGTTTCCATCGGATGCAGGGCACCCGAGGAGAGTCCGGAGAGTCCCGGAAGACGGAGTCCAGCGTCCGAAGGACCACCCGCTGACCTCACCATCGCAAGGGAGCTCGCATGGCAACCCGTGCCGTCGCCCGTCGTCAGTCCGCCACCGGCGAGACGGCCGACGCGGCAAGCAGTGTTCGCGCCCATGGCGGCGAGATCGCCGACCGCGACCTGGTCGGCATGTACCTCGACGAGATAGCGCGCACACCGCTGCTCGACGCCGCCAAGGAGGTCGAGCTGTCGCAGATCATCGAAGCGGGTGTGTTCGCACAGCAGATCCTCGACGGCCTGGAGGAGAACAAGGCCGGCGCCTCGCCCGAGGAACTGCGGGCCCTGGTCGACGCGAGCGAGCGCGCCAAGGACGTCTTCATCCGCTCCAACCTGCGTCTGGTCGTCGCCGTCGCCCGCCGCTACCCCCGCAGCGGGCTGCCGCTGCTGGACCTGATCCAGGAGGGCAACGCCGGCCTGGTGCGCGCGGTCGAGAAGTTCGACTACCGCAAGGGCTTCAAGTTCTCCACGTACGCCACGTGGTGGATCCGCCAGGCCATCACCCGGTCGATAGCCGACCAGTCCCGTACGATCCGCCTGCCCGTCCACCTCGTGGAGGAGCTCGGCCGGATCCGCCGTGTGCAGCGCGAGTTCAACCGCGAGCACGGCCGGGACCCGGAGCCCGCGGAGATCGCCGCCGAGCTCGGCTCCAACCCGGAGCGTGTCACCGACGTCCTGGACTGGGCCCGCGACCCGGTCTCGCTGAACATGTCGGTGGACGACGAGGGCGAGACCCAGTTCGGCGACCTCCTGGAGGACACCTCGGCGGTGTCGCCCGAGCAGTCGGTCCTCACCCTGCTGCGCAGCGAGGAGCTCGACGACCTGATCGGCCGCCTCGACCAGCGCACGGCCTCCATCATCAAGATGCGCTACGGCATCGAGGACGGCCGGGAGCGCACGCTGACCGAGGTCGGCAAGGAGCACGGCCTGACCCGCGAGCGCATCCGCCAGATCGAGAAGCACGCGCTGCTGGAGCTGAAGAAGCTGGCTCGCAGCACCGGGTTCGACGCGGCGGCGTGACGCCCGGCCCGCGCGGCCGAGCAACGGCCCTGCGCCGGGGCGGCGCGAAACCGGTGGAGCAACGCCCCTTCGCCAGGGGGCGCGAGACCGGTCGGGCAACGCCCCTTCGCGCGGGCGGCGCGAGACCGGGCGGGCAACACCGCTTCGCCGGGCGGCGCGAGACCGGTGAGCGCGGTGCGCGATGAGCATCCGGGCGTACGACTCGTTCCCACCGCCAGTGGGTGACGGACCGTGTGCGCCCGGCGGGCACCGCGTACGCCGGGTGGCGAAAGACCGCGCAAACATGGCGTTGTAACGCCGCTTCAATCCGCGGACTCAGGGAACAAGACTTCTGGGTCCACCAGTTCGGACCCGGGTCACACCCCCTGACCCCGACAGCCACGTCCCGTCGCACTCCCCCCGGCGCCGGGACTTTCCCCGAAGCCGGGCTTCGGCGTCCTTCCCCCCGGACGTCGGGGCCCGGCTCTCTTTCTGGAGGGCGGGGCACCCCGTACCTGAACCACGGGGTGGCCCGCCAGATGGCAGATTGTGTCACATGGGCATAGCCTGCCGGGCGTGAGCAGCACCACCCCGACCCCGCCTTCGCCCACGCTGACCGAGCGGCGGAAGGCCGAGACACGTATGGAGATCGCCCGGGCGGCGGCCGGCCTCTTCGTACGGCACGGCCTGCGCGCCACCCGCGCGGAGGACATCGCCCAGGCCGCGGGGATCGCCCCGCGCACCTTCTACCGGTACTTCGCCACCAAGGAGGAGGCCGTCGCCCCGCTCTACGCGGCGGGCGCCCAGCGCTGGGTGGAGGCAGTGCGTGCCGCTCCCGCCGAGGCCGGGGTCCTGCGGGCCCTGGAGCAGGGGGTGCGCCACACCCTCACCCCGGGCGTCGGCGTCTCGGCGTCGTCCTGGGAGTGGATCCGCGCGCTGCTGCGCCTGGCCGAGACGACCCCGTCCCTGCGCAGGGTGTGGGCGGAGGTGTGCCAGGCGTCCGAGCGGCTGCTGGGGGAGGTGCTGGCGGAACGGGTGACACGTGCAGGCACACCCGGGACGTCCGGCGTGACCGCGGTGCCCGGGGGCGGCGACAACGTTGCCGCCGCGGGTGAGCCACCCGCGGCCACCCCAGAGCTGCGCTTCGCCGCCGCCGTGGCGAGCGCCGCCGTCCGTGCCGCGCTGGAGGCCTGGGCCGCGGGGGACGGGCCCGTAGAGGGCGCGGACGGTCCGGCGGAACTCGCCCTGCGCAATCTCGCGGCCCTGCGGGACTTCCCCTGGGGGCCGTGACGCGACGGCTCACGCCCCGCCCGCGACCCGTCCGCCGGCCGCCCTGCTCAGCCGTGCCCCCAACTCCCTGACTGCTGTGACGAGTTCCGCAGGTTCGTGCACCACGAAGTCGCACTCCAGCATCGCCAGCCGGAGCGCCACCCACTGCACTACGTCCCCGGCGGACCCCCGCAGCCGGCAGCTGCCGTCGTCCAACGGCTCGGGCGTGCCCAGCCAGTGGGGCACCCGGGCGGCGACGAAGTGGGCCGGTGCGGCGAACGTGACGTCGAAGTCGTAGGACGGCTGCTGCCGTTGCATCGAGCGCCGCAGGTACTCGGCCGCGCTCCCCGTCGGCAGTTCGCGCGGTGCGAACCGGGCGCCCGTGGCGAACGGCTCGTCGACCCGGTCGACGCGGAACGTGCGCCAGTCGTCGCGGTCGATGTCGTACGCCACGAGATACCAGCGGCGGCCCGTCGACACCAGCCGGTACGGCTCCGTCAGGCGCCGCGACTCGGTGCCGTCGGCGGCCCGATAGGCGAACCGGAGCCGTTCGTGCCCGGCCACCGTCGAGGCCATGACGGTCAGCGTCTCGGGCGCGATGCTCGGCCCGTCCCCGCTGGTCAACGGGGTGGTCGCGGCCTGGAGGGTGGTCACGCGGTGGCGCAGCCGGCCCGGCAGGACCTGCTCCAGCTTGGCCAGCGCCCGTACCGAGGCCTCGTCGAGGCCCTCCACCGCGTGCCCGGCCCCGGCGCGCAGCCCGACCGCGATGGCCACGGCCTCCTCGTCGTCGAGCACGAGCGGCGGCATGGCCTTGCCGGCGACCAGCCGGTAGCCGCCGTCGGCGCCCTTGGTCGCCTGCACGGGGTAGCCCAGCTCACGCAGCCGGTCGATGTCCCGCCGGACCGTGCGGCGGGAGACCCCGAGCCGCTCGGAGAGCTCGCCGCCGGGCCATTCACGGGGCGTCTGGAGGAGGGAGAGGAGGGTCAGAAGCCGAGCCGGAGTGTCCGTCGTCATACCGAAGAGCATGCCGCACCATTAGGACATGACCTGACCTATTGGGGGTCTAACGTCGAACCCATGAACTCCACCGACACCACCCTCGGCACGGCGGGCGGCGGGACCGACCGCCGGCGCTGGTTCGCCCTCGCGATCGTGATGACCGCGGCCTTCATGGATCTCGTCGACGTGACGATCGTCAACATCGCCATCCCCTCGATCCAGCGGGAGGCGGGCGCGTCCTTCAGCCAGATCCAGTGGATCACCGCCGGTTACGCCCTCGCCTTCGCTGCCGGGCTGATCACCGGCGGACGGCTCGGTGACATCCACGGGCGCAAGCGGATCTTCCTCGTCGGGATCGGCGGGTTCACGGTCGCCTCCGCGCTCTGCGGTCTCGCGGTGAACCCGGAGATGCTGGTCGCCTCGCGGTTCCTGCAGGGCGGCATGGCGGCGCTGATGGTGCCGCAGGTGCTGTCGATCGTGCACGCCACCTTCCCCGCGCACGAACGGGGCAAGGTGTTCGGGCTGTTCGGCGCGGTCGTCGGCCTCGGGGCCGTGTCCGGTCCGCTGCTGGGCGCACTGCTGACCGAGTGGAATCTGTTCGGCTGGGAGTGGCGGTCGATCTTCCTGATCAACCTGCCGGTGGGTGTCGCCGGCCTGATCCTCGGCAGCCGTTTCATCAGCGAGTCGAAGGCGCCGCGCGCCCTGAAGCTGGACCTGGTGGGCGTCGCGCTGGTGACGCTGGGCCTGCTGATGTTGCTCTACCCTCTCATCCGCGGCCGCGAGCTGGACTGGCCGGTGTGGGGGTACGTCTCGATGGCCGGCTCGCTCGTCGTCCTCGCGGCGCTGGTGGCGTACGAGAAGCGCAAGGCCGCGCGGGACGGCTCCCCGCTGGTCGAGCTGTCGCTGTTCAAGGTCAAGAGCTTCGCGGCCGGGATCGCCGTGCAGACCGTCTTCGGGGTCGCGCTCGGCGTGTTCTTCCTGGTGTGGACGCTGTACATGCAGTTCGGGCTGGGCTGGAGCCCGCTGAAGGCCGGGCTGACCGGGGTGCCGTTCTCGATCGCCGTGTCGGTGGCGGCCGGGATGTCGGTGCAGAAGCTGGTGCCGCGCTTCGGCCGCAAGGTGCTCCAGGCGGGCGCGCTGGTGATGGGCGCCGGAGTGCTCCTCTACATCTGGGAGTCCGGGCACTACGGCCTGGACATAGCGCCCTGGCAGATGGCGCTCCCGCTCGTCGTCATGGGCGTGGGCATGGGCCTGATCGTCGCGCCGCTGACCGACGCGATCCTCTCGGAGGTGCCGCGCGAGCACGCCGGTTCGGCGTCCGGCCTGATCAACACCGTGCAGCAGATGGGCAACGCGCTGGGGCTCGGCCTGGTGTCGGTGGTGTTCTTCGGCACGATCTCCGACCATCTGCGGCCGGAGCAGGTCGGTCCGGCCTTCGCGGACGCCTTCCAGAACGCGCTCGGCTGGGTCGCCGGGGTGATGGGCGCCATCTTCCTGCTGATGTTCGCGCTGCCGAAGCGGCCCGCGCAGCATGTGGAGGGCGAGCAGGCACCGGTCGCGGAGAAGGAACCGGCGCTGGCCTGACCGCGGGAAACGGGCCCGGCACCTCGGTGCCGGGCCCGTTCGCGTGTCCGCTCCCGTTGCCGCTGGACCTTTCCGGTCATGCCCGATTGGGTCCGAACCTGTTTACTTTGCGGAAATCTCGGCGTAGCCTCCCGCTGAAACCACACGTTCGGGCATGAGGCGGAGGCGAACGGACATGTACGCACCGGAGCGGCAGCAGGAGATCCTCCGGCTCGCCCGTGACGGCGGCCGAGTGGATGTCGTGTCGCTGGCCGAGGAGTTCCAGGTGACGGCGGAGACGATCCGCCGGGATCTGAAGGCCCTCGACCGCGCCGGACTGGTCCGCCGGGTGCACGGCGGGGCCATCCCGGCCGGGCGCCTCGACTTCGAGCCGGACCTCGCCGAACGCGAGACGACCGCCGCCGACGAGAAGGACGGCATCGCCAAGGCCGCTCTCGCGGAACTGCCCGGTGAGGGCACGGTCATCCTCGACGCCGGGACGACGGTGGCCAAGGTGGCCGCCGCCCTCCCGCTGGAGGCCTCCCTCACCGTCGTCACGCACAGCCTCCCCATCGCGGCCCGCCTCGCCGACCACCCCGGCATCCAGCTCCACCTCGTCGGAGGGCGCGTACGGCACCGCACCCGCGCCGCCGTGGACGCCTGGGCGCTCAGGGCATACGGCGAGATCCGCGCCGACGTGCTGTTCGTGGCCGCCAACGGCTTCTCCGCCGAGCACGGTCTGACCACGCCCGACCTCGCCGAAGCCGCCGTGAAGCGCGCGGCCGTGGCCGCCGCCCGCCGGGTGGTGCTGCTCGCCGACTCCACCAAGCACGGCCAGGAGCACTTCGCCCGCTTCGGCGACCTGAGCGATGTGGACCTGCTGATCACCGACAGCGGGCTGAGCCCCGAAGACGCCGTCGCGATCGAGCGCGGCGGTACGGAAGTAGTGCGCGCATGATCCTCACCGTCACCCCCAACCCGTCCCTGGACCGCACCTACGAGGTGCCGTCCCTCGACCGCGGCGAGGTCATCCGCGCCACCGGCGAGCGGATGGACCCGGGCGGCAAGGGCGTGAACGTCTCGCGCGCCGTCGCCGCGGCGGGGCAGCGCACGGTGGCGGTCCTGCCCCTGGGCGGCGCCCCGGGCGCCCTCGTCGCCGACCTGCTCGACCAGCAGGGCATCGAGGTCGCGCCCGTTCCCGTCGCCGGGGCCACCCGCTCCAACATCGCCCTCGCCGAGTCCGACGGCGTCCTGACGAAGATCAACGCCCCCGGGCCCGAACTCTCCGGCGCCGAACGGGAACTGCTCCTGGAGACCGTGCGCCGGCAGTCCCGCGACGCCTCCTGGATCGCCTGCTGCGGCAGCCTCCCCCGCGGTCTCGCCCCCTCCTGGTACGCCGAGCTGGTCGCCCGCGCGCACGCCGCCGGGGTCCGGATCGCCCTGGACACCTCCGGGCCCGCGCTCCTCGCCGCCCTGCGCGAGCGGCCGGACGTGGTCAAGCCGAACGCCGAGGAACTCGCCGGAGCCGTCGGCCGTCCCCTCGCCACCGTCGGCGACGCGATCAAGGCCGCCGAGGAACTGCGCGAGATGGGCGCCCGGGCCGTTCTCGCGAGCCTCGGCGCCGACGGGCAGCTGCTCGTCTCCGACGAGGGCGCCTGGTTCGGCAGCGCCCGGGTGGCCGCGGTCCGCAGCAACGTGGGCGCCGGCGACTCCTCCCTCGCCGGCTTTCTGATCGCCGGAGGCAACGGCCCCGAGGCCCTCGCCTCCGCGGTCGCCCACGGCGCGGCGGCCGTCCAGCTCCCCGGCAGCGTCATGCCGACACCGAGCGACCTGGACCCGGCGGCGGTGACGGTCACCGCCGAGGTCCCGGCCGACCGTGTGCTGAAGGAGCCGGTGTCATGACGTACGACGAGCAGCGCGGACCGACGCGCGAGCGGCGGGCCCCCTCCCCGTTACCCACCGGCCCCGCCCCCCTCCCCGTCACCCCCCACCGCACCCCCGTCCCCCTCCCCGCCCACCCCTCCCACCGGGCGATACGCGTGCTAAGGAGCCCGCGATGAGCGACATGATCACGGCGGACCTGGTCGACCTCGACCTGTCCGCCGACACCAAGGAAGCGGCGGCGCGAGCCCTCGCCGAGCGCATGGTGGCCCTGGGCCGGGTGACCGACCTGGACGGCTTCCTCGCCGACGTGGCAGCCCGCGAGGCCCAGATGCCGACCGGCCTCGACGGCGGCATCGGCATCCCGCACTGCCGCAGCGCGCACGTCACCGAGCCGACGCTCGCCTTCGGACGCAGCGCCTCCGGCATCGACTTCGGCGCTGCGGACGGCCCCGCCGACCTGATCTTCCTGATCGCCGCGCCGGCCGGTGCGGACGACGCCCATCTGACGATCCTGTCCTCGCTGGCCCGGCAGCTGATGAACAGCGAGTTCACCGACGCCCTGCGCGCGGTGGGCGACGCGCCGGCCGCGGCGGCCCTGATCCGCGGCGACGAGCCGGACGCACCCGCCCCGGCGGGTTCCGAAGACACCGTGGCGTCGGCGGGAGCGGCCTCTCCCGCCGCCGCCACGGTCACCGACGACGACACCGCCGCCGAAGAGCCCTCCCCGGAGCGGCCGTTCCGCATCGTCGCCGTCACCTCCTGCCCCACCGGCATCGCCCACACCTACATGGCGGCCGAGTCCCTGGAGAACGCCGGCCGCGAGGCGGGCGTGGAACTCACCGTCGAGCCCCAGGGCTCGGCCGGTTTCACCCGGCTCGACCCGCAGGTCATCGCGGCGGCCGACGCCGTGATCTTCGCCCACGACGTGCCCGTACGGGAGAAGGAGCGGTTCGCCGGCAAGGCCACCGTCGACGTCGGTGTGAAGGCGGGCATCAACCGCCCCGCCGAACTCATCGCCGAGGTCCGTGAGAAGGCCGCGCGCGGCGAGGTCACCTCCGGTTCCGCGCCGTCCTCCCCGGTGGACCGCGCGGGCGACTCCGGCGAGGGCTACGGCACCAAGCTGCGCAAGTGGCTGATGTCCGGCGTCAGTTACATGGTGCCGTTCGTCGCCGCGGGCGGTCTGCTGATCGCCCTCGGGTTCGCGATCGGCGGCTACGAGGTCGACAAGGCCCCGTCGGTGATGGACCACTTCCTGTGGACCCAGGCCGACAGCTGGGCCGCCCTGCTCTTCCAGATCGGCGGCGTCGCCTTCGGCTTCCTCGTCCCGGTCCTGGCCGGCTACATCGCCTACGGCATGGCCGACCGGCCCGGCATCGTCCCCGGGTTCGTCGGCGGCATGATCGCGTCCAACATCAACGCCGGCTTCCTCGGCGGCCTGGCGGCCGGTCTGATCGCCGGTGGCGTGGTGATGGCGATCCAGAAGGTGAACGTCCCGGCGGCGCTGCGCGGCATCATGCCGGTGGTGGTGATCCCGCTGATCTCCTCGGCGATCGTCGGGTTCCTGATGTTCGTCGTCATCGGCAAGCCCATCGCCGAGGCCCAGAAGGGCATGACCGACTGGCTGAACGGCCTGTCCGGCAGCAACGCGATCCTGCTCGGCACCCTCCTCGGCCTGATGATGTGCTTCGACCTCGGCGGCCCCGTCAACAAGGTCGCCTACACCTTCGCCACGGCCGGCATCGCGGTGGCCAGCCCCAGCGACTCGGCGATGAAGATCATGGCCGCGGTGATGGCGGCCGGCATGGTCCCGCCGCTGGCCATGGCCCTGGCGACGACCGTGCGCGGCAAGCTCTTCACCCAGACCGAGCGCGAGAACGGCAAGGCCGCCTGGGTGCTCGGCGCCTCCTTCATCTCCGAGGGCGCGATCCCGTTCGCCGCGGCCGACCCGCTGCGCGTCATCCCGGCCTCCATGGCCGGCGGCGCGGTCACCGGTGCCCTGTCGATGGCCTTCGGCGCCACCCTGCGCGCCCCGCACGGCGGCATCTTCGTGGTCCCGCTGATCGGCAACGCGTTCCTCTACCTGATCGCCATCGCCGCGGGCGTCTGCGTCACGACGGCCCTGGTGATCGTCCTCAAGGGCCTGCGCAAGCCGGTCGAGGGTGCCGCGCCGGCCTCCGGCGAGGGCGGCGCGGCCCGGGCAGCGGAGACGAAGCAGCCCGTCGCGGCGTGAAACGGCTGGAGGTTCGCCCCTTTCGAGGCGTGTGAACCGTTCATGCCACCTGCGAGATAGATCACGAAAGTCACGGCCCGGGACCGAAGTCCCGGGCCGTGGTGTCTACTGGGGCGCATGCCTGAGCACGTCTCCCGATGGCCCGAAGGCCACCCGCTCCCCGCCCTCCCGCAACAGCGGCAGACGGGCCCCCGGTCGGAGTCCGTGGAGCTGACCACCGAGGAGAGAGCCGCCTTCGCCGAGCTGGTGCGCCACCTCGGCGACAGAGACGTCTAGGGCGACAGAGACGTCTGGCAAGAGGCGGTCTGCCTCAAGACGGTTCTGCTTCAGGAGAGTTGCGAAGCCCGCCGCTCCATCGCCTCGCGCGCCGCGTCCTCGCTGGCGTACACCTCGCACATGTGCCGCCCGTCCGGCGTCGCCGTGTGCTCGACCTCCCAGAGGGAGACCTCCTCGCCGTCGCGCAGCAGGAACGCGTGCTCGTAGAGCGAGAAGCCAAGGCCCGCCCGGCCCGCCCGGCACGGGCGGCCGAAGGCCTGGGTGATCTGGTGCCCCGACGCCGTGGCCAGCAGGGCCGCCGTGTCCGCGCCCGGCCGGTCCGTGTTCTCCGCCCGGCGCAGTAAACGGCGCGCGTGGTCCGCGGAGTTCTCCGCGGCGTACGCGTGCCGGGGAGCGGGGACCGGTGACAGCTGTACCGTCACCGGCAGTTCGAAGTCCGGGGTGTCCGGCGGCAGCGGCAGCCGCAGGGTGGCGGCGCGCAGCTCCTCCTCGTCGACGTACACCTCGTGATGCGGGTCGCTGCCCGGCGCGGTGTTGTGGACGAGCTCCCAGAGCGTGAGCGCGGAACCGTCGGCGAGCAGCCACGTGTGCCGGTACGTCTCCCGGTGCAGGCCCGCGCTGTGGTGCGCGGAGTGCAGCGAACCGTCGTGCGCCAGCGCGCAGTCCAGGCGCCTTATCGTCTCGTCCGGTAGCTCGAAGGAGTTCAGGGCGCGGCCGAGGAGTCGCGCGAGGTGCTCCTCCGGAGTCTCGGGCGAGTCGTGGGGTTCGTACGCTGCCGTCTCGTACGGAACGCTCAAGGTTTCTCCCGGCGTTGCTGCATGTCACCTTGTGGGTGCATACGGTAGCCCCTCGGTCGGACATCATGTCCGGGAACCGAGAAAACGTACGTCCTGGAAAACGCGCGGGCCGCGCGAAAAGTTCCCGCGCGGCCCGGTCGGTCCGTCAAAAACCCCAGCTGAGTGGTCTTTCAGGTGGTCAGGAGGCGCTGCCCGCGACCCACTGGCTCCACGCCATGTTCCAGCCGTTGAGCCCGTTGTCCGGCGCCACCGTCTTGTCGGGGGAGTTCTTCACGATCACCACGTCCCCGACGAGGGAGTTGTCGTAGAACCACTTGGCCGGAGTGCTGCCGCCCGCGCCCTGGACGTCGGCGAGACCCACGCAGCCGTGGCTGGTGCCCTGACGGCCGAAGGGCGGGTTGCCCTTGTTGTACCAGTAGTTGCCGTGGATGAACGTGCCCGACGTCGTCAGACGCATCGCGTGCGGCACGTCCGGGATGTCGTACTCCCCGCCCAGCCCGACCGTCCGGCTGTTCATCCGGGTCTGCACGAACTTCTCGGAGATCACCATCTGCCCGTTGTACGTGGTGTGCTCCGGGCTGCCCGCCGAGATCGGGATCGACTTGACGGTCTTGCCGTCCCGCACGACCGTCATGGTCTGGGTGTTGACGTCGACCGTGGAGACCTGTGAACGGCCCACCGTGAAGGTGACCGTCTTCTTCTGCACGCCGTAGACGCCGTTCGCCCCCTCGACCCCGTCCAGGTCGATCTTCATCGTGACCTTGGAGCCGGCCTTCCAGTAGTCCTCGGGACGGAAGTCGAGCCGCTGCCCGTTGAACCAGTGCCCGACGACCTTCTGCCCGCTGCTGGAGGAGACCGTGATGTGCGACTGCACGGCCTTCCGGTCGGTGATGGCCTTGTCGAAGGTGAACGACACCGGCATGCCCACGCCGACCGTCGTGCCGTTGTCCGGCGTGTACGTCCCGATGAAGCTGTTCGACGACGTCACCGTCGTGAAGATGGAGTTGGCCGCGGCCGTCCGGCCGTCCGCGTCCTTGGCGGTCGCCGATATCTGGTACTTCGTCCCGCGCTCCAGCTGTTCCTTCGGCTTCCACACCTTGCCGTCGCCGGAGACCGAACCCGCAACGGTCTGCCCGCTGCCCGCCACGGTCATCTTCACCTCGGTCAGCTTCCCGTCGCTGACCTTCACGCCGGTCGCGTTGATGGACGCGCCGGTCGAACCGTCCTTCGCCGAGATGGCGATCTTCGCGACCGACGTCTTCGGGTCGCCCTTGCCACCCTTCCCGTCGTCCTTGGCGTTGGCGCTGCCCCCGCAGGCGGTGAGCGTCAGGGCGCCGACCATCAGGGCGGCACAGGCCCCCAGAGTGCGCCGCGCTGAAATGTTCGGCGTTGTCACGGGCTGCTCCCAGTTCGTGTGATGTTGCGTGATCCGCTCCAGTACGTGAGGGAAGAGGGGCCGGGGAGCCGGTCGGGTTCCGTCCGTTCCCCATGAGGGCCGTCACGTGACAGAACCGCGACAAATTCCGGGTCGGCTGTGAATCCGCTGTGCCCGCAGGCCTGTTCAGCCCTCCGCGTACAGCTCCCCGTACGACGGCCACGCCCCGCCCGGACCGTCCACCGGGTGCGCCGCCCGCACGGCCCGGACGATCGCGCGCGTCACCATGTCCGCGCCCGCCGCGAGGATCTCGTTCAGGGCGAGCGGGTTCGCGGCGTCCAGGGCCCGGCCGCCCGTCGCCAGCGCGAACACCGTGTCCCCGTCGTTGAGGAGATGCACCGGACGCACCGCACGGGCGATGCCGTCGTGCGCCGTGCCGGCCAGCTTCTGCGCCTGCGCCTTGGACAGGTCCGCGTCCGTGGCGACCACCGCGAGCGTCGTGTTGAGCGGGGGCGACGTGTTCCTCGCGGCCGTCTCGGCGAGGCGCCGCCGCGCCCGCGCGTGCACCTCCTCCGCCGGGTACTCCACCCGCCCCTCGAACAACTCCCCGTACAGCACCCCCGTTTCCGGATCCACCGCCGATCCCGCCGCGTTGGCCACGACCAGCGAGGCCACCGTGATCCCCGAGCCGAGCACCGTGCTCGCGCTGCCGATACCGCCCTTCACCACCCCGGCCACCGCTCCCGTGCCCGCCCCGACGCACCCCTGGGGCACCGGCGCGCCGAGCTCGCTCGCCGCGGCGGCCTCGACCGCGGCCCGGCCGGTCGCCGCGTCCGGCCGGGCCCGGAAGTCACCGCCCCGCCCCAGATCGAAGACGCAGGCGGCGGGCACCACCGGCACGACCTGCCCTGCTTCCGGCCCGACACGGATCCCGCGCCCACGCTCCTCCAGCCAGGCCATCACCCCCGACGCGGCGTCGAGCCCGTAGGCGCTGCCGCCGGTCAGCACGACCGCCTCCACCTTCCGCACCACGTTGCGCGGATCCAGCGCGTCCGTCTCCTTGGTGCCGGGCCCGCCGCCCCGCACGTCCACGGCGGCCACGGCCCCGCCCTCCGGGGCGAGCACGACCGTGGTGCCGGTGAGCCAACCGTCGCCGGTGCGCGTCGCGTGTCCCACACGCAGGCCGGTGACATCCGTCAGTGCGTCAACTGTCATGGGGCCCAGTCTCGTCCGCCGCCCGGCCCGGCGGGCGTACCGGCCGGTGGCTGCCGCGTCAGCCGGTTGACCTACACCCGGATCGGATCGCGGACCCGCTCGTGGACCGGATCGCGGACCCGCTCGTGGACCGGATCGTGGAGGCCCTCACCCGGTCCGCGTCGCCGGCCCGCTCTCCCGCGCGGTCCGGCGCGTGGCCAGGGTCTCTCCGGCCGCCACCGACAGGGCGCAGACCACTCCCGCCGCGAACACCGCCCAGTGCCCCAGGAACGTGCAGCAGATCACCAGCAGGGCCGTCGTCGGCAGCACCAGCTGCTGGGTGATGCCCCGTTTGAAGTGGCGCGAGTGCAGGGCCCACACCGTGAGCAGGTACAGGGCCGTCGGCAGCGTCACCGCGGCCGACGCCGCCAGCGTGGAGACGTGCGCCTCCCCGACCGTCTGCTCCACCGCCACCTCCAGCCCGGCCCCGATCGCCGCCGCCGAGGCGAAGACCAGGTAGTGGCCGTAGCCCCACAGGAACGCCTGGCGGTTGGTCCGCAGATGGCCGTGGATGGGCACCACGAAGTAGATCCACCACGCGGCGAAGATGACCAGCAGCCCGCCCGCCGCGATGGGGAGGAGCTCGCCCAGCGCGTCGTTCTCGTCGATGCCGGACTTCACCGCGATCGTGGCCGCCGCGATCGTCTCGCCGAGCACGATGATGGTGAACAGCCCGTACCGCTCCGCGATGTGACGGGGATGCCAGGACGTGGAGTGGTCCCTCTCCGCGAAGAGTGGCACGCACATCTCCAGCAGCGCCATCACCAGGAACCACCAGGGCCGGGCCCCCTCGGGCAGGAACAGCAGCCCCAGCCAGCCGACCTGGCACGCCAGCACGCCGCCGGCGTAACGCAGGGCCGTCGTGCGCTCCGGGCCCTCGGCGGCGCGGGCCGCCCGCAGCCACTGCGCCGCCATGGCCACCCGCATGATCGCGTACCCGAGCCAGACCACGAGGTACTCGTGGTCCTCGAACGCCCGCGAGACTCCCGCCGCGAGGACCAGCACACCGGCGATCTGCACCAGCGTGACGACCCGGTAGAGGACGTCGTCGTTGTCGTACGCCGAGGCGAACCAGGTGAAGTTCATCCACGCCCACCACAGGGCGAAGAACACCATCGCGTAGTCGAGGATGCCTTGGCCCGCGTGCCCCTCGGCGACGGAGTGCACCAGCTCGATGCCCGCCTGGGCGACGGCCACGACGAAGCACAGGTCGAAGAAGAGCTCCAGCGGCGAGGCCGTCCGGTGCGCCTCGTCGCGGCCACGGGCCCGAAGCCTGCGCAGCGCTCCCCTGCTGCCGTGCGCGCGCGAGGGGACGGGCGGGGGAGTGGGGCTGGACGTCATGCGTCCCAGCAGAGCAGAAGGCACGGGGAATTTCTCCGCGACCGTACCCTGGTTGCATGAGTACCGTCCCCGGCCCCGAGCCGCGCGAGCCGAAGCCCGCGCTGGTCTTCGACGACCCGCTCGACCAGCAGTCCTCCGACGACACCGACCGCGGCTGGGGCGAGCGCACCGATTCCGGCGGCAGTGCGGCGGACCTCAAGCGCTTCCTTGACGAGAAGCCGCCCCACCACCTCTGAAGCCGTCGCGCTACTCCCGGTCCTGCCCCGAGCCGCGCTGGGCGACCAGGGCGTCCCGGATCTCCTTCAGGACCTCCAGCTCGGTGACCTCGAGGACCTCCTGCGTGTCCTCCTTCGCCTTCCGGCGGGCCTCCTGCCGGGCGAGGTACTTCGCCATGGGCAGGACCATCAGGAAGTAGACGACCGCCGCGGTGATCACGAAGCTCAGGGCGGCACCGAGGACGGAACCCCACAGGATCTGGATGCCCTGCTCGCCCTCGCAGGTCGAGCTCAGGCATGAGCTGTAGTGGTCGAGGTTCTTGGTACCGATGGCGCCGACGACCGGGTTGATGATCCCCTTCACCACGGCGTTGACGATGTTGGTGAAGGCGGCACCGATCACCACCGCCACCGCCAGATCGACGACGTTCCCGCGCATCAGGAAGGCCCGGAAGCCCTCCAAGACACTCGGCTCCTTCTTCTCGCTCACCTGGGGGCCTCTCATCGTACGAGCAGCTTGTAGAGCAGCTTGTGGAACAAAACGCTCCGCAACCTACGTCACCGTTGGGCCGAACCGGGCAACCAGGTCCCTTGAACGAGGGCCTTGACGAGATCATGCACGCAATCACCACAGGGTCACCGCCAGCCGTCCGGTGGCACTCGCGCCGGCCAGCCGGGCGGCGGTGGCCCGCGGCACCGACAGCACGACCAGCGCCCCGCTGTCCCCCGCGCCCTCCACCGGCTCCGGCACCTTCGTCACCCTGGCCCCGCGCGCGACCACCCGGGCGTCCCCGCCCGGCACCGCCCCCTCGGCGGCGATGACGTCGACCCGGTCGCCGGGCCGCAGCAGCCGTACCGTGGCCGCGTCGGCGATCCGGACCGGGGCCGTCACCGAGCCCGCGGTACGGCGCGTGTGCGCGGGATGCTCCCCGGACACCGGGGCCGTCTGCGCGGGAGGCCGCGCCCCGGGATGGCCACGGGCCCCGTCGGTCTCGCGCGGGCCCGCCGCCACGAGTGCCGTGGCGGTGACCGCGAGCCCCACGGCCACGGCCCGCCGCCGGTGCCGGACGAGCCGGCCGGACCGGTGCCCGCCGCGCACCCGTACCGGATCGAACCGCGGCACCTCACGGGTCGCGGGCACCTCCGCCCCGGGCGGGCAGGAGGCGAGCGACCAGGAGGGAGACGAGGGTACGGCCGAGGAACGAGCGAGGGACACGGAGACCACCACCTGCGACGAGGGACCGGCTTGCGCACCCCACGATGGGGCCTCGCGCCACCGCCCGCTCAGGCCTGTGGACCCACCGCCGACCTGTGGACAACTCCCTCACCCGAACGGCAACCTCCGGGTTCCCCCACGGCAAGTCGATCCCCCGGCCCCCTACGCAAGCCGCCCCCTACGCAAGCCGCCCCCTGCGCAAGCAAACCGCCCCCTGCGCCAGCAAACCGCCCCCTGCGCAAGCAAACCGCCCCCTACGGCAGCACAAACCCCGGATCCATACCACCCAGCGCACTCACACACAAACAGTCCCGCTCAGCCTCCGCGGGCAGCCCGGCCACCGCGTCGAACAGCACCCCCCGCAGCCGGTCCACATTCGCCGCGAACACCCGCAGCACCTCGTCGTGCGAGACGCCCTCGCCCGTCTCGGCGCCCGCGTCGAGGTCGGTGACCAGGGTCAGCGACGTGTAGCAGAGCTCCAGCTCCCGGGCGAGCGCCGCCTCGGGGTGGCCGGTCATGCCCACCACCGACCAGCCCTGCGCCTGGTGCCACAGCGACTCCGCACGGGTCGAGAAGCGCGGCCCCTCGACCACGACCAGCGTGCCGCCGTCCACCGGCTCCCAGTCCCGGCCGCGTGCCGCCTTCAGTGCGACGGCCCGCCCCGCGGGGCAGTAGGGGTCGGCCAGCGACACGTGCACCACGTTCGGCACGGAGCCGTCGGGCAGGGGCAGCCCGTCGAAGTAGGTGCCCGTGCGGGACTTGGTGCGGTCGACCAGCTGGTCCGGCACGAGCAGCGTGCCCGGCCCGTACTCGGGGCGCAGTCCGCCCACGGCGCACGGGGCCAGGACCTGGCGCACGCCGACCGAGCGCAGGGCCCACAGGTTGGCCCGGTAGTTGATCCGGTGCGGCGGCAGGTGGTGGCCCCGGCCGTGCCGCGGCAGGAAGGCGACCCGCCGGCCGGCGACGTCACCGAGGTAGAGGGAGTCGCTGGGCGGCCCGTACGGGGTGTCGACCTGGATCTCGGTCACGTCGTCGAGGAAGGAGTAGAACCCCGAGCCGCCGATGACGCCGATCCCGGCGCCTTCCTGGTCCGTCACGTTCGCCTTGTTCGCCATGCCCGCACCCTAACGGCATGCGGAAACGCCGAGGACCCCGTCGCCCGGGAGGGCGGCAGGGTCCCGTAGGAATCAGGCCTTACGCGGCGGTGGTGCTGCTGGAGGAGCTGCTGGTGCTCGATGTCGAGCTCGAGCCGGAGCTCGACGAGCCGGAGTCGGAGGACGACGAGCCCGAGGACGAGGTGCTCGACGACTTCGCGGCCGGGGAGCTGCTCGACGAGGAGCCGCGGCTGTCGTTCCGGTAGAAGCCGGAGCCCTTGAAGACGATGCCGACCGCCGAGAACACCTTCTTCAGGCGGCCCTTGCAGTCGGGGCACTCGGTGAGGGCGTCGTCGGTGAACTTCTGCACCGCCTCGAGGCCTTCGCCGCACTCGGTGCACTGGTACTGGTAGGTCGGCACTGTCTTCCTCCTGGCACTCTCACTCGATGAGTGCTAACGACGATCCATAGTGACGTATTCCGGCCGCTCAGTCCACTGCCACCGGCACGCGGTGACCCACGCCACGTGCGACGGTCCGGCCGCCCGCCCGCGCCGCCAGCCGGGAGCGCAGGGCCAGGAGGGTCGCCAGGGCCAGGACCGTGCCGCCCGTCGGCACCAGGAAACCGGCGCCCGACCAGAAGCGGTCCTCCAGCTGTCCGGCGACGGTGACGGCGGCGGCCTGGCCGAGCGCCACCGCTCCGGTCAGCCAGGTGAAGGCCTCGGTGCGGGCACCGGCCGGGACCAGGCTGTCGACCAAGGTGTAGCCGGTGATCAGGGCGGGCGCGATGCACATGCCGACCAGCAGACCCAGGCCGGCGAGGACCGGCACGGAGTGGGCGGCCCACAGGCCGGACGCGGCCAGGGCGAGCGCCGCGTAGCCGATGACCAGGCGCCGCTGCGGGGCCGCCTTCCAGGCGATCGCGCCGCAGACCACGCCGGAGAGCATGTTGCCCGCGGCGAAGACGCCGTAGAGGACGCCGTTCAGGCCCGGTTCGCCGATCGACTCGGTGAACGCGGCCAGGGAGACCTGCATGCCGCCGAAGACCGTGCCGATGCCCAGGAAGGTCACGATCAGTACCCGCACCCCGGGGACGCGCAGCGCCGAAGCGTGCTCCACGCGCGCGTGCCCGCCGGTGGCGACGGAGGGCTGCGTGCCCTTCTGCGCGGCGAACAGCAGGCCTCCGACCAGGGTCAGCGTGGCTTCCGTGACCAGTCCGGCGGCCGGGTCGACGGCCGTGCACAGGGCGGTGGCCAGCAGCGGTCCGACCACGAAGGTCAGTTCGTCCGTGACGGACTCGAAGGCCGCCGCGGTGGTCATCAGCGGCGAGTCCTTGAGCTTCACGCCCCAGCGGGCCCGCACCATCGGGCCGACCTGCGGCACCGAGGCGCCGGTCGGGACGGCCGCCGCGAACACCGCCCACAGGGGAGCGTCCAGCAGCGCGAGCGCGGTCAGCGTCAGACCGGACACCGCGTGCAGCAGCACTCCGGGGACCAGCACGGCGCGCTGTCCGTAGCGGTCGGCGAGACGGCCGCTGTAGGGCGCGAACAGGGCCATGGAGACACCGGTGACGGCCGCGGCGGCGCCCGCCGCTCCGTAGGAGCCGGTGGTGTGCTGTACCAGCAGCACGATGGAGATGGTCAGCATCGCGAACGGCTGGCGTGCCGCGAAGCCGGGGAGCAGGAACGTCCAGGCGCCGCGGGTGCGCAGCAGCCGGCCGTATCCCGGGCGGGCGGAAGCCGTCGGGTTCTCCGACGCCTTCGAGGTGACCGTGGACACCACGGCCCGTGCCTTTCTGCCGCCTGGTAGCGCGGCCCCGTAGCGGGCGGCGCCGAGAGCTGTCCTCTTGCGCGGAACTGCGGTAGATGCCGGGGCCCGGTGAGGAGGGGTGTCCCGACCGCCATACGGTCGCGCCAGCTCTGCGTCAGGCAGAGTTGGTTCGATCTGGGTAACGCCTTCATCGTACAGGGATCAAGGGCTGCGCTCCTGTGAAAGTGAGCACCATGACCCTGTACGCCCTACAAATCCAAAACCGCGCAAAACGCCCTCAACGGGTCGCCCCGTCCGTGCCCAGCCAGCCGGCGAGCTTGCCGCCGTGCCCCACGGCCCGCAGTCGGCTCTCGGTCGCGTCCCGGACGGGGTCCGTGGCGACCACGAGGAGCTCGTCTCCGCGCTGCAATATCGTCGTCGGCAGCGGGACGAACGATTCACCTCCGCGCACGATGAGCGTCACGGCCGCGCCGTGCGGCAGCCGCAGCTCGGCCACCTCCACCCCGTGCATCTTGGATTCGCCGGGGATCGCCACGGACAGCAGATGGCCGCGCAGCCGCTCCAGCGGGGCGGACTCGATGCCGAGGTCGGCGGCCTCCGAACCGTCCCCCAGGTGCAGCTTGCGGCCCAGCCAGGGCAGCGTCGGGCCCTGGACCAGGGTGTAGACGACGACCAGCACGAAGACGATGTTGAAGATCCGCCGGCTGGCGTCGACGCCCTGGACCATGGGGATGGTCGCCAGGATGATGGGCACGGCCCCGCGCAGCCCCGCCCAGGACATCAGGGCCTGCTCCTGCCACGGCACCCGGAACGGCGACAGGCAGAGCACCACGCTGAGCGGTCGCGCCACCATGGTCAGCACCAGCCCGATGACCAGCGCGGGCACGATGTCGTCGCCCAGCTCGTGCGGCGTGACCAGCAGGCCGAGCAGGACGAACATGCCGATCTGGGCCATCCAGCCGAGTCCGTCGGCGAACCCGCGGGTGGCCGGCCAGTGCGGCAGTCGCGCGTTGCCCATCACCATCGCGGCGAGGTACACCGCGAGGAAGCCGCTGCCGTGGGCCAGCGCGCCCGCCGCGTACGCCACCACGGCGATCGCCATGACGGCGATCGGGTAGAGGCCGGACGCGGGCAGCGCCACGTGCCTGAGCCCCCAGGAGCCCAGCCAGCCCACCGCGAGACCGATGGCCGCGCCGATGGCCAGCTCCAGCAGGATCACGCCCAGCAGCGAGTACCAGTGCTCGACCGGCCCTGCCGTGGACAGGGACACCACGAGGATGACCACCGGGGCGTCGTTGAAGCCCGACTCCGCCTCCAGCGTGCCCGTCACGCGCGCGGGCAGGGGGATCTTGCGCAGCACGGAGAACACGGCCGCCGCGTCCGTCGAGGAGACGACCGCCCCGATGATGAGCGCCTGCCGCCACTCCAGCCCGATCAGATAGTGCGCGGCCGAAGCCGTCACCCCGACGCTCACCGCGACACCGGCCAGCGCCAGTGCCGTGGCGGCGGGCAGGGCCGGTTTGATCTCCTTCCACTTCGTGCCCAGACCACCCTCGGCCAGGATCACGACCAGGGCCGCGTATCCGATGACCTGGGTCAGTTCGGCGTTGTCGAAGTGGATGTCGCCCACGCCGTCCTGGCCCATGGCGACGCCGATCCCCAGGTACACGAGCAGGCTGGGGAGCCCGCTGCGCGAGGAGATCCGTACCGCTGCGACGGCAACGAGCAGGACGAGCGAGCAGACGAGCAGGAGCTGGTTGAGGTGGTGAACAGTCAGCGGCTGAATCCTTCCCTGGCCCGCACGCACGCGCGCGTGGGCTCACGTACATCGCACATGAAGCTGTGGCGCACCGCGCCAACTACTTCGTTACCTTACCTAACTCTTGACGATTTCTTGACACTTCTTGAGGCAAGATCGAACGTCCGTCCGTGCCGGTTCCCGACTCCGCGTCAAGGGGCGCAAGGCCCTGCGCCTATCGTTGCTCCAGCGCTCAGTTAAAAGCACAGCCGAACCTGCCGCTCGCGTTAGGACAGCAAGGACAGCGATGCCCCCCAACACCACCGCCTCCACGGGTCAGCAGCCCGGCAAGTCCGGCAGGAGAAAGGGGCGCAAAGCCCGACTTATCGTGCTCGTCCTGGTGCTGGCCCTCGTCGGGGGCGTGGCCTATGGGTCGTACTGGTCCATCAGTACCGTCCGGGCCTCCTTCCCGCAGACCAAGGGCACCCTCACACTGAAGGGCCTCTCGGGCCCCGTCGAGGTCAAGCGCGACCATTACGGCATCCCGCAGATCTACGCCTCCTCCGACGCGGACCTGTTCATGGCGCAGGGCTACGTCCAGGCGCAGGACCGGTTCTACGAGATGGACGTCCGTCGCCACATGGCCGCCGGACGGCTGTCGGAGATGTTCGGCAAGAGCCAGGTCGACAACGACGAGTTCCTGCGCACCCTCGGCTGGGACCGGGTCGCCAAGCAGGAGTACGACACCAAGCTGTCGGCCACCACGAAGAAGTACCTCCAGGCCTACGCCGAGGGAGTCAACTCCTACCTCCAGGGCAAGGACGGCGAGGACATCTCCCTGGAGTACGCGGCGCTGGGCTTCACCAACGACTACATGCCGCAGAAGTGGACCCCGGTCGACTCGATCTCCTGGCTGAAGGCGATGGCCTGGGACCTGCGCGGCAACATGCAGGACGAGATCGACCGCGCCCTGCTCACCAGCCGCCTCGGCCCGAAGCAGATCGCCGACCTGTACCCGCAGTACCCGTACGGCCGGAACAAGGCGATCGTCCAGGAGGGCCAGTACGACGAGCTGACGGGGGCGTTCGAGCAGGGCGGCACGTCCGGCACGAGCGGTACGTCCGGCGCGAACGGCACCGGCGGCACCGCGGGAGCCTCCGCCGGAACCGCGGGCACCCAGGGCACCGGCTCGGGCACGGCCTCCGGCGCGGGCGGCACCGCCTCCGGCGCCTCGGGCACCGCAGGCCTGGACAGCCAGCTCGGCGGCCTCACCAACGTCCTGGACGACCTCCCTCCGGCCGTCGGCGTGAACGGCGACGGCATCGGCTCCAACTCCTGGGTCGTCGGCGGGGAGCACACCATCACCGGCAAGCCGCTGCTGGCCAACGACCCGCACCTGTCGCCCTCCCTGCCGTCCGTCTGGTACCAGATGGGCCTGCACTGCCGCAGCGTCTCCGGCGCGTGCCAGTACGACGTCAGCGGCTACACCTTCGCCGGCATGCCGGGCGTGATAATCGGCCATAACCAGAACATCTCCTGGGGCATGACCAACTCCGGCGTGGACGTCACGGACCTCTACCTGGAGAAGATCACCGGCAACGGCTACCTCTACGACGGCAAGGTCAAGCCCTTCGAGACCCGCGAGGAGACCATCAAGGTCGCCGGCGGCTCGCCGAAGAAGATCGTCGTCCGCGAGACCAACAACGGGCCCCTGCTGTCCGACCGCGACGAGGAGCTCGTCAAGGTCGGCAGGAAGGCCACCGTCGACACCGCCGCACCCGACAGAGGCGACGGCTACGGCGTGGCGCTGCGCTGGACCGCCCTGCAGCCCGGCACCACCATGGACGCCGTCTTCGCCATGAACAAGGCGAAGAACTGGACCGACTTCCGCAAGGCCGCCGCGCAGTTCGAGGTGCCCTCGCAGAACCTGATCTACGCCGACACCGAGAACCACATCGGCTACACGCTGCCGGGGAAGATCCCGCTGCGCCAGAAGGGCGACGACGGCTCCATCCCGGCGCCGGGCTGGGACCCGAAGTACCGCTGGAGCGGCTACATCCCGCAGGACGCGCTGCCCTACGAGTACGACCCGGAGCGCGGCTACATCGTCACCGCCAACCAGGCCGTGATCGACCCGGGCAAGTACCCTTACACGCTCACCGCGGACTGGGGCTACGGCGCGCGCAGCCAGCGGATCACCGACCTGATCCAGTCGAAGATCAAGGACGGCGGCAAGATCTCCACGGACGACATGCGCCAGATGCAGCTGGACAACAGCAGCGAGATCGCCCGGCTGCTGGTGCCCACGCTGCTGAAGATCGACCCCGGGAACAAGGACGTCCGCGAGGCGCAGAAGCTCCTGGAGGGCTGGGACTACACCCAGGACGCCGACTCCGCGGCGGCGGCCTACTTCAACGCGGTGTGGCGCAACGTCCTCAAGCTCGCCTTCGGCAACAAGCTGCCCAAGGAGCTGCGGCCCAAGGGCCAGTGCCTGTGGGTCGATCCGGTCAACACCACCGGCCCGGCCGACGAGGCCCGGAAGGTCCGCGAGTGCGGCCAGCGCGACCCCGACCAGGCGCAGCCGGACGGCGGCGACCGCTGGTTCGAGGTGGTGCGCAAGCTCATGAACCAGCCGGACAGCGACTGGTGGACGACCCCCGAGGTGCGCACCCGTCCCGCCGCCCACAACCGCGACCAGCTGTTCAAGCGGGCCATGATCGACGCCCGCTGGGAGCTGACCGCCAAGCTCGGCAAGGACATCGACTCCTGGAGCTGGGGCCGGCTGCACCGCCTGTTCCTGAAGAACCAGACCCTCGGCACCGCGGGCCCCGGTTTCCTCCAGTACGCCCTCAACCGCGGCCCATGGGAGCTCGGCGGCGGCGAGGCCACGGTCAACGCGACCGGCTGGAACGCGGCCGGCGGCTACGGGGTGGTGTGGGTGCCGTCCATGCGGATGGTGGTGAACCTCGGCGACCTCGACAAGTCGAAGTGGATCAACCTCACCGGCGCCTCCGGGCACGCCTACAACGCGCACTACGTCGACCAGACCGACAAGTGGGCCGCCGGCGAACTGCTGGACTGGTCCTTCTCGGACCAGGCGGTCGAGAAGAGCACGGCCGACAAGCTGGTGCTGAGACCGTGAACCGGTGAACGAAGGGCCCTCCACGCGTACGGGTGGAGGGCCCTTCGGCGTCAGGACCCCGGCCGGAAGCGTCGCACCCCCGCCGGTGTCACCACCGCGTCCACCGGCCGGTCGTGCGGCTCGGCGGGGACGCGCCCGACGACCTCGGAGTCGTACAGCAGCACCACCAGGGCGGGATACGCCCCCGCCCGCTCCAGCCGTGCCAGGACCCGGTCGTAGGAGCCGCCGCCCCGGCCGAGCCGCATCCCGCGCGCGTCCACCGCGAGGCCGGGCAGCAGCACGGCGTCGGCGGTGGTCACGCCGTCGGGTCCGAGGCGCTCGCCGGCGGGTTCGAAGAGGGCCATCCTGCTGCCGTGTTGCACCCGCGCCAGGGAGCCCTCGCCCTCGTACGGGCCCCAGTCCAGGTCGTTGTCGGGCAGCAGGGCCGGCAGCAGCACGCGCACGCCCCGGGCGCGCAGCGCGTCCAGGAGCGCGAGCGTCCCGGGTTCGCTCCCCACCGAGACGTACGCGGCCACCGTCCCGGCCCGCGCCAACTCGGGCAGCTCCAGCGCCCGCCCGGCCAGCGCTGCCGACGTTTCCCGCAGGTCATCCGCCGTCAACCTGTTCCTCACCGCGAGGATCTCGCGCCGCAAACTCCGCTTGTCAGGCTCGCCCGGACGTGCGATAGGCCTCAATGGTTGCTCCCGAACTATGGCAATACGCTCATATGAGCGCCTATGAACCGGAGCCGCAGATTCCATCCAAAGGCACCGGATAGGGTGGCCGACATGACTCAGTTGCACCCTCGGATCAGCAAGGCTGTCATTCCCGCAGCAGGCCTCGGCACCCGGTTCCTGCCGGCCACCAAAGCCACTCCCAAGGAGATGCTGCCGGTCGTGGACAAGCCCGCGATCCAGTACGTGGTCGAGGAGGCCGTCGCCGCGGGTCTCGACGACGTCCTCATGGTGACGGGCCGCAACAAGCGCCCCCTGGAGGACCACTTCGACCGCAACTACGAGCTGGAGTCGGCCCTCCAGAAGAAGGGCGACGCCAGCCGTCTCGCCAAGGTGCAGGAGTCCAGTGACCTCGCGACCATGCACTACGTCCGCCAGGGCGACCCCAAGGGCCTCGGCCACGCCGTCCTGTGCGCCGCCCCGCACGTGGGTGACGAGCCCTTCGCCGTCCTCCTCGGCGACGACCTGATCGACCCCCGCGACCCCCTGCTGCAGCGCATGGTCGAGGTCCAGGAGCAGCGCGGCGGCAGCGTCATCGCGCTCATGGAGGTCGCCCCGGAGCAGATCCACCTCTACGGCTGCGCGGCCGTGGAGACCACCGAGGACAGCGACGTCGTCCAGATCAGCGGCCTGGTCGAGAAGCCCGACCCGGCCGACGCCCCGTCCAACTACGCCATCATCGGCCGCTACGTCCTCGACCCGCACATCTTCGAGATACTGCGCCGGACCGAGCCCGGCCGCGGCGGCGAGATCCAGCTCACCGACGCCCTCCAGCAGCTCGCCGAGACGTATACATCAGCGGCTACCGCCGAGGAGAAGACCGGCGGCCCCGTGCACGGCGTCGTCTTCAAGGGCCGCCGCTATGACACCGGCGACCGCGGCGACTACCTGCGTGCCATTGTCCGACTCGCATGCGAACGTGAAGACCTGGGCCCGGACTTCCGGACCTGGCTTCGCAGTTACGTAGCCGAGGAGATGTAGTCCGTTGAGCAGCGCCGCGCCCCACGTCACCGGCCAGGACCACTTCGGCCCCGACCACCTGTGGTCGGTGGACGAACACCTGGAGGACATCCTCGCCACCGTCCGGCCCCTGGAGCCGATCGAGCTGCACCTGCTCGACGCCCAGGGCTGTGTCCTCGTCGAGGACATCACGGTGCCGGTGTCCCTGCCGCCCTTCGACAACAGCTCGATGGACGGCTACGCGGTACGGGTCGCGGACATCGCGGGCGCGAGCGAGGAGTTCCCGGCGGCCCTGGAGGTCGTCGGGGACGTCGCCGCGGGCCAGGCCGAACTGCTGCACGTGGGCCCCGGCCAGGCCGCCCGCATCATGACCGGCGCCCCACTGCCGCCGGGCGCCGAGACGGTCGTGCCCGTCGAGTGGACCGACGGCGGGCTCGGCGAGGGCCCGGTGCGCGGCATGCGCGCCCGCAGCCTCGGCCCCGAGGGCGCCACCGGGCACGTGCACGTGTACCGCCCGGCCGAGGCCCGCGCGCACGTGCGTGCCAAGGGCAGCGACGTGAAAGCCGGCGACCGCGCCCTGGAGGCCGGCACCGTCCTCGGGCCGCCCCAGATCGCCCTGCTCGCCGCGATCGGCCGCGGCACCGTCCGGGTCCGCCCGCGCCCGCGCGTGGTGGTGCTCTCCACCGGCAGCGAACTCGTCCAGCCCGACACGGAACTGGGCACCGGTCAGATCTACGACTCCAACAGCTTCGCCCTCACCGCCGCCGCCCGCGACGCCGGCGCCATCGCCTACCGCGTGGGCGCCGTCGCCGACGACGCCGAGACCCTGCGCTCCACCATCGAGGACCAGCTGGTCCGCGCCGATCTGATGGTCACCACGGGCGGCGTGAGCGTCGGCGCGTACGACGTGGTCAAGGAGGCGCTGTCGCACGTCGGCGACGAGGACGAGCCCGGCAGCGGCATCGACTTCCGCAAGCTCGCCATGCAGCCCGGCAAGCCCCAGGGCTTCGGCTCCATCGGCCCCGACCACACCCCGCTGCTGGCCCTGCCCGGCAACCCGGTGTCGTCGTACGTCTCCTTCGAACTCTTCGTCCGCCCCGCGATCCGCACCCTCATGGGCCTGGAGGACGTCCACCGCCCCACGACCCGGGCGACCCTGGCCGCGGAGAAGGCGCTGACCTCACCGAAGGGCCGCCGCCAGTTCCTGCGCGCCACCTACGCCGACGGCGAGGTCACCCCGGTCGGCGGCGCCGGATCCCACCTGGTCGCCGCCCTCGCCCACGCGGACGCCCTGATCGCCGTCCCCGAGGACACCGAGTCCGTCGAGCCGGGCACCGAGGTCGAGGTGGTCCTGCTCGGCGGATAGCCGCTGGTTGGGGGTACCGTGTCGCGCACAACAGGCCCTGCGCCGCACCGCGACGGGCCCGGACCGGGAGCGCCACACAGCATGAGCACGCAGGACCCACCCCCGCAGGACGGCCCCACCCAGGACCGGCTGACGCACATCGACGCGGCGGGCGCCGCCCGCATGGTCGACGTGTCGGAGAAGGACGTGACCGCGCGCACCGCCCGCGCCAGCGGACGTGTCCTCGTCTCGCCCCGCGTGATCGAGCTGCTGCGCGGCGAGGGCGTCCCCAAGGGCGACGCCCTCGCGACCGCGCGGATCGCCGGGATCATGGGCGCCAAACGCACCCCCGATCTGATCCCGCTCTGTCACCCGTTGTCGGTGTCCGGTGTGAAACTGGACCTGTCGGTCGCGGACGACGCCGTGGAGATCCTCGCCACCGTGAAGACGACGGACCGCACGGGTGTCGAGATGGAGGCCCTCACCGCGGTCTCCGTCGCCGCGCTCACCGTGATCGACATGGTCAAGGCGGTCGACAAGGGAGCGGTCATCACGGACGTACGGGTGGAGGAGAAGACGGGCGGCAAGTCGGGCGACTGGAGCCGGGCATGACGTATCGCGCTCTGGTGATCACGGCTTCCAACCGGGCCGCCGCCGGGATCTACGAGGACAAGGGCGGCCCGATGGTCTCCGACGGCCTGAAACGCTTCGGCTTCCAGGTCGACGGCCCCCAGGTCGTCCCCGACGGCGACCCGGTCGAGGCGGCCCTGCGCGCCGGTGTCGACGCCGGCTACGACGTCATCGTCACCACCGGCGGCACCGGCATCTCGCCCACCGACCGCACCCCCGAGGCGACCCGCCGCGTCATCGACCACGAGGTGCCGGGCATCGCCGAGGCCATCCGGGCGTTCGGCCGGGAGAAGGTGCCGACCGCGGCCCTCTCGCGGGGCCTGGCCGGAGTGGCGGGCGGCACGCTGATCGTCAACCTGCCCGGCTCCAGCGGCGGTGTGAAGGACGGCCTCGCCGTCCTGGAGCCGTTGCTCGTCCACGCCGTCGATCAGCTCCGGGGCGGCGACCACCCCAGACCCGGTAGCGGGGGTGCGAGCTGAACAGCCCCTCCTGGCCCGTGGAGCTGGTGGACGGCGACATCGTCCTTCGGCCGATAAAGCTGCGCGACCAGCGGGCATGGCGCGAGGTCAACCGGCGCAACCGCGACTGGCTGCGCCCCTGGGAGGCGACGATCCCGCCCCCCACGCCCGGCGGACCGATGACGCACCGCCCGACCTTTCGCCAGATGGTCCGCCATCTGCGGTCGGAGGCGAACGCGGGCCGGATGCTGCCCTTCGTCATCGAGTACCAGGGGCGGCTGGTCGGGCAGTTGACGGTCGCCGGGATCACCTGGGGCTCGATGTGCTCGGGCCACGTCGGCTACTGGGTGGACGAGGCGGTGGCCGGCCGCGGCGTGATGCCGACGGCGGTGGCGCTCGTCACCGACCACTGTTTCCGCACCGTCGGACTGCACCGCATCGAGGTCTGCATTCGCCCCGAGAACGGGCCCAGCCGCCGGGTCGTGGAGAAACTCGGATTCCGCGAGGAGGGGCTGCGGCCGCGTTATCTCCACATCGACGGGGCCTGGCGCGACCATCTCGTCTTCGCCCTCACCGCGGAAGAGGTGCCGGACGGGCTGCTGAGGCGCTGGCAGCGGGCACGATCGCAGAGTAATCCGGGAATGCGGCACCACCCCGGAAATTGAATAAGTGTTCGAAAATGATCGGCCGGTGACCATCTCGGGGCAATGAATTCCCGGCCTGGGCGGTCTGCTGATCGCATCGATCACAAGAAAAGTTCGAAATATCAGCCAGATCGTGCGACACACCGGCTCAATTGGCAGATGGCCTCACGCAAACCCCTCTACGGTGTGAGGCGTGAGCAGCAGCGGCCTCATCTACGCAGTCATTGTCGGGGCCTGGGCCGCCTACTTGGTGCCGATGTGGCTCCGTAGGCAGGACGAGCTGAACGAGGCCCGTCCGACGGAACGCTTCAGCACCGCCATCCGGCTGCTGTCCGGACGGGCGGGGATGGAGCGCCGGTACGCCAAGGACCTGCGGGCGCGCTCCACCGACGAGGGGGAGCAGGACGCCGACGACCCGGACGCCGTCACCGACTCGGTGGACGTCCGGGCCTTCGCCGTGTCCAAGACCCGTCCCCAGACCCAGGCACCCGTACCCTCGCCCGGCCCGGAACAGCCGGCCCGCCCGTCGGCCCCCGAACCCCCGGCCCGCCAGTCGCCCGCACCGCACGCGGCGACGCCCGGGCGCCCACGGGAACGGGTCCCCGCCGCCCGGCGCAACGCCTCGGCAGCGGCGAACCAGGCGGCCGCGGCACGAGCCCGGCGCTCAAAGGTGCTCGCGCGCCGCCGGCGCACCACCACCATGTTGTTCCTCGCCTTCACCCTCGGCGCGATCGTCGCCGCGGTCGGAGGGCTCGCCTTCCTGTGGGCGCCCGGCGTGCCCGCGGTCATGCTCAGCGTCTACATCGCGTACCTGCGCTCCCAGGAGCGCCGCCGCTTCGCCTACCAGATGGACCGCCGCATGGCCGAGGCCGCGGCCCAGCGCCTGCGGGAGCGGCAGCGCCAGCCCCGCCGGCGCACCCTCGCCGACGAGGAGAGCGACGAACCGGAGGAGGGACCCGAGCCGGTGACCGACCCCGGCCTGTCGGCCCTCGCGGCGGACCGCCGCGCCCTCGTCGAGCAGACCGACCACGCGGAGTGGGTCGACCAGCAGCGCGAGCGGCAGCGGCGGCCCGGGCAGGGCGGCGACAGCTGGGAGCCGGTGCCGGTGCCCCTGCCGACGTACGTGACCGCCCCGGTCGCCCCGCGGGCCACCAGTGACGTGGATCTCGGCGCCCCCGACACCTGGAGCTCGGCCCGGTCGAGCGCGGTCACCCCGAACGCGGAGAGCGAGTCCGCCGCCGACCACCCGGGCGAGCCACAGGCCCCCGCCCAGGACGCGGGCGACGACGACGGCGACGGACGCACCGACGCCCGCCGCGCGGCCTCCGCCCGACGAGCCCGCGAGCGCGGCCGCACCCCGCTCTTCGACCAGTACGAGGACGGGGAGCGCCCCCGGGCCGCCAACGAGTAGGCCGCGAAGCCGCAGGTGACCGCCCCTGGGGAACGGATTTCCAAGCAGGCCGATCGGGGTGCTAAAGTTTCACTCGTTGCAAGGGCCTGTGGCGCAGTCCGGTAGCGCACCTCGTTCGCATCGAGGGGGCCAGGGGTTCAAATCCCCTCAGGTCCACGCAGCTCAGAGCCCCGGTCGGGAAACCGACCGGGGCTCTGACGTGTGTTCAGCGCCACACCGTTGCCCAAGCTCGGCCAGGGCATCGTTGCCGACGCCGTAGCCGCCGTCCTGCCCGGGATGGAACCCCTCGGGCGCCGGCGCCGCCGCACCGGCGGGGCGAGAGCGGCTCGGTGACCGAGTGGTGGCGGCAGCGCGCGGAGCCGGACAAGGGCCGCGGCCGGGACGGCCGCTGAGCCCTCGTCAGCCGCCTGATCAGAGTCGCTTCGCGAAGCAGCGGCTCGCGTCGTGGAAGCGGTAGTAGCCGAACTTGGCGCACGGCTCGTAGCCGCTGGACGTGTACAGGGCTATGGCCTCCGGCTGCTCGGTGCCGGTCTCCAGGACCATGCGGACACGGCCGGCCGCGCGGGCGTCCTCCTCCAGGGCGGCCAGGATGCGCCGGGCCAGACCCCGGCCGCGCATGCCGTCGACCACGTACATGCGCTTCAGCTCGGCGTCGCCGTCGAGGTTGCCCTCGTCGTTGGTGTCCTGGGCACGCCAGCCGCCCGAGGCGACGGGGGTGCCGTGCTCGTCGTAGGCGATCAGGTAGGTGCCGTTGGGCGGGTCGAAGTCCGCGGCGGCCATGGGCGTGGCGTCGCCGTCGTCGCCGTAGCGGACGACGTACTCGGCCTGGACCTGGTCGTTCAGCTTCACGGCGTCGGGGTGGTCGAAGGAGACCCGGCGTATGTGCATGGCCGCTACCGTATTCGATCCGGAACTGGACCCCGTCCAGGGTGCCGGTATCGTGCCCGGGTGCTCACTGTTACCACTGTGAATGTGAACGGGCTGCGTGCCGCCGCGAAGAAGGGCTTCGTGGAGTGGCTGGCCGAGACCGAAGCCGATGTGCTGTGCCTGCAGGAGGTGCGTGCCGAGCCGGAGC
Source organism: Streptomyces collinus (assembly GCF_031348265.1). NCBI lineage: Bacteria > Bacillati > Actinomycetota > Actinomycetes > Kitasatosporales > Streptomycetaceae > Streptomyces > Streptomyces collinus. Next base: position 3,686,592 of record NZ_CP133771.1, on the reverse strand, counting down.
AGCTGCCCGGGTCCGTCCGCGCGCCGGAGGGGTGGCATGTCGTGCACGCGCCGGCCGCCGCCAAGGGGCGGGCCGGGGTGTCCCTCTACAGCCGCCGCCGGCCCGACCGGGTTCAGACCGGGTTCGGCTCGGAAGAGTTCGACGGCAGCGGACGGTACGTGGAGATCGACCTGCCGGGCGTCACCGTCGCGTCCCTCTACCTGCCCTCCGGCGAGGTCGGCACCGAGCGGCAGGACGAGAAGGAACGCTTCATGGGCGAGTTCCTCGCCTACCTGGAGGGGCTGCGGGAGCGGTCCGCCGCCGAGGGGCGCGAGGTGCTCGTCTGCGGAGACTGGAACATCGCCCACCAGCAGGCCGACCTCAAGAACTGGCGCGGCAACCAGAAGAACTCCGGGTTCCTGCCGGAGGAGCGGGAGTGGCTGACCCGGGTCCTCACTCCCGAGGACGGCGGGTACGTCGACGTCGTCCGCGCGCTCCACCCGGACAGCGAGGGGCCGTACTCGTGGTGGTCGTACCGGGGGCGGGCTTTCGACAACGACAGTGGATGGAGGATCGACTACCACGTGGCCACCCCGGGGCTCGCCGAGCGGGCGGTCAAGGGGTTCGTGGAGCGGGCCGCCACGCACACGGAGCGGTGGTCGGACCACGCGCCGGTGACCGTCGTCTACGACCGTTAGGGCTTCCGCATCCTGCGGTCCAGCGCCAACGACAGTTCCGCCTCCACCACGCTGCGGGCCAGTGGGCGCAGGCGGGGCAGGTCCTCCGGGGAGGCGTGGCGGAGGACCAGGGTGGTGAAGAGTTCGGCGAGGGCGTCGGCGTGGGTGCGGACCTGTTGGGCCGCGGCGAGGACCTCCGCGAGGGGGATGCCCTCGTGGACCAGGGCGGACGAGACGTCCAGGAGGCGGCGGCTGACGTGGACGATCTCGCCGCCGTCGGTGCCGAGGTAGCCGAGTTCCATGGCGGCGGCGAGGTTCTCCGGGGTGGCCTCGCCGGCGAAGTGGTCGGCGAGTTCCTCGGGGGTGAGGTGGACCGGTTCCTCCTCGGTGGGGCCGCCGACGCCGAGCAGGTCGCCGACGTCGCGGCCGTGGTCGAAGGCCTCCGCCAGTTCCGCGATGCCGCTGAGGGTGTGGCCGCGCTCCAGCAGGGCCGAGATCGTGCGCAGCCGGGCCAGGTGCTGGTCGTCGTACCAGGCGATGCGGCCCTCGCGGCGGGGTGGCGGGATCAGTTTGCGTTCGCGGTAGAAGCGCAGGGTGCGCACCGTGATCCCGGCGAGGCGGGCCAGCTCTTCCATGCGGTATTCACGCTTCTCGGCCACCTGGGCACCTTAAGGCGTACCAGGGGTAACTTTCCTCGTCCCGCCCCCTACCCATCAGTACGCCGCTGCCCTACGCTCCCATTGCGCCAGTGTTCACTGGCATGGTTCTCGTGGTGTGTGGAGGTGTCGGCATGGGCGAGCGCGAACACGAGCATGTGCGGGTCGCGGTGGTCGGGTCCGGGTTCGGCGGGCTGGGGGCCGCCGTGCGGCTGCGCCGCGAGGGCGTCACCGACTTCGTCGTCCTGGAGCGGGCGAGCAGTGTCGGCGGGACCTGGCGGGACAACAGCTACCCGGGGTGCCGGTGTGACGTGCCGTCCCATCTGTACTCGTTCTCCTTCGCGCCCAACCCCGACTGGCCGCGCGCCTTCTCGGGGCAGGAGCACATCCGCGCCTATCTGGAGCACGTGACGGACGTGTTCCGGCTGCGTCCGCACATCCGCTTCGACTCGGAGGTGAAGCGGATGAGCTGGAACGCCGAACGGCTGTGCTGGGACATCGAGACGAGCAGCGGGAGCCTGTCGGCGGACCTGGTCGTATCGGCGACCGGGCCGCTGTCGGACCCCAAGATCCCGGACATCCCGGGGCTGGACTCCTTCCCGGGCGAGGCCTTCCACTCGGCCCGCTGGGACCACGACTGCGACCTGCGCGGCAAGCGTGTCGCCATGGTGGGGACCGGGGCCTCGGCCGCCCAGATCGTGCCCGCCATCCAGCCCGAGGTGTCGCACCTGACCCTGTTCCAGCGCACGCCGCCCTGGGTGATGCCCCGCGTCGACCGCAACATCAGCGATGCCGAGCGGTGGCTGCACCGGCAGCTGCCCTTCACCTCGCAGCTCAGGCGCGGGCTGCTGTGGGGCATCCGGGAGTTGCAGGTCCAGGCGTTCACCAAGCACCCCAAGCAGCTCGGTCTCGTCGAGGAGCTGGCGCGGCGCAACATGGCCCGTTCCGTCAAGGACCCGGCGCTGCGGGCGAAACTGACCCCGGACTACCGCATCGGCTGCAAGCGGATCCTGCTGTCCAGCGACTACTATCCCGCGCTCGCCCAGCCCAACGTGGACGTGGTCGCGAGCGGGCTCGCCGAGGTCCGCGGGTCGACCCTGGTCGCCGCCGACGGCAGCGAGGCCGAGGTGGACGCGATCGTCTTCGGCACCGGCTTCCACGTCACCGACATGCCCATCGCAGAGCGGGTCGTGGGCGCCGACGGGCGGACCCTCGCCGAGACCTGGAAGGGCGGTATGGAGGCCCTGCGCGGCGCTTCCGCGGCCGGCTTCCCGAACTGGATGACGATCATCGGGCCCAACACCGGCCTCGGGAACTCCTCGATGATCCTGATGATCGAGTCGCAGCTGAACTACCTGGCCGACTACGTCCGCCAACTCGACGTACTCGGCGGCCGGGTGGCCCTCGACGCCCGCCCCGACGCGGTGCGTTCCTGGAACCACCGGGTGCAGGAGCGCATGAAGCGCACCGTGTGGAACACCGGCGGCTGCACCAGCTGGTACCTCGACGCGAGCGGCCGCAACACCACCATCTGGCCCGGCACGACCGGCGAGTTCCGGCGGGCCACGCGGCGCATCGACCTCGCGGAGTACGACGTCCTGCGGGCTCCCGCGGCCGTGAAGGGCATCGCACAGGAGAAGGCCGGGGTGGAAGCGTGAGCCGCCTCCTGCACGTCGACTCCGGCCCCTACGCCCCGCCCGCCCCGGCGCGTGAACTGACCGCCGTCTCCGCCGACGGCGCCCGGCTGCACGTCGAGGTCCACGGGCCCGAGGGCGCCCCCGCTGTCGTCCTCGCCCATGGCTGGACCTGCTCCACCGCCTTCTGGGCCGCGCAGATCCGCGACCTGGCCGCGGACCACCGGGTCATCGCCTACGACCAGCGCGGCCACGGGCGCAGCCCGGCGAGCCCCGCGTGCAGCCCCGACGCGCTCGCCGACGATCTGGAAGCCGTACTGGAGGCCACCCTCGCGCCCGGCGAACAGGCCGTGGTCGCCGGGCACTCCATGGGCGGGATGACCGTCATGGCGGCGTCCGCCAGAGCCGCGTTCCGTGCGCATGCGGCGGCGGTCCTGCTGTGCAGCACGGGCAGTTCGCAGCTGGTCGCGGCGTCCACCGTCGTCCCCCTGCGGGCCGGGCCGGTGCGGACCTGGCTGACCCGGCGGATCCTGGGCTCCCGTGCCCCGCTCGGGCCGGTCACACCGCTGGCCCGCCGGATCCTGAAGTACGGGACGATGGGCCCCGGTTCGGCCCCGGACATGATCGAGGCGTGCGCCCGGATCGTGCACGCCTGCCCCCGCAAGGTCCGCCACGCATGGTCGCAGGTGCTGGATCTGCTCGACCTCGACCACGGCGTGCGGGCGCTGGACGTGCCCACGGCCGTGATCGTCGGGACGGCGGACCGGCTGACGCCGCCGGGGCAGAGCCGGGCCCTGGCCGCCGCGCTGCCGCGGTGTACCGGCATCGTCGAACTGCCGGGCATCGGCCACATGACGCCCGTCGAGGCGCCGGAACCGGTCACCGGCACCATCCGGGAACTGGTCCGCACACACATCCAGGTCGTATCCGAGGAGAGCGCATGAGCAGGGTGAGCCTCGAAGGCAAGGTCGCCGTGGTGACCGGGGCGGCGCGCGGCGTCGGGGAGTTGCTGGCCCGCAAGCTCTCCGCGCGCGGGGTGAAGGTGGCGCTGGTCGGCCTGGAGCCGGACGGGCTCAAGCAGGTCTCCGGGCGGCTGCACGGCGACAGCGACCACTGGCACGCCGACGTCACCGACCACGAGGCGATGACCCGGGTCGCGAGCGAGGTCAAGGAGCGCTTCGGGCGGGTCGACATCGTCGTCGCCAACGCCGGTGTCGCCACCGGCGGTCCCTTCGCCGACTCCGATCCGGAGTCCTGGAGGCGGGTGATCGAGGTCAACCTGATCGGCTCGGCGGTGACCGGCCGCGCCTTCCTGCCGTCGCTGCTGGAGAGCCGGGGGTATCTGCTGCAGATCGCGTCCCTCGCCGCGATCACCCCGGCGCCGATGATGACCGCGTACTGCGCGTCCAAGTCCGGTGTGGAGGCGTACGCGCACAGCCTGCGGGCCGAGGTCGGGCACCGGGGAGTGAAGGTGGGCGTCGGATATCTGTCGTGGACCGACACCGACATGGTGCGCGGGGCCGACCAGGACGACGTCATGCGGGAGTTGAGGCAGCGGCTGCCCTGGCCGTCCAACAAGACCTACCCGCTGGGGCCGGCCGTGGACCGGCTCGTGGAGGGGATCGAGCGCCGGTCGAGCCATGTGTACGGGCAGTGGTGGCTGCGCGGGATGCAGGGCGTGCGCGGCTATCTGCCCGGCGTCATCGGGACGGTGGGCCAGCGCGAGATGCGGCGGTTCGCGGACCGGCTGACGGGCATGCGCACAGGCCTGGTCGGGGCGGGTGGCGAGGCCGATGAACAGCAGCGAACTACGCTCCGTAAGTGATCGACATGCGCAGCGTCACGGCCCGTGTGAATCTGATCGAGCCAGATCCCCTCACCCCCAACGGGAGTGAACCCACATGGGTATGAAGGACCAGTTCCAGGAGAAGTCCGAGCAGTGGCAGAACCAGGCTCGCCAGAAGGCGGAGCAGGCTCGTGAGCAGGTGCCGGGCCGCGACCGCCGGCGCGACGAGGACATGGACCCCTCGCGGCCGCAGCGCGACCGTGAGCGCACGGAGCCGCACCGCGACCGTGAGCGCGAGCAGGAGGACCGCTTCGACCAGGACTTCGACGCCTGACGTTGCGTGCTGAGCGGACTGGGGCGTCCCCGTGCGGGACGCCCCTTTCCCGTACGAGCAGGGCGTTCAGCTCCTGGGCGGCAGCTTCGGGCGGGAGCGGTCCGGTACGTCGCTGTAGGTCGGCGGCGTCGCCGGCGGGTTGCTCTCCAGCAGTCCGAGCGCCAGCTCCACCGCGTCGGTCAGCTGGGCGTGCCGCCCCTCGGCCCAGTCCAGCGGGGTGCGCAGGACGTCGATGTCGGGGGAGACGCCCTTGTTCTCCACCGACCAGCCGTAGGCGTCGAACCAGGCCGCGTTCATCGGCACCGTGATCACCGTGCCGTCGCCCAGTTCGTGCCGGCCGGTCATACCGACCACCCCGCCCCAGGTGCGCTGCCCCACGACCGGGCCGAGCCTCAGCAGCTTGAACGCGGCGGTGATCATGTCGCCGTCGGAGGAGGTCGCCTCGTCGGCCAGGGCCACCACCGGGCCGCGTGGCGCGTTCGAGGTGTACGACACCGGCTGGGCGTCGCGGGTCAGGTCCCAGCCCAGGATGGTCCGGCTCAGCGTCTCGATGACCAGCTCGCTGATGTGACCGCCGGCGTTGCCGCGCACGTCCACGATCAGGGCAGGCCGGGACACCTCCATGCGCAGGTCGCGGTTGAACTGTGCCCAGCCCGAGCCGCCCATGTCGGGGATGTGCAGGTAGCCGCAGCGGCCGCCGCTCAACTCGCGTACCACGGCACGGCGTTTGGCCACCCAGTCCTGGTAGCGCAGCGGCCGTTCGTCGACGAGCGGGACGACGGCGACCCGCCGGGCGGGGCCCGCGCCCGTGCCCTCGGCCTGGTCGAAGGTCAGCTCCACCGTCGTACCGCCCGCGCCGGCCAGCAGCGGGTAGGGGCCCGCGTCCGGATCCACCGGGCGGCCGTCCACATGGGTGAGGACCGCGCCCTCCCGGATGCCCGAACCGGCCAGTGGGGAGCGGGCCTTGGAGTCGGAGGAGTCGCCGAGCAGGATCCGTTTGACCGCCCAGCCGCTGTCCCTGCGTACGAAGTTGGCGCCCAGCAGGCCCTGCCGGCGCTGGTAGTGCGGCGGGCCCTCGTTGCGCCGGGCGGCGGTGACGTAGGCGTGGGACGTGCCCAGTTCGCCGAGGACCTCGCGGAGCAGGTCGGCGAACTCGTCGGGGGAGGCGACCCGTTCGACCAGCGGGCGGTACTGGTCGAGCACCCCGTCCCAGTCGATGCCGCACATGCCCGGATCCCAGAAGTGGGCCCGGATCAGCCGCCCGGCCTCCTCGTACGACTGCCGCCACTCCGCCGCCGGGTCGACCGTGTGCAGGATGCGGCGGGCGTCGATCCACACGGTGGAGTCGCTGTCGCCCGGCTCGTTGGCCGGCACCGCGCGCAGTTCGCCCTCGTCGACGATCACCAGCCGGCTGCCGTCGCCGCTGACGGCGAACCAGTCCAGGTGCTGGGCGAGTTCGGTCTTCCTGGCCTTGGTGATGCCGAAGTGCTCCAGGGTCGGCCGGCCGGTGGTGTCGTCGGGGTTGGCGAACGTCTCGCCGAGGGCGCCCGAGATCGGCCAGCGCAGCCACACCAGCCCGCCGCCCGCCACCGGGTGCAGCGCGGAGTACTTGGAGGCGGCCACCGGGAACGGGGTGACGCGGCTCTCCAGCCCCTCGACCTCGACGGTCACGGCCCCGTTGTCGCCATCGTCGTCGTCCTCCACCGGGTCCAGGCCCCCGGCGGCCGGGCGGCCCTCGGGGTTCACCGCGAACGGGGAGGGCGTCGCGGAGGACAGCGGCACGAGGTACGGGCGGCAGCCCAGCGGGAAGGACAGGTCGCCGGTGTGCACGTCGTAGACGGGGTCGAAGCCGCGCCAGGACAGGAAGGCGAGGTAGCGGCCGTCGCGGGTGAAGACCGGGTTCTCGTCCTCGAAGCGGCCGTTGGTCACGTCGACGATCAGCCGGTCGGCGAGCCGGGCCATCTTGATCTGCCGCAGGGTCCGCCCGATGCCCGGGTGGGACCAGGTCAGCCACGCCCCGTCCGGGGAGAAGGCGAGGTCGTGCACGGGCCCGTTGACCGACCGGATCAGCTCGGTGACCTCCCCGTCGGAGTCCTCCGTGACGTCGACGAGGAGGAGCCGGCCGTCGTGCGAGGCGACCGCCAGCCGCTGGCCCTCCGGGTCCGAGACCAGTTCGCGCACCCGGCCCAGCGCGCCCGGAGCGTGACGCCGGGGTGCCCGTTCGCCGCTCGCCCGGGGCAGGGAGGCGATCTCGACGGCGTCCTCGCCCTCCGCGTCCGTCACGTACGCCACGCGCCCGCTCGCGCCGAGCATCTCGGGCAGCCGCACCCGGACGCCGGGGGTGTCGGTGAGGGTGCGGGCGGGGCCGTCCCGGTGGGTCAGCCAGTAGAGGCTGCCGCGCACCACGACGGCACTGGCCCGCCCGGTCTCGTCGACGGAGAGCCCGTCGAGGTGCCGGGAGGCCGCCACCTGGTAGGGGCGCCGCCCTGCCCGCGGCCCGCTGAGGCGTACGTCCAGCCGGCGCGGGCCGGAGCCGGGGGAGAGGTCGTCGACGATCCACAGGTCGCCCGCGCACTGGTACACCACCCGGGTGCCGTCGCTCGCGGCGTGCCGGGCGTAGAAGGCGTCGTGGTCGGTGTGCCGGCGCAGGTCCGAGCCGTCGTAGGCGCACGAGTAGAGGTTGGCGACGCCCTCGTGGTCGGAGAGGAACGCGATGCGGCCGCCGACGAACAGGGGGGAGTGCAGATGGCCGCCGATGCCTTCGAGTAGCCGTTCGCCGTGCAGCCAGAGCCGGCCCGTCGCCCCGCCGCGGTAGCGCTTCCAGGACGCCGGTTCGTGCGGCGGGGTGCCGGTCAGGAGCAGGGACTTGCGCTCCCCGTCCACGTCGGCGACCTGGATGTCGGAGACCGGCCCCCAGGGCAGCTTGCGGCCCGGGTCGCCGTCGGGGGAGATCTTGTAGGCCCAGGTGAAGTAGGAGAAGGGCTCGCCGTGCGAGGCCACGGCCAGGATCTCGCCCTCCGGGGTCCAGCCGCAGACCCGGGTGTCGGCGCTGCCCCAGTGGCTCACCTGGCGGCCCGGGCCCCCGTCCACCGGGACGACGTGGACCTCGGGCACCAGGCTGCGCCAGCTCGTGCAGGCGAGGTGGCGGCCGTCGGGCGAGAAGCGGGGGTGGCCCAGTTTGGTGCGGTCGACGGTGAGCCGCCAGGCCCGGCCGGGGGTGTCGAGCGGGGCGAGCCAGAGGTCGTCCTCGGCCACGAAGCACAGCAGGTCGTCATGGAGGTGCGGCAGACGCAGATAGGTCACGTCCTCATGCTTTGCCGGGGGACGGACCAGGGCAACTCAAGGCAAAAGCGCGCCCGTGACCCAGCACACGTACGAAACGGTTTCGTTTTCATGAGTGGTGCGCTACATTCGTGGCGTACGAAACCGTGTCGTTCGGAGTCAGGAAGGTGAGCGAGATGACTGAGGTCGCCGCCGCGCGTCGCAGTCGGATCACCCCCGAGCGTGAGGCCGAGCTCTACACGGCCGTGCTCGACCTGCTCCGCGAAGTCGGCTACGACGCCCTCACCATGGACGCCGTGGCCGCGCGCACCCGGTCCAGCAAGGCCACCCTCTACCGCCAGTGGGGCGGCAAGCCGGAGCTGGTGGCGAAGGCGATCCGGCACAACAAGCCGGGCAACATCGCCGACATCGACACCGGTTCCCTGCGGGGCGACCTGCACGCCCTCACCTCCCGTGAGGACGACTGCACCATGCAGCAGAACGCCGCGCTGATGCGGGGCCTGTTCATGGCGGTGCACGCCAACCCCGACCTCCTCCAGGCGTTCAAGGAACTCCTCGTGGAGCCGGAGATGGAGGAGTTCCACCGGGTGGTGCAGCGGGCCGTCGACAGAGGCGAGGTCCGCGCCGACTGCCCGGCCCTGGACTACGTCGTCCACATGCTCATCGGCGCGTTCGCGACGCGCACGCTGATCGACGACCAGCCTCCGACGCAGCGGTTCCTCCTCTCGTACATCGACGCCGTGGTCCTCCCCGCCCTCGGCGTGCCCACCGAGTAGTCCCCCTCAGCCAGCCCCTACCTGACGTATCCGCTCACGTCGTCGGGCCGATCACCCCTGCCCTGAACACCCCACGACTGACCGGGAGTACGCCCTCGTGGCCACTTTCCTCTACAAACTCGGCCGGCTCTCGTTCCGGCGGCGGCACTTCGTCGCCCTGATATGGGTGGCGCTGCTGACCCTCGCCGGTGTCGGCGCGGCCAGTGCCCCCGCCGCGGGCAACAGCTCGTTCTCCATCCCCGGCACCGAGGCCCAGAAGGCCTTCGACCTGCTGGAGCAGCGCTTCCCCGGCACCAGCGCCGACGGAGCCACCGCACGCGTCGTCTTCAAGGCGCCGAGCGGCGAGAAGATGACCGACCCCGGCAACAAGGCGACGGTCCAGGAGACGGTGAAGGAGCTGTCCGACGGCTCCGAGGTCGTCCGCGTCACCGACCCGTACCGGGCGAAGGCCGTCAGCAAGGACGGCACGATCGCGTACGCGCAGGTGTCGTACAAGGTCTCCGGCATGGAGCTGGACGACGCGGCGAAGGACGCCCTCAAGGACAGTGCGCAGGACGCGCGCGAGGCCGGGCTGACCGTCGAGATCGGCGGTGACGCGCTCCAGGCCGTTCCGCACACCGGCTCCAGCGAGATCATCGGCATCGCGGTCGCCGCGGTCGTCCTGGTCATCACCTTCGGCTCGCTGGTCGCGGCCGGGCTGCCGCTGCTGACGGCGCTCATCGGCGTGGGCATCGGCGTCTCCGCGATCACGGGCCTGGCCAGTGCGCTGGACCTCGGCTCGACCACCTCCACCCTCGCGATGATGATCGGCCTGGCCGTCGGCATCGACTACGCCCTGTTCATCGTCTCCCGCTACCGCGCCGAACTGGCCGAGGGCCGCGAGCGCGAGGAGGCGGCCGGCCGGGCCGCCGGCACGGCGGGGTCCGCGGTGGTCTTCGCGGGTCTGACCGTGGTCATCGCGCTGGTGGGCCTGTCCGTCGTCAACATCCCCATGCTGACGAAGATGGGCATCGCGGCGGCGGGCACGGTGGCCATCGCGGTGCTGATCGCCCTGACGATGGTCCCGGCCCTGCTCGGCTACGCGGGCCGCAAGGTGAAGCCGATGGGGGAGAAGGGCAAGCTCCTCGGCCGGGCGAAGAAGCAGGACAAGCCGGCCAAGCCGAACCTGGGCACGCGCTGGGCGAGCTTCGTCGTCCGCCGCCCGGTCGCGGTCCTGCTGCTCGGCGTCATCGGCCTCGGCGCGGCCGCCGTCCCGGCGACCTCCCTCGAACTGGGCCTGCCCGACGACGGCTCCCAGCCGGTCTCCACCACCCAGCGCCGCGCCTACGACCTGCTGTCCGAGGGCTTCGGTCCTGGCTTCAACGGCCCGCTGATGGTCGTCGTCGACGCGAAGGACAGCGACGACCCCAAGGCGGTCTTCACCGAGACCGGCGACGCGATCAAGGGCCTGAAGGACGTCGTCACGGTCACCCCGGCGCAGCCCAACAAGGCCGGTGACACCGCCACCATCACCGTGATCCCCGGCTCCAAGCCGTCCTCCGTCACGACGGAGAACCTGGTGCACGGCATCCGGGACGCGGGCGCGGGAATCAAGGCCGACACGGACGCGAACGTCCTGGTCACCGGCAGCACGGCGATGAACATCGACGTCAGCGAGAAGCTCAACGACGCGCTGGTGCCGTATCTCGTGCTGGTCGTCGGGCTGGCCTTCCTCCTGCTGATCGTGGTGTTCCGCTCGATCCTGGTCCCGCTGAAGGCGGCCCTCGGCTTCCTGCTGTCGGTGATGGCGGCCCTCGGCGCGGTCGTCGCGGTCTTCCAGTGGGGCTGGCTGTCCGGCCTGATGGGCGTGGAGCAGACCGGGCCGGTCATGTCGATGATGCCGATCTTCATGGTCGGCGTGGTCTTCGGCCTCGCGATGGACTACGAGGTGTTCCTCGTGACCCGGATGCGGGAGGCCTACGTCCACGGCGAGAAGCCCGCCCAGGCCGTGGTCACCGGGTTCCGGCACGGCGCCCGGGTCGTCACCGCCGCCGCGGTCATCATGATGGCCGTCTTCGCCGGCTTCATCGGCTCGTCCGAGTCCATGGTCAAGATGATCGGCTTCGGCCTCGCGATCGCGGTGTTCTTCGACGCGTTCGTCGTCCGCATGGCCATCGTCCCGGCCGTCCTGGCCCTCCTCGGCCGCAAGGCCTGGTGGCTGCCCAGGTGGCTCGACCGCGCGCTGCCCAACGTGGACGTGGAGGGCGAGGGCCTGCGCACCCGCACCGGCCGCGGCGACGAGGACAGGGAGCCGGCCCGCGTCTGACGGGCCCCCCCTGCACGAACCGGCCGGTGAGGGCCCCGTGGGGACGGGGACCCTCACCGGCCTCTTCCGGGCGGGTACGCCGAGGCGGCCCGGATGTTCCGACCGGCTCTGCCCGGGCTCCTTACGCCGCCTGTGGGTGGAGAACCACCTTCGTGTAGCCCTCGACGCGCTTGTCGAACTTCTCGTACGCCGACGAAGCCTGGTCGAGCGGCAGCTCGTGCGAGACGACGAAGCTGGGCTTCGCGCGATCCGCGATGATCATGTCCCGCAGGTGGCGGTTGTACCGCTTGACGTTGCACTGCCCGGTGCCCAGGCGGAGCCCCTTCTCGAAGAGGCGCCCGACGGACACCATCAGCATGCCCTTCTTGGCCTGCTCGTCCGGACCGCCCGGGTCGCTCGGGACGTACAGGCCGGGGATGCCGAGCGCGCCCGTCGGCCGGACCGTTTCGACCAGGGAGTTCAGAACGATCGCCGGTTCCTCGCGGTCCTCGCCCTGCGCCTGGGCCTGGTAGCCCACCGCGTCGATGCCCTTGTCGGTCCCCTCGCCGCCGGTCTGCTCCTTGATCTGCTCCGCCGGGTTGCCCTGGGAGAAGTCGATCGGGACCGCGCCGATCTCCTCGGCCTTCTGCAGACGTTCCGCCACCCGGTCGACCACGAACACCTTGCTCGCACCGCGCAGCATCGCGGAGTAGGCGGCCATCAGCCCGACCGGACCGGCGCCGTACACGGCGACCGAGTCACCGGGGCGCACGTCGGCCAGTTCGTTGCCGTGGTAGCCCGTCGGGAAGATGTCCGCGAGCAGCACGAAGTCGGTCTCCTTCTCGGTGCCCTCCGGGAGCTTCAGGCAGTTGAAATCGGCGTACGGGACCCGGACGTACTCCGCCTGGCCTCCGGTATAGGGCCCCATCGCGACGTAGCCGTAGGCGCCGCCCGCGAAACCCGGGTTCACCGTCAGGCAGAAGCCCGTGAAGCCCGCCGAACAGTTCTTGCAGAACCCGCAGGCCACATTGAACGGCATGACCACCCGGTCGCCCTTGCTGAGAGTGGTGACCCCCTCTCCTGTCTCCTCGACCACGCCGAGGTTCTCGTGGCCGAACACGATGCCCGGCTCCGCGGCCGTGCGGCCCTCGTACATGTGCAGGTCGGAGCCGCAGATGGCTGTTGACGTGACCCGGACGAGCACATCGTTCGGGTGCTGAATCCGTGGATCCTCCACTTGCTCTATCGCTACCTCGAAGGGCCCCTTGTATACGACAGCCCTCATCGTCAAGCACCTCCGTCTGTGCTGTGGCTCATATACCAGGCTGGTGCATGATGAGATGATTTGCACGCAGAGGAGAAAGGAAGTAGGGCTTTGTCTCGTCGTATCGGCACACTTCTCGTGGCGGTCTCCGGACTGTCCGGCACCACCTACCCGGTCGGGACCCGCGTGGCCATCCAGGGCACCGGCGGATCCGTCGACGGCTTCGTCGACGGCGACTGGCTGCCGCTCGCCTGGTGGGAGTTCGCGGACGTCCGGCCCGAGGACGCCACCGGCTGAAACGACCTCGCGTGTCCCGTACACGTACCACTAGCGTGCAGGGCATGACGACGACAGCCGCCCCTGACGCCGAGGGCTCCGGAGCCCACCCCCGATTCGCCGAGGCCCTGCGGGCGCTCGGGCTCGGGGATCTCGTGGGACAGGTCCGCCGGTTCCCGGATGCCACCCGTACCGCCGCCGAGGCCGCCGCCGCGATCGGGTGCGAGCTGAGCCAGATCTGCAAGTCGCTGATCTTCGCCGCGGACAGTGTCCCGGTGCTCGTGCTCATGGACGGGGCCTCCCTGGTCGACCTCGAACTGGTCCGCAAGGAACTCGGCGCCGACAAGGTCACCCGCGCCAAGGTGGACGTCGTGCGGGAGACCACCGGGTACGCCATCGGCGGGGTACCGCCCTTCGGGCACAAGACCAGGACCCGGGTGCTCGCCGACCGGTCCCTGCTGGAGCACGACGTCGTCTGGGCCGCGGCCGGGACGCCGTACGCCGTGTTCCCGATGGCCCCCGAGGACCTCGTGGCCCACGCCGACGGCACCCTGGTGGACGTGCGCGAGCGCACCGCGTGACCCCTCTGGTCACCGCCGCCGTCCTGCTCGCCGCCGTCACCCACGCCAGCTGGAACGCCATCGCCCACAAGATCACCGACAAGCTGGCCGGCTTCGCGCTGATCTCGGGCGGCGGGGTCCTCATCGGGCTGGCCCTGGCACCGTTCGTGGCGTTCCCGGCGGCCGGGGCGTGGCCGTATCTGCTCGCCTCCGCAGCCGTCCACATCGCGTACTACGCCCTGCTGATGAAGTCCTTCCGGCTGGGCGACTTCGGACAGGCCTACCCCATCGCCCGGGGCACCGCGCCGCTGGTCGTGACCCTGCTCGCCGCCCTCTTCGCACACGAGGTGCCCGACGGGTGGGCCGCCGCCGGGATCGCCCTGTCCTGCGCGGGCCTCACCGGCGTCGCCCTGTGGGGACTGCGCGGGCGGCGGCCCGACTGGGCGGCGATCGGAGCGGCCCTGGCGACCGGGCTGACCATAGCGGTGTACACCGTGGTCGACGGGCTGGGCGTGCGGGCCTCCGGGTCCTCCCTCGGGTACATCGCCTGGCTGATGGCGGTGCAGGGGGTCGTCATCCCGGCCTACGCGGCATGGCGCTGGCGCGGCGAAACGGTCGCCCTGCTCCGGCCCTTCGCCGCGGTCGGGCTGCTCGGCGCCGCGCTGTCCGTCGCCGCCTACGCCCTCGTCCTGTGGGCCCAGACCAGGGCGGAGCTCGCGCCCATCGCGGCGCTGCGCGAGTCGTCGATCATCGTGGGCGCGGCCATCGGGGCCGTCTTCTTCAAGGAGCGGTTCGGCGCGCCGAGGATCGCGGCGGCCGGGCTGCTGGTCGTCGGCATAGGGCTGATGCTGCACTCCGGATAGGGGCCCGTCAGGCGGGTGCGTCCGGCCCGCGTGAGGAGCACCCTGGAACTAAGCGTTCCGGAGGTGATCGTCATGATGCACACCACCGTGGGGTGGCACGTCGAGATGGAGTTCACGGAGGACGACCAGCACACGCGAGCGGCCGCGATGGTCCGTCTGCCCGACGGCAGTGAGGTACGGGCGCACGGCCACGCGAGCCGGCACCGGACCGACGCCAATCAGCCGAGGGTCGGGGAGGAGATCGCCGGGGCGAGGGCGCTCAACGAACTCGCCATGCAGTTGCTGACCAAAGCCCACGAGGAGATCGACCAGGCCTCCGGGCGGACCTCGCACCCCATCCACGTCTAGAGGTTCAGCACTCCCCGTACCGCCCGCACCAGCCCCTGCGCCCGCGGGTCCGCCGTCACGGTCTTGCGGAAGCCGTTGGTGACGTAGCCGAAGGCGATCCCCGTCTCCGGGTCGGCGAAGCCGAGGGCGCCGCCGCGCCCCGGGTGGCCGAAGGAGCCCGGAGTGAGGAGCGGTGACGCGCTGCCGTGCAGCATGTAGCCGAGGCCGAAGCGGGTGCCGACCACCAGGACCCGGTCGGGGCCCGCCGACTCCTCGGCCCGGGCCAGTTCCACCGTCTCCGGAGTGAACAGGCGCGGGGCGCCGGCCGTGTCGCCGATCAGGGTCGCGTAGAAGCGGGCCAGTCCGTCCGCCGTCGCCATGGCGTTCGTCGCCGGGAGGGCGCTCGCGCGGTAGGCGGGGTCGTTCTGGTCCGGGAACGGGGAGATCGCGGCGAACGCCCGGCGCGTGAGGGAGGCCGGGTCCTCGTAGGCCTCGGTGACCGAGCGCTTCGGGCGGGCCCGCAGACCCCCGGTCGGCTCGGCCCCCTCGACGCGGCCCACCCGGCCGACCCGGCCGGCCTCCGACTCCGGCAGGCCCAGCCAGAGGTCCAGCCCCAGCGGGCCGGTGACCTGCGAGGCGAGCCACTGTCCGGTGCCCTGCCCGGTCACGCGCCGCACCAGTTCGTCGAGCAGCCAGCCGTAGGTGAGCGCGTGGTAGCCGTGGTCGGTGCCGGGCTCCCAGACGGGGGCCTGCGCGGCGACGGCCTCCGGGCCCTTCAGCGGGTCGAGCGCCTCCTGCGGGGTGAGCGGCCGGTCGAGGACCGGCAGCCCGGCCCGGTGGTTCAGCACGTGCCGGACCAGCACCCGCTCCTTGCCCCGCGCCTTGAACTCCGGCCAGTAGTGCCCGACCGGCGCGTCCAGGTCCAGCTGTCCGCGCTGGTGCAGCAGCAGGAGTACGGCGGCGGCGACCCCCTTCGTCGCCGAGCGCACGACCTGGGCGGTGCCGCGCTCCCAGAGGGCCGTGCCGTCGACGTCCCTGGTGCCGCCCCACAGGTCGACGACCTTCTGCCCGTCCCGGTAGACGGCGACCGCCGCGCCCCGGTCCCCGAGCGTCGCGAAGTTCCGTACGAACGCGTCCCTCACCGGCTCGAAGCCCTCGGCCACTGTGCCGTGCACGTCCACGCCCGTACTCCTCGTCTCGCCGCTGTGCTCGTGGTGCTCCCCTCTAGCCAAGCAGGATGGTCACGTCGATGTTCCCCCGGGTCGCGTTCGAGTACGGGCAGACCTCGTGGGCCGCGTCCACCAGCCTGGTCGCGAGGTCGGCGTCGACGACCGGCAGGGAGACGCTGAGGGCGACCGCGAGGCCGTAGCCGCGCTGCTGGTTGGGGCCGATGCCGACCTTCGCGGCGACCGTGGAGCCGGTCAGGTCGTAGCCCTCGCGGTTGCCGACGAGGATCAGGGCGTTGTGGAAGCAGGCGCTGTAGCCGGCCGCGAAGAGCTGTTCCGGGTTGGTGCCGTTGCCGTCGCCGCCGAGCTGCGGGGGCATGGCGACCTTGAGGTCGATCTGACCGTCCTGGCTGGTGACATAGCCGTCGCGACCACCGTGGGCGGTGGCCTCCGCCACGAACATGATCTTCGTCGGGCGGGTGTCGACGGCGGGGCCGTCAGTCATGCTGTCCTCCCCCGGAACCAAGTGCGCACAAATGCATCGTGCACAAGGTACTGGCCGGTAATCGACCTGTCATACCAGGGGGTATGCAACCGGGGGTAACTCTCAGCGGGCCCGGGCCGCCGCCGACTCCGCCCGCTCGGCCAGCCGCCACAGCTCCGCACGCAGCCGCCCGGCCTCCGTCCCGTCGAGCCCCGTCGCCGCGACCAGCGCGCCGGGCACCCGCCCCGCCCGCTCCCGGAGTTCCTCCCCGCGTCCGGTCACGGCCACGAGCACCGACCGCTCGTCCCGGGCCGACCGCTCACGCCGGACCAGACCGGCCGCCTCCAGCCGCTTCAGCAGCGGCGAGACCGTGCCGTAGTCGAGGCGCAGGGCCGAGGCCAGCTCCTTCACCGTCGTCTCACCGCGCTCCCAGAGGACCAGCAGCACCAGGTACTGGGGGTAGGTGAGGCCCAGCTCGTCGAGGAGCGGACGGTACGCCGCCGTCACCGCGCGCTGGGCGGCGTACAGCGCGAAGCACAGCTGGTCGTCCAGCAGCGGTGGTCCGGTGCTCTCCTCGTTCGTCACGCGGCCATTGTCACGGACGGGCCGGAGCCGCCGGGACGGAACGCGGATCGAAGCCGAACGGCAGCTCCAGACGGTGGGCCCGCATCAGCTCCTCGTCGGAGAGCAGCTCGCCGGTCGGCCCGTCGGCCGCGATCACCCCGTCGCTGAGGATCAGGGAGCGCGGGCACAGCTCCAGGGCGTACGGCAGGTCGTGCGTGACCATCAGCACGGTCACGTCCAGGGAGCGCAGGATGTCCGCCAGTTCGCGGCGCGAGGCCGGGTCGAGGTTGGACGACGGCTCGTCCAGCACGAGGATCTCCGGCTCCATCGCCAGCACGGTCGCGACGGCCACCCGGCGGCGCTGCCCGAAGGAGAGGTGGTGCGGGGGCCGGTCCGTGAATTCCGCCATGCCGACCCGCTCCAGGGCCCGCTGCACGCGCTCCTCCAGCTCCGGGCCCTTCAGCCCGGCAGCCGCGGGCCCGAACGCCACGTCCTCCCGGACCGTCGGCATGAACAGCTGGTCGTCCGGGTCCTGGAAGACGATGCCGACCCGGCGCCGGACCTCGGCCATGTTGCGCCTGTCCACGGGCAGCCCGGCGACCTTCACCGTGCCGGCGCCGCCGGTCAGGATGCCGTTGAGGTGCAGTACGAGGGTCGTCTTGCCGGCGCCGTTCGGCCCCAGCAGCGCGACGCGCTCACCGCGCGCGACCGAGAAGTCGACGCCGAAGAGGGCCTGGTGCCCGTCGGGGTAGGCGAACGCGAGGCCCGAGACCTCAAGAGAAGCAGTCACAGGGTCCATCCCAGCAGACAGACGAGCAGCGCGGCGCAGGGGAGGGCGAGGGCGTACGACCACTGCGCCCGGGACGCGGTCACCTCGTCGATGACGGGCATGGAACCGGCGTATCCACGGCTGACCATGGCCAGGTGCACCCGCTCGCCGCGCTCGTAGGAGCGGATGAAGAGCGCGCCGGCCGACTTGGCGAGCACGCCCCAGTGCTTGACGCCGCTGGCTTCGAAGCCGCGGGACTCCCGGGCGATCCGCATGCGCCGCATCTCGTCGGTGATGACGTCGCCGTAGCGGATCATGAAGGACGCGATCTGCACGAGCAGCGGCGGGAGCTTGAGGCGCTGGAGGCCGAGCAGCAGTTCGCGCAGTTCGGTCGTGGCGGCCAACAGCACCGAGGCCGCCACCCCGAGCGTGCCCTTGGCGAGCACGTTCCAGGCGCCCCACAGGCCGTTGACGCTCAGGGACAGGCCGAGGACGTCGACCCGTTCGCCCTCCGCCACGAACGGCATGAGCACCGCGAACGCGACGAAGGGCACCTCGATCAGCAGCCGCCGGAGCAGGAAGCCGGCGGGCACGCGCGCGACGTACGCGACGGCCCCGAGCAGCACGGCGTACAGCCCGAACGCCCACATCGCCTCGCGCGGCGTCGACACGACGACGACCACGAAGGCGAAGACGGCGGCGAGCTTGGTGTGCGGCGGCAGCCCGTGCACGGGCGAGTGCCCGTGCCGGTACAGCTTGTGCGCGTGCCCTGCTCCCATGTCAGACGCTCGTGCTCGTCGTGCTCGTCGCGTTCGACGTCTCCGACGGGGAGGTGTCGTCCGTGCGGCGGCGGCGCACCGCCCAGAACACGCCGGTGCCCGCGACGACCGTGACGCCTACGCCGATGACACCAGCCAGCCCCCCGGACAGGCGGGCGTCGTCGACGTCCTTGACGCCGTAGTCGGCGAGCGGGGAGTCGGCCACCGCGTGCTCCTCGGCCTTCTTGTCGATGCCGTGGTCGGTGGCGACCTTCTCCAGGCCATCGGGGTTCGCCGAGGCGTAGAAGCTGACGAAACCGGCCAGGAGCAGGGAGGCGACCAGACCGGCGGCCCACACCTTGCGGTGCGAGGTCCGGGCGGCGGCGGGAACGGGCTCGGGCTCGGCGTCGGGGGCGTCGACCAGTTCGCCGTTCACCCGCAGCTTGAGCTTCTGCGTCAGGCCGCGCGCCCCGTACACCAGGTCCGGGCGGACGGCGATGACCGCGCCGACGGTCAGAGCGGTGATCACGGCCTCGCCGATGCCGATCAGGACATGCACGCCGATCATGGCGGTGGCGACCTTGCCGATCGAGACGTCGGTGGTGCCGCCGATCGCGTACATCAGCGTGAAGGCGAGCGCGGCGGCCGGGACGGAGACCAGGGCCGCGACGAAGGCGGCCGCGGTGACCGACCGGCGGGTGCGCGGCAGAACCTTCACCAGGCCGCGGAAGAGGGCGTAGGCCACGACCGTCGTGACGATCGCCATGTTGGTGATGTTCACGCCCAGCGCGGTCAGACCGCCGTCCGCGAACAGGATGCCCTGCATCAGCAGGACGACGGAGACGCACAGGACCCCGGTGTAGGGGCCGACGAGTATCGCCGCCAGCGCACCGCCGAGGAGATGGCCGCTGGTCCCCGCCGCGACGGGGAAGTTCAGCATCTGCACGGCGAAGATGAACGCCGCCACGAGCCCGGCCAGCGGCGCCGTGCGCTCGTCGAGTTCGCGGCGTGCGCCGCGCAGGCTCACGGCGATGGCGCCCGCGGCGATCACACCGGTGGCGGCGGAGGTGGGCGCGTTGATGAATCCGTCAGGTACATGCACCGTTCGATGATGTGGCTTGATGCGAATGGTTTGCAAGAGCGTGATGCTCGTTTTATCTCACCCGTGATATATCCGGCTCCAGAAGCGCAATCCGGAAAATATGCGACATTGGAGGGGGAGTGGACGCACAGTTTCCACTCGGATTGCGCACGGTGAAGGGGCCGTCCGATGTCCGTAGTCGAGCAGTACGCGCGAGCCCACATCGTCTCGGACGCGGCCGTGCCGCTCGTCGACGAGCTGGAGGCGGTTCCGGTCACCCTGCGGTACGACCCCGACCACGATCCCCGGAAGGTGCGCATGGTGCTGCCGGGAGCCGGGGGAGGCGAGTGGGTGTTCAGCCGCGAGCTGCTGGAGGAAGGGCTGCGGGCCCCCGTCGGGAGCGGCGAGGTGCGGGTGTGGCCGTGCGGCCGGGTGCAGGTCGTGGTGGAGTTCCACTCCGCGCATGGGGTGTCGGTGGTGCAGTTCGAGCAGCAGGCGCTGCTGCGGTTCCTGCGGCGGACGTATATGGCCGCCGCGGAACCCGTCACTCATTGAGCCCCGCGCTCAGCCGCCCGCCTTCAGCAGGGCCGCCACGATCGGACCGGCCGTCGAACCGCCGTGCCCGCCCTGCTGGACCACGCCCGCGGCGGCCAGGTCGCCCCGGTAGGCCGTGAACCAGCCGTTCGGCTTCTTCTGCCCGTCGACCTCGGCGGACCCGGTCTTCGCACCGACATCCCCGCCGACCCCGGACATCGCCTCCGCGGCCGTGCCGTACGCGGCGGTGTACGCCATCAGCTCACGCAGCTGGGACAGGGCGCTCGCCGGCATCGTGCGCGCGGCCTTCGCCAGCTTGCGCCCGTCCACGTCCGGGGAGACCAGGTACGGCTGGTGGAAGGTGCCGGCCTTGACCGTCGCCGACACCGACGCCATGTTCAGCGGGTTCATGCGAACGCCGCCCTGCCCGATCAGCGAGGCACCCATCTGGGCCGCCGACTGCACCGGCACCGCCCCGTCGAAGGACGGCACCCCGATCGCCCAGTTGTTCAGCCCCAGGCCGAAGACCTGCTGGGCCTCCTTGGTCAGGTCGTCGTTCTTCAGCTTCGGGGCCTGGCTGATGAAGGCCGTGTTGCAGGAGCGGGCGAAGCTCGCCTTGAACGTGCCGTTCTTGATCTGGAACTTGTCGTCGTTCTGGAACTTCCAGTGGCCGTACGTGAAGTACTTCGGGCACGGGTGCTTCTTGTCCGCCGAGGCCAGGCCCTTCTCGATCAGCAGCGACGAGGTGATGACCTTCATCGTGGAGCCGGGGGCCAGAGAGCCCTGGAAGGCGGTGTTGAAGCCGGGGGAGGCGTTGGCGGCGGCCAGGATCTCGCCGGTCGACACCCGCAGCAGGACCACGGACGACTTGGCCTTCTTGGCGACCTGCTTCTCGGCGGCCTCCTGGAGGGCCGGGTCCAGCGTGGTCTTCACCGTGCCGGGCGTGCCCTCGCTCAGCTCCAGCAGGGTCTTGTCGGAGAGGTCCTTCGCCTCGGCGGACTTCCCGCGCACCACCCGCAGTTCGATGCCGGCCTTGCCGCCGGCCTCCTTGCCGTACTTCTCGCGCAGGCCGTCCAGGATCGGGCCGATCGAGGCGTACTTCTTGGTGGTCAGTTCACCGCCGTCCCGGTCGAGCGCCTTGACCGGGGGCGTGCCCGCCGCGCCGGTGACCAGGGTGTCGCCGTCCCGCAGATCCGGGTGGACGACCGCCGCGTGCCAGTCGACCAGCGGCTTTCCGTCGGAGGTGCGGCGCACGACGGTCAGGGCGCTGTCGTACGCCAGAGGCTTGTCGGTGCCCTTGTAGGACACCGTGCCCTTGACGGAGAACGGCACCTTGTCGCCGGTGGGCTTGCCCGGGGTGAGGGTGACGTCCTTGATGTGGGCGTCCTTGGTGTAGCCGGTGAGCAGCGACCGGGCCGCGGAGGTGTCGTCGGTGGCCGCGGCGGCCCGGTCGGCCTTCTGGGACTGCCAGGCGGTGAGGAAGGCGCGGGCGGTGGTGTTGACCTCGGCCGGGGACAGCGGGCCCGTCTTCACCTTGGCCTTCTGGTCCGAGGCCCGCGTCCCGTCGTCGGCGGCGGCGCCACCGCCGTACAGCGCGTAGGCACCGGCCCCGGCGCCCACGACGACCACGGCGATCATCCCGCCGATCACGGCAGGTCTGGTCTTCCGTCGCTCGGCGACGCGCCTTCTGTTGCCCACTGCTGTCCGTTCCTCCGAGATTCCCCAGGGTCCCCGTCGCCCTCAGCTGTCCCATGTCCCAACGACGGCCACCACCCTAGAGTCCCGTGCCGCGGAGGTGAGATCAGCCACCTGTTCGTAGCACGGCTGCGACAATCGGCCCGGCCGCGTCGCCGCCGTGGCCGCCCTCCTCGGTCATGGCCGCCGCCGCGATGTCGCCCCGGAATCCGGTGAACCAGCTGTTGGACCTGGCATTGCCGTCGACCTCGGCGGAACCGGTCTTGGCGCCGATGTCACCGCCAAGACCGGCCATGGCCCGCGCGGCGGTGCCCTGCGTGGCCGTGAGCCGCATCATCTGCTTGAGCTGGGCGGCGGTGCTCGCCCGCAGGCCCCGGGCCCGGGCCAGTTCCCGGCCGTCCAGTTCCGGCGAGACGAGGTAGGGCTGGCGGAAGGCGCCGGTGATGGCGGTCGCGGTCACCGAGGCCATGTTCAGCGGGCTCATCTGCACCTGGCCCTGCCCGATCGCACCCGCCGCCCGGTCCGGGCCGTCGACGGCGGGGACACTGCCGTCGAAGGAGGCGATGCCGGTCTTCCAGTTGTCCTGCCCCAGCCCGAAGCGCTCCTCGGCCTCCTGGGTCAGCGAGGCGTCCGTGAGCGGCTTCTCGTCGATGAGCTTGATGAAGGCGGTGTTGCAGGACCGCATGAAGCTGTTGGCGAGCGTCGCGCTCTCGTCGGGCTTCATGCCGGTCAGGTTCTTGAACGCCTGGCTCTGCCACACGGCGGTGTCCGGGCAGGGCGCCGGGCCGTTCATCGAGGTCACGCCGTTGTCGATGAGCATCGCGGCGGTGATGATCTTCATGGTGGAGCCGGGTGCCGCCTCGCCCTGGAAGGCGGCGTTGAAGTCGTCCGTGCGGTTGTTGGCCACGGCCAGCACCTCGCCGGTGCTGGGCTTGACGGCCACCACCGACGACTGGGCGAACCGCTCGACCGCCTTCTCGGCCGCCGCCTGCGCGCCCGGGCTGATCGTGGTGGTGAGCTTGCCCGGCTTGCCCTTGGCGAGGGTGAGCAGCGGAGTGTCGGGAGCACCGTCGCCGGTGTGCCGGATGACCAGCTCGATGCCGGGGGTGCCGCCGGCCTTGTCGCCGTACTTGTCGCGCAGGGTGTCCAGGACCGGTTCGAGGGAGGGGTACTTCTCCTTCGTCAGCTCGGAGCCGTCGCGGCCCACGGCCTCGATGGGCGGCGTGGCCGACCGCTCGGTGACGAGGGTGTCCTCCTTCTTCAGCCCGGGGTGCACGACGGACGGCTGCCAGTCGACCAGTGCCCGCCCGGTGGTCAGCCCGCGCACGACCTTCAGCTCGCTCTTGTAGCTCAGCGGCTTGGACTTCCCGCCGTAGGCGACCTTCGCCTTCACCGTGTACGGCACGGTGGCGCCCCGGGCCGCGCCCGGCGTGATCTTCACGCCGGTGATGTGCGCGTCGTCGCCGAAGGCGGTGAGCAGCTGCTCGGCCGCGCCGTCGTTGTTCGTGTACGAGGCCGCCGTGGCGGCGGCGCCCTTCTCCCAGGCCGTGAAGAACTTGGCCGTGGTCTCCTCGACCTCGTCCTTGTCGGGCGGCCCCGACTTGTTCTCCGCGGCCACCCCGCCCGTGCCGCCCCCGTCACCGTCGAGCGCGCTCACGAGGTTGTAGGCGCCGTACCCGGCCCCGCCCACCATCACCGCGAACACCCCGCCTATGACGGCGGCTTTGACCCCCTTGCCCATGGCTGGACCCCTCCCCGTTGAGCCCCACGCGCCCCTTTGAACGCGTTCAGAAGCTCGATGCCGGGGGGACTCTATGCGTAAGCGGTTACTACCGGGACGGGAGTTTCGATTTTTGACCGAACGTAGATCAGACCCACGTATCCAGCCACATCCGCGACCGCCAGTCGTCGATCGGGATGGCCTGGCCGGTGTACAGGGGCCAGAAATAGATGAAGTTCCAGGTGATCAGCAGGACGAGGACGCCCGCGGCGGTGGCGCCCGCGACGCGGCGGGTGTCGCTGGAGCGGGGTGGGCCGATGATCGCGCCCAGGAGCATCGCCACCGCCAGGCACAGGAACGGCAGGAAAACGACGGCGTAGAAGAAGAAGATCGTGCGCTCCTGGTACATGAACCAGGGCAGGTAGCCGGCCGCGATGCCGCAGGCGATGGCACCCGCGCGCCAGTCACGGCGGAAGAACCAGCGCCACAGCACGTAGAGGACCGCGAAACAGGCGACCCACCACAGCAGCGGCGTGCCGAGGGCGAGGACCTCGCGGGCGCACTTCTCGCCGGCGTCGGCGGGGCAGCCGTCCTTGCCGGGGGCCGGGGACTCGTAGAAGTACGACACCGGGCGGCCGAGGACGAGCCAGCTCCACGGGTTGGACTGGTACGTGTGCGGCGAGGACAGGCCGACGTGGAACTCGTACACCTGGTGCTCGTAGTGCCACAGGCTGCGCAGCCAGTCGGGCAGGAACGTCCAGCTGCCGCCCTTGCCGCTGGTCGCGGCCCAGTTGCGGTAGTAGCCGCCGGAGCCGTTCGTGGCGGAGAGGATCCAGCCGGTCCAGGACAGCAGGTAGGTGACCAGGGCGACCGGGACCGTGGCGAGGAACGCGAGGCCCGTGTCGCGCTTGAGGACCGCCGTGTACGGGTGACGGGCGCCGGCGACCCGGCGCGAACCGACGTCCCACAACACCGCCATCAGACAGAACGCGGCCAGGATGTAGAGGCCGTTCCACTTGGTGCCGATGGCCAGGCCCAGCATCAGGCCCGCCGCCCAGCGCCAGGGGCGCCATCCCAGGCGGGCCGTCTCCGCCGTGTGCCGGTCGGGCCGTGCCCGGCCGTCCTCGTCCAGCGGCAGCGCGGCGGCGAGTTTCGCACGGGCCCGGTCGCGGTCGACGAGCAGACAGCCGAACGCGGCCAGCACGAAGAACATCAGCACGCCGTCGAGCAACGCCGTGCGGCTCATCACGAAGTGCAGCCCGTCCACCGCCATCAGCGCGCCCGCCAGGCACCCCAGGAAGGTGGAGCGGAACAGGCGGCGGCCGATCCGGCACAGCAGCAGCACGGACACCGTGCCGAGCACGGCCGTCATGAAACGCCAGCCGAAGGGGTCGAACCCGAACATCAGCTCGCCGAGCCCGATGACGTACTTGCCGACCGGCGGGTGCACGACGTACGCGGCGTCCGCCGGGAGCGTGACGTGCCCGCCCGACGACAGGACCAGGTCGTTGGCGTTCTTGTCCCAGTTGAGCTCGAACCCGCGGTGGATCAGCGCCCACGCGTCCTTGGCGTAGTACGTCTCGTCGAATATCACCGCCCTGGGGCTGCCCAGGTTCCAGAACCGCAGCACCCCCGCCAGCAGCGTGACCAGCAGCGGGCCGATCCAGCCCGACCAGCGCACCAGCCGGCCCGCGAGCGTGGGCGGGACGCCGAGCGCCGCCCACAGGCGCGGGGAGGGCTCGGTGTAGGGCGGCACCAGGCGGTCACGGACGTCGCGGGCGTCGCTTCTGGGCTGCCCCTGGTAGCCGAAGCGGCGCAGCCGCTGCTGCCAGGACGGCCGCTGGTCGAGCGGCGCCTGGCCCTGCCGGGTGTCCGTGGAGGACGCGGTACTGGTCACCGCGCCATCGTAGGGAACCGTTCTGTGTGAGTCCCGTGCATGGCCGGTATGCGTCCGCATCCTCCGCCCCTGGGAGGAGTCCGCGTCCGCCGCCCCTGGGAGGATGGGAGCGTGATCGGAACCCTCGTACTCGCAGGCACCCCCATCGGCGACATCGCGGACGCCCCGCCCCGGCTCGCCGAGGAACTGGCCGGAGCCGATGTGATCGCCGCCGAGGACACGCGGCGGCTGCGCCGTCTGACCCAGGCACTCGGCGTCACGCCCAAGGGGCGGGTCGTGTCGTACTTCGAGGGCAACGAGTCCGCCCGGACGCCGGAGCTGGTCGAGGAGCTGGCCGGCGGGGCACGGGTGCTGCTCGTCACGGACGCGGGGATGCCGTCCGTGTCCGACCCGGGGTACCGGCTGGTCGCCGCCGCGGTCGAGCGGGACGTGCGGGTCACCGCCGTGCCCGGGCCGTCCGCGGTGCTCACCGCGCTCGCGCTGTCCGGACTGCCGGTCGACCGGTTCTGCTTCGAGGGGTTCCTGCCGCGCAAGGCGGGGGAGCGGCTGGGGCGGCTGCGGGAGGTCGCCGAGGAGCGGCGGACGCTCGTCTACTTCGAGGCTCCCCACCGGCTCGACGACACGCTGGCGGCGATGGCCGAGGTCTTCGGGGCCGAGCGGCGGGCCGCGGTGTGCCGGGAGCTGACCAAGACGTACGAGGAAGTACGGCGGGGCGGGCTCGGGGAGCTGGCCGCGTGGGCCGCGGAGGGGGTGCGCGGCGAGATCACCGTCGTGGTGGAGGGGGCGCCGGAGAAGGGGCCCGAGGAGGTCGGTCCCGAGGAGCTGGTGCGGCGGGTCCGGGTGCGGGAGGAAGCGGGGGAGCGGCGCAAGGAGGCGATCGCCGCGGTGGCGGTGGAGGCCGGGGTGCCGAAGCGGATGGTTTTCGATGCCGTGGTCGCCGCGAAGAACGCACCCTGAGGGCTGTGTGTGGCTGAGCACGCGGTTTCCCGCGCCCCCGGGGTGGGGGGCGTAAGCACCCTCTGAGCAGGGCGCATGTCGGATGAGCGTGCGCCCCATGGGTGGGCAAAGCGCAAGGGGTGCAACGGCAAGGGACGCCCAAATCGGGGCCAACAGTCGACAGGTCTGCTGCCATCGGTCCGGCCGAGGAGTCCACTGGGTTGCGGGGACGGAATCGTCCTCACGCCACAGCGGAACAGGAGCTGGCATGAGTGAGATCGCAGGGCAGACCGGGCTCCGCGCCGGTGCGAGCGCAGTCGTCAACGAGTCCTACTCGTTCGCCTGCATGCGGTGCGGGCACGGCTGGGAGCAGTCGTACGAGATAGAGCACCATAAGGACGCCGCGGGTCACGAGTTCGTCCTCTACGTCGCGGACGGCAAGGTGGTGCCCTCCCCCTTGAGCAAGCCCGAGTGCCACCACTGCGACAGTCACGTCGTGCGGATCATGCGGCCCGGGCGGGTCGCGTCGGCGCGCGACGCGGCGCACCGGCCCTCCCGCGTGCCGCCGCCCGCCGGGCCCGTGGACGTACCCGCGGCAGCGGACGGGGCCGACGGCGAGGAGCGCGAGCACCACCACTGGCACCTGTCCGACCTGCTGCACCCCTTCCAGCGCAAGGCGAGCTGACCCGTCCGGCTTCCCTTGTCGGTACGCCCTCCCCGGCCCTCCTCCATCGGGGAGGGCGTACTCCTTTCGTAGGATCGGGGCATGCCTTCGAACACCTCCGGCCGCCAGGACAAGAACGCGGCCCCGCCCCTCCCGGAGCCCCTCCGGGTCCCGGTTGCCGACTCCCACACCCACCTGGACATGCAGTCCGGCACGGTCGAGGAGGCACTGGCGAAGGCGGCGTCGGTCGGAGTGACGACGGTCGTGCAGGTCGGCTGCGACCTCAAGGGCTCCCGGTGGGCGGCCGAGACGGCGGCGGCCCACGACGCCGTCCACGCCACGGTCGCCCTGCACCCGAACGAGGCGCCCCGGATCGTGCACGGCGACCCCGACGGGTGGTCGCGGCAGGGCGCCCGCGAAGCCGGCGGCCGGGCCGCGCTGGACGAAGCCCTCGCCGAGATCGACCGGCTCGCCGCGTTGCCCCAGGTCAAGGGCGTCGGCGAGACCGGCCTCGACTACTTCCGCACCGGCCCCGAGGGCAAGGACACGCAGGAGCGGTCCTTCCGCGCCCACATCGAGATCGCCAAGCGCCACGGCAAGGCCCTGGTCATCCACGACCGCGAGGCCCACGCCGACGTCCTGCGCGTGCTGAAGGAGGAGGGCGCCCCCGAGCGGACCGTCTTCCACTGCTACTCCGGCAACGCCGAGATGGCGGAGATCTGCGCGAGCGCGGGCTACTTCATGTCCTTCGCCGGCAACGTCACCTTCAAGAACGCCCAGAACCTGCGGGACGCGGTGGCCGTGGCCCCGCTGGAGCTCCTCCTCGTGGAGACGGACGCGCCCTTCCTCACCCCGGCGCCCTACCGCGGACGGCCCAACGCCCCGTACCTCGTGCCGGTCACCGTGCGGGCCATGGCCGAGGTGCGCGGCATCGACGAGGACACGCTGGCCACGGCGCTCGGCGCCAACACCGCACGCGCCTTCGGGTACTGACACCGGCCACACGACTGTGCGTAGCCGCGTCGCTTTGGAGAGTGACGAACGCTCCGCTAGGTTCTGGGGGCCCGATCCGGACCCCTCTGGACCCCCTCCGGCCCCTGGAGCGTGTCGGCGTGAGCAACTCCCGATACGAGACGCACGAGAAGACGTACGAGGCGTACGAGACGTACGAGACGTACGAGGCGTACGGCCCGGCCTACGCCGACCCGGTGTACGGCGGCGGCTTCGACGCGCCGCCGGCCGATCTGCGCAGCGCCGGGACGCTCGGCTGCGGGACGCCCGGGATGCCCGGGGCACTCGGGACGCCCGGGGCCTACGCGGACACCTACCGGCCGGCCTACGAGGCGCCGCCCCGGCCCGGACTGCCCCGGCAGGGTGCCCCGGACGACGGGCCGGCGCCCGGCTCCGTCGAACAGCCGGGCCGGGGCCCGGGCGCGCACGCCGGATCGCGTGCCGCGGCGCGCACCGGCGCGCACCGAAGATCCGCACGCCGGCGCAGGGCGCGCTACGCCGAGCCCCTGGACAGCCCCATGCGACGGCTCCTCCCGCAGGCCCTGGTCGTCGCCTTCCTGGCGGGCGGCACCACGGCGTTCGTCGCCAAGGACAAGGCGATCGAGCTGAACGTCGACGGCAAGGCGCGCACCATGCACACCTTCGCCGACGACGTCACCGAGCTGCTCGCGGAGGAGGGCGTCGAGGTGGGCGCCCATGACGTGATCGCGCCCGGGCCCGGCACGGAGATCAGCAGCGGCGACGAGGTCGCCGTGCACTTCGCCCGTCCCGTGCGGCTCACCCTCGACGGGCACCGGCGTGAGGTGTGGACGACCGCCCACACGGTGGAGGGAGCGCTGCGGCAGCTGGGTGTGCGACAGGAGGGCGCGTACCTGTCGGCGTCGCGCTCCCGGCGCATCGGACGCGAAGGGCTCGCCCTGGATGTGCGGACCGAACGCACGGTCACGATCATGGCGGACGGCCGTGCCCGCACCGTGCGCACCAACGCCGCGACCGTACGGGAGGCCGTGGAGGGGGCCGGGATCACTCTGCACGGCCAGGACACCACGTCGGTCCCGCAGGGCAGCTTCCCGCGCGACGGGCAGACCGTGACCGTGCTGCGGATCACGGCCGGAAAGGAGGTCCGCGAGGAGCCGATCCCGTTCCAGGTGCGGCGCACGGAGGACCCGGACCTGTTCCGGGGCACGGAGGTCGTGGAGCACGCGGGCGAGCCGGGCCTGCGCCGGGTCACCTTCTCCCTGCGCTCGGTCAACGGCGTCAAGCAGAAGCCGCGCCGGATCGGGTCCGAGGTGGTGCGCGAGCCGCGCCCGCAGGTGGTCAGGGTCGGCACCAAACCGCGCCCCGCCTCCGTCGAGGGGGCCGACCACCTCGACTGGCAGGGCCTCGCGGCCTGCGAGTCCGGCGGCCGGCCCGACGCGGTCGACTCTTCGGGCACCTACGGCGGCCTCTACCAGTTCGACACCCGCACCTGGCAGGACCTCGGCGGCAGTGGCCGCCCCCAGGACGCCCCGGCGGCGGAGCAGACGTACCGGGCGAAGAAGCTGTACGTGCGGCGGGGGGCCAGCCCCTGGCCGCACTGCGGGGCACGGCTGGGCGGATGAGCGGGCGGACAAGGGGGGAACCGAACCCCCGTACCCTTGTCCCGTGACCAGCAGCCCCACCTCCGACGCCCTTCTGGGCCCCGCCGACGTCCGCGAGCTCGCGGCAGCCCTCGGCGTGCGCCCGACCAAGCAACGCGGACAGAACTTCGTGATCGACGCGAACACCGTCCGCCGGATCGTCCGCACCGCACAGGTCCGCCCCGACGACGTGGTCGTCGAGGTCGGCCCGGGCCTCGGGTCGCTCACCCTCGGGCTGCTGGAGGCCGCCGACCGGGTCACCGCCGTGGAGATCGACGACGTGCTCGCCGGTGCGCTGCCCGCGACCATCACGGCCCGCATGCCCGAGCGCACCGACCGGTTCGCCCTGGTCCACTCGGACGCCATGCACGTCACCGAGCTGCCGGGCCCCGCCCCGACCGCGCTGGTCGCCAACCTGCCCTACAACGTGGCCGTGCCGGTGCTGCTGCACATGCTGGAGACCTTCCCGACCATCGAGCGCACCCTCGTCATGGTCCAGGCGGAGGTCGCCGACCGGCTCGCCGCGCCGCCCGGCTCGAAGGTCTACGGCGTCCCCTCGGTCAAGGCCAACTGGTACGCCGAGGTCAAGCGCGCCGGTGCCATCGGGCGGAACGTGTTCTGGCCCGCGCCCAACGTCGACAGCGGCCTGGTCTCCCTGGTCCGCCGGAGCGAGCCGCTGAAGACGACCGCCGCCAGGCGCGAGGTGTTCGCCGTCGTCGACGCGGCGTTCGCCCAGCGCCGCAAGACGCTGCGGGCCGCGCTCTCCGGCTGGGCCGGATCCGCCGCCGCGGCGGAGGAGGCCCTGGTCGCCGCCGGGGTCTCGCCGCAGGCCCGGGGCGAGTCGCTGACCGTGGAAGAGTTCGCGCGTATCGCCGAGCACAAGGCGAACCGGCACCAGGAGAAGGAGCCCGCGTGAGCGTCACGGTCCGCGTCCCGGCCAAGGTCAACGTCCAGCTGGCGGTCGGCGCCGCTCGCCCCGACGGCTTCCACGACCTCGCCAACGTCTTCCTCGCGGTCGGCCTCTACGACGAGATCACCGTCACCCCGACCGACGAGCTCCGCGTCACCTGCGACGGCCCCGACGCCGACCAGGTCCCCCTGGACCGTACGAACCTGGCCGCGCGGGCCGCCGTGGCGCTCGCCGAACGGTACGGCCGCAGCCCCGACGTGCACCTCCACATCGCCAAGGACATCCCCGTCGCCGGCGGCATGGCGGGCGGCAGCGCGGACGGCGCCGGCGCCCTGGTGGCCTGCGACGCGCTCTGGGGGACCGGCGCCTCCCGCGAGGAACTCCTGGAGATCTGCGCCGAGCTGGGCAGCGACGTGCCGTTCAGCCTGGTCGGCGGCGCCGCCCTCGGCATCGGGCGGGGCGAGCGGCTGACGCCCCTGGAGGTCGGCGGCACCTTCCACTGGGTGTTCGCGATGGCCGGGCGGGGCCTGTCCACCCCGGCGGTCTTCCGCGAGTTCGACCGGCTCGGCGAGGGCACGGACATCCCCGAACCCGTCGCCTCCGGGGAACTCCTCGCCGCCCTCGCCAAGGGCGACCCGGACGCGCTCGCCGCCGCCGTATCCAACGACCTCCAGCCGGCGGCCCTGTCCCTCTTCCCGGAACTCGCCGGCACCCTGGCCGCGGGCCGGGCCGCCGGCGCGCTCACCGCGCTCGTCTCGGGCTCCGGCCCGACCACCGCGTTCCTGGTCCGCGACCCGGAGTCGGCGGCCGCGGTGGCACAGGCGCTGCTCGCGTCCGGGACGTGCCGGACGGTGCGTACGGCGTCGGGCCCGGCGCCCGGCGCGACGGTGGCTGCCGCCGGTTAATCGCGTGCCCCGGCAGCGGCCGGGTGTCTAGGCTCCCCCGGGTCGTCGACGAGGGGGAGTGCAGACGTGGAGCGACTGGCCGAGGCCGTGCGGCGCGGAGACCCGGACGAGGTCCGCGCCCTGCTGGAGGACGGGGCCGACCCCGACACCCTCGTGGCGGGCCTGCCGGTCCTCTGCCTGGCCGTGGCGGCGTACGACACGGACGTCGCCGATGCGCTGCTGCAAGCCGGTGCCGACCCCCTGCGCCCGCTGCCCGACGGAAGCACCCCGCTGACGCGCGCGGTGGACGGCGGGTCGCACCTGCTGGCCCTCGCGCTCGCCACCGGACGGACACCGCTCACGGCACCGGCGCGCGCGGACATGCTGGCCCGGGCCCGGCGGTGGGCCGAGGCGGGCGCGGAGACCGAGCTGCGCCGCATCACCGGCCTCAGCGGGCCCGTCGAGCGGATCCGGGTCGAGGACGACGAGATCGGCTGCTGGTGCGAGCAGCTCACGCTCGGCCCCGTGACCGTGCGCGACGAGCACCGGGCCATCCTCACGTCCATGGAGGTCCGGTACGGCCTCCGCACCCCCTTCGACGAACTGGTCGCGCGGGCCCTCGCCCACCCCGACCGGGACCACGTCGTGTGGTGCGACGTCGTGTTCACGCTCGGCCGCCGGCTGGAGGAGGAGACCTGGCAGTGGACCAGGGACCTCCTCAACCACCCCGACCGGCTGCACCGCCTGCTCGCCGCGGAGATCCTTATGTCCCTGATCCTCGGCGACGCCGTGCGGGACAGATATCCGTTCTGGGAGCGGGGCAGGGAGCTGGTGCCCTGGGCCGAACAGGAGGAGGACCCGGAGGTACTGACCGCCCTCCTGAACGCGATGACCCACGACAGCGCCCCCGAGATCGAGGCCGTAGGACTGTCGCACCTCACCCACCCGGACCCGAGGGTGCGCGCCCAGGTGCCGGACACCCTGGAGCGCTCCGAGGACGGCCGCTCCCAGGTCCGCCCCGAGGGCCTCGCCATGGTGCTCACGCTGGCCGGTGACGAGGACCCCGGCGTGCGCGAGGCCGCGTGCCGCTGGCTCGGGCACTACCGGGGAAGCGAGCCCGAGGTGGGGGACGCCCTGGCCGTCCTCACTCGTGACGAGCGTCAGGAGATCCGCATCGACGCCGTGTCCGGCCTGGCCTACCGCGACGATCCGCGCTGCGTGGAGGCCGAGCACCGGATCGGTCCCCGCGACCCGGGGCTGCCGTTCGACGAGAGGCTGATGGACGTGTGGCGCTACCAGCGCCGCCGGGAAGCGGCGGACGGCGGCTGACCGCCCCGGCCGGAGCACCCCCGCGCGCGACTACCCTGGGGGTCGATCCATCCCCCTTGGCAGGAGAGTAATGGCCGTCAACCTGGTCAATGTCGAGAACGTCAGCAAGGTGTACGGCACCCGCGCCCTGCTCGACGGCGTCTCCCTCGGCGTCTCCGAAGGGGAACGCATCGGTGTCGTGGGCCGCAACGGCGACGGCAAGACCACGCTCATCCGCATGCTCGCCAAGCAGGAGAGCGCCGACACGGGCCGCGTCACCCACTCCGGCGGGCTGCGCCTGGGCGTACTCACCCAGCACGACTCCCTCGACCCCGGGGCCACCGTCCGCCACGAGGTCATCGGCGACATGGCCGACCACGAGTGGGCCGGCGACGCCAAGGTCAGGGACGTGCTGACCGGCCTGTTCGGCGGACTCGACCTGCCGGGCTTCCCCAAGGGCCTGGACACCGTCATCGGCCCGCTCTCCGGTGGTGAGCGGCGCCGGATCGCGCTGGCCAAGCTCCTCATCGAGGAGCAGGACCTGCTCGTCCTGGACGAGCCCACCAACCACCTCGACGTCGAGGGCATCGCCTGGCTCGCCCGGCATCTGCAGAACCGCAGGTCGGCGCTGGTGTGCGTGACCCACGACCGGTGGTTCCTCGACCAGGTGTGCACGCGCATGTGGGACGTCCAGCGCGGCGACGTCTACGAGTACGAGGGCGGCTACTCCGACTACGTCTTCGCCCGGGCCGAGCGCGAGCGCATCGCCGCCACGGAGGAGGCCAAGCGGCAGAACCTCGTCCGCAAGGAGCTGGCCTGGCTGCGCCGCGGTGCGCCCGCCCGTACGTCCAAGCCGCGCTTCCGCGTCGAGGCCGCCAACGAGCTCATCGCGGACGTGCCGCCGCCCCGGGACAGCAGCGAGCTGATGAAGTTCGCCTCCACCCGGCTCGGCAAGACCGTGTTCGACCTGGAGGACATCACCGTCCAGGCGGGCCCCAAGGTCCTCCTCAAGCACGTCACCTGGCAGCTCGGACCCGGCGACCGGATCGGCCTCGTCGGGGTCAACGGCGCCGGCAAGACGTCCCTGCTGCGGGCCATGGCCGAGGCCGCCCGGTCCGACGGCGAGACCCAGCCCGTCGGCGGGCGCGTCCGCGTCGGCAAGACGGTGAAGCTGGCCTACCTCTCCCAGGAGGTCGCCGAACTCGACCCGGCCACGCGCGTGCTGGAGGCCGTGCAGCAGGTGCGCGAGCGCGTCGACCTCGGCAAGGGGCGCGAGATGACCGCCGGGCAGCTGTGCGAGACGTTCGGCTTCGGCAAGGAGAAGCAGTGGACGCCCGTCGGCGACCTGTCCGGCGGTGAGCGCCGCAGGCTCCAGCTGCTGCGCCTGCTCATGGACGAGCCCAACGTCCTCTTCCTCGACGAGCCCACCAACGACCTCGACATCGAGACGCTGAACCAGCTGGAGGACGTCCTCGACGGCTGGCCCGGCTCCATGATCGTCATCTCCCACGACCGGTTCTTCATCGAGCGCACCACCGACCGGGTGTTCGCGCTGCTCGGCGACGGCGCTCTGCGCATGCTGCCGCGCGGCATCGACGAGTACCTGGAGCGCAGGCAGCGCATGGAGGAGGCCGCGGCCGCCTCGGCCCCCGCCGCCGTGTCGCAGTCCACCGCTCCGGAGAAGAGCGCCGCCGACCAGCGCGCCGCCAAGAAGGAGCTCCAGAAGATCGAGCGGCAACTCGACAAGGTCTCCGAGAAGGAGACCAAGCTCCACGCCCAAATCGCCGAAAACGCCACGGACTTCGCGAAGGTGGCCGAACTGGACGCCGAGCTGCGGGAGTTGGCCGGTCAGCGCGAGGAACTGGAGATGCGCTGGCTGGAACTGGCCGAGGACGCGTGAAGGGTGCGTGAAGGCGCATAACGAGGGCATCACGGGCCGGTCCTCCCTTGGGAACAGGGGGTGATCGGCCCGCTGTGCTGTCGGAACCTGGTGATACAAAGAGTCGTCTTAGAACTTTATGAAGCGACTCTGAGCCCATCGTGTACCTCAGGGCGTGGCTAAAAATCAGTGATCGAACGGGGGAGCCGCTGATGACTCAGCCGCCCAGTCAGCCACCGCACGGTGGCTTCGGAGCACCGCAGAACCAGCCGCCGCAGGGCGGTGGTTACGGGGCGCCGCAGACCCCGCCGCCGCCCCAGGGCCCGCCCCAGGCGCCGCCGCCCCCGCAGGGCCCGCCGCAGCCGGGGTACGGCTACCCGCAGCAGCCCGGTCCGTACGGGCAGCCGGGACAGCCGGGGCCGTACAACCCCGGCCCCTACGGCCCGCCGCAGCAGCCGGGGCCGTACGGCCAGCCCGGCTACGGCTACCCGCAGCAGCCGCAGTACCCCGGTGCGCCCGGCACCCCGCCCGGGGGCGGCTCGAACAACCCCTTCAGGGGCAAGCCCGCCCTGATCATCGGCGCCGCGGTCGCCGCGCTGCTCGTGGTCGGCGGCACCGTGTGGGCCGTCACCGGCGGCGACGACGGCAAGGGCAAGAAGAAGCCCGTCGCCCAGAAGACCGACGACGCCAAGCCCGGCTCCTCCGCCCCGGTCAACCCCGGTGACGGCAGCGGCGACGGCGGCGAGGACCCCGAGGACCTCAACGCGGGCCGCCAGGCCGGCGAGGCCAAGGTCCTCTGGTACAAGGAGGCGCCCGACGCCCCCGGTTCCGGCGCCGACGCCGATGGCATGTGGATCACCGGCAAGACCGCGGTGAAGGCCGCCTACAAGCAGCTGTCCGCGTACAACGTCGGGGACGGCAAGCCCTCCTGGGACGCGATCACCTTCCCGCAGAAGATCTGCGCGACGACACCGCAGAAGACGTCCGACGACAAGATCGTCGTCGCGTACATGAGCGGCAGCAGCGACCGCGCCAAGTGCAACCAGCTCCAGGAGATCGACCTCGTCACCGGCGAGAAGGGCTGGAAGGAAGAGGTCGCCGACGGCGCCCTCTTCGACTCCGTGCTCTCCGTCGAACTGTCCATCACCGGCAAGACGCTGATGGTGGGCCGCTCCCAGTCCGGCACGGCCTACGACGTCACCAACGGCGACAAGCTCTTCGACAAGAAGAAGTACGGCAACGCCTGCTTCCCCGCCGCGTTCGCCGGCGGCGAGAAGCTGATCGCCGTCTCCTCCTGCGGTGCCGGGACCGACAAGGAGCACGACGAGGTCCAGGAGCTCGACCCCAAGACCGGCAAGGCCAGGTGGACTCAGCCGTTCGACAAGGGCTGGCGGGTCGCGCGCACCTACTCGGTGAGCCCGCTGGTCGTCTACAGCACCAACGAGGACAAGAAGGCCTGGAACATCTCCACCTTCACCTCCGGCGGCAAGTTCCGCTCGCAGGTCGCCTTCGACGAGGACTTCGCCCCCGAGTGCGGCTGGGCCATCCTCGAACGCGACCTCACGGGCTGCGAGGGCGTGGCCGCCGACGACTCCACGCTCTACCTGCCGACCAAGGCCACCACCGGCGCCAACGAGATCGTCGCCATCGACCTCGCCAACGGCAAGGAGAAGTGGCGCGTTAAGTCCCCCTCAGACGAGTCGATGCTGCCGATCAAGACCGAGGGCGGCAAGCTCATCGCCTATGTGGAGCCGTCGTACGACGCGGGCGGGCAGATCGTGTCCATCCCGACCGGCGGTGACAGCCACAAGCCGTCCAAGCTGCTGCAGAACCCCCAGGGTGCCGCGGACATCGAGAACAGCTTCTTCTCCAAGGACATCGACTGGGCCGACGGGCGCTTCTACATCTCGACGACCCGGCTGAGCGGAAACGACGACACGAAGGAGAAGTTGATGCTCGCCTACGGCAAGTGACTCTTCCCCTTCCGCATCCTCCTTCCGCACTCCGCCAGTCGTCCGTCCCCTTCCCCGAGGTACCCACGCCATGACCCAGCCGCCGCCCCCGCCGCCCCAGCAGCCCCCGCAGGGGGGCGGCTTCGGGCCGCCCCAGGGCCAGCCGCCGCAGGACCAGCCGCCGCAGGACCAGCCGCCGCAGACCCCGCCGCCCGCGGCCGGGCCGAACCTCGGCAAGGCTCCTGAGCCGGGGTACGGCTACCCGCAAGCGCCGCAGGCACCGCAGACGCCTCCGCCGGCCGCCCCGCAGAACCCGCCCCAGCCTCCGGCGGGTTACGGGTACCCGCAGGGCGCTCCGGCGCCCCAGCCTCCGCAGGCCCCGCAGACCCCGCCCGGCTACGGCTATCCCGGTCAGCAGCCGGGGCCGTACGGGCAGCCGCAGCAGGCACCGTACGGGCAGCCGGGGTACGGACAGCCGGGCTTCGGGCAGCCGGGGTACGGGCAGCAGCCCGGTTACGGCTATCCGCAGCAGCCGACCATGCCGTACCAGCCGCAGGCCGGGCAGCCGGGCGGCGGCAAGAAGCTCAACGCGCAGATGCTGATCATCGTCGCCGCGGTCGTGGCGATCGCGCTGATCATCGGCGGCGGCGTCTGGTACGCCTCGTCCGGCAAGGACGAGGGCAAACAGAACGACACCGCCGGTCAGAGCGGCGGCACCGGCGGCACGGACGACGACAACGGCGGCACCACCTCCGGCAAGGAGAAGGCGCCGTCCGACCCCAGCGCCAAGGTCCTCTTCCAGGTCCCGGCGCCCGAGGTGAAGAACGACAGCACGGTCGTCGTCTCCGGCTCGTGGCTCACCGACAAGGCGTACGTCAAGAGCGGCATCGCCCGGATCGTCGGCTACGACCGCGACAAGGGCGGCGAGCTGTGGAAGATCCCGCTGGCCGGCCCGGTCTGCCAGGCCAGCCGCCACGTCACCGACGACAACCTGACGGCGGTCCTCTACCAGCCGGCGATGCCCACCAAGGCCGACCCCTCGCACGGGTGCAGCCAGATCGCCCTCATCGACCTCGACGCCGGCAAGAGGCTGTGGACCAAAACGGTCAAGACCGGTGACCAGCTGATCAACTTCGACAACATCACCCTCAGCGGGAAGACCGTCGCCGTCGGCAGCACCAGCGGCGGCGCCGCCTTCGACGTCTCCGGCAAGCTCCTGTGGAGCCCGAAGCCGGCCGACTCCTGCTACGACGCCGGGTACGGCGGCGGCGACAAGCTGGTCGCGGTGCGCAAGTGCGGCTCCTACGACCAGCGGCAGCTGCACATCCAGACCATCGACCCGAAGTCCGGGAAGGTGATCTCGGAGTACAAGATGACCGAGGGCATCGAGTACGCCAGCATCGTGTCGACCAACCCGCTGGTCGTGGCCGCCGACGTCGGCGACTCCGCGGGCGACGGCAGCGGCATCTCCGA
Organism: Streptomyces collinus; assembly: GCF_031348265.1. NCBI lineage: Bacteria > Bacillati > Actinomycetota > Actinomycetes > Kitasatosporales > Streptomycetaceae > Streptomyces > Streptomyces collinus. The sequence goes on along the minus strand of NZ_CP133771.1, from coordinate 3,648,590 downwards.
CTTCTTCTCCATCGACAGCAGGACCGGCAAGCTGCGCACACGCATCTCCGCGCCGGGCGAGCAGTTCGCGGCCCGCTGCGAGGGCATCACCCGCGTCGAGGCCTGCAACCTGCTGGCCGTCGGCAACGACCGGCTGTATCTGCCGACCGAGGAGCACGACGGCACCGGCAAGTACAGCCAGACCAACGAGATCGTCGCCTTCGACCTCGCCACCGGCAAGCAGACCGGGCAGCGGGCCGACGCGGGCGACGGCTACACGATCTCGCCGCTGCGCATGGACGGCGGCAACCTGATCGCGTACAAGCGTCCCCCGTACGACAAGGGCGGACAGGTCGTGAGCATCTCCGGCACCGGCTTCAAGGAGACGACGCTGCTGCAGAACCCCGCGACGGACGCCGTACGCGACGTGGAGACCAGCATGTCGCCGGAGTACTCCGAGTTCCTCTACGCCGAGGGGCACCTCTTCATGTCCAAGGTGTACGCGAGCAAGCGGTCGACGGTGCGGGAGAAGGAGTACCTTGCGGTCGGCTTCGGAACGAGCTGATCATCTGGTGATCGACTGATGTTCCCTTCGGTCCCGTCCCTGTTCAGGGGCGGGACCGTTCGCGTTTGGCGCGGTCAACCTGGAATGAGAGGAATTTCGGCGATCCGGGGCGATTCTCGCGGGTAGGGGGAGCGCAACGTCGAACAAGCGTGTAGCTTCCGGGGGCATGAAGGCGGGGGAGCCGGGGGGCTTCCATGGGGGGCTGGGGTGACTGGGGGGTTGCTCGATGGGAGTGCGGCTCATGGTGGTCGACGACCACCGATTGCTGGCCGAGGCGCTGGCTTCGGCGCTGAAGCTGCGGGGGCACCGGGTGCTCGCCGCGGCGGCGCCGGCCGCAGGGGCGGCGGAGCTGGTGATCACGCGGGCGCCGGAGGTGTGCCTGCTGGGGACGGCGGCGCCGGCGGAGCCGGGGATCTTCGACCCGGTGGTGCGGATCAAGCGGGAGCGGCCGCAGGTCGCGGTGCTGGTGCTGGGCCCGGTGCCGAGCCCGCGGGGCATAGCGGCGGCGTTCGCGGCGGGGGCCTCCGGCTACGTCCGGCACGATGAGCGCATAGAGGGTGTCGAGCGGGCGATCATGAAGGCCCGCGCGGGGGAGGCGGCGGTGGCGCCGCAACTGCTGCAGGGAGCGTTCAGCGAGTTGCTCAACCCTGCGGCCCAACCGGACGACGAGGGCCAGCGGTTGCTGTCCATGCTCACGCCGAGGGAGGTCGAGGTCCTGGTCCGCGTCGCGGACGGCGAGGACACCCGCATGATCGCGGCGGGCATGGGCATCGCCCCGTCGACGGCGCGTACGCACGTCCAGCGGGTCCTGATGAAACTGGGCGTGGGCTCGCGCCTGGAGGCAGCGGCACTGGCGGCGCGGACGGGGTTGCTGGACAGGGCGGGGTCGGTATCGCGGGAGTCGTGAGCCGTCTGATCGGTGGTGTGGGGTTACGTGTCTTCGCCTTCTCGCCGGTGGTGGGTCGGGGCCGCGTCGGGGGGGGTCCGTCCCCGGAACGGCGCGATGGACCTACTTACCGACTGACTGGCGTTGACGCGCCAACCGCTGCGGGCGGACCCCCCGACACGTCCCCTTGCGTCGTACGGCGGCCCCAGCCGCGGGCATGCGTGCGCTAGGGGCGGCACGGGTGGGCGATGGGGGTCCACCTGTTCGAGCGGAGCCGAGAGCTTGGGGGAGGCACCCCGCTCCGCCGGGTTGCGCACCCACCCGGCCTCAGCCGCAGAGGCCTCTGGCTACTCCACCCGCTCGTCGTCCTCCGGCTCAACCCCCGGAGGGGCCGGTGCCGCGGGCCTCAGCTTCAGCCACCCCAGGAAGAACAGGCCCAGCAGCAGCATCCCCAGCCCGGTCCACAGGTTGATGTTCACCCCCTCCGCCTTGTCGATGTCCGCGTCGGACGCCGTGAAGCCCGCGATCGTGACGATGACGCCGTAGACCACGAACAGCCCGCCGATGATCCGCCGGATGTCGAACAGCCGTGCCGCGGTCGCCGACTTGCCCTGTAGCTCGGTGACTTCCCGCTGCACGTCCTTGTCGGAGTAGAACTCGGACATCTGTCGATCCTCCCTCGGTCAGAACGAGAACGGGATGTAGCAGGCCGCGGCCAGGACGACCGCACCCCAGCCCAGCAGTGCCGGCTTGCGGTACCAGGCCTCGTCCCCGGGCGCCGGCGGCTCCGCCATGCCGGGCGAGGTCGTGCCGTAGACCAGCCCTTGCAGCTCCTCCGCCGGCTTCGGCGCGGTGAACAGCGACACCGCAACCATCACCACCGCGCCCGCGACGAATCCCGCGATCGCCGAGACGAAGTTCGCCCCCTGGTCGGAGGGGATGTCGATGATGTCCTGCTTGTAGAGGACGAAGTAGTTGACCATCGCCGCGGTGGTGCCCGCGAGCAGCCCCCAGAAGCCCGACTTCATCGAGGCCCGCTTCCAGAACATGCCGATGATGAAGACGACGAACATCGGCACGTTGAAGAAGGAGAACAGCGTCTGGAGGTAGGCCATGATGTTTGAGAAGGACCGCGCGAGGAACGCCGTGCCGATGGAGGCCAGGACACCGATCGCGGTGATGAGCCGGCCGAAGCGCACGTAGTACTCGTCCTCGCGGCCCCTGACGACGTATTTCGCCCAGATGTCCGTGGTGAACACGGTGTTGAAGGACGACACGTTCGCCGCCATGCCCGCCATGAACGCCGCCAGCAGGCCGGTGACGGCGATGCCGAGCACCCCGTTGGGCAGCAGCTGCTCCATCAGGTACGGGATCGCGTCGTTGTACTGGAGGTCGGAGTCGGGCGTGCCGATCTTCGGCACCAGGACGGCGGCGACCAGGCCCGGGATCATCACCAGGAACACGATGAAGATCTTCGGGAACGCGGCGATGAGCGGGGTGCGCTGGGCCGCCGAGAGGTTCTTCGCGGACAGCGCGCGCTGCACCTCGGCGAAGTTCGTCGTCCAGTAGCCGAAGGACAGGACGAACCCGAGGCCGAGGACGATCGTCAGCCAGTTCGCGCCCAGCGGGTTGTCGCTGCCGATGCCCGTGCCGCCCCAGGACGTCATGAAGTCGGCGCCGCGGCTCTGGGTGAGGGAGTCGGACAGGCCGTCCCAGCCGCCGACCTTCTTCAGACCGAGGACCGCGATCGGGATGAGCGCGGCGAGGATGACGAAGAACTGCAGGACCTCGTTGTAGATCGCCGAGGACAGGCCGCCGAGCGTGATGTACGCCAGGACGAAGAATCCGGCGACCACGATCGCCACCCACTCCGGCCAGCCCAGCAGCGCTTCGACGACGATGGCCAGGGCGTAGAGGTTGACGCCGGCGATGAGGATCGCGGCGAAGGCGAAGAGGACCGAACTGAGCAGGTGCGCCGCCCTGTCGAAGCGCAGCAGCAGGAACTCGGGGACCGAGCGGACCTTGGAGCCGTAGTAGAAGGGCATCATCACCAGGCCGAGGAAGACCATGGCGGGGATGGCGCCGATCCAGTACCAGTGCGTGGTGTAGACGCCGTACTGGGCGCTGTTGGCGGCCATGCCGAGGATCTCGGTGGCCCCCAGGTTGGCCGCGATGAACGCGAGACCGGTGACCCAGGCGGGCAGGGAACGGCCGGAGAGGAAGAAGTCGAGGCTGGTCTTCACCGAGCGGCGGGCGGCGAAGCCGATGCCGAGGACGACGACGAAGTAGATGCCGAGGATCGTGTAGTCGAGCCAGTTCGTGGGGAGTCGCAGCTCGGCTGCCAGATACGTGGGGGTTTGCATGAGCCCTCGCTTCGTCGCGGGAACTGACACCTCGCGGAATCGACTTCTCCGCATTCAGTAATTGAACACGCCGGGTGATGTTCTTTGTTCGATTGTGATGTTGACGATTGTGGTGAGTTGTGTTTTGATATGTTGGGTTCTGTTTGAAGGACAAGGAGTCCCGGCGTGAAGAAGACCTCGACCCGGCTGGCCGACGGTCGCGAGCTCATCTACTACGACCTGCGTGACGACAGCGTGCGGGCCGCCACCGACCGACGCCCGCTGGACCGCACCGTCACCACGTCGGAGATCCGCCGCGACCCCCTCCTCGGCGACTCCGTCGCGATCGCCTCGCACCGCCAGGGCCGCACCTACCACCCCCCGGCCGACGAGTGCCCCCTGTGCCCCTCCGAGGGCGATCGCCTGAGCGAGATCCCGGACTCGTCGTACGACGTCGTCGTCTTCGAGAACCGCTTCCCCTCGCTCGCCGGCGACTCGGGCCGCTGCGAGGTCGTCTGCTTCACCTCCGACCACAACGCGTCCTTCGCCGACCTCACCGAGGAGCAGGCCGGGCTGGTGCTGGAGGCGTGGACGGACCGCACGTCGGAGCTGTCCCATCTGCCCTCCGTCGAGCAGGTGTTCTGCTTCGAGAACCGGGGCGCCGAGATCGGCGTGACCCTCGGCCACCCGCACGGCCAGATCTACGCCTACCCCTTCACCACCCCCCGCACCGCCCTGATGCTCCGCTCGGCCGCGACGCACAAGGAGATGACCGGCGGGGAGAACCTCTTCGACGCCGTCCTGGAGCGTGAACTCGCCGGTGAGCGCGTCGTCCTGGAGGGTGAACACTGGGTGGCCTTCGTGCCGTACGCCGCGCACTGGCCGTACGAGGTCCACCTGTACCCCAAGCGCCGCGTGCCCGACCTGCTCGGGCTGGACGAGGGTGCGCGCACAGAGTTCCCCAAGGTCTATCTGGAACTCTTGAGGCGCTTCGACCGGATCTTCGGTGAGAGTGAATCCCCGACGCCGTACATCGCGGCCTGGCACCAGGCCCCGTTCGGCGCGCTGGAGGAGTTCGACGGGGTCGTGCGTGAGGACTTCGCGCTCCACCTCGAGCTTTTCACCATCCGCCGCACTTCCGGCAAGCTGAAGTTTCTCGCGGGTTCCGAGTCCGGCATGAACGTGTTCATCAACGACGTGCCGCCGGAGCGCGCGGCCGAGCGACTGCGAGAGGTAGCGAGTTCATGAGCGGGAAGTACCTGGTGACGGGCGGCGCGGGATACGTCGGCAGCGTGGTCGCCCAGCACCTGCTGGAGGCCGGTCACGAGGTCGTCGTCCTCGACAACCTCTCCACGGGCTTCCGCGAGGGCGTCCCGGCGGGTGCCGTCTTCATCGAGGGCGACATCCGCGACGCCGCCAAGTGGCTGGACCCCTCCTTCGACGGCGTGCTCCACTTCGCGGCGTTCTCGCAGGTCGGCGAGTCGGTCGCGAAGCCCGAGAAGTACTGGGACAACAACGTCGGCGGCACCATGGCGCTGCTGGCCGCGATGCGCGAGGCGGGCGTCCGCAAGCTGGTCTTCTCCTCCACGGCGGCGACCTACGGCGAGCCGGAGCAGGTCCCCATCGTCGAGTCGGCGCCCACGTCGCCGACGAACCCCTACGGCGCCTCCAAGCTCGCGGTCGACCACATGATCACGGGCGAGGCCGCGGCGCACGGCCTGGGCGCGGTCTCCCTGCGCTACTTCAACGTCGCGGGCGCGTACGGCGCGTACGGCGAGCGCCACGACCCCGAGTCCCACCTGATCCCGCTGGTCCTCCAGGTCGCGCAGGGCAGGCGCGAGGCGATCTCCGTCTTCGGCGACGACTACCCGACGCCGGACGGCACCTGTGTGCGCGACTACATCCACGTCGCGGACCTGGCCGAGGCCCACCTGCTGGCCCTGACGGCCGCCGCCCCCGGTGAACACCTGATCTGCAACCTCGGCAACGGCAACGGCTTCTCGGTCCGCGAGGTCATCGAAACGGTCCGCACGGTCACCGGCCACCCGATCCCGGAGGTGGTCGCCCCGCGCCGGGGCGGCGACCCGGCGGTCCTGGTGGCGTCGGCCGCCACGGCCCGCGAGAAGCTGGGCTGGAACCCGTCCCGCGCGGACCTCGCGGGAATCGTCGCGGACGCGTGGGACTTCGCGCAGCGGCGCGGCAACTGAAACGTACGGAAGGTCAGGGGTCAGGCATGAGCGAGGCTGTGGCGGAGACGGTCGCCGCGCGGTTCGGCGAGCTGTACGGAGCCGAGCCGGACGGTGTGTGGGCGGCGCCGGGTCGCGTCAACCTCATCGGCGAGCACACGGACTACAACGACGGCTTCGTCATGCCGTTCGCCCTGCCGCACACGGCGGTGGCGGCGGTGGCACGCCGTGCGGACGGCGTGCTGCGGCTGCACTCGGAGGACGTGGAGGGAGGAGTGACCGAACTCCGCCTCGACGACCTGTCCCCCGAGTCGGACAAGAACTGGACGGCGTACCCGGCGGGCGTGGTCTGGGCCCTGCGCGAGGCCGGCCACGCCGTCACGGGCGCGGACATCCACCTCGCCTCCACGGTCCCGTCGGGCGCGGGCCTGTCGTCGTCGGCGGCCCTGGAGGTCGTCGTCGCCCTGGCCCTGAACGACCTGTTCTCCCTCGGCCTGCGCGGCTGGCAGCTGGCCCGCCTGTGCCAGCGCGCGGAGAACGTCTACGTCGGTGCCCCCGTCGGCATCATGGACCAGACGGCGTCGGCCTGCTGCGAGGCCGGCCACGCCCTGTTCCTCGACACGCGCGACCTCTCCCAGCAGCAGATCCCCTTCGACCTGGCGGCGGAAGGCATGCGCCTGCTCGTGGTGGACACCCAGGTCAAGCACTCCCACAGCGAGGGCGAGTACGGCAAGCGGCGGGCCGGCTGCGAGAAGGGCGCGGACCTGCTGGGCGTCAACGCGCTCCGGGACGTCCCCTACGCCGGCCTGGACGCGGCACTGGCCCGCCTGGGCGACGAGGAGGAGGTCCGCCGCCTGGTCCGCCACATCGTCACGGAGAACGAACGCGTCGAACGGGTCGTCTCCCTCCTGGAGTCGGGCGAGACCCGCGCGATCGGCCCGGTCCTCATCGAGGGCCACGCCTCCCTCCGCGACGACTTCCGCATCTCCTGCCCGGAACTGGACCTGGTCGTCGACACGGCCCTGGCCTCCGGCGCCCTGGGCTCGCGCATGACGGGCGGCGGCTTCGGCGGCTCGGCGATCGTCCTCGCGGAGGAGGACGACGTCGACGCCATCACCAAGGCGGTGACCGAGGCGTTCGCGGCGGCGGGCTTCACGACGCCGCGCGTCTTCGAAGCGGTCCCTTCGGCGGGAGCCCGCCGCATCCGCTGACCGACCCGACGAAAGCGGCGCCCTCGTTCCCACGAGGGCGCCGCTGTCGTTGCCTCGTCAGCGGTTGACGGACTGGATCTCCTGGACCGGCACCTCGGTGGTGGTAGCGAACGTGCCGTTGGGCAGGTCACCGCCCGTGCCGCCCGCGCCTTCCCAGGTGATCTCCCAGGTGAGCGTCGCCTCCAGGCCGTAGGTGTCGTCTCCCGACGAGCGCAGGTACCGCACGCCGCACGGAGGCGTCAGCTCCCCCTTGCCCCTGGCGTACGGCTCTCCGATGGAGCCGTCGTCGTTGATCAGGCACTCACCGGACGCGGGGAGTGTTTCCGCGTCCGCTGTGCCCGGATCGAGGTGCAGGCTCACCGGCTTGGCCGTGGTGGTCGCCCACAGCCCCGTGCCGGGCAGACTCGCTGTGACGGACACGGGCTTGAAGGCGCCCTTGTCCAGCCAGACCCAGGTGGGCGCGTTCACCGTGGACTTGCCGTTCGGCGCCATGGAGATCTCGGTCGGCGGCACGACGGTGCGCTGGTGCGCGAGCCCGGCGAGGGTCTCGGTGTCGATGGCCTGGGGGACGCCTGGGTTCTCACCGTTGTCGACCCAGAAGGGGTCGCGCGTACAGGTGTTGGCCGCCGGGTCGTCCTTCATCTCAGGGTTCTTGACGGCCACCCACCACATGCCCTCGTCGTTCTTGGCGACGTTGAAGTCGTTGTAGGGATGGCCCTTCTTGTAGCGCGCTTGGACGTCCGCTCAGTACGGCTCGTACCAGCAGGCCGGCGGTTCCCAGTCCACGGCGGTGGACGTGATCGGGCCGCTGCCCTTCGCCTTGGTGCCCTTGACCGTGATGCTGACCCGGGACTCAAGGGCCGGGCCTGAGGAGTCCCCGGATGTCTTCTTCTGCTGGGAACCGACAGCGTCGAACCCTCCAGCCGTAGCCGGAAACGTCCCGAGTCCGGTCAGCGCCACGGTCAGGGCCGCCAGTCCCAGGCACCGCGTCAGGGCTGGCACTTCTGAGACCCCCGGTCCTCCGTGAGATCCCAGGTCTGCCAGACGCCTTCCTTGTTCTTCTTCAGGCCGAGGTTGTAGAAGACGTAACTGTTGGGCGTGGTCTTGGTGCCCTGCAGCTTGTTCGTCTCGCGATCCTTGAGGTCTGCTTTGCTCTCGTCGACGCAGTACGTCAAAGCCGCAGACTTCTTGTCGAACACCGTCACCTGACGGTCGAAGTAGCGCAGCGTGCCCGCCCAGCTGGTCTTCTTGTCGATGGCCCCCTTCGCATACTGGTAGATGCCGACCAGCGCGTTGTCCGTGTAGTAGAAGGCCATGCCCGACTTCTTCAGATCGCCGTACGCCATGGCCTGCCACACGGTGCTGACAGTCCGTTCGTTGTCCGCCAGGATCGCGTCCTTGACGGCATCGCCGGTCTGCCGGCCCTCGAACACCATCTTCATGTCCGATGGCAACTTGACCGCCGGCCGATCGATCCCGTCCGCAGACGTGGAAACCGAAGGCGAAGCAGAGGCCTTGTCGCCCGAATCCGCTCCGGCGATCTTGTCGGACGACGACGAACCGTCACCTCCCCCCGAACCACAGGCGGTCAGCAGCAGGGCCGCGGATGCGGTGAGCGCGGCTGTCACGAGCCGAGCGGGGCGGTTCACTGTGTCTCCCGTTGATCATGTGGGGGGATAACTCAAGCGAACCAACGCTATCGGTGGCTGAAGGCCGCACGTCATCGAGGGCTTCGCACTCGCAGATCAGCCCAGCCTCTTCGTCAACGCATACTCCGTGATCCCCGGCGGATAGTCCGGGATCACGCTCACCACCTCGTACCCCTGCTTCCTGTAGAACCGCGGGGCCTGGAAGTCCCAGGTTTCCAGGCGGGCCGCGCGGCAGCCGCGGGACGTTGTCGCGATGTGTTCCGCCTGCGCGAGCAACCGCGCACCCAGGCCCCTGCCCCGATGGCGTTCGGCGACCCAGAGGTACGTCACATGGAGCCAGGTCGCCCAGGTGTGGCCGACCAGGCCGCCGGCGAGGTCGTCGTCGAAGTCGTTCACAGCCCACACATGCAAGGGGGCGTCCCTTTCGTCCGGAGTCCCGCGCAGGGCGCGCAGGACCGGAGAGGCGGCTGTGTTCGTGTCCCGCAGGCGTGTGCGGAGCAGATCACGTCGGGCCTTGTCGACTTCTGTCTCAAGACGGAACATGCGGCACACCATAAACGCGTCGGACAGTCAGTTCTGCAAATAACCTTCCGCTCTGGGCCCCCGTCCGTACCCTGATGAACAGCACCGGTGGGGGCCGGTGCCGATCAGGGGGCGAGACAGCCGGGTACGACGCCCGGGGTGGGGGTAGCGGTTACTGCACGGCGGCGGCCGTGCGGCTGCGGCGACCCGATCAGGCTGCTGCGGCTACGACGGACGGTCGGCGCGGCAGATCCGGACACTCCGGCGTCGTACCTGCGCGGTGTCATCCTCCGGTGCTGGGGTAGCCCCTGCTCTTCGGGAGCTCGGGGAAGGGGGTTTCGTGGTTCGCATCCGAGTCCTGGTCGTCGACGACCATCGCATCTTCGCCGAGTCACTCGCGGCGGCTCTGGCCGCCGAGCCCGATGTCGACGTCTCGGCGGCCGGCAGCGGTCCGGCCGCGCTGCGCAGCCTGGAGCGGGCGGTGGCCGAGGGGCGGCGGTTCGACGTGCTGCTCGTGGACGCCGATCTGGGCGGCAAGGTGCCGGGCGCCCGCCCGGCCGTACCCGTGCAGGAGGGCAACGAGGACGGGCTCGTCGACGGGATCTCCCTCGTCACGGGAGTGCGCTCGGCACAGCCGAACGTACGGATCGTCGTGCTCGCGGAGAAGGACGATCCGCGGCGGGCCGCGCTCGCCCTGCAGGCCGGCGCCTCGGGGTGGGTCGCTAAGGACTGCTCGCTGTCCCGGCTGCTCACGGTCATCCGGGGCGTGCTGCGGGAGGAGACCCATCTGCCTCCCGCCCTGCTGACGGGCGTCCTGCGGGAGCTCACCGCCGCCCGCAAGCACCGCACCGAGAGCGAGCGGCTCGTCGAGTCCCTCACTCCGCGTGAGCGGGAAGTGCTGCGGTGCATGGTCGCGGGGCTGGGGCGCAAGGCCGTCGCCGAGCGCCTGTATCTGTCGCCGCACACCGTGCGGACCCACATGCAGAACGTGCTCGGCAAGCTCGGCGTGCATTCCACCCTCGCCGCCGTCGCCCTCGCGCGGCGGGCCGGGGTCGGGCCCGTGGACCTAGCCGGGGATGTTGTCGAACGGGGCGGTCAGCTGGCGTAGCAGCCCCGCCAGTTCGCCGCGCTGGGCTCGGGAGAGCTCCGCGAGGATCGCGCGCTCCTGGTCCAGCAGACCCGCCAGGGCCTGGTCCGCGCGGTCCCGTCCCTCGTCCGTCAGCCGGACCAGGACGCCTCGGCGGTCACTGGGGTCGGGGAGCCGCTCCACCAGGCCCTTCTTGGCCAAGCGGTCGATGCGGTTCGTCATCGTGCCCGAGGTGACCAGGGTCTGGGTGAGGAGCTGTCCCGGCGAGAGCTGGTACGGCGTGCCCGCGCGGCGCAGCGCCGTCAGGACGTCGAACTCCCACGGCTCCAGGTTGTGCTCCGAGAACGCCAGCCGCCGGGCCCGGTCCAGATGGCGGGCCAGTCTGCTCACACGGCTGAGTACCTCGAGCGGTTCCACGTCGAGGTCCGGGCGCTCCCGGCGCCACGCTGCGACCAGCCGATCGACCTCGTCCTCCATGACGATCAGTGTAGTGGTTGTGTCGACGTAGAGTCTCTTGACGTCTAGTTTCTTGACATCGAGATAGATGCTCGATCACGCTGGGTGTGCGTCCCGTACGGTCACCACCAGGACACCCGGAGGACCCATGCCCGCAGCCGCCCCCACCTGGGACCCCGCCCAGTACCTCCGTCACGCCGGCCACCGCGCCCGCCCCTTCACCGACCTCCTCGCCCGCGTCCCCGACCTGCCCACGCGACCGCCCGCAGGCCGCCCCCGCATCGCCGACCTCGGCTGCGGCCCCGGCAACGTCACCACGCTGCTCGCCGCCCGCTGGCCCACCGCCCTGATCACCGGCTACGACAACTCGCCCGAGATGCTCGACAAGGCCCACGTCGACCACGCAGGGCCGACCCCGGCGGGCGGACGTCTCGACTTCGGCCACGCCGACGTACGGACGTGGACACCGGAGGAGCCGTTCGACCTGATCGTCAGCAACGCCACGCTCCAGTGGGTGCCGGGGCACGCCGAACGGTTCGCCGACTGGACGGCCGGGCTGAAACCAGGCGGCACCCTCGCCTTCCAGGTGCCGGGCAACTTCGACGCCCCCAGCCACCGGCTCATGCGCGAACTCGCCGCCTCCCCGCGCTGGCGCGACCGGCTCGACGGCATCCTGCGCCACGCCGACGCCGTCCTCGATCCCGAGGCCTACCTGGAGCGGCTGACGCCCCTCGGCTGCGCGGCCGACGTGTGGGAGACGACCTACATCCATCTGCTCCAGGGCGAGGACCCGGTGCTCGACTGGGTGAAGGGGACCGGGCTGCGGCCCGTGCTGACCGCCCTCGCCGACGAGCCCGGGGCACGGGAGGACTTCGTCGCCGAGTACCGGGCGGCCCTGCGCGAGGCGTATCCGGCCGGCCCGCACGGCACGCCGTTCCCGTTCCGCCGGGTCTTCGCCGTCGCCCGGAAGGACGGCTGAAGACCACCGCCCCCGCTCACGCCGGCGGGGGGGGCAACGCCGGGGGTTCAGGCCTTGCGGCGCCCTATCAGGTGCGGCTTGGCCTCTATCCCGTCCAGACCGTGCCACGCCAGGTTCACCAGGTGCGCGGCCACCTCGGCCTTCTTCGGCCTGCGCACGTCCAGCCACCACTGGCCGGTCAGGGCGACCATGCCGACCAGGGCCTGCGCGTACAGCGGCGCCAGCTTGGGGTCGAAGCCGCGGCTCTTGAACTCGCGGCCCAGGATGTCCTCCACCTGGGTGGCGATGTCCGAGATCAGCGAGGCGAAGGAACCCGTCGACTGGGGGATGGGGGAGTCACGGACCAGGATGCGGAACCCGTCCGTGTACTCCTCGATGTAGTCCAACAGGGCGAACGCCGCCTGTTCGCACAGTTCGCGAGGGTGACCGGCCGTGAGCGAACTGGTCACCATGTCCAGCAGACGCCGCATCTCACGGTCCACGACGACCGCGTACAGCCCTTCCTTGCCGCCGAAGTGCTCGTACACCACCGGCTTCGAGACCCCGGCCTTCGCCGCGATCTCCTCCACCGACGTGCCCTCGAACCCCTTCGCCGCGAAGAGCGTGCGACCGATCTCCAGCAGCTGCTGACGGCGCTCGGCACCGGTCATCCGGGTGCGACGCACTCGCCGCGGCTTGTCATTGCTGGGGGTGCTGCTCGAGTCGGTCGCCACAGCGACCATCATGCCGCCTCGACGGGCTCCCTCCCGCGCGGGGAGCCGCCTTCCCCGGTGTTACGGCGCGAATCGATACGGGAGCGTGACGGCCAGCGCACGTCGTACGCCCAGCCCGCCATCTCGAACCAGCGGATCAGCCGGGCGGACGAATCCAGCTGGCCCCGCATCACCCCGTGCCGCGCCGACGTCGGGTCGGCGTGGTGCAGGTTGTGCCAGGACTCACCGCACGACAGCACCGCCAGCCACCACACGTTGCCCGAACGGTCACGCGACTTGAAAGGCCGCTTGCCCACCGCGTGGCAGATCGAGTTGATCGACCAGGTCACATGGTGCAGCAGGGCCACCCTGACGAGCGAACCCCAGAAGAACCCGGTGAACGCGCCCCACCAGGACATCGTGACCAGACCGCCGATCAGCGCCGGCAGCGCCAGCGACACCACCGTCCACAGCACGAACTGGCGGGAGATGTTCCGGAGCGTCTTGTCCTTGATCAGGTCCGGCGCGTACTTCTCCTGCGACGTCTGCTCCTCATCGAACATCCATCCGATGTGCGCCCACCACAGGCCCTTCATCAGCGCCGGAAGAGTCTCCCCGAACCGCCACGGCGAATGCGGGTCACCCTCCGCGTCGGAGAACTTGTGGTGCTTGCGGTGATCGGCCACCCAGCGCACCAGCGGACCCTCGACCGCCATCGACCCCGCGATCGCCAGCGCGATCTTCAGCGGCCGCTTGGCCTTGAAGGACCCGTGGGTGAAGTGACGGTGGAAACCGATCGTGATGCCGTGACACCCCAGGTAGTAGAAGAAGACCAGCAGACCGAGGTCCAGCCAGCTCACCCCCCAGCCCCACGCCAGCGGAACCGCCGCCAGCAACGCGACGAACGGGACGGTGATGAAGAGGAGCAGGGCGATCTGCTCGATGGACCGCTTCTTCTCGCCGCCCAGCGTGGCGGATGCGGCGTCGGTGGCCTGACCGGGCGCCTCAGGGGCGGTGTCGATCACGTCGGAGCTACTGGTCATACGCGTCCCCTGGGGGGTATGTGGACGGAGAAGGAGTGGCCGGGGCACGCGAACCGTGACGTGCTTCCTACGGGTCCGTAACCTACGGCATCGTAAGTATGGCAGTGCGTTGCCCGGCGGCAAGAGCCCGCGAGCCTGCGCGTCCTGGCCGACACCTATCCTGGAGTCGGTCGGACAGCGCGGTCCGCTCTGATTTCTTCCCGGATGTCCGGACCGTACGCGGCGCCCCGCCGCGCGAGACGCCGTCCGGGTTCCCCTCCCAGACGAGCTTCAACACTGCAAGGAGCCGCACCTGTGAGCAGTGCCGACGACCAGACCACGACGACGAGCAGTGAGCTGCGTGCCGACATCCGCCGCCTGGGCGACCTCCTCGGCGAGACCCTCGTCCGCCAAGAGGGCCCCGAGCTGCTGGAACTCGTCGAGAAGGTCCGCCGCCTCACCCGAGAGGACGGCGAGGCCGCCGCCGAGCTGCTGCGCGGCACCGAACTCGACACCGCGGCCAAGCTGGTCCGCGCCTTCTCCACCTACTTCCACCTCGCCAACGTCACCGAGCAGGTCCACCGCGGCCGCGAGCTGCGCGCCCGCCGCGCCGCCGAAGGCGGACTCCTCGCCCGTACGGCCGACCGGCTCAAGGACGCCGACCCCGAGCACCTGCGCGAGACGGTCGCCAACCTCAACGTCCGCCCCGTCTTCACGGCCCACCCCACCGAGGCCGCACGCCGCTCCGTCCTCAACAAGCTCCGGCGCATCGCCGCGCTCCTGGAGACCCCGGTCATCGAGTCCGACCGGCGCCGCCTGGACACCCGCCTGGCCGAGAACATCGACCTCGTCTGGCAGACCGACGAACTGCGCGTGGTGCGTCCCGAGCCCGCCGACGAGGCCCGCAACGCCATCTACTACCTCGACGAGCTGCACGCCAACGCCGTCGGCGACGTCCTGGAAGACCTCACCGCCGAGCTGGAGCGCGCCGGGGTCAAGCTCCCCGACGACACCCGCCCCCTCACCTTCGGCACCTGGATCGGCGGCGACCGCGACGGCAACCCCAACGTCACCCCCCAGGTCACCTGGGACGTCCTGATCCTCCAGCACGAACACGGCATCAACGACGCCCTGGAGACCATCGACGAACTCCGCGGCTTCCTCTCCAACTCCATCCGCTACGCCGGCGCCACCGAGGAACTCCTGACCTCCCTCCAGGCCGACCTGGACAAGCTCCCCGAGATCAGCCCCCGCTACAAGCGCCTCAACGCCGAAGAGCCCTACCGGCTCAAGGCCACCTGCATCCGGCAGAAGCTGGAGAACACCAAGAAGCGCCTCGCCAAGGGCACCGCCCACCGCGACGGCCACGACTACCTCGGCACCAGCGAGCTCCTCGCCGACCTGCGGATCATCCAGAACTCCCTGCGCGAGCACCGCGGCGGCCTCTTCGCCGACGGCCGCCTCGCCCGCACCATCCGCACCCTCGCCGCCTTCGGCCTCCAGCTCGCCACCATGGACGTCCGCGAACACGCCGACGCCCACCACCACGCCCTCGGCCAGCTCTTCGACCGGCTCGGCGAGGAATCCTGGCGCTACGCCGACATGCCCCGCGACTACCGCGCCAAGCTCCTCGCCAAGGAACTCCGCTCCCGCAGGCCGCTCGCCCCCACCCCGGCCCCCGTCGACGCGCCCGGCGAGAAGACCCTCGGCGTCTTCGGCACCGTCAAGCGCGCCCTGGAGGTCTTCGGACCCGAGGTCATCGAGTCCTACATCATCTCCATGTGCCAGGGCGCCGACGACGTCTTCGCCGCCGCCGTCCTCGCCCGCGAAGCCGGCCTCATCGACCTCCACGCCGGCTGGGCCAAGATCGGCATCGTGCCGCTCCTCGAAACCACCGACGAGCTCAAGGCCGCCGACACCATCCTCGAAGACATGCTCTCCGACCCGTCCTACCGGCGCCTCGTCGCGCTCCGGGGCGACGTCCAGGAGGTCATGCTCGGCTACTCCGACTCCTCCAAGTTCGGCGGCATTACCACCAGCCAGTGGGAGATCCACCGCGCCCAGCGCCGCCTGCGCGACGTCGCCCACCGCTACGGCGTCCGCCTGCGCCTCTTCCACGGCCGCGGCGGCACCGTCGGCCGCGGCGGCGGCCCCACCCACGACGCCATCCTCGCCCAGCCGTGGGGCACCCTCGAAGGCGAGATCAAGGTCACCGAACAGGGCGAGGTCATCTCCGACAAGTACCTCATCCCGTCCCTGGCCCGGGAGAACCTCGAACTCACCGTCGCCGCCACCCTCCAGGCATCCGCCCTGCACACCGCCCCCCGCCAGTCGGACGAGGCACTCGCCCGCTGGGACGCCGCGATGGATGTCGTCTCCGACGCCGCCCACGCCGCCTACCGGCGCCTCGTCGAGGACCCCGACCTGCCGACGTACTTCCTCGCATCGACGCCCGTCGACCAGCTC
The DNA here is from genome assembly GCF_031348265.1 of Streptomyces collinus. Lineage (NCBI taxonomy): Bacteria > Bacillati > Actinomycetota > Actinomycetes > Kitasatosporales > Streptomycetaceae > Streptomyces > Streptomyces collinus. The sequence goes on along the minus strand of NZ_CP133771.1, from coordinate 3,632,548 downwards.
GCCGACCTGCACCTGGGCTCCCGGCCCTCCCGCCGCCCCGGCTCCGGCGTCTCACTCGACGGCCTGCGCGCCATCCCCTGGGTGTTCGGCTGGACCCAGTCCCGGCAGATCGTCCCCGGCTGGTTCGGCGTCGGCTCCGGCCTCAAGGCCCTGCGCGAAGCCGGCCTCGACACCGTCCTCGACGAGATGCACCAGCAGTGGCACTTCTTCCGCAACTTCATCTCCAACGTCGAGATGACCCTCGCCAAGACCGACCTGCGGATCGCCCAGCACTACGTCGACACCCTCGTCCCCGACGAGCTCAAGCACGTCTTCGACACCATCAAGACCGAACACGAACTGACCATCCGCGAAGTCCTGCGCGTCACCGGCGAAACCGAACTCCTCGACGCCACCCCCGTCCTGAAGCAGACCTTCACCATCCGCGACGCCTACCTCGACCCCATCTCCTACCTCCAGGTCGCCCTGCTCAAGCGGCAGCGCGACGCGGCCGCCGCCGGCGAACAGCCCGACCCGCTCCTCGCCCGCGCCCTGCTCCTCACCGTCAACGGCGTGGCAGCCGGCCTGCGCAACACCGGCTGAACCGGCCCCGCACACAACCGTGCCCCCGAACCTCGCACAGGTTCGGGGGCACGCTCACGCCGTACGTCAGCCGCGGCCCGCCCGCCGCCGCCGGACCACCAGGAAACCGCCCGCAGCCACCAGCGCCGCCGCGACACCCGACAGCACACCCACCGGCGCCCCATTGCCCGTCTCGGCAAGGTCACCGTCCGTACCGCCCTGCGGGGACGGCGACGCCGACGCCGGCACACCCCCGCCCACCGACGAACTCGGAGACGGCGACCCACCCGGCTCACCCGACGGCGCCTCGGACGCCCCCGACGAGGACGACGGCGAAGCCGACCCGGACGGCGTCGCACCACCCGGCTCCTGCTCGTCCTCACAGTCCGTCCAGAACACCTTGTGCTTGGCGGACCCCTTCTCACCCTCGAAGTTCCAGAACAGCTTGTAGTGCCCGTCGGGCAGCGAAAGATCCGCACTGCGGCCGTGACCACCGGCGTCCAGCACCAGCGCACCGGACTTCACCGTCTCTCCCTTGTTCTCACTCGGAGGGATCGCATCGATGCGCCAGTCGACCTCCTGACCACCGTCGAAACCGAAGGCATCCAGGTAGAACGTGCACACATGCGGCTCATTACGGCGCAGCTCCTCGCCCGTCGAGGCGTCATGGATCTTCACCGTCCCGTTGTCACCGGGAGGACTGGCCTGAGCGGCCGGAGCGAGCAGAAGGACCGAGGAAGCAGCGGCGCACACAGCGCCGAGACGAGAGAGGGTTCGCATGAGGAGGCAGTCCATCTTCGAGAAGTGACCGGGAAGATGTGGAGGGGGCGGCTCAGCTTCCAGCCTCGCCCGCCGACACGTCAATCACGAACACACAACGCTCGCCCCTCCACAGAAGGAAAGAACGCCCCAACCCCTCACACGGTCACGAACGCCGCCGTCAACAACGCCACCCCCGACAACGCCAGCACCCACGCCACCCGCGTCCGCAACAGACCACCCGCCACCACGATGGACGCCAGCAACAGCGCACCACCCAGCGGAACCCACGCGTACAACACCCCCGCCGGGCCCGAACGCACCGCGTCGTCACCCCCCGGCTTCACGACCACCGTGTAGGTCCGGCCCCGCTCCACCGCGACCGACTTCTCCAGCACCACCCGCGACCGCGGCTGCGCACCCGCCGACGACGGCGTGAACCGCCCCCAGCACGCGTCAGACCCGCACCGCGCCACCTCGACCGTGCCCCGCTCCCGGCCCTTCGTCAGCATCACGTGCTGCGCCGAACCCCACGACGCCCACACACCCGCGACCAGGATCAGCACCGCGACCGTACCCATCGCCGCGAACCGCCCGAACCGCAACACGACGGCCGAAGCCGGGGACGAAGACGTGGCATGGGCAGGCATGGCCGGGATCATTGGCCATGCCTGAACGGCCCGTCAACCTCGCCGGGGGACAAGTCAGGAGTTGTACGTGCTTTGCGCCCGCTCCAACCCCTCGATCACCAGACACTCCACGGCGTCCGCCGCCCGGTCCACGAAGTAGTCCAGCTCCTTGCGCTCCGCCGACGAAAAATCCTTCAGCACGAAATCCGCCACCGGCATCCGCCCCGGCGGCCGCCCGATCCCGAACCGCACCCGGTGATAATCCGACCCGAACGCCTTCGTCATCGACTTCAACCCGTTGTGCCCGTTGTCGCCACCACCGAGCTTCAGCCGCAGCATCCCGTAATCGATGTCCAACTCATCATGAACCGCCACCACATGAGCCACCGGCACCTTGTAGAAATCCCGCAGCGCGTTCACCGGCCCACCCGACAGATTCATGAACGACATCGGCTTCGCCAGCACCACCCGCCGGTTCAACGGCCCCGGCGGCCCGATCCGGCCCTCCACGACCTGCGCCTGCGCCCGCCCGGCCCGCTTGAACCTCCCCCCGACCCGGTCCGCCAGCAGATCGGCCACCATGAAACCCACGTTGTGCCGGTTCCCCGCGTACTCCGGCCCCGGATTGCCCAGCCCCACGATCAACCAGGGAGCGGCGGCATCGGTCGTCACGTCCATGTCTCCTTCATACGCGTCGGCCGCTGCCCCGCACGGGAACAGCGGCCGACGAAACGACGACGCAGAGGATCAGGCCTCGGCGGCCTCTTCCTCAGCGGCCTCCTCGCCCTCCGGGGCCTCCTCGGCCTGCGCGGCCAGCACCTGCAGGACGACGGTGTCACCCTCGACGGCCAGCGACGTGCCCTTCGGCAGCGGGATGTCCTTGGCGAGGATGGAGTCACCGGCCGTCAGACCCTCGACGGAGACGGTCACGGACTCCGGGATGTGCGTGGCCTCGGCCTCGACCGGCAGCGCGTTCAGCACGTGCTCCAGCAGGTTGCCGCCCGGGGCCAGCTCACCCTCGGTGTGGACGTAGATCTCGACGTTGACCTGCTCGCCGCGCTTGACCAGCTGCAGGTCAACGTGCTCCAGGAAACCCTTCAGCGGGTCACGCTGCACGGACTTCGGGATCGCCAGCTCGTTCGACTTGCCGTCGATGTCCAGCGCGATCAGCACGTTCGGCGTACGCAGCGCCATCAGCAGGTCGTGACCCGGCAGGGTCAGGTGCACCGGGTCCGAACCGTGCCCGTACAGGACACCCGGAACCTTGTCTTCACGACGGATACGGCGCGCGGCACCCTTGCCGAACTCGGTGCGCGTCGCGGCGGAGATCTTCACCTCGGACATAATCACTCCTCGAAGTCAGAAACGGACGTGGTCACCCGGCCACGAACGGCCTGCTACGAAGAGCGCGTCGATAACGGACAACCGCATCCCCAAACGGGAACGGCCTCCCTCGCCGAGCAACTTCAGCAGTCTACTCGGAGAGGGAGGCCACACCCAAAAGGATCTACAGAAGCCCGACCACGGGCTCCTACTGCTCGTCGAACAGGCTCGTCACCGAACCGTCCTCGAACACCTCACGCACCGCACTCGCGATCGTCGGAGCGATCGACAGCACCGAGATCTTCTCCAGATCCCGGCTCAGCTCACCCGGCGTCGGCAGCGTGTCCGTGAACACGAACTCACTCACCCGCGAGTTCTTCAGCCGATCCGCGGCCGGACCCGACAGCACACCGTGCGTCGCCGTCACGATCACGTCCTCCGCGCCGTGCGCGAACAACGCGTCCGCAGCGGCACAGATCGTCCCACCGGTGTCGATCATGTCGTCCACCAGGACACACACGCGACCCTTCACCTCACCCACGACCTCGTGGACGGTGACCTGGTTCGCGACGTCCTTGTCACGCCGCTTGTGCACGATCGCCAGCGGCGCACCCAACCGGTCGCACCAACGGTCCGCGACCCGCACCCGGCCCGCGTCCGGCGACACCACCGTCAGCTTCTCCCGGTCCACCTTCCGGCCCACGTAGTCCGCCAGCAGCGGCAGCGCGAACAGGTGATCCACCGGACCGTCGAAGAAACCCTGGATCTGGTCCGTGTGCAGATCCACGGTCAGAATCCGGTCCGCACCCGCGGTCTTCATCATGTCCGCGATCAGACGCGCCGAAATCGGTTCACGCCCACGGTGCTTCTTGTCCTGCCGCGCGTAACCGTAGAACGGCACGATGACCGTGATGGAGCGAGCCGACGCACGCTTCAACGCGTCGATCATGATCAACTGCTCCATGATCCACTTGTTGATCGGAGCCGTGTGGCTCTGAATCAGGAAACAGTCGGCACCACGAGCCGACTCCTGATAACGCACATAGATCTCACCGTTGGCGAAGTCGAAGGCCTTCGTCGGGACAACCCCGACACCCAGCTGTTGGGCGACCTCCTCCGCAAGCTCGGGGTGGGCGCGGCCGGAGAAGAACATCAACTTCTTCTCGCCGGTCGTCTTGATCCCGGTCACAGCACTGTCTCCTCAGAGGTGTCGCAGCTAGGTGTCGAGAAACCTCGCAGCCGGCTTGCCGGAGGCCATCTCAGCTGGTGGGGGTGCGGGTGTGCACTTATCACCGTACGCCGTGTTTGAGGCATCGGTTTCCGGTCAGCCCTCGCCGGCCGACTCCCGGGAAGCCGCCTCCGCCGCCTTCGCGGCAGCGCTCCCCGGACGCTTACGAGCCACCCAACCCTCGATATTCCGCTGCTGACCACGGGCCACGGCCAACGAACCCGCCGGCACATCCTTCGTGATCACGGACCCCGCAGCGGTGTACGCACCGTCCCCCACCGTGACAGGCGCCACAAACATATTGTCCGAGCCCGTCCGGCAGTGCGAACCGATCGTCGTGTGGTGCTTGTCCTGCCCGTCATAGTTCACGAACACGCTCGCCGCACCGATATTGGTCTGCTCACCGATCGTCGCATCACCCACGTACGACAGGTGCGGCACCTTCGTCCCGTCCCCGATCGACGCGTTCTTCGTCTCGACGTACGTACCGATCTTGCCCTTCGCGCCGAGCCGCGTCCCCGGACGCAGATACGCGAACGGCCCCACGGTCGCCTCCGGGCCGACCTCGGCGCCCATGGCCACGGTGTTGTCGACCCGCGCACCCGCACCCACCCGGGTGTCGGTCAGCCGGCAGTTGGGCCCGACCTCCGCACCCTCCGCCACGTGCGTCGCGCCGTGCAGCTGAGTGCCCGGATGGACGACGGCGTCCTGCCCGAACGTCACGGTGACGTCGATGAACGTCGTCGCGGGATCGATGACCGTCACACCGGCGAGCATCGCCTCGGTCAGCAGCCGGTCGTTGAGAATCCGCCGGGCCTCCGAGAGCTGCACACGATTGTTGATCCCGGCGATCTCACGATGATCACCGGCCACCGACGCCCCCACCCGGTGCCCCGCCTCACGCAGGATCCCGAGCACATCGGTCAGGTACTCCTCGCCCTGACTGTTGTCCGTCCGCACCTTCTTCAGCGCGTCGGCGAGCAGCTGGCCGTCGAACGCGAACACACCCGAATTGATCTCACGGATCGACCGCTGGGCGTCGGTGGCGTCCTTGTGCTCGACGATGGCGGTGACGGCACCGGTGGCGTCGTCCCGCACGATCCGCCCGTACCCCGTCGCGTCCGGCACCTCGGCGGTCAGCACGGTGACCGCGTTGCCGTCGGCGGAGTGCGTCTCGGCGAGGGCCCGCAGGGTGGCGCCGGTCAGCAGGGGAGTGTCCCCGCACACGACCACGACGGTCCCGTCGACGGACCCGCCCAGCTCCTCCAGACCCATCCGCACGGCATGCCCCGTACCGTTCTGCTCCGCCTGTACGGCGGTACGGACGTCGGGCGCGATCTCACCGAGATGCGCGGTGACCTTCTCACGGGCGTGGCCGACCACGACGACCAGATGTTCGGGCTGCAGCTCGCCGGCGGAGGCGAGCACATGACCCACGAGACTGCGACCGCAGAGCTCGTGCAGGACCTTGGGTGTGGCCGACTTCATACGGGTGCCCTCACCCGCTGCGAGAACGACGACGGCTGCCGGGCGGTTGGCGCTCACGGGATGCCCTTCGGCTGTGGATGGGGTGGGGTGACATCCGCAGGATACCGGGGGGGTTTTGTGGGGGGCATGGGTGCGGGTCCTGACCGAGGGATGTGGGTCAGGACCCGAACTGAGGTTGTGCCTTCTGTGGCTCCCGGGGAAGGAATCGAACCCTCATTCAAGAGACCAAAACTCTTTGTCCTACCATTAGACGACCCGGGATGGTTCGCCCGTTATGTCCGATTCTCTAGATCGGCTTCGGGTGCAGCGCCTACTATGCCGTACCAGGCGCCTTCCATGCGACGGTACAACTCGGCGCTCTTGGTGACATAGATGGCCAAGCAGCCTCGATAGGAGTCACCGACGTTCTTGCGTACGGTTCTCGGGTTGTGCTTCTTGAGCGCGGTGCGTTGAAAGGCTGAGGCGCCCACGTCGACAAGCTTGGCCCAGTAGGACTCGGCTTCCGCCACGTCCGCCGACTCGTGGATGTATACGCGGAACCGGAGGCGCTCGCGATGGACGCCCTGCGAATCGAGCCAGCGCAGGTATAAGCCGATGACGTTCGGGTCGCTGTTGATGAACTGGAGGTTCTCGCGGCGCTGTCGACTGTGCGCCTTGTCCTTGGCGCCCTCGGCCCAGTAGAGGACCACTCCGGCCAGGGACAGCTCGCGGTCGGACAGCTGGCCGATTTCTGCAGCCGCCGCCACCTTGGTCTTCTGTCGCTCCTTATCCCGTACCGCCAGCTCGTGCTCCCACCGTTTCCGGGACGCCAGCTTCGCCTGTTCCGACGGATCGCGCCGCTCCGGCTTTGGTAGATCCCGTACCCACAGCGAGATCGAACTCTTCGAGCACCCCAGCTCTACCTGGATCTGGTCGTACGTCCAGCCCCGGAGTCGGAGTTCCCTCGCCCTCTCCCTCAGGTCGTCCTTTGCGTTCGGGCGCTTCGTCCAGGCCGGGGGCGGCTCACCCTTGACCAGTTGGTTGAGGATGTCGTTGTTGAAGATCTTCAGTTCGTCGCGGATCTGGCGGAGGCTGAGGCCCTGTCGCCGTAGCGCCACCGCCCTCTCCCGCAGTCCCTCGAAGTCCGCGTACTTGCCAGGCGCATGTGTCATACGCATACCGTCCGGGCGGGATGGTGGGCTCCGGGGTCGAACGGTGAGCGATTCAGCAGTTCGAGGGATATCGGGTGGTTTCGCAGCCGAACGGTCACGCTGTGTGGTGTAGGCCAGTCCGGGAAACTCACCGGAAAACCGGCGGTGGCCGCCCGTAGGCTGGGAGGCATGACCGCGACGGGGGAAGACCATGTGACGGCCCGGGGAGGGCCTTGGTGGTGGGCCAGGCGGCGTAGTGCCGTGTTCGATGTGAGCCTGGCGGTGGTGTCCGCGCTGGAGTGCGCGCTGGAGGGGATTCCGTTCGCGCGGGACGCGGGGATCCCGGTGGCGGCGGGGGTCGTGTTCGGGTTGCTGGCCGGTTCCGTGCTGGTCGTGCGGCGGCGGTGGCCGATCGCGGTCGTGCTGGTGTCGATCGCCATCACGCCCGCCGAGATGGGCTTCCTGATGGGGGTCGTGGGCCTGTACACGCTGGCCGCGGCCGAGCTGCCCCGGCGGATCATCGCGTCGCTGGCGGGGATGTCGCTGGTGGGGACGTTGATCGTGACGTTCGTGAAGACGCGGCAGGACATGTCGCGGGGGGACCTGGACATAGGGGACTGGTTCGTGCCCTTCGCGGCGATCACGATGTCGCTGGGCTTCACGGCGCCTCCGGTGCTGCTCGGGCTGTATGTGGGGGCGCGGCGGCGGTTGATGGAGAGTCTGCGGGAGCGGGCGGACAGCCTGGAGAGGGAGCTTCAGTTGCTCGCGGAGCGGGCGGAGGAGCGGGCGGAGTGGGCCCGGAATGAGGAGCGGACGCGGATCGCGCGGGAGATGCACGATGTGGTCGCGCATCGGGTGAGTCTGATGGTGGTGCATGCGGCGGCGTTGCAGGCGGTGGCCCGGAAGGATCCGGAGAAGGCGGTGAAGAATGCCGCGCTGGTGGGGGATATGGGGCGGCAGGCGCTGACGGAGCTGCGGGAGATGCTCGGGGTGTTGCGCAGTGGCGGGGAGGGGCGGCGGGAGCGTGCCGCTTCGGTGCCGTTGGTGGCGGTGGGGGTGGCTGCTGCGGCGGCGGCTTCGCGGGCGGTGGATGACGAGGGGCCGTGTCTGGCGGAGATCGAGGAGTTGGTGGGGCAGTCGGCTGCCGCGGGGATGGTGGTGGCGTTGTCGGTGGAGGGGGATGTCCGGTCGTATGCGCCTTTGGTGGAGCAGACGGCGTATCGGGTGGTGCAGGAGGCGTTGACGAACGTCCACAAGCATGCGGCCGGGGCGAAGACGTATGTGCGGTTGGCGCATCGGGTGTCGGAGATCGCGATGCAGGTGGAGAACGAGCCGCCGGAGGAGGCGGCGTCGTCGGCGCGGTTGCCGTCCGGGGGGAATGGGCTGGTGGGGATGAGGGAGCGGGTGTCGGCGCTGGGTGGGGTGTTTGTGTCGGGGCCGACGGATGCGGGGGGTTTTCGGGTGTCGGCGGTGATTCCGGCGTCGTAGGCCGTCCCGGGGTGGTCAGGCGGTGGTGAGACGTGCGGGTTCGGTGCCGGTGATGAGGGTGGCCAGGGCGTGGTCGATGTCGGGGCCGAGGTACCAGTCGCCGGTGTGGTCGAGGGTGTAGGTGCGGCCGTCGGTGTCGATGGCGAGGAGGGCGTGGCTGTCGGTTTCGGTGCCGAGGGGGCAGACGTCGGTGCCGAGGGCGCGGCCGAGGTCGGCGAGGGTGCGGGCCATGTGGAGGCCGTGCAGCGGGTCGAGGTGGAGGTTGGCGGGGGCGACTTGGCGGCCGGGGCCGGTGGGGGTGATGTGGAGTCCGCCGAATTCGGCCCAGGCCTCGACGGCGGCGGGGAAGACGGTGTGGCGGTGGCCTGCGGGTGAGGTGTGGTCGCGGAGGGTGTCGGCCCAGATTTCGGCTTGTTTGATGTCCCAGCGTCCGGGTTGCCAGCCGGCGGCGCGCAGTGCGGCGTCGACGGGTACGGCGAAGCGGGTGGTGGAGGTGCGGTCGGTGTGCATCTGCCCTTCGTCTCGTCGAGGTCATGGGGCGCGTGTGGGGGTGCGCCGTGTTGCGTGGTGCTGGGGGGGCGTCAGCCGTTCTGGGATGCCGGGTCGACTATGCGGACCCCGAAGTGGGCGCTGAGCGCGGTGCAGGCGCGGCAGGGGGTGGCGAAGCTGCCGTGGAGGGGGTCGCCGTCCTCGCGGATGCGTCGGGTGGTGAGTTTGGCCTGCTTGAGGGCTTTGCGTGCCTCGCCGTTGGTCATGGGTTTGCGTGCGGCGCGTTTGCTGCGTGCGGTGTCGGCGGCGGCGATGTGGCGGGAGATGAGGAGGGTTTCGGCGCAGCGGCCGGTGTAGCGGTCGCGTTGGGCGCTGGTGAGGGTGTCGAGGAAGTCCTGGACGAGGGGGTGCAGGGCGGGGGGTGTGTCGCCGCGGGCGGCGGTGCCGGTGAGGGTGGTGCCGCGGACGGAGAGGGCGGCGGCGACGGTGGGGAGGATGCCGTCGCGGCGGTGCCGGAGGGCGGGGGTGTGGGCTGTTTGGGTGGTGCTCCAGCCGATGCGGGGGTCGCCGCTGCGGGGGTCGGTGGCTCGCGGGTCGCCGGCCAGGGGGCCGGGGGCGTGGGTTGTGCCTCTGGGGTCGCTGTTTCGTGGGTCGGCGGACCGGCCGGTGTGTGGTCCCGTCTGCGTGGCGTTCATGATCGTCTTCCCCTCCGTGCATCCCCCCGGGGGGCACAGACTGCCAAATGCCGTGGCTGGTGCGGAAGCTGGGGCGCGGCGACACGCCCGTAGCGGGGTGTGCCGTCACGGTGGGGTGACGGCTGGTCACGGAAGCGGAGGGGGTGCCGGCCGGTGCCGGTGACCGGTGTCGTCGTACCGCATAGGCTGTCGGCACCGCGGGCGATGCGGTGATCCGTTCGGGGTTCGATGCAGTGATCCGGAGGGTGATCCGCGGGGCCGGGGTGTGCAGTGAGGTGCGGTGAAGTGCGCCGAGGTGCAGTGGAGTCGAGAAACAAGACGTGACAGTCGATACGGGTCGTAGTGTGCCGAGGGTGGTCAATACGGGTCGTACAGAGTGCCGCAGGGGGCAACCGCCATGACGACAGGTCGGCTCGGGCAGCAAGCCGCGCCGCCGAACGCGGCCTACGCCGGGCAGGTCGTGCATTTCCCGGATCCGGTCCGGGCGGCCCGTCACCCGAGAGGGGTACGGGTCGATGAGCATGGTTACCCCGACTTCTCGGCTTACGCGCGTGCGGCTGCGGAGATCGCGGAGCCGCCGGAGGGTTTCGGTGTCGACGAGTTGCGGCTGACGGATTATGTGTCGGCGAACACGGCGTTGTCGGCGTCCGGGCACGAGTTGTGGGACACGGTGCCGGCGGTGGCGACGCCGCACGGCTGGACGTGGCATCACGTGGTGGGGTCGCGGCGGCTGGAGCTGGTGCCGGTCGAGGTGAAGGCGCTGTTGCGGCATCACGGGGGTGTGGCGACGTCGGGTGTCGACCACTCGAAGCGGGGGACGCGGCCGTTGCAGGAGACGCGTCCGGCGCACTTCGGGCTGCCGAAGTCGGGTGTGGCGGTGACGGAGTCGCAGGTGCAGGGCGTCGAGGAGGACTTGGGCTACCGGTTGCCGGGTGCGTACCGGTCGTTTCTGAAGGCGGCGGGTGGCTGTGCGCCGGTGGGTGCCGCGCTGGACGCGGAGCTGGGGCTGCTGGTGGACCAGCCGTTCTTCACGGTGCGGGACGAGGCCGCGGTCAATGACCTGGTGTACGTCAACAAGTGTCTGCGTGACCATCTGACCAAGGACTATCTGGGGGTCGCTTTCGTCCAGGGCGGTCTGCTGGCCGTGAAGGTGAAGGGCGAGCGCATCGGGTCCGTGTGGTTCTGCGCGTATGACGACGCGCGGGACGTGGATCCCTCGGTTCCGCCGGCGGAGCGGGTGGAACGGCTGCTGCTGCCGTGCGGGGACGACTTCGATGTCTTCCTGTCGCGGCTGGCGGGCAATCCGCCGGAGTTGGAGACGGTGGCGAACCTGATGGTGGACGGCGGGTTCGCGCGTGTGGTGCCGGCGGGCGCGGTGTCGTCGTCGGCCGTGGGGGAGTGAGGTCGGCGATGGTGACCTTCGCGCAGGCGCAGGAGCGTGCGGAAGAGTGGATCAACGGGGATCTCCCGGCGTATCAGCATCGTGAGGTGCGGGTGCGGGAGTTCGATCTCGGGTTCGTGTTGTGGGCCGAGGACCGGGCGGACGGGCCGCGGTCGGACGGTGGTGCGCAGCGGCTGGTGATCGCGCGGGACAGTGGTGAGGCGACGCTGTGGCCCGGGCTGCCGGTGGGTGAGGTGATTCGCCGGTATGAGGAGGAGTACGGCCGTCCGGATGTGGCGGAGGAGCCGGCTCCGGCGGCGCCTGCCGCGCGGGTGGATCTGAATCAGACGTCGTTCCTGCTGACTCCGCCGGAGTGGTTGCAGGATGCGGCGGACAAGCTGGGGATTCCGGATCGGCGGGGTGCGGGGGCCGGCGGGACGGGGTCGGTTCCTGCGGATCCTTCGGCCTCTTCGTCCTCTTCGGCTCCTTCGGTTCCTTCGGTTGCTGCGTCTCCCGCGGCTCCTTCGGTTTCTGCGGGCGCTGACGGTGGTCCGGTTTCTTCTGGCGGGTCGGCTTCCGGTTCCGGTTCTGGTTCCGCTTCCGGTGCCTCGGCCGGGGGCGCGGCTGGGGGCGCTGTGACTCCCGCCCAGGGGGCGCCCGCCGCGCCGGGGAGCGGTACGGCGTGGCCGGCCGCCGGGGGGAGTGATCCGGAGGCGGGCGACGGCTCGGCCGCCGGTCCGGGTGCTTCCGCCGCGCCGGGCGTGCCGGAGGGGGCGACGCCCTGGGCCGGTACGGACACCAACGGCGATGCCGGTGACGACCGTTCCGTACCGCTGCCCGCGACGGTCTTCGCGCCGCCGCTGAGCGAGGCCGACGGTGTCACGCCGCCGTCGGTGACGCCCGACGCGCAGACGGCCCTGATGTCGGGCGGCAGCGGGCTTCCGCCGACCGCGGTGACGCCGGCTGTGGACGGTCCGAACGCCCCGGGCTCCGGCCCCGCGGGTGGCCCGGGATACGGCTACCCCCCGGGCCCGGCCACTGTGCCCGGTGTACCGGGGACGCCGCCCGGTGGGGTGCCGCAGGGCAGTACGCCTCCGCCGGTTCCGGGTGGGCAGCCGTACGGCTATCCGCAGGGGGCGGGTGGCGCAGCTGCCGGTCCCGCCGGACCGGCTGGTCCTGCCGGTCCGGGTGTGCCGGAGCGGCCGCTCGCGCCCAACGCAGGGGACATCGCCGACGCCGCGACCAGCAAGGCGGCTCCGCCGCCGGGCCGTGGGCGGGGCACGGGTCCGACCACGCCGCCTCCGCCGGGTGCTCCGGGTGCACCGGGAGCGCGGCCGGGCAGTACGCCCCCGCCGTCGGGTCCCGGGGCTCCGGGTACTCCGGCGGGCGGTTACGTGCCTACGCAGTTTGTGGCGGCGCTCGGCCCTGACGGGCCGGGAGGGCCCGGAGGGCCTGGTTCCGAGGGTCCCGGTGCGCCCGGCGGTCCGGGCAGTTCCGCGGGGGCCGGGTCTCCGCAGGGGCCGGGTGCGCCGCTGCCTCCGCAGCAGCCGACGGGTGCTCCGCATGCGCCTGGCGCGCCGCAGCCGCCTGGTCCCCCTGGCGCGCCGCAGCCGCCCGGCGCCCCTGGTGGTACGCCTCCGGGGGGTGTCCACCATGCCGCCACGATGTTTGCCGACCCCGGCCGGATGGGCCCGGGCGCGCCTCAGCCTCCGCAGCCGCCCGGTCCTCCTGGAGCGCCCGGTGCTCCGAATCCGCCCGGTCCGCCGGGAGCGCCAGGCGCTCCTCACCCGCCCGGCGCGCCGCAGCCGCCCGGCGGCCCTGGTGCTCCGGGTGTTCCTGGCGGCCCTGGTCCCGTGCATCACGCGGAGACCATGCTGGCCACGCCTCCGGCGGGTGGCCCCGGCGTGCCTCCGCCGCCGCAGGCACCTGGCGCGCCGCCCGCTGCCCCGGGAGCCCCGGGAGCCCCGGGAGCCCCGGGAGCACCTGGTGTGCCTGGTGGTCCGCAGCCCATGCCGCACGGCGGGGTGCCGGGGGCGGTGCCTCCGGGTATGCCGCCCGGTGCGATGCCTCATGGTGCGATGCCCCCGGGTGCGATGCCGCCGCCCGGCCAGCCCGTTCCCGGCCAGCCGCCGGCGTACGGCTATCCGCAGCAGCCCACCGGGCAGCCGACCGTGGGCCCCGGCTACCAGGCCGTGCTGCGCTACCGCGCGCAGGACGGTTCCGAGCAGCAGCTGATCCGGCGTTCGGCGCCGGGCACGCCGCACCCGGAGTGGCAGATCTTCCACGAGCTGCGGGCCATGAACGTGCCCCCGGACCAGGTGCTGGAGCTGCACACCGAACTGGAGTCGTGCGAGCTGCCGGGCGCGTACTGCGCGCGGATGATCCGTGAGCAGTGGCCGCAGGCGCGCATCACGAGCATCGCCCCGTACGGCACCGACCATGCGAGTCGGCAGCAGGGCATGCAGCAGCTGCTGGCCCACCAGGGCGAGTTGCACCAGGTGGCGGACGGCCCGGCGCGTCCGGCTCCGGTGCGCGCGCCGCTGCCGCCGGTGCAGCCGGCGCCGCCGATCCCGCCGGAGGCCATCGGGCAGGAGTTGGGGGCCGCGTTCGGGCCGGGTGTGTTCCGGTTCGAGCAGGCCGCCGTGTCGCGGCAGGGTGTGCCGCCGGTGGTGGCGCACACGCTGGTGGCGGCCGGTCTGCCGATGGACATGGGCCCGTTCTTCTGGGCGCAGGCCCAGCCGGGGCGGCCCGTTCCGACGCTGGCGGAGCTGGCTGCCGAGCGCGGTGTGCAGCCGGCCTCGGACGCGGGTTCCTACCTGGTGATGGGCAGCGACTTCGGCAAGGCGATCTGCGTGCAGTACGGCACGGCGAACATCGTCGCCGTGCCGGTGGAGGCGGGGCCGGGCGGGGCGCCCGTGCCACCGCAGTTCGTGAACACCGGGCTGCCGGAGTTCGCCCGCTGCCTGGCGCTGCTCGGGCGGATGTGGCGGCTGCGGTTCGGGCTGAACCAGGAGCAGGCGGGCCGTTGGACCGTCGACTTCCAGGCCCAGCTGGCCGCGCTCGACCCGGCGGCGCTCGGCTCGCCGGAGAGCTGGTGGTCGGTGCTGCTGGAGCAGATGTGGGACGGCCTGCTGTGAGCCGTAGCCGCTGAGGTGCCGCAAGGAGCCGGGTTCGGTCGCTCGTACGACCGGGCCCGGCTCTTTCGTGCGCGTGCCGGAAATTCTTCGCGTCGGGCTGTCACACCTTCCTCCGTCGCTCCGTCAGTGCAGTGACAGCGACGCACGGCCGACACAGGAGGCAGAGATCATGCAGGCACGGATGAAGAACCCGGCGTACGTCCTTCCCGGCGCGATGAAGGGCATCGGCACCCTCTTCCACGCGATCGGGGAGAGCGGCCTGGCACAGGACGTGGCGGAGATCGTCGGGCTGCGCGCCAGCCAGATCAACGGTTGCGGTGCCTGCGTGCACGGGCATGTCGCCAACCTCCGCAAGGCCGGGGTGAGCGAGGAGCGCATCACGGCCGTCGCCGCCTGGCGGCACGCGCCCTTCTTCTCGGACGCCGAGCGTGCGGCTCTGAAACTGGCGGAGGCGATGACGCGGCTTTCCGACTTCTCGGGGGAGTCGGTGCCGGACGCGCTGTGGGACGAGGTGGCCGATCACTTCGACGAGAAGGAACTCTCCGCGCTGATCCTCACCGTCTCGGTCACGAACATGTTCAACCGGATCAACACGACCATCCAGGAGCCCGCGGGCACCACCTGGGGCTGACGGCGCCTCCGGTCCGGTCATGAGGCCCTGACCCTGAGCGGAGTGTCGCGTTATGAACACTTCCGTCTGATCCACCAAGATGTGCGCTGAATCATCCCATTTCTGACGCGACTTCACGTCGATGTGGTGGAGAGGGGCCCGGATGAGCAGCGCGACGGCGTCACCGCACGGCTTCACGGCCGTGCGGGGGCGCGGCTACCGTCCCGAGCAGGTCGACGAGTACGCCGAGGCCCTCTCCGCGGACCGGGACGCGGCCTGGGAGCGCGCCGCCCGCCTGACGGTGCTCGCCCGGCGGATGGACGAGGAACTGGCCCGGCTGCGCGAGGCCGTGGCCCGGCTGGCCCCGCAGAACTACGAGACGCTCGGCGACCGGGCACGCCGGCTCTTCGAACTCGGCGAGCAGGAGGCCGCGGCCGTACGGGAGGGGGCGCGGGAAGAGGCGCGCCAACTCGTGGACGCGGCGCGGGTGTCCGCGGCCGGCGTGCAGGAGTCGGCACGGGCGCATGCCGAGGCCGTACGCGCCGAGGCCGACGAGCGTGCCCGGCAGCGGTTGCTCGCCGCGCACGCCGATGCCGACGAGACCCTGGGCGCTGCCCGGCGCGAGGCGCAGGAAGACCGGGGCGAGGCCGTGGCCGCACTGCGGGAGATGCGGCAGCGCACCTCCGGGATGCTGGCCGAGCAGGACAAGGAACGCGCCGAGCGGTGGGCGCAGACGGAGCAGGAGGAGGCCGCCCGCGAAGCGGCCCTCGACGCGCACCACGATGAGGCGGTGACGCGCGCCGAGGCAGAACTGTCCGAGGCCGAGCAGGCGTTCGCCGATGCCGAGGACTCCGCCCGCGACCTGGAGGAAGAGTCTCACGCCCGTGCGGCGGAGCTGGTCGACCGGGCGCGGGAGCACGCGCAGGCCGCGGAGGCGGAGACGGACCGGCTCCTCCGCATGCACGCCGAGCAGCGGGACGACGCCCTCGCCCACATCGACCGCGTCCACACCAGCCTGACGG
The DNA here is from genome assembly GCF_031348265.1 of Streptomyces collinus. Classification (NCBI taxonomy): domain Bacteria; kingdom Bacillati; phylum Actinomycetota; class Actinomycetes; order Kitasatosporales; family Streptomycetaceae; genus Streptomyces; species Streptomyces collinus. Next base: position 3,616,608 of record NZ_CP133771.1, on the reverse strand, counting down.
CGTGGGCGGGACAGGCGGCGGCGGAGTGACACCGCCGCCGGAGTGACACCGTCGGCGGGTGCACGCCTGCCGGTCGGCGCGGTCGGCGCCGCCTGTCGCCGGTTGCCGGTCCCCGGTGACGCCCCGTGGTCCGCCGCCGGTACGAGTGCCGCCCCCATCACGTGCGACGGATGGGGGCGGCACTCGGCGCCTGTGCGTGCGTGGTGTGCGGTCCGGCCGGCCGGGGTTTCCGCGTCAGTCGTCCCTGCGTACCGCGCCCGCCAGGATCCAGCCCTCCACCGCCTCGTACTGGTGGCGCTGCTCCTCGGACTTCCGGCGGCCGGAGGCGATCGTGCCCAGCCAGCCGCAGGCGAAGCCCAGGGGTATCGAGAGCAGGCCCGTCGTGGTGAACGGGAACCAGTTGAAGTCGGCTTCGGGGAAGGCCGAGACGGGTGAGCCGGAGACCAGGTTGGTGCCCGGCATCAGCACCAGGACGGCCAGGGAGCCGCCGATGAGGGTGCTGAGCAGGCCCGTTCGCGTATAGCGGCGCCAGAAGAGGCTGTAGACCAGCGCGGGCGCGATCGCCGAGGCGCCCAGGCAGAAGGACAGCGTGACCAGCCATTGCAGGCTGCGGTGCTGGACCTGGGTGGCCAGGAGGATCGCGGGGACGCCCACGGCCAGGGCAGACAGCCGTGCCACGGTCATCTCGCGCCGCGGCGACATCTCCTGCACCCGGGCCGCGAACACGTCGTGCGCGAGGGAGTTGGCGCAGGCCAGGATCATGCCGGCGACGGAGGCGAGCAGCGTGAGGAAGACCGCCGTGGTGACGGTGGTGAACAGGAACGTCTCCGCCGACGACACGTCCGCGCCGAACGCCGCCTGAGATCCGAGCAGATACGCCGTGTTGCCCTGCGGGTCGACCTGCGCGATCAGTTCCCGTCCGATCAGCGCGGTCGCGCCGAAGCCGACGACCGTGATGACCAGCACGAACAGGGCCACACCCGACACCGCCCAGGACATCGAGCGCCGCACCTGCCGGGCACTGGAGGCCGTGTACATGCGCATGGTGACGTGCGGCAGGACGCCGCCGCCGAGGACCACCGTCAGCTGCGCGGTGATCATGTCCAGGTCGGGGCTGGGGCCGCCCGCGAACTGCAGGCCCGAGGAGAGGAACGCCGAGCCCACTCCGCTGTTCTGGGCGGCCGCGGCGAACAGGGCTCCCGGGTCCCAGTCGAACCGGTTCAGGATCAGGATCGCGACCACCATGCCGGAGCCGAGCAGCATCACGATCTTCAGGATCTGGATGAGGGCGGTGCCCTTCATCCCGCCGATCGCCGCGTAGCTGATCATCAGCGCGCCCACGCCGATGATGCAGCCCGTCTGCAGTGACTCGCCCGAGAAGCCGAGGATGAACGCCATCAGCTGCCCGGTCCCCGCCAGCTGGACGAGCATCAGCGGCACCAGTGCCGCCAGGGTCACCGCACAGGCGGCGATACGGACGGCGCGTCCCGGCATCCTGCGGGTCAGTGCGTCGCCCATGGTGAACCGGCCCGCGTTGCGCAGTGGTTCGGCCAGCAGGAACATCAGCAGCATCAGGGACAGGGCCGTGCTCATTGCCAGCACGATCCCGTCGTAGCCGAACAGGGCGATGACCCCGCCGGTGCCGAGGACGGTCGCGGCGGAGATGTAGTCACCGGCGATCGCCAGGCCGTTGCGCATGGGGGACAGGGAGCTGTAGCCCGTGTAGAACTCGTCCAGGTCGTCCCGGTCCGGGCCCGTCATCACGCACAGCAGCAGCGTGATCGTGGCGACGGCGGAGAAGCCGACGAGGGACATCGCCTGGGCGTTGCCGCTGAAGTCGGTGTTCACCGTGCTCCCTCCCGCTTCGCGTCCAGCTCGGCGTGCTTGCGTATCCGGTCCGCGATCGGGTCGACGCGACGGCGGGCCGTCTGCTCGTACAGGGCGACCGCGAGCCAGGTCACGGGAACCTGGACGAGCGCCAGCAGCAGGCCGGTGGGCAGGCCGTCGGTGACGGTGCTCGTCATGAACGAGGGCGCGAACGCCGACAGGATCAGGAACAGGACGAAGTAGCCGAGCGCCGTGAGCGTGGCCACGCGCCGCTGCCAGCGGTAGGCGCTGCGCAACACCCGCAGGTCGCTGTGGTGTCCGAGCGCGGCGTGGCGCTGGGGACGCCGTCCGGCCGGCTCGGGAGCCTCCTGCGGCGCCCAGGGGTAGGTGTCGTACGTGTACGGGTCGTAGGGCGGGGGTGGATCGGGTGGTCGGTACGGGTAGCGCGGGGACGGGTCGTAGGACATCCCGGTTCTCCTTGCGAGGTGGGATCCGGTGCGGCGGGCCGCAGGGAGGTGGGGGGCGGGAGCCACGCACGCTACTTCGGGGTAGGGGTCCTGCGCGAGGGTTTCTGCAAACTGATCGGTCGGTATGCGCTTACCTTTCCGACCTCGGGTGTTACCCGCGTTAACCCGGCTTTTCGGGGTCCCCGGTGCGTCAGCCGCGGTGGATCAGCGCCACGGTCGCGGGCACTTCGGCGTGATCGTCGGCCGTCGCCCGGAAGGCCGGTCGCCGGTCGATCCGGTGCGGGACCGAACTCCCCGCGACGATCGTGAAGTTGACGACGGTCCTGCTTGCCGGGGGCGCCGTTGCGGGCGGGGAAGCGCTGGGCGAGGACGATGTGTTCCGCGGGGGAGAGCCGGGGCCTCGGCCGGGCGAGGGTCCGAGGGGAGGCCCCCGGGGGCGCGGCGGACGTGAAGTAGAGCGGGTCGCGCGAGGCGGTCACCGGCTGCCCGGCGGGAAGGCGGCGGCCCATGATGTCGTAGGCGGTCCCCGCCGGACAACGGTCCACCCGTCGTTCACGGACAGGTTCAGACAGGAGGCGACGGCCTCGGTGTGCGGCGTCTCGACCGGCGCCGTGGCCACGGCCGTCAGCGCGTACACCCCGGCCCGCGGGGCGCGCACGGAGTACGTCGCGTACCAGCCGGTCCGCGCCGGGGGTTTCCCGGTCGTCCGTAACCGCGGGTACCGGCCGCCGGCCGCCCTGCTGTCCCTCACCACCGGGATGTTCATCCGCGCCGCGGACTCGCCCTGCACCGTCACCGTCATGGGCGCGGCCGCCCATGCCGTGCTGCTGCCCGCGACCATCGCCCCGACTCCCGCTGCCATCGCCGTGCGCCTGTTGAAGTCCATGCCACCAGCAGACACGCACGGCCCGTCACTCCGCGTCACCCGAAAGAGTGTCCGAACCCGGAAACGGGTCGGGGGCGGTCCCTAGGGGTTTCCGGGGGCGGCGTCGAGGTGCCGGCGCTCGTAGCGGACCCCCGGTCGTCCACCCACCGTGATGTTCTCCACCCGGATGAAACCGCTGCGGGCCAGGACCTTCATGGAAGCCGGGTTGTCCAGGGTCGTGACCGCGGTGAGGGACGTCAGACCGTAGTCGGTGGCGGCCAGCCGGCACACCTGCGTCACGGCCGCCGTCGCCACGCCCCGGCCGGCGGCCTGTTCGCCGACGCGGTAGCCGAGTTCGGCGCTGCCGTCCACCAGGTCCATCAGGTTCACCCGGCCGACCAGCTCGCCGTCCTCCCCGAGGACTACGTGGAAGCGGCACGCGCGCGCGTGCTGCTCGTCGAGGAGTGCTCGAAGGCGCGCGGCGAATCCCGCCGCCGTGAAGAAGGCGTCCCCGCGGTCCGGCACGGTGCGGGCGAAGTACGCCCGGTTCTCCCGCTCGAAGGCCAGCAGCGCGTCCGCGTGTTCCGCCCGCAAGGGCTCCAAGGTCACCATGGGCGCGAGGATACGGACGCGCTCAGTCCTTCAGTACCGGAAACCTTCGGGGCGCGAGGAACAGCAGCACCAGGAAGGCCAGGGCCGCCGCGCACGCCGCCCCCAGATAGACCGCGTGCACCGCGTCGGCGATGGCCCGCCGGGTCGCCTCCGGCGCGCTGCCCGAGTCGAGTGCCCGCGTCACCGAGTCGAGGTCGCCCGCCCCGCCGAGCCGCGCGGCCAGCACCCCGTTGGCGACCGCGCCGAACAACGCCGCGCCGATCGTCTGGCCGGTCTGGCGGCAGAACAGCACGGACGCGGTCGTCGTACCGCGCTCCGCCCAACCCACCGTCGACTGCACACCGACGATGAGCGGCAGCTGGAACAGGCCCAGCGCGGCGCCGAGCAGCAGCATCAGCAGGGCCGGCTGCCAGGCCTGCCCGGGGTAGGGCAGGAAGGGGAACGCGAACAGGATCAGTGAGGCCGTGCCGATGCCCAGCATCGCCGTGTTGCGGAAACCGATCCTGCGGTACACGTGCTGGCTCAGCGCCGCCGACACCGGCCAGCTCAACGTCCAGACGGACAGGACGAATCCGGCGGCCACGGGAGCGAGGCCCAGCACGGACTGGGCGTAGGTGGGCAGGAAGACCGACGGCGCGACCATCAGCAGGCCCAGCGCGCCCAGGGCCAGATTGACCGCGGCGATCGTACGGCGCCGCCAGACCCAGCCCGGGATGATCGGCTCCGCCGCCCGGCGCTCCACCAGCACCACGACCGCGACCAGGGCGAGTCCCGCACCGAACAGGGCCAGCGAGGGCGCCGAGAGCCACGGCCATGCCACCCCGCCCTGCACCAGGGCCGTGAGCAGAACGCCGCCACAGGCGAACACCGCGAGGGCCCCCGCCCAGTCCACGCGCGCGTGCGCGGTGGCCTCCCGCTCCGGCTCGTGGAGGTGACGCACGATCAGCCACAGCGCGAGCGCGCCGATCGGCAGGTTGATCAGGAAGATCCAGCGCCAGTCCGCGTACGCGGCGAGCACTCCGCCGAGTCCGGGGCCGGCGACCGCGGAGACCGCCCACACCGTCGACAGCTTCGACTGGATCTTCGGCCGGTCCTTCAGCGGATACAGGTCGGCGGCGAGTGTCTGCACCGTGCCCTGGAGCGCGCCGCCGCCCAGGCCCTGCACGATGCGGAAGGCGATGAGCGCCCCCATGTTCCAGGCCAGCGCGCACAGCAGCGACCCGAGGAGGAAGAGCACCGACCCCGCGATGAGGACCGGCTTGCGGCCGAAGGTGTCGGAGAGCTTGCCGTACACGGGCAGGGTGACGGTCACGGCCAGCAGATAGCCGGAGAACAGCCAGGAGAAGACGGAGAAACCGCCCAGGTCCCCGACGATCTGCGGGACGGCGGTCGAGACGATGGTCGCGTCGAGCGCAGCCAGCGCCATCGAGAGCATCAGCGCCGCGACGACTGCGCCGCGCCGGCCGGCCGCGGCGGGTCGTGCGGCCTCGCGTTCCGCGGAACTGGTGCTGCCCACCCCGGTCCTCCCCCTCGCCCGGGCCGCACCCTCGCCCCGGCCCCGTCGCTTATGTCTGCCCCTTGCACCTACCTGCCGCGGACAGCTTCCCACTTGACCCTGACGCAGCGGGAGGGTGGAGCCTGAGTGAGCCCGCGGGTGGAGCCGACCCTGAGACGGACTCCTCCCTTCGGTGGACTGCCCCTAGGGGTACCTCCGTACTACGACCTGGGGAGGGTTCGTACCGGCGGAGGACGAGACGGGCGGGGGCCCGTCCTTAACCTGGCTTTACGCCGCCGGGGGGCGGTTGGCACACCGGCGGGGGTGGGGTTTTCCACAGCAAAAGACTGCGCTGAGCACCAGGGCGCGGGACCCCTCCCCGCCGCGAGACTGACAACGCGACGAACGGACTCCTGATCCGGCACCGCGCACAGCGGCTGTCGACCAGGCGACCGCCTTCACCATCTGCTGACCGATATAGGAGACATACCGTGACTTCGGCTGTGACCATTCCCAGGCACGGGGGTACTGGAGGGCGTACGGCCGTTGCCGCGCGGGCGCGGCAGGTCGTGAAGGCGTACGGATCCGGTGAGACCCGCGTCGTCGCCCTCGACCACGTCGACGTGGACATCGCACGCGGCCAGTTCACCGCGATCATGGGTCCCTCGGGATCCGGCAAGTCCACCCTCATGCACTGCCTCGCCGGACTCGACACCGTGACGGGCGGCCAGATCTACCTCGACGAGACCGAGATCACCGGTCTGAAGGACAAGAAGCTCACGCGGCTGCGCCGGGACCGGATCGGGTTCATCTTCCAGGCGTTCAACCTGCTGCCGACGCTGAACGCGATCGAGAACATCACCCTGCCCATGGACATCGCCGGCCGCAAGCCCGACAAGGAGTGGCTGACGCGGGTCGTGGAGACCGTCGGGCTCGCCGACCGTCTCAAGCACCGGCCCACCCAGCTCTCCGGCGGCCAGCAGCAGCGCGTCGCCGTGGCGCGGGCGCTCGCCGCCCGGCCCGAGATCATCTTCGGGGACGAGCCGACCGGAAACCTCGACTCGCGCGCCGGCGCCGAGGTCCTCGGCTTCCTGCGCCGGTCCGTCGACGAGCTGGGCCAGACCATCGTGATGGTCACCCACGACCCGGTGGCCGCCAGTTACGCGGACCGGGTGCTGTATCTCGCCGACGGCCGCATCGTCGACGAGATGTTCAAGCCGACCGCGGAGGCCGTCCTCGACCGCATGAAGGACTTCGACGCCCGGGGGCGCACGTCATGACCGTCATGAAGACCTCGATGCGCAACTTCCTCGCGCACAAGGGGCGAATGGCGCTCTCCGCGATCGCCGTCCTGCTGTCGGTCGCCTTCGTCTGCGGCACGCTCGTCTTCACCGACACCATGTCGACCACGTTCGACAAGCTCTTCGCGGCCACCTCCTCCGACGTGACGGTGAGCGCCAAGGGCGCCTCCGACAGCGGCGAGACGACCGCGGACAACGGCAAGCCGCCGGTCATGCCGGCCTCCGTGCTCGCCGAGGTCCGCAAGGCGCAGGGCGTGAAGTCCGCCGAGGGCGCGGTGTTCTCCACCTCGGTGACGGTCGTCGACGCCGACAAGGACAACCTGTCGCCCTCCAGCGGCGCCCCGACCATCGTCGGCAGCTGGAACGCCAACGAGGCCCGCACCATGAAGATCACCGCCGGTGCGGCCCCCCGGGGCGCCGGCCAGATCATGGTCGACGCCGACACCGCCGACAAGCACGACCTGAAGCTCGGCGACGAGATCGGCGTGATCAGCACCATCGGCACCCACAAGGCGAAGATCTCCGGCATCGCCGACTTCACCGTGACCAACCCCGGCGCCGCGATCTTCTACGTCGACACCAAGACCGCACAGCAGACCCTGGTCGGTGAGAGCGACGTCTACACCAACGTCAACGTCACCGCGGCCGCAGGCGTCAGCGACGCACAGCTGAAGAAGAACGTCACCGCCGAACTCGGCGGCGGCTTCCAGGTGAAGACGGCCAAGGAGACCGCCGACGCCAACCAGAAGGACGTCGAGGGCTTCATGAACGTCATGAAGTACGCGATGCTCGGCTTCGCCGGGATCGCCTTCCTCGTCGGCATCTTCCTGATCATCAACACCTTCTCCATGCTGGTCGCCCAGCGCACCCGGGAGATCGGCCTGATGCGGGCCATCGGCTCCTCCCGCAAGCAGGTCAACCGCTCCGTGCTGGCCGAGGCGCTGCTGCTCGGCGTCGTCGGCTCGGTGCTCGGCGTCGGCGCGGGCGTCGGCCTCGCCGTCGGCCTGATGAAGCTCATGGGCCAGATCGGCATGGAACTGTCCACCGACGACCTCACGGTGGCCTGGACGACCCCCGTGGTCGGCCTCGTCCTCGGCGTGATCGTCACCGTCCTGGCCGCCTACCTGCCTGCCCGGCGCGCCGGCAAGATCTCCCCGATGGCCGCCCTGCGCGACGCGGGAGCCCCCGCGGACGCCAAGGCAGGCTGGATCCGCGCCGCGATCGGCACGGTCCTCACCGGGACCGGCGGCCTCGCCCTCTACCTCGCCGCGGAGGCCGACAAGGCCAAGGACGGCTCCATGTGGCTCGGCCTCGGCATCGTGCTGTCGCTGATCGGCTTCGTCGTCATCGGCCCGCTGCTCGCCGGCGCCGTGGTGCGTGTCCTGGGCGCCGTGCTGCTGCGCATGTTCGGCCCCGTCGGCCGCATGGCCGAGCGCAACGCCCTGCGCAACCCGCGCCGCACCGGCGCGACCGGCGCCGCGTTGATGATCGGCCTCGCCCTGGTGGCGTGCCTGTCCGTGGTCGGCTCCTCCATGGTGGCGTCCGCCACCGACCAGCTCGACAAGACCGTCGGCACGGACTTCATCATCCAGTCCGACCGCGGCCAGCTGATCACCCCGCAGGCCGTCAAGGCCGCCAAGTCGGCGCCGGACGTCGAGCGGGTCACCGAGTACAAGCTGGGCAAGGCCGACTTCACCACCCCCGACGGCAAGACGCTCAAGGACACGTCGATCACCGCGGCCGACCCGTCGTACGCGACCGACCTGCGCACCGAAACCGTCGCCGGCAAGCTCCCCGACGCCTACAAGCCCGACTCGATGTCGGTCCACGAGAAGTTCGCCGAGGACCACGGCATCACCCTCGGGTCCAAGATCAAGGTCGCCTTCAGGGACGGCTCCACGGCCGACCTGACGGTCCGGGCGATCACCAGCAGCGACGTCGTGATCGACGCGGGCGCGATGTACACCTCCATCGCGACGATGGCCAAGTACGTCCCGGCCGACAAGATGCCGCTGGACGCGCTGGTCTTCGCCAGCGCCAAGGAAGGGCAGCAGGACGCCGCCTACAAGTCCCTGAAGTCGGCGCTGCACGACTACCCGCAGTACATCGTGCGCGACCAGACCGACTACAAGGACGCCCTGAAGGACCAGATCGGCCAGCTGCTCAACATGATCTACGGCCTGCTGGCCCTGGCGATCATCGTCGCCATCCTGGGCGTGGTGAACACCCTGGCCCTGTCGGTGGTGGAGCGCACCCGGGAGATCGGCCTGATGCGGGCCATCGGCCTCTCGCGCCGCCAGCTGCGCCGCATGATCCGCATGGAGTCGGTCGTCATCGCCCTCTTCGGTGCCCTGCTGGGCCTCGGACTTGGCATGGGCTGGGGCGCCACGGCACAGCAACTGCTCGCCCTGGAGGGCCTCGGGGTCCTGGACATCCCCTGGCCGACGATCATCGGCGTCTTCATCGGCTCGGCGTTCGTGGGCCTGTTCGCCGCCCTGATCCCGGCGTTCCGGGCAGGCCGGATGAACGTCCTCAACGCGATCGCCACCGAGTAGCCGGAGCCGCCCGAGACCACCGCACACGGGGGTTGCGGGGGACGGGCCCGCCCCGGAGGTCTTCCGCCTCCGGGGCGGGCCCGACGGCTTGCCGGACGGGGCGCGTGCGCTTCGGGCCGCACCGGCGGATCGCTCAGGGGGCCGGGACGCTCCGCGGCAGGGGGCCCGGCCGCTCCCCGGGCAGCGGGCCCGGCCCGCTCCGAGGCGGATGCGACGCCCCCGGCGCGTCAGACCCCGGCCGTCGCCGTACGGCGTTCCAGAACCACGTAGCCGGCCGCCTCGCCCGCGACCGCGTACTCGGCGAGGGGGTGCAGGGTCCGGGCGTAGCCCACGGGGTCGCGGTACCTGCCGTCGATGTTCTCCAGGGCGATGTACTCGGGGAGGACGCCCCGGGTGTCGCCGAGCCAGAAGACCCGGCAGCGTGCGGTGAGGCGGCTGATCGGGCCGATGTTGGCCTCGACCGTGGCGTCGTCGGGAATCCGCGCCAGCAGCCGTTCCACGTCGGACACCGCGGCCGGCGTGCGATAGACCTCGGCCTCGGTGAGCTGCGCCAGCGGCAGGGACGTGGTGAGCGCCAGTGCCGCCGCGGCGACGGCGGCCGGCAGGTGAGCGGCGTAGGAACGCAGCCACGCGCGCGTGCCGCGGCGAACGGCCGGGAGTGCGTCGGCGAGGGCGAGGAAGACGACCGGCATCAGGACCGCGCTGTAGTGCCAGTCGGTGCCCCAGTAGTGCTCGTCGCCGGAGAGGAACCGCCAGCCGAGCGTCGGCAGCGCGACCAGCAGCAGCGGGGAGCGCAGGGCGAGCAGGCCCGAGGTCGGGATCAGCAGCCAGGCGAGCGTGCGCAGCTTGCTGCCGGCACCGTCGAAGGGACTGCCCGCACCGCTGACCTTGTTCCAGTAGTCGTAGCCGCCCGAGGTGTTGAACGCCGGGACGACCACCGTCAGGACGAGCACGGTCGCCGCAACGCCGAACACCGCCGCACCGAGCGCGTACCGGACCGTCCGCGGAGACGAACCGCGCGTCCGCCAGGCGACGACGAGCGCGATCGCGGTCAGCGTCAGCCCCAGGTCCTCCTTCACCAGCACCAGGGGCAGCGCCCACCCCAGGGCCGCGCGCGGGCGCCGCGCGAGGAGGGCCTCCAGGGAGAAGGCGATCAGCGGGACGGCGAAGCAGATCTCGTGGAAGTCGAAGTCGACGGCGCGCTGGACGCCCCACGACAGCCCGTACGCGAGACCGAGCGCGAGCCCCTGTCGTCGGCCCAGGAGCCGGGAGGCGGCCCGGGTCACCGGCACGGCGGACAGCGCGAAGAGCGCGGCCTGCGCGACCAGCAGCGTGACCGGCGAGGGGAAGAGCCGGTACAACGGCGCGAGCAGGGCGGTCACCGGGCTGAAGTGGTCCCCGAGGATGTCGAACCCCGGCCCCTTGAGGTCGGCCACCGGCGCCCGCAGCCGTGCGTAGGAGCGCACGACCTGCTCGAAGATGCCGAGGTCCCAGGAGAGGGTCGCCATGTGCCGGTAGCGGCCGACGGAGACGACCGTGTAGGCGGCGAAGAGGACCGCCGCGAGGGCCCAGGGCTCACCTCGCGCGTGGCCGGGGTGCCGGTCGCCCCGGGGGCGGGCGACCGGCGACGGTATGCGGGGCTGGGAGACCTGGACGGTGGGGGCAGGCATGCCGTGCCTTAGGGGTGCGATGAACGGCCTGAAGGGCGTCCGACCGATCATGCCGGGGCGAAAACAACGGGTGGGGATGATGTTGTGAAGGTTGGGCGGCCGAATCCCCACTTGGCCGCCGGCGTGCCGTTGGGGCCGGGAGCCGGGAGCCATGGGCCCGGGGCCGTGGGCCGGGAGCCGGGGGCCGTGGGGCCGTGGGCCGGGAGCGGGGCTTCCCGGTCGGCGCGCCCTCCCGGAGCCGCGCCGGACAGCGACGGTGTTCGCCCCGGGGAGAACGGGCGTTATCCACAGGCCCGCCGCGCGGGCGCGCATCGTCGTACGCTGGAGACCCCCCGGCCCGCGGCGCGCGTCAGGCCCGTCGTCTTGCCCACCCCCTGCCCTCGACATGCCCGCCCCCGCCCGTCGACCTGCCCACCCCCCTGGACGGAAAGCCCCGAATGAGCCTGCACGGTCTGCTCGACGCCGTAGTCAAGGACGCCGCCCTCGCGGAAGCGATCAGGGCGGCCGCAGACGGCAACCGCATGCACGTCGACATGGTCGGCCCCCCTGCGGCCCGCCCCTTCGCAGTCGCCGCCCTGGCCCGTGAGACGGGCCGCCCGGTGCTGGCGGTCACGGCGACGGGCCGTGAGGCGGAGGACCTGGCCGCGGCCCTGCGCTCCCTCCTGCCGGCCGAGGAGGTCGTGGAGTACCCGTCCTGGGAGACACTCCCGCACGAGCGGCTCAGCCCCCGCAGCGACACCGTCGGCCGCCGCCTGGCCGTGCTGCGCCGCCTCGCCCACCCCCGCCCCGACGACCCCGAGACCGGCCCGGTCTCCGTCGTCGTCGCGCCCGTTCGGTCCGTGCTCCAGCCGCAGGTCAAGGGCCTCGGCGACCTGGAACCGGTCTCCCTGAGAACGGGGCAGACCACCGACCTCAACGAGATCGTCGAAGCCCTCGCCGCAGCCGCCTACGCGCGCGTGGAGCTCGTCGAGAAGCGCGGCGAGTTCGCCGTACGCGGCGGCATCCTCGACGTGTTCCCGCCCACCGAGGAACACCCCCTGCGCGTCGAGTTCTGGGGCGACGACGTCGAGGAGATCCGCTACTTCAAGGTCGCCGACCAGCGCTCCCTCGAAGTCGCCGAGCACGGCCTGTGGGCACCGCCGTGCCGCGAGCTACTGCTCACCGAGGACGTCCGCACGCGCGCGGCCGCCCTCGCCGAACAGCACCCCGAGCTCGGCGAACTGCTCGGCAAGATCGCCGAGGGCATCGCCGTCGAGGGCATGGAGTCCCTCGCGCCGGTCCTCGTCGACGACATGGAGCTGCTGCTCGACGTGCTGCCCAAGGGCGCCATGGCCGTCGTGTGCGACCCGGAGCGGGTCCGCACGCGCGCATCGGACCTCGTGGCCACCTCACAGGAGTTCCTCCAGGCATCCTGGGCCGCCACCGCCGGGGGCGGCGAGGCGCCCATCGACGTCGGCGCGGCCTCCCTGTGGTCCATCGCGGATGTCCGGGACCGCGCCCGTCAGCTGGACATGATGTGGTGGTCGGTGTCGCCGTTCGCCGCCGACGAGACGCTCACCTTTGCCGCTGACGCGGCGGGCGACGGGGACACCCTCAAGTTCGGCATGCACGCCCCGGAGACCTACCGCGGCGACACCGCCAAGGCGCTCGCCGACACCAAGGGCTGGCTCGCCGACGGCTGGCGCGCGGTGTTCGTCACCGAGGGCCACGGCCCTGCGGCCCGCACGGTCGAGGTGCTGGGGAGCGAGGGCATCGCCGCCCGCCTGGACGGGGACCTCGCCGAGATCTCCCCCTCCGTCGTGCACGTGGCATGCGGCTCGATCGAGCACGGCTTCGTCGACGACACCCTCAGACTCGCCGTCCTCACCGAGACGGACCTGTCGGGCCAGAAGGCTTCCGGCCGCGAGGGCGCCCGCATGCCGGCCCGCCGCCGCAAGACCATCGACCCGCTCACCCTGGAGCCGGGCGACTACATCGTCCACGAGCAGCACGGCGTGGGCCGCTACATCGAGATGGTGCAGCGCACCGTGCAGGGCGCCACCCGCGAGTACCTGGTCGTCGAGTACGCCCCCGCCAAGCGCGGCCAGCCCGGCGACCGCCTCTACATCCCCACCGACCAGCTGGAGCAGATCACCAAGTACGTCGGCGGCGAGGCCCCCACCCTGCACCGCCTCGGCGGCGCCGACTGGACGAAGACGAAGGCCCGCGCGAAGAAGGCCGTCAAGGAGATCGCGGCCGACCTCATCAAGCTGTACAGCGCGCGCATGGCCGCCCCCGGGCACGCCTTCGGGGCGGACACCCCCTGGCAGCGCGAACTGGAGGACGCCTTCCCCTACGCGGAGACGCCCGACCAGCTCACCACCATCGCCGAGGTCAAGGAGGACATGGAGAAGACGGTCCCGATGGACCGCCTGATCTGCGGCGACGTCGGCTACGGCAAGACCGAGATCGCGGTCCGGGCCGCCTTCAAGGCCGTCCAGGACGGCAAGCAGGTGGCCGTCCTGGTCCCCACGACCCTGCTGGTCCAGCAGCACTTCGGGACGTTCAGCGAGCGGTACGCGCAGTTCCCCGTCAACGTGAAGGCCCTGTCCCGCTTCCAGACCGACACCGAGGCCAAGGCCGTCCTGGAGGGCCTGCGCGAGGGCTCGGTCGACATCGTCATCGGCACCCACCGGCTGTTCTCGTCCGAGACGAAGTTCAAGGACCTGGGCCTGGTCATCGTCGACGAGGAGCAGCGCTTCGGCGTCGAGCACAAGGAGCAGCTGAAGAAGCTCCGGGCCAACGTCGACGTGCTGACGATGTCCGCGACCCCGATCCCCAGGACGCTGGAGATGGCGGTCACCGGCATCCGCGAGATGTCGACGATCACCACCCCGCCGGAGGAGCGCCACCCGGTGCTCACCTTCGTCGGCCCCTACGAGGAGAAGCAGATCGGCGCCGCCATCCGCCGCGAACTGCTGCGCGAGGGCCAGGTCTTCTACATCCACAACCGGGTCGAGTCCATCGACCGCGCGGCGGCCCGGCTGCGCGAGATCGTGCCCGAGGCGCGCATCGCCACCGCGCACGGGCAGATGTCGGAGTCGGCGCTGGAGCAGGTCGTCGTCGACTTCTGGGAGAAGAAGTTCGACGTGCTGGTGTCCACGACGATCGTGGAGTCCGGCATCGACATCTCCAACGCCAACACCCTGATCGTGGAGCGCGGCGACAACTTCGGCCTCAGCCAGCTCCACCAGCTGCGTGGCCGGGTGGGCCGTGGTCGCGAGCGCGGCTACGCGTACTTCCTGTACCCGCCGGAGAAGCCCCTGACCGAGACCGCGCACGAGCGGCTCGCGACCATCGCCCAGCACACGGAGATGGGCGCCGGTATGTACGTGGCCATGAAGGACCTGGAGATCCGCGGCGCGGGCAACCTCCTCGGCGGCGAGCAGTCCGGACACATCGCGGGCGTCGGCTTCGACCTGTACGTGCGGATGGTCGGCGAGGCCGTCGCGGACTACCGGCGCCAGCTGGAGACCGGCGAGATCGAGGAGGAGCCGCCGCTCGAGGTCAAGATCGAGCTGCCCGTCGACGCGCACGTCCCACACGACTACGCCCCCGGCGAGCGCCTCCGCCTCCAGGCCTACCGCGCCATCGCCTCCGCCAACAGCGAGGAGGACATCAAGGCGGTCCGCGAGGAACTCGTCGACCGCTACGGCAAGCTGCCCGAACCGGTGGAGAACCTGCTGCTCGTCGCGGGCCTGCGCATGTTCGCGCGTGCGTGCGGCGTCGGCGAGATCGTGCTGCAGGGCAACAACATCCGGTTCGCGCCGGTGGAGTTGCGCGAGTCGCAGGAGCTGCGGGTCAAGCGGCTGTACCCCGGGGTCGTCCTCAAACCGGCGGTGCACCAAGTGCTGGTGCCGCGCCCGAAGACGGCGAAGGTCGGCGGAAAGCCCCTGGTCGGCCGGGAACTGCTGGCGTGGGTGGGGGAGTTCCTGACGTCGGTGCTGGGGTCCTGACGCCGGGGGGCTGAAATCAGGGGGCCCGGCGGTGCTCACGCCGAGGCCGTGCAAGGCGCTACCGGACGGGCGTTGCCGGATCCGGACACGGGAAGCCGCCCGCAGGAGACACATCCAGGTCTCCGCGGACGGCCCCGAAGTCGGAGACCTTGGTGTCGGAGGCCTTACTGCTGTTCGGGCCGGTCGCGGTCGCGGTCCATGCCCAGCGAGCCCTCGACGCGCTGCTGGCCGGAGTCGACCTGGTCCTCGTACTTGCCGCCGGTCCTCTCGTTGATCCGCTGTTCCGCGGTGTCAGAGCCTTGCTTGCCCTTGTTCCGCGCCTGGCTCTTGAACTTGTCGAAGATGCCCATGCAAAGCTCCCTCCGGAGGTGACTCAGAACCGACGATACGCGTGAGATGCGAAGTATGCGCAGTGAGGCCTGATGTGGTCTGAACCTCTGCCTCGCTACCGTGGGACCCGGCACGGGCCGCCCGTGCCGGAGCGGAACAGGCAGACAGAGGAGGGGCGCACGGTGACGCGTCTGAGGGGCGGGGCGGCACTGGCTGTCGCGATGGTGTTCACCGGTTCGGCGCTGGCCGGCTGCGAGGGCCTGGCCCCGCCCGTGGACGGCGGCGGAGCCTCCGCTTCCGGCGCCCCGGCCGCCGGCGACGGACGGGCCGCGAACCCGCTGGACAACCCGGACGGCACCAAACCGGGGCTGGCGGCGATCACTTCCGACGCCGACAAGGAGCGGGCGCGTGCCCTCATCGAGAAGGTCGCGACAAAGGGCCGCGGCCCCAGGACGGGCTACGAACGGGAGAAGTTCGGCTACGCCTGGATGGACTCGGCACCGCGCGACGTCCCGTTCTCCCGCAATGGCTGCGACACGCGGAACGACCTCCTGAAGCGAGACGGGGAGGAGGTGCGCTTCCGGTCGGGATCGGACTGCGTCGTCACCTCGCTGACGCTGCACGACCCGTACACCGGGGAGGTCATCGAGTGGACCAAGTCCCATGCGATCAAGGTCCAGATAGACCACGTCATGCCGCTGTCGTACGACTGGCAGATGGGCGCCTCGCGCTGGACGAAGGACAAGCGGGAGTCCATCGCCAACGACCCGCTCAACCTCGTCCCGGTGGACGGACCGACCAACGGCTCGAAGGGGGACTCAGGACCGGCGTCCTGGCTGCCCCCGAACAAGCGGATCCGCTGCGCCTACTCCGTGCGCTTCGCCCAGGTGTCGCTGAAGTACGAACTCCCCGTGACCGCGCCCGACAAGGACATGATGCTGAAGCAGTGCGGCGGGTAGGAGCCGGTCGGCCGACCGGCTGCCGTGGATCGAGGAGTGACGGATGCCGAGTGGACTCATCGCGCCGGCACTCGGCGGATCTGCTCGCGTAAAGCGCCACCGCCCCGGTGGTCCTCGTCTTCCTCATGGCCGTCATGGTGGTTGCCGCCCAGCGGGCCAGGCCTCACCGGGCGGCGGACCGCGTGCCCGCCCGGTAATCAGGTCCCGGGAAGTCCGACAATCCGGTTCCGGGCCGTCTGATGATCCGGTTGGGGGCCTTCCGGTAATCCGGTACCGGGTGGTCCACCCGGTACCTACCCTTGATCACATGCAGCCGAAGATATCGAGCCTCGCCGATCGCCCGGACATGCTGGAGCGGGTCGTCGAGATGGCGGACAGCTGGCCGGAGTTCGTGGTCCAGGACCTCGTCGGTGCCGCCCACTTCCCGCGGATCGCCACCGAACTCCCGGAGTACGTCCTGTTCGCCGAGGACGAGCAGGGCGAGGTCGTGGCCAACGCCTACAGCGTGCCGGTCGCCCTCGGCACCGAGAGCCGCGGCGGCCGGCTGCCGGCCAACGGCTGGGACGCGATGCTGGTGTGGGCCTTCTCCGATCTGCGCAGAGGAGTACGGCCCGACACGGTGAGCGCCGTCTCGGTCTCCATCGCCCCGCAGGCACAGGGCCGCGGCCTGTCCGCGCTGATGCTCGCGGCCATGCGCGACAACGCCCGGGCCCGCGGCTTCCGCGAGGTCGTCGCCCCGGTCCGCCCCAACGCCAAACACCTGGAACCCCGTACGCCGATGGAGGAGTACGCCCACCGCGTCCGCCCCGACGGCCTGCCCCAGGACCCTTGGCTGCGCGTCCACGCCCGCGCCGGAGCCACGATCGACTCGGTGGCACCGGCGTCCATGACGGTGTCCGCCCCGCTCGCCCACTGGCGCCGCTGGACGGGCCTGCCCTTCGACACCGACGGCGACATCGAGGTGCCGGGCGCCCTGGTGCCCGTGCGCTGCGAGGTGGAGCGCGGGTACGCGGTGTACGTCGAGCCCAACGTGTGGATGCGGCACCCTCTGTAAGGGGTGACGGACGGTACGACCTACGACGGGACTACGACGGGCTGTTCACACGAAGTGATCAGCATGACAACGGTTCGGTACAACCCGTGACCGGTTGTCCGTGTCGGGCTATACGCTCGGATTCCCCATCAGGGTCTGTCACTCGCACGTCCGTCCTCATCGGCCACCGGTCCAGGAGCAGTCATGTACGGCCACGGCGCGGCGCCGCCTCCCCGCAGCGCGGCAACGGTCATCTCCCTGCGCGTACTGTTCGCAGCAGCCGGCTTCCTCACGTGCGGCGTGCTGGCCTGCGTACCGCTGTTCCGGGTGGCCGTGCTGCGCGGACGGGTCCTCGACTGGGTGCTGGCCTGGGTGAGTCTGCCGCTGTCCATCGCGGGCTTCGCCGTGATCGGCTCCCTGCCGGAGGACGACTACCGGACCGACATCGCGCTGGCCATGATCCTCCTCCTCGGAGCGGGCGCCGCCATCTACTTCCTCGTCGTGGACATCGGCCACCACGGCGAGCAGCGCAGGTTCACCGGCTACGCGTCGCCGCACTCGCCGACCGTCGTGCAGACCCCGTACGGCTATCCGCACCAGGCGCCGCCGTACGCCCCGACGTCCACGCCCGTCCCGCAGCCCCCGGGGCCCCACACGCCCGCCCCGCACGACACGCCCCGGGTCGCGGGCCCCGCCCAGCCGCCCCCGTCGCCCCAGCGCCCCGCCCCGGCCCGTATCGACCAGGTCCGCGCCGAACTCGACGAGCTCAGCGACTACCTGCGCCGGCACGAGGGCGAAGGCCACCGGGACGGCCGCCGCGAGGACGGAAGGTGACCGCGGCGGCAGGACGTGTCGTCGCCGGGCGCTACGAACTGTCCGCCGTCCTCGGGCAGGGCGGCATGGGCCAAGTGTGGACGGCGTACGACCAGCGGCTCGACCGGCGCGTGGCGGTGAAGCTGCTGCGCCCCGACAAGGTGGCCGGACAGGACGCGGAGGAACTGCGCCGCCGTTTCGTGCGCGAGTGCCGGGTGACGGCGCAGGTCGACCACCCCGGGCTGGTCACCGTGCACGACGCGGGCAGTGAGGGCGAGGAGTTGTTCCTCGTCATGCAGTACATCGACGGCGCCGACCTCGCCGGTCACCTCGCCGAGCACACCCCGTACCCCTGGCAGTGGGCGGTCGCGGTCGCCGCGCAGTTGTGCGCCGTGCTCAGCGCTGTGCATGCCGTGCCGATCGTCCACCGCGACCTCAAGCCGCGCAACGTGATGGTGAAGCAGGACGGCACGGTCACCGTCCTCGACCTCGGCGTCGCCTCCGTCATGGACGCTGACACCACCCGCCTCACCCACACCGGCACGCCCATCGGCTCGCCCGCCTACATGGCCCCGGAGCAGGCCATGGGCGGCGCGGTCGGCCCCTACACCGACCTGTACGCGCTCGGCGTGGTCCTGCACGAACTGCTCAGCGGCGACGTGCCCTTCTCCGGCTCCACGGCCCTCGGCGTCCTGCACCGGCACCTGTACGAGCCCCCGCTGCCCGTACGTCAGGTCCGCCCCGAAGTCCCCGAGGCCCTGGAGGCCCTCGTCCTGCGCCTCCTCGCCAAGGACCCGCAGCACCGGCCCGCCTCCGCGCAGGAGGTCTACGAGCACCTGGAACTGCTCCTGCCCGCGCGTGGGACGCCAACCGGAGCGGCCCTGGATCCCACCCGCCCGTTCCTGCGCCCGCACGCCCCCTGGCCGGATCGTGCGCGCACCCCCGCGCCCCAGCCCACTCCCGCCACACCCGTCACCGAGACGCCGGGGCAGACGGACATCGCCCGCGCCGTCGACGAGGTCAAACGGCTCCTCGGTGAAGGCCGCGTCACCCAGGCCGTCGACATCCTCGGGGCGATCCTGCCCGCCGCCGCCGAACAGCACGGCGCGCACTCCCCGGTCGTCCGCACCCTGCGCAAGCAGTACGCGGCCACGCTCCTGGACGACGGCCAGTACCGGCGCGCCCTGCCCGAACTGCGCCGTCTCGCCGACGAACGCGCCGCCGAGGCGGGCCAGGCCGACCCGCAGGCCCTGCGCTACCGCTACGAGGCCGCACAGTGCCTCGAACAGCTGGGCGAACCGGCCGCCGCGCTCGCCGAGTACCGGGCCGTGCTGCCGTACTACGAGAACCAGTACGTCGCCGCCGGCGGCCCGGAACTCGCGCACGACGTCCGCCGCCGTATCGGGCACCTCCTGCTCGCCCTCGGCGACCGGGGCGCCGCCCACGACACCCTGGCCCGCCTGCTGCACGACGTCGAACGCACCCATGGCCCCGGGCACCCGCTCGGCGCGGAGATCCGCAGGACGCTGCAGTGGCTGGGGCAGGTCCGCGGCTGAGGACCGCCCCGCGGCCGCTCCGCCCCACGACCTTCCCGCCACTGCCCCGCGACCTTTCCGCCACCGTCCCGCGACCGTCCCAGCCCACGTGACCGTCCCGCCACCGCCCCGCGGCCGCCCCCCGGGCCTTGCCACAGGAGGCGCGGCGGTGCCGGAAGTCCCGGTGAATCGTTGGTCGAATGGGTTGGCCAGAGCTTGGCCACTGCCTACCATCGATCATCGCAAGACCTTGTGCACCGTCGCACAATCTCCTCGGGAGGTCTCCTTGCACCGCCGCCGTCGCACCGCGCTCGTCCTCACCGCCGCGATCGCCGCCGCGGCGCCCCTGCTCACCGCCTGCGGAAACGAGGCGCATCCCGGCGCGGCAGCCGTGGTGGGCGGCCAGCGCATCACCGTCTCCCAGCTCGACGAGCGGGTCGGAGAGGTGCGCGCGGCCCAGCGGGCGGCCGTGCAGGACGAGGCCCAGTACCAGCAGGCCATCGCCAGAACGGGCACCCTCACGCGCGACACCCTGCAGACCATGGTCCTGGACCGGGTGCTGCACCGCGCCGCCGAGGACGCCGGCGTGACCGTCTCCCGCAAGGAGATCCAGGCGATGCGGTCAGGCCTGGAACAGCAGGCCGGCGGCGCCAAGGCCCTGGAGAGGACCTGGCTCCAGCAGTACGGCATCCCTCCGCAGCGCCTCGACGAGAACCTCCGCCTCCAGCTGGAGGCCCAGAAGCTCGCCGAGAAGCTCGGCACGGACACCGGCCGCCCCGAGTTCTGGAAGGCCCTCTCCGACGCCTCCAAGGACCTGAACATCGACCTCAACCCCCGCTACGGCACCTGGGACGTCCAGAAGAGCAGCCGCGCGGACGCCAAGACGCCGTGGGTCCGGGACGTCACGACGGCACAGACCCAGCAGGGCATGTAGAGCCGCCGGGCCTGGCCTCCTTCCGGGGCCCGTGGGCCCTGTGGATAACTTCGGGTGCTGTCGGCGGCGTGGGATAGCTTCGAACCGTGAACGCCAACAGCCCCGAAGCCACCCCGGGCCCCGAGCGGACCGCTCCCGACGCGGCCGCCGCCCCCGGCCGCATCGTCCTGCTCACCACCAGCCACCGCGTCGCCCCCGGTCTGCTCTCCTGGCCCGCCTGGCAGGCACTGCACACGGCGGACCGGGTGCTGTGCGCGGACGGCGCCCATCCGCAGCTGCCGTATCTGCGCGAAGCGGGGATCACCGTCGCCGAGGCGTCCCCGACCGCCC
The DNA here is from genome assembly GCF_031348265.1 of Streptomyces collinus. Lineage (NCBI taxonomy): Bacteria > Bacillati > Actinomycetota > Actinomycetes > Kitasatosporales > Streptomycetaceae > Streptomyces > Streptomyces collinus. Next base: position 3,595,887 of record NZ_CP133771.1, on the reverse strand, counting down.
AGGAGCTGGTCGACGCCTGCGCCGGCGGACACACGGTGGTCGTGGTGGCGACGGGCGAGGGCGAACCGGTCCTGACGGACGGCCTGGCCCGCCTCGCCGGCACCGGCCGTATCGCCATGCCCGAGCTGGAGCTGCTGCCCGCCTCCTACGACCTCCCGGGCGCCCGGCTCCTCGACCTCGTCCAGGTCATGGACCGCATCCGCGTCGAATGCCCCTGGTCCTCCCGGCAGACCCACGAGGGTCTGGCCAAGTACGGCATCGAGGAGGCGTACGAACTGGTCGAGGCGATCGAGGAGGGCGACCGCGACGAACTGCGCGAGGAGCTAGGCGACGTCCTGCTCCAGGTCGTCTTCCACGCCCGCATCGCCGAGGAGGGCCGCCCGGAGGACGGCGAGGAGCCCTTCTCCATCGACGACGTGGCCGGCGGCATCGTCGCCAAGCTGATCCACCGCCACCCGCACGTCTTCGGTGACGAGACGGCCACCACCCCCGAGGAGGTCAAGGAGCACTGGCTGCGCACCAAGGCGGTCGAGAAGCAGCGCACCTCGGTCACCGAGGGCATACCCCTCGGCCAGCCCGGCCTGGCCCTCGCCGCCAAGCTGGCCTCCCGCACCCGCACGGCGAACCTGGACGTACCGCTCCCACCCGTCGAGGGCATCGGCTACGACCTCCTGGCCCTGGCGGTCCGCGCCGAGTCGGAGGGCGTCGACCCGGAGGCGGCCCTGAGAGCGGCGGCCCGCGCGTACCGGGACGCGATCAGGGATGCCGAGGGCTGACCGGCCCGGGGACCAAGGCGAGGGCGCCCGGAAGCCGGGGGCCAAAGGCGAGGGCTGTCCGCAGCCGGGCCGGAACCCTGGCGGCCGGTAGCCCGGTAGCCCGGTGGCCAGGGCCGGAGGCGGGGCTGTCCGCAGCCGGGCCGGAACCCTGGCGCCCGGAAGCCCGGAAGCCCGGAAGCCCGGAAGCCCGGAAGCCCGGAAGCCCGGAAGCCCGGGGCCGGAGGCCGGAACCCCGGAAGCCGGAACATCGCCAGGGACAGCCCAGACCAGACCAGCCCAACCACAACAGACGCAGAAGCGCGCCCGGAAGCCGGATACGGTCGACGCGTGACCGACCAGCCCCAGCCCAGCACGCCCGCGACCGCTCCCGACCTCTTCACCTGGGAGTTCGCGAGTGACCCCTACCCCGCCTACGCCTGGCTCCGCGAGCACAGCCCCGTCCACAAGACGCGGCTCCCCAGTGGTGTGGAGGCCTGGCTGGTCACGCGGTACGCCGACGCCAAGCAGACGCTCGCCGACAGCCGGCTCTCCAAGAATCCCGCGCATCACGACGAACCGGCGCACGCCAAGGGCAAGACCGGTATCCCCGGGGAGCGCAAGGCGGAGCTGATGACGCATCTGCTCAACATCGACCCGCCGGACCACACCCGGCTGCGCCGGCTGGTGTCCAAGGCGTTCACCCCGCGCCGGGTCGCCGAGTTCGCGCCACGGGTGCAGGAGCTCACCGACACCCTCATCGACGGGTTCGCGCGGAAGGGATCCGCCGACCTGATCCACGAGTTCGCCTTCCCGCTCCCCATCTACGCCATCTGCGACCTGCTCGGCGTCCCGCGCGAGGACCAGGACGACTTCCGCGACTGGGCGGGCATGATGATCCGCCACCAGGGTGGGCCGCGGGGCGGCGTGGCGCGGTCCGTGAAGAAGATGCGCGGCTACCTCGCCGACCTCATCCACCGCAAGCGCGAGGCGCTGCCCGCCGAGCCCGCCCCGGGCGAGGACCTCATCTCCGGTCTCATCCGCGCCTCCGACCACGGCGAGCACCTCACCGAGAACGAGGCGGCGGCCATGGCCTTCATCCTGCTGTTCGCCGGTTTCGAGACGACCGTGAACCTGATCGGCAACGGCACCTACGCCCTGCTCACCCACCCCGGGCAGCGCACGCGGCTCCAGGCGTCCCTCGCCGCGGGGGAGACCGGCCTGCTGGAGACCGGCGTCGAGGAACTCCTCCGCTACGACGGCCCCGTCGAACTCGCCACCTGGCGCTTCGCCACGCAGCCCCTCACCCTCGGCGGGCAGCACATCGAGGCCGGCGACCCCGTCCTCGTGGTCCTGGCCGCCGCGGACCGGGACCCGGAGCGGTTCGCCGATCCGGACGTGCTGGACCTCTCCCGCCGCGACAACCAGCACCTCGGGTACGGCCACGGCATCCACTACTGCCTCGGTGCCCCGCTCGCCCGCCTGGAGGGCCAGACCGCGCTCGCCACCCTGCTCACCCGCCTCCCGGACCTCCGGCTCGCGGCGGATCCGGCCGAGCTTCGGTGGCGCGGCGGCCTCATCATGCGGGGGCTGCGCACGCTGCCGGTGGAGTTCGCACCGGCCGGACATGACGAAACATCAGACCTGTGATCTTCACGTGATCTGCGCGGCATGAACTTGTGACAAGTGATCGACTGCCGATACGTTCACCCATCAACGCGGCGGGGAATCGCGCCGCACGGTCACTGCTGTCTCGCGAAAGGTCTCCGTATGCTCTCCGGGAACGGTCGGCACCGCCGCCCCCGTCAGGCTCCGGCTCTCCTCGTGGCGGCAGGAGTGACCGGCTCCGCCATCGCGATCCCGCTCCTCGGGGCCTCCGGTGCCAGCGCGGCCGACGGCACGACCTGGGACCGGGTCGCGGACTGCGAGACCGGCGGCGCCTGGAGCCAGAACAGCGGCAACGGCTACTACGGCGGCCTGCAGTTGTCCCAGGACGACTGGGAGAAGCACGGCGGCCTCGACTACGCCGCGAGCGCCGATCTGGCCAGCCGCTCCCAGCAGATAGCCGTGGCGGAGAGAATCCTCGCCGACCAGGGGGTCGGCGCATGGCGCACCTGCGGGCTGCTCTCGGGGCTCCAGCAGGACAAGGGGTCGGAATCATCCGACTCATCCGAATCGTCCGGTGAGGTGGACTCGCCCGGATTGCTCGATTCGCTGGGTTCATCCCCCTCTGAGAGCCCCTCTTCATCCCCGTCCCCTGACGCGTCGTCGTCCTCGAAGGACGAAACCGCCAAGACCGACAAGTCACGTAAATCCGGCGGAACGTCGCAGAGCGAGCAGCCCGACGGCTCTCCGTCGGCCACTCCCGAGGGCGGCAAGCCGGGCGACTCGCAGCAGGGTGACGACTCCTCGGCGTCGGCCGAGACCGGCTCCGGCCGTCATCGCGGTCCCAGTGCCGACGAAACCCGCACGCCCGAGAGCGACCGCGCGGAGAAGTCCACGGGGCGTCACTCCGCGCCCGCTGACGAGAGTTCCGGCGACGCGTCCGAAGGTGCCTACATCGTGGGCATCGGCGACAGCCTCTGGTCCATCGCCGACGCCCTTCGGGTCAGCGGCGGATGGCACGCGCTCTACGAGGGCAACGAGAACGAGGTCGGCGCCGACCCGGACCTCATTCACCCCGGTCAGACGCTCACGGTCGAGGGCGAAGCGGACGAGCGGTAGCTGTTCGGGCAGTGCGGAAACCGCGGCCGAAGTCACCCCTAAACCGGGTGAGTTCACGTCACGTTTTCGTACTGAATGTCCCGTATAAGGCCGGTGAGAGATAGATCTCAGAAGCCTTGATCGTCTTTGAAATTCCGTGGATCGCGTGTCTACGGTCGTGACCGCTCGTCACCGCGAGCCCCGGCTGCCGCAACGCCGAATCCTGCCAGCGGCCGTACGGGAACAGTCGTCGCGTCAAGCGCCGTAGGCAGGAGCGGGGGACCCAAGGTAGGTGCCCGACCGGACAGTTGTGCCGGAAGGGCTTGGGGTGAAGCCGTGTCCCGGGAGGGGCGCGGCCGGGCAACTCAACCGGCCCGAACCCGACAGCTCACCTCGCAGGCGTCGGTGAGGGGATCTCTCCATGCTGTTTTCCGGCAAGGGCACGCACCGCCGTCCGTCCAAGGCCTCTCGGGTCATCGCCATCGCCGGTGTCACCGGTGCCGCCGTCGCCGCCCCGCTGATGGCGGCCGGCAACGCCTCCGCCGCCACCGCCTCCGAGTGGGACGCGGTCGCCCAGTGCGAGTCCGGCGGCAACTGGTCCATCAACACCGGCAACGGCTACTACGGCGGTCTGCAGTTCTCCGCCTCCACCTGGTCCGGCTACGGCGGCACCAAGTACGCCTCCACCGCCGACCAGGCCACCAAGGACCAGCAGATCGAGATCGCCGAGAAGGTCCTCGCGAGCCAGGGCAAGGGCGCCTGGCCGGTCTGCGGCAAGGGCCTGTCGAGCGCCGGTTACACCGGTGGCGGCTCCTCCAGCGACTCGGGCAGCTCCTCGCAGAGCCAGCAGAGCACCGAGACCCGCGAGACCCAGCAGCAGCCCGCCTCCCGCTCCGACGAGCGCCCCGCGGCCAAGAAGACCGTCACCACCCCGACCGGCAAGAAGGTCAAGAAGGGTGACGGCGAGTACAAGGTCGTCACGGGTGACACCCTGAGCTCGATCGCCGCGGACGAGAAGGTCAAGGGCGGCTGGGAGAAGCTGTACCAGCTGAACAAGGACATCATCGACGATGCCAACCTCATCTACCCGGGCCAGCAGCTGCACCTGAAGTAAGCAGCGGCCCACCCGGGCCCGCCCAGGGCCCACCAGCTCCCCGCTCCGGCGCGTCATCCCCCGTACGCACCGGAGCGGGGTTTTTTCTGCCGGACTTCGCGAACCGGCTTTGTTCCGTTCGGAAACAATTTACTCTCGGTTCTGTCCATGGGGTGGGCGACCCGGTGGCCGATCGCCCGGAGCCGGTTAGGCTCATGTCGCGAGCCACCGAGGCTCCGCACCTCGCCGGGCCCACGCGGCCCGCGTACCCGCGTCACATAAGAAGGAGATGCTCGTGCCGTCCATCGACGTCGTCGTAGCCCGGGAAATCCTGGACTCCCGAGGCAACCCCACGGTCGAGGTCGAGGTCGGCCTCGACGACGGCAGCACCGGTCGTGCCGCCGTCCCGTCCGGCGCCTCCACGGGCGCCTTCGAGGCCATCGAGCTCCGCGACGGCGACTCGAACCGCTACCTCGGCAAGGGTGTGGAGAAGGCCGTCCTCGCGGTCATCGAGCAGATCGGCCCGGAGCTGGTCGGCTATGACGCCACCGAGCAGCGCCTGATCGACCAGGCGATGTTCGACCTGGACGCCACCGACAACAAGGGCTCCCTCGGCGCCAACGCCATCCTCGGCGTCTCGCTCGCCGTCGCCCACGCCGCCTCCGAGGCCAGCGACCTGCCGCTGTTCCGCTACCTGGGCGGCCCCAACGCGCACCTGCTGCCGGTGCCGATGATGAACATCCTGAACGGCGGCTCGCACGCCGACTCCAACGTGGACATCCAGGAGTTCATGATCGCCCCGATCGGCGCGGAGTCCTTCTCCGAGGCCCTGCGCTGGGGCGCCGAGGTCTACCACACGCTGAAGAAGGTCCTGAAGAGCAAGGGCCTGGCCACCGGCCTCGGCGACGAGGGCGGCTTCGCCCCGAACCTCGGCTCCAACCGCGAGGCCCTCGACCTCATCCTGGAGGCGGTCAAGGAAGCCGGTTACACCCCCGGCGAGCAGATCGCCCTGGCGCTCGACGTCGCCGCGTCCGAGTTCTACAAGGACGGCGTCTACACCTTCGAGGGCAAGGAGCGCTCGGCGGCCGAGATGACCGAGTACTACGCGGAGCTCGTCGACGCGTACCCGCTCGTCTCCATCGAGGACCCGCTGTTCGAGGACGACTGGGAGGGCTGGAAGACCATCACCGCCAAGCTCGGTGACAAGGTCCAGCTCGTCGGCGACGACCTGTTCGTCACCAACCCCGAGCGCCTCGCCCGCGGCATCGAGGAGGGCGCGGCCAACGCGCTCCTGGTCAAGGTCAACCAGATCGGTTCGCTGACCGAGACCCTGGACGCCGTCGAGCTGGCCCAGCGCAACGGCTTCAAGTGCATGATGTCCCACCGCTCCGGCGAGACCGAGGACGTCACCATCGCCGACCTGGCCGTCGCCACCAACTGCGGCCAGATCAAGACCGGCGCCCCGGCCCGCTCCGAGCGCGTCGCCAAGTACAACCAGCTGCTGCGCATCGAGGAGATCCTCGACGACGCCGCGGTCTACGCCGGCCGCAGCGCCTTCCCGCGCTTCAAGGGCTGACCGCGCCGTAAGTAACAGCGTCGTACGTACGTCCCCGTACCCGGTCCCGTACCGTGTCCGGGGACGTACGCGCGTATGACGGTGGAGCGGGAGGCGGACAGATGGCCGTGAAGGACCGGGACCGGTTCTCCACCGCGACCAGGATCCGGTTGCTCGGCGAGCAGACCGCGGCCCGGGTCTACCGCTCCCAGACCAAGCGCCAGGCCCGCCGCTCGCGGCTGACCGGCCGGGCCGCGCTGCTCGCCCTGGTGATGTGCTCGCTGATCGTGGCCCTGGCCTACCCGATGCGGGAGTACGTCTCGCAGCGCGCCGAGATCGACGACCTCCAGCGCGAACAGCGGCAGGCCCGTGAGCGCGTCGAACGGCTGCGCGACCTGAAGGCGCGCTGGCAGGACGACGCGTACGCAGAGCAGCAGATCCGGAAGCGGTTGCACTACGTCATGCCGGGGGAGACGGGGTTCATCGTCATCGACCCGCACGCGGCGAAGCAGTCGCGCACCGACCTGGGGGCGGCGGACCGCCCTTGGTACTCCAACGTCTGGGACGGCGTCGACAAGTCCGACGCCTCCGGCCAGTGACCTGACCTCCCAGCCGGCGATCAGAGAAAGACAGCCTGAAGACAGTCATGGAAACGCCCCCGCCGACCACCCCGCGCACCGAGCCCACCGACGCGGACGTCGAGGCCTTCAAACAGCAGCTCGGCCGGCCCCCGCGCGGTCTGCGCGCGATCGCCCACCGCTGCCCGTGCGGACAGCCGGACGTCGTCGAGACGGCCCCGCGGCTGCCGGACGGGACGCCGTTCCCCACGCTGTACTACCTGACCTGCCCGCGCGCCGCCTCGGCGATCGGCACGCTGGAGGCCAACGGGGTGATGAAGGAGATGACCGAGCGGCTGGCCTCGGACCCGGAGCTGGCGGCGGCGTACCGGGCCGCGCACGAGGACTACATCCGGCGGCGCGACGAGATCGAGGAGCTGAAGAACTTCCCGAGCGCGGGCGGTATGCCGGACCGGGTGAAGTGCCTGCACGTGCTGGTGGGCCACTCGCTGGCCGCCGGCCCCGGGGTGAACCCGCTCGGCGACGAGGCGATCGCGATGCTGCCCGAGTGGTGGCGCAAGGGCCCGTGCGTGACGCCCGTCGAGGAGGACGCCCAGTGACCCGTGTCGCCGCCGTGGACTGCGGTACGAACTCCATCCGCCTCCTGGTCGCCGACGCCGACCCGGCGACCGGCGAGCTGACCGACCTGGACCGCCGGATGACGATCGTCCGGCTCGGGCAGGGCGTCGACCGCACCGGCCGGCTCGCCCCCGAGGCACTCCAGCGGACCTTCGCGGCGTGCCGCGAGTACGCCGGGATCATCAAGGAGCACGGGGCGGAGCGGCTGCGGTTCGTGGCGACCTCCGCCTCCCGGGACGCCGAGAACCGGGACGAGTTCGTGCGCGGGGTGCTGGACATCCTGGGCGTCGAGCCCGAGGTGATCTCCGGGGACCAGGAGGCCGCGTTCTCCTTCACCGGTGCCACCAAGGAGCTGACCGGGCGGGACCACCTCCCCAAGCCCTACCTGGTGGTGGACATCGGCGGCGGCTCGACCGAGTTCGTCGTGGGCGACGACCGGGTCCGCGCGGCCCGCTCGGTGGACATCGGCTGTGTCCGCATGACCGAGCGGCACCTCGTCCGGGACGGGGCGGTGAGCGACCCGCCGTCCGCGGAGCAGATCGCGGCGATGCGGGCCGACATCGAGGCCGCGCTCGACCTCGCCGAGCAGACGGTCCCGCTGCGCGAGGCGCGCACGCTGGTCGGCCTGGCCGGTTCGGTGACGACCGTGTCGGCGATCGCCCAGGAGCTGCCCGAGTACGACTCGCAGGCCATCCACCACTCCCGCGTCTCCCACGACCGGGTCCGCGAGATCACCGAGTGGCTGCTGCGCTCCACCCACGCCGAGCGCGCGGCCGTGCCGTCCATGCACCCGGGCCGGGTCGACGTGATCGGGGCGGGCGCCCTCGTCCTCCTGTCGATCATGGAGCGGATCGGTGCTGAGGAGGTCGTCGTGAGCGAGCACGACATCCTCGACGGCATCGCGTGGTCGGTCGCCTAGCCCGCTTCTGAGCAGGCATGGATCACGAATGAGCGTCTCCCGGGGGGTCCGGACGACCCCCGGGCGACAGCCCGTCGGGAAAGTTCGTGAAGTTCTTCACAAGGAATTCGGCCCTCCCGGGCGAAGAGAAGGGTCCCGTTGACCCGTCCGGGGGCTGAACAGGCCCTTGAACATGTTCAGAAGCGTGGTATGGAGGTGTCCGGGAAGAGGCTCGCGGTGACGCTCCGGAGGTCCTCACGGCGGCTCCTCGGGCACAGAGAGGCAGCTCACGCGCCATTGACAACCCTCCGCGGTGCATAAAGCGGCCCGGTTGTCACCATGACATGGATCACGCGGGCCGCGGAGGATAGCACACACCCCACCCAAGCTTGTGAAGGGGCGCACGAGCCACCCCCCTGAGTCGGGTGGATACTCGATGGCATGAGCACCACGGAGCGTCCCAGGATCCTCGTAGTAGGCGGTGGGTACGTAGGCCTGTACGCAGCTCGGCGCATCCAGAAGAAGATGCGCTACGGCGAGGCGACCGTCACGGTCGTCGACCCCCGGTCGTACATGACCTACCAGCCCTTCCTCCCCGAAGCCGCCGCCGGCAACATCTCCCCGCGCCACGTCGTCGTCCCGCTGCGACGCGTGCTGCCCAAGGCGGAGGTTCTCACCGGCCGGGTCACCACCATCGACCAGGACCGCAAGGTCGCCACGGTCTCCCCGCTGGTCGGCGAGGCCTACGAGCTGCCCTTCGACTACCTGGTGATCGCGCTCGGCGCGGTCTCCCGCACCTTCCCGATCCCCGGCCTCGCCGAGCAGGGCATCGGCATGAAGGGCGTCGAGGAGGCCATCGGCCTGCGCAACCACGTCCTGGAGCAGCTGGACAAGGCCGACTCCACCACCGACGAGGAGATCCGCCGCAAGGCGCTCACCTTCGTCTTCGTGGGCGGCGGCTTCGCCGGTGCGGAGACCATCGGCGAGGTCGAGGACATGGCCCGCGACGCCGCGAAGTACTACAAGAACGTGTCCCGTGAGGACATGCGCTTCATCCTGGTCGACGCCGCCGACAAGATCCTCCCCGAGGTCGGTCCCAAGCTCGGCAAGTACGGCAAGGAGCACCTCGAAGGCCGCGGCGTCGAGGTCTACCTGTCCACCTCCATGGACTCCTGCGTCGACGGCCACGTCGTGCTGAAGAACGGCCTGGAGGTCGACTCCAGCACCATCGTCTGGACCGCCGGCGTCAAGCCCAACCCGGCCCTGGCCCGCTACGGCCTGCCGCTGGGCCCCCGCGGTCACGTCGACTGCGAGCCGACCCTCCAGGTCAAGGGCACCGACTACATCTGGGCCGCCGGCGACAACGCCCAGGTCCCGGACCTCGTCGGCCGCAAGGCGGGCAACGAGAACGCCTGGTGCCCGCCCAACGCCCAGCACGCGCTGCGCCAGGCCAAGGTCCTCGGCGACAACGTCGTGTCCGGCATGCGGGGCTTCCCGCAGAAGGACTACGCCCACGCCAACAAGGGCGCGGTGGCCGGTCTCGGCCTCCACAAGGGCGTCGCGATGATCGTCATGGGCAAGATGAAGATCAAGCTCAAGGGCCGTCTCGCCTGGTACATGCACCGTGGCTACCACGGTCTGGCGATGCCGACCTGGAACCGCAAGATCCGCGTCTTCGCCGACTGGACCCTGGCGATGTTCCTCAAGCGCGAGGTCGTCTCCCTCGGCGCGATGGAGACGCCGCGCGAGGAGTTCTACGAGGCCGCCAAGCCGGCCCCGATCGCCGCCGCGCCGAAGGAGAAGACCGAGGAGAAGGCCAAGGCCTCCTGACCTCCGGTCGGTCATCCGTCTGACGAAGGGCCTCCCGCCATCCGTGGTGCGGGAGGCCCTTCGGCGTGTTTTGCCCAGACATGACGCGTGCCGGGGACTGCGCCGAAGCCCTGCAGGTGTTTACGTGGTGTCCGACATTCCGGGATTACCTGTCACGGAGGTGTACACCATGGCAGACGCCGCGCCGCGGCTGCAGGGCCTCTTCACACAGTTGCTGGGAGCGCCGCTCCCGGTGCGCATCCGCGCCTGGGACGGTTCGCAGGCCGGCCCGCCGGGCGCGCCGGCCCTGGTCGTACGCAATCGCCGTGCGCTGCGCCGCCTGCTGTGGAAGCCGGGCGAACTGGGCCTGGCCCGCGCCTGGGTGGCGGGGGACCTCGACATCGAGGGCGACCTCTACACGACCCTCGATCTGCTGGCGGGTCTCATCTGGGAGCGCGGCGAGGACGCCCGTACCCTCGCCCAGGCGCTGCGCGACCCCGAGGTCCGCGCCGCCGTCCGCGGACTGGTCAGGCTCGCCGGCCCCCCGCTGCCACCCGCCCCGCCCCGCGAAGAGGCCCGCAGCCCCCGCCGCCACCTGCACACCAAGCGCACCGACCGCCGCGCCATCAGCCACCACTACGACGTCGGCAACGACTTCTACGAGATCGTCCTCGGCCCGTCCATGGTGTACTCCTGCGCCTACTGGCCCACCCCGGACAGCACCCTCGAACAGGCCCAGCGGGACAAGCTCGAACTCGTCTGCCGCAAGCTCGGTCTGAGACCCGGCCTGCGGCTGCTCGACGTCGGCTGCGGCTGGGGCTCCCTGGCCATCCACGCCGCCCGCGAGCACGGCGTGAACGTCGTCGGCGTCACGCTCTCCCAGGAGCAGGCCGCCTACGCCCGCAAGCGCGTCGCCGGCGAGGGGCTTACCGACAAGGTCGAGATCCGCGTCCAGGACTACCGCGACGTCCGCGACGGACCCTACGACGTGGTCTCCTCCATCGGCATGGCCGAACACGTCGGCGCCGAGCGGTACCTGGAGTACGCCGACGACCTGTACAACCTGCTCAAGCCCGGCGGACGGCTCCTGAACCACCAGATCGCCCGCCGCCCGCAGCGCGACGAGTCGACGTACAGCGTCGACGCCTTCATCGACTCCTACGTCTTCCCCGACGGCGAGCTCCAGCCGATCGGCAGCACCGTGGCCCAGTTGGAGCGCGCCGGGTTCGAGGTGCGCGACGTCGAGGCCATCCGCGAGCACTACGCCCTCACCCTGCGCCAGTGGGTGTCCCGCCTGGAGGCCGACTGGCAGCGTGCCGTCCAGCTGGCCGGCCCCGGCCGCGCCCGCGTCTGGCGCCTGTACATGGCGGCGTCCGCGCTGGCCTTCGAGCGCAACCGCATCGGCGTCAACCAGGTCCTGGCCGTCCGGGCGCCGGAGTCGGGCGCCTCCGGGATGCCGTTGCGGGCCCGCACCTGGGGGGCGCCCGGCCGCGATTGACCCGTACCGACGGCAAGGGCCGGCTCCCCGCAGCGGGGGAGCCGGCCCTTCGGTGTGCCGCGGCGCGGCCGGGTCACTCGGTCTTGATCGCGTTCAGCATGTTCAGCCGGGCGGCGTTGCGGGCCGGCCACATCGCGGCCAGGACACCCACCAGACCGGCCAGCACCAGGAAGATTCCGATCCGGTCCCAGGGCAGTACCAGCGCGTAGCCCGGGATCTGGTCCGCGAAGGTCTCGCCGATCGCCCAGCCGAGGAACGCCCCGAGACCGATGCCGACCACCGCGCCGAACACCGAGATGACCACGGCCTCCAGCCGGACCATCCGCTTCACCCGGCGCCGGTCCAGACCGATGGCGCGCAGCATGCCGATCTCCTGCTGCCGTTCGAAGACCGACATCGCGAGGGTGTTGACGACACCCAGCACCGCGATGATCAGGGCCATCGCCAGCAGGCCGTACATGACGTTGAGCAGGGTGTTGATGGCGCCGCCGAACTCGTTGCGGATGTCCTGCTTGTCCATCACGGTGATCGCCGGGTTGTCGCCCAGCGCGTCGACGACGACCTGCTCGTTCGCCGCGGACTGGCCGCCGTCGACCTTGACGAAGATCTGCCGGATGGACGGCTTCGTCTCGTGCCGGTCCACGATCTTCCGGTCGACGAGCACGGGGGAGAGGAACTCGCTGTCCTTGTAGACGGCGCCGACCGTCAGCGTGGCCTTCTTGTCGTCGCCGAAGGTGACGGGGAGCCTGTCGCCGGTCTTCCAGCCCCTGTTCTTCGCCGTCTTCTCGGCGACCGCGATCCGGCCCTCGGCGAGGGAGTCCGCACTGCCGCTGACGACGTCGACGGTCAGGACCTTCTCGATGTCGCCGGGGGTGACCGCCGAGGCGGACACGTAGTCCTTGCCGTCGAGCTGGAAGTAGGCGTCCTGCTGCGGTGAGACCGCGGACACGCCCTTCGCCTTCTCCAGGGCCGACAGCGCGGACCGGTCGAGGTCACCGCCGTTGGCCATCGAGACCATGTAGTCGGCCTTGATGTTGTCGGTGGTCATCTTGTCGATGGCCGTGCCGACCGTGACGCCGAGCACCGACAGGCCGGTCACCAGCGTCAGCCCGATGGCCAGCGCAGAGGCGGTGGCTCCGGTGCGGCGCGGGTTGCGGACGGCGTTCTGGCCGGCCAGTTTGCCCGCCACCCCGAAGGGGCCGACGAGCAGCGGCCGGACGAGCGCGATCACGGGCCGGGACAGCAGCGGGATCAGGATGATCACGCCGATCAGCGCGAGGAACGCGCCCGCCCCGATGTACATCCGGCCGTCGTCGCCGCCGGTCGAGGCACCCGCCACGATCCCCACCGCGCCGAGGGCGGTCACGGCCGCACCGACGGAGTTGCGCAGCACCAGGGACTTGGTGGTGGCCACCGCGTGGACGCTGTTCATGGCGGCCACCGGCGGGATCTTCGCGGCCCGGCGGCCGGGCAGCCAGGCGGCGAACGTCGTGATCAGCACGCCCACCGCGAACGCCGCGATCACCGGCGTGGCGGACAGCACCAGCGGACCGTCCGGCATCTTCATGTCGAAGGCGGCCATGCCGGAGCGCAGTCCGACCGCCAGGCCGATGCCGAGGACGAAGCCGACGGCCGAGGCGACCAGACCCACCAGCGCGGCCTCGGCCAGCACCGAGCGGGTGATCTGCCTGCGGGACGCGCCGACGGCGCGCATCAGGGCGATCTCCTTGGTGCGCTGGGCGACCAGCATCGTGAACGTGTTGGAGATCAGGAAGATCCCGACGAAGAGCGCGATGCCCGCGAAGCCGAGCAGGACCTGCTTGAGGTTGCCCATGCCCTGCTCGATCTGCTCGGCCTGTTCGTCGGCGAGCGCCTGGCCGGTCTGCGCCTCGGCGGTGGCCGGCAGCAGCGGCTTGACCGCGTCCAGGATCCTCGTGTCGTTCGCGCCGGGGGCGGCGGTGACGGTGGCGCTCTCGAAGTAGCCCGGCTTGAGGTACTGCTTCTGGGCGACGGCGGTGTCGAAGAGGACGAGGCTGCCGCCGGCGTTCACGGCGCCGTCCTCGGTGGTGAACACCCCGCTGAGGGTGTACTCCTTCACCGGGCCGTTGGTCGCGACGCGCACCCGGTCGCCGACCCGGTACTCGCCCTTGGCCGCGGAGTCCTTGTCCAGGGCGATCTGGTCGTCCCGCACCGGGCCCGAGCCGTCGGTGAAGGTGTAGGCGGGGTCCTTGCCGTCCTTGCCGGGGGTGAAGTTGGAGCCCTTGTTGGACCAGCCGACGCCGATCAGCTTCCCGTCGGGGTCGGCGACCCCGGCGAAGCCCTCGACGCGGCCGTACACCCCGGCGACGCCGTCCACGGCCGACATCCGGTCGAGGTCCTTGCCGGTCAGGCCGTACTTCTGCTCGGGGTCGTCCGGGTCGGCGTACGAGGTGACGGAGACGGCGACGTCGTCATAGCTCTTCGCCGACTGGTTGCGGAAGGCGTTGGAGAGGGTGTCGGCGAAGACCAGGGTGCCGGAGACGAACGCGACGCCGAGCATCACGGCGAGCACGGTCATCAGCAACCGGGCCTTGTGCGCGAGCACGTTGCGCAAGGCGGTACGGAACATGGGTTCTTCTTCTCAGTCCTGTCGGTCCTGACGGGGGATCAGCTGGTGCGGCCCTTGGCGTCGAACGCCTTCATGCGGTCGAGGACGGAGTCGGCCGTCGGCCCGTGCATCTCGTCGACGACCCGGCCGTCCGCCAGGAAGATCACCCGGTCCGCGTAGGCGGCGGCCACCGGATCGTGCGTCACCATCACCACCGTCTGGCCCAGTTCGCGCACGGAGTTGCGCAGGAAGCCCAGCACCTCGGCGCCAGAGCGCGAGTCGAGGTTTCCGGTGGGCTCGTCGCCGAAGATGATCTCGGGCCGGGAGGCCAGCGCCCGGGCCACGGCGACGCGCTGCTGCTGGCCGCCGGAGAGCTGGGACGGGCGGTGGCCGAGCCGGTCCGCCAGGCCGACCATCCGGATGACGGAGTCCAGCCACTGCTTGTCCGGCTTGCGCCCCGCGATGTCCATCGGAAGGGTGATGTTCTCCAGGGCCGTCAGGGTCGGCAGCAGGTTGAACGCCTGGAAGATGAAACCGATCTTGTCCCGGCGCAGCTTGGTCAGCTGCTTGTCCTTCAGGGACCCGAGCTCGGTGTCGCCTATGCGCACCGATCCCGAGGAGAAGGAGTCGAGGCCGGCCACGCAGTGCATCAGCGTGGACTTGCCGGACCCGGAGGGGCCCATGATCGCGGTGAACTCCGCCTGCCGGAAGTCCACGGAGACCCGGTCCAGGGCGACCACCTGGGTCTCACCCTGTCCGTAGATCTTCGACAGATCCGTGGCGCGCGCGGCCGCGGTGGTGGCCCGGTCGGTGAGGGGTGCGGTGGTCACGGGATGGTTCTCCTGTCGGACGGGCTGGGTTCGGGGATGGACGTGTTCCATCGTCCGGGTCCCACGCCGCCGTGTAGTCACCCGTAGTTCCGGTTCCGAGGGCCGACTGCGGTCTGACCGCGCCGGGCGGTGTCATACCTGGGGATGACGAACGCCCCTGAGGGGCCCCGGTGTCGGGAACCGGTGCCTCCGGCTGTCGAGAACAGGTGGAGTGCCCTCGTTCGGGCGGTGAAATTCCGTCATTCCGCATGCGCCGCCGACCGCCGCACGCAAGGCTATTGGCAAGTGCGGATGGCGTGTTCCGTGTGCTGATGCACCCTCAGACGTCAATAAAATAAGACAACATCGGTCCACGCTGCCGCTGTTCGGGGGACCCGTCCGGATAGTCTCGGAACCTCGATGCGGAGCCCACGGCCTGCCCGGATGGTGGAATGCAGACACGGCGAGCTTAAACCTCGCTGCCCCTTCGCGGGCGTGCCGGTTCGAGTCCGGCTCCGGGCACCTTCCGATCCCTGCGTGGTCCATTGAAGAGTTCACGGCGCGCCCGTTGACAGCGGTCGCATGCCGTCGGAAACTCACAGACACATGGTGAAGGAAGTTTCACCTGACGAACGCAGATCGATGAGAAGAGGTCGCCCGATGCGTACCACCGTCGGCATCATCGGAGCGGGCCCGGCCGGCCTCCTCCTCGCCCGGCTGCTCCACAACGCCGGCATCGACTCCGTCGTCCTGGAGAGCCGTGACCGTGCCTACGTGGAGCGGCGGCAGCGGGCCGGGATCCTGGAGCAGGGCACGGCGGACGTGCTGCGCGCGGCCGGGGCCGGGGAGCGCATGGACCGCGAAGGGCTGCGCCACGACGGCATCGAACTGCGCTTCGACCGCACGCGCCACCGCGTCGACTTCCCCGCGCTCACCGGCGGCCGGTCCGTGATGGTCTACGCCCAGACCGAGGTGTGCAAGGACCTCATCGCCCTTCAGCTCCGCGAGGGCGGACCCCTCCTCTTCGAGGCCGAGGCGCTGGCCGTGGAGGACGCCGGCACCGACACCCCGCGGATCCGCTTCCGGCACGAGGGCCGCGAGGACGTCCTGGAGTGCTCCTACGTCGTCGGCTGCGACGGCTTCTGGGGCGTGGCCCGCAAGGCGATCCCCGCCGGTCTGACCCAGGTCTTCGAACGGACGTACCCCTTCGGCTGGCTCGGCATCCTCGCCGACGTGCCGCCCTCGCACGACGAGCTCGTCTACGCCCGCCACGAGCGCGGCTTCGCCCTGCTCTCCATGCGCTCGCCGGCCGTCTCCCGCC
This sequence comes from Streptomyces collinus, assembly GCF_031348265.1. NCBI lineage: Bacteria > Bacillati > Actinomycetota > Actinomycetes > Kitasatosporales > Streptomycetaceae > Streptomyces > Streptomyces collinus. The sequence goes on along the minus strand of NZ_CP133771.1, from coordinate 3,579,666 downwards.
TCTACCTCCAGGTGCCCGACGGCACCGACCCCGGGGCATGGGGCGACGACGAGATCTGGGACGAGCTGGAGCGCCGGTTCGAGACCGCCGACGACTGGTACCTCCAGCGCGGCCCGATCACCCAGAAGACGGTCACCCCCATGCGCTCCTACGTCCACGAGCCCATGCGCCACGGCCGCCTCTTCCTCGCCGGCGACGCCGCGCACATCGTGCCGCCGACCGGGGCGAAGGGGCTGAACCTCGCCGCCGGCGACGTCGTCACCTTCGCCCGGGCCCTCGTCCACCAGCAGGAGACCGGATCACCCGAGCTGCTCGACGCCTACTCGCGGACCTGCCTGCGCCGCGTCTGGCAGGCCGAACGGTTCTCCTACGACATGACGACCCTGCTGCACCGCGCACCCGGCGCGACGGCCTTCGAGGACCGGCTCCAGCTCGCCAGGCTGGAGCGGATCGCCTCCTCCCGCGCCGCCGAGACGGACCTGGCGGAGGCGTACACGGGCTTCCCCTTCGGATGAGCCGCTGAATGCCCCCCTCCGGTGAGGGGAATGACGAAGCCACGTAGCGTGTTGCGCAGCACGATGAGGGAAAGATCCTCCCCAAGCAGTAGGGTCATTCCTTTGCCTACCTATTACTCTTGAGCCAAGGCCACGCCTGGTGGCCATGGAGGAGTGAAATGAGGAGCAGAAACCCGGTCTTCTCGCGACGGGGGTTCAGCCGCGACAACGGCTACGCGGGCTTCAACACCGCGCCGCAGGCCGGGGGTCCCGCTGTCGCCACCCAGGGCAACCCGTACGCGCAGCCGACGGGCGACCAGTACGCGCAGAACCCGTACGCGCAGAACCCTTACGCCCAGCAGGACCTGCAGCACGGCGCGCCGCCGCAGGCACCGGCCACCACCGGCCGGATGACCATCGACGACGTCGTCCTGCGCACGGCGAGCACGCTCGGCGTGCTCATCGTCACCGCGGCGCTCTCCTGGGCGCTGCTGCCGGTCGACGACGCCAACATCAGCCGCAGCTACGGCATCGGCATCGGTGCCGCGCTGATCGGCATGGTCCTGGCGTTCGTGCAGTCCTTCAAGCGCAAGGCCTCGCCCGCGCTGATCCTGACGTACGCCGCGTTCGAGGGTGTCTTCCTCGGCGTCATCTCCAACATCGTCGACAACCGCATCGCCGACGGTGCGGCCATGCAGGCCGTGATCGGCACCATGGCGGTCTTCGCCGGTGTGCTGATCGCCTACAAGGCCGGCTGGATCCGCGTCAACCGCCGCTTCTACGGCTTCGTGATGGCGGCCGCGCTCGGCTTCATCCTGCTGATGACCGTGAACCTGCTGTTCGCGGTGTTCGGCGGCGGTGACGGCCTCGGCTTCCGCAGTGGTGCCCTCGGCGTCGTCTTCGGCGTCATCGGCATCATCCTCGGCGCCTGCTTCCTCGCCCTGGACTTCAAGCAGGTCGAGGACGGCGTCGCCTACGGCGCTCCGCGCGAGGAGGCCTGGCTCGCGGCCTTCGGCCTCACGCTGACGCTGGTGTGGATCTACCTGGAGTTCCTGAGGCTCATCTCGATCCTCAACAGCAGCGACTAGTACCGACGGTCGTAGCGCGAAGGGCCCCGGCTCCGGCCGGGGCCCTTCGTCGTCCAGGCGCACGGGCCCGGAGTGGTGCGCGCCTAGAGCAGTTTGCGCGCGGCCCTCCTCAGGTCGTACTCGTGGATGATCGCCTTGGCGTGGCCGTACGCGAGGTTGTGTTCGTGCCGGAGCCAGCTGACTTTTTCCTCGAAGCGGAAGAGTGACGGGCCGTCCTCGACGGTCCGCAACCAGTCGGAGATCTCACGACCGGTGCAGTGCGGGATGCGGGCGAGCATGTTGCGATGGGTCTCTTCGGAGAAGACTTGGGACATCGGCGCCTCCGGACGCTGGGATGTAAGCCGGTCCTTCAGGTCACCGTGCCTGAGTGTTCGCCCGTTGGCAACAGTCCCGGTGCGACGCGTACGCTCGCGGCGTGGTTGATACGACGCCTCTGACCCGTGCGGTGGAGCACTTCGCCGATCGTTTGAGGGCCGCGCCCCAGAGCCGGTTGCAGCGGGGAGCTGCCGCCGAGGCTCTGGAGCTGGCCAGGGAGCTGGCCCGGAGGGCGCAGGTCCTCGAGGGCGTGGAGCCTCGGGAGATGCCGGATGCGGGGATGTTTGCAGCGGCAGATCAGATCACCGTTGCCGGGCATGATCTGGCCGTTGTGATTCCCGGTGACGCCGACGTCGAGGAAGCGGTGCGGTGGGTGGAGGAAGCGCAGAAGCGGGCGGGGGTGTGACCCCCTTGAAGGGGCGCTTCTCTACAGGGACGCGATGACGCGGTCGGCCAGGATGTAGACGTTCTCCTCGCCGCACTCGAACGTCAGGGTGTAGGCGCCGGAGATGCCGGAGCCGCCCAGGAGCACCGGGGTCTTGCCCGTGCGCAGGGCCGCGGCGAGGTGTTCCGCCGTCTCGCGGTGGCCCGGGGTCATGCACAGGGTCGTGCCGTCGGCGAACACGTAGACGTCCAGGGTGCCCAGCGGGCCGGGGCGGACGTCCGTCAGCTCGACGCGGGAGGACGCCAGCTCCTCCAGGGTGGCGACGGTGCGCTCGTGGTCGTTGACGACCGGCGACTGCGTCGGCACGAAGTCCGGGTGGGAGGGGTGGCGGCGGCGGGCCGCGGCCAGCTCCGGGGACTCGGCGGCCGGCTCCTCGGCCTCCGCGCCGGGCTCGGACACCGGCTCCAGGCCGGCGAAATCGGCCTGGCGGGGCAGGAACAGATCGACCTCGGGCAGGCCCAGCAGGGAGGGCGCGTCGGAGGCGTCACGGGCCTCCTGGGCGGCCCAGAACGCCCGCGCCTCGGCGAGCTCCCGCTCCCGCTCCTCGGCGAGCGCGGCCGCAACGGCGGCGCGTATCTCATCGGTGTCGGCAGCGGTACGAGCGGCGGGCAGCAGCGCACGGGTGGTGGCGGCGCGGCTCTCGGCCAGCGCGGTGTGCAGGGCCGCGACCTGTCGGCGCAGCTGCAGGACGGTGCGCAGGACGGCGACGCCCACGGCGCCCGTGGCGGCCGTGGTGACCAGCAACGCGATCGGCATGGCGCTCACTGACGTACTCCCGGTTCAAAGTCGACCCCCGACTTCCTACATCAGCTTGAAGGGCGGACTAACCAGCTGTCAGTGCGTAAGGTCACGAAACGGACAGGGCTTCGGTGCCGGGGGAGGGGGTGGGGCTGCTGTGACCTGGGGTTCTCCCCTGGCGGAGGGAGATAGGTCACATCCTGGGGGAGATTGGATCACAAAACAGCCCAGAACCCTGGTGTTTCCAGGGTTCTGGGCCGGGGGCTCACAGGGGGTGCTATGGCGGCTACGGTGCGCCGCTCAGCTGAGGCGCTCGATGACCATGGCCATGCCCTGGCCGCCGCCGACGCACATCGTCTCCAGACCGAACTGCTTGTCGTGGAACTGCAGGGAGTTGATGAGCGTGGTGGTGATGCGGGCGCCGGTCATGCCGAAGGGGTGGCCGACGGCGATGGCGCCGCCGTTGACGTTCAGCTTCTCCAGCGGGATGCCCAGGTCGCGGTAGGAGGGGATCACCTGGGCGGCGAACGCCTCGTTGATCTCGACCAGGTCGATGTCGCCGATCGTCAGTCCGGCGCGGCCGAGGGCCTGCTTGCTGGCCTCCACCGGGCCGAGGCCCATGATCTCGGGCGACAGGCCGGAGACGCCGGTCGACACGATCCGGGCGAGCGGGGTGAGGCCCAGCTCGCGGGCCTTGGTGTCGGACATGATCACGAGGGCCGCGGCGCCGTCGTTCAGCGGGCAGCAGTTGGCGGCCGTGACCAGGCCGTCGGGGCGGAAGACCGGCTTGAGGCCCTGCACGCCCTCCAGGGTGACGCCGGCGCGGGGGCCGTCGTCCGTGGAGACGACCGTGCCGTCGGGGAGGGTCACCGGGGTGATCTCGCGCTCCCAGAAGCCGTTCTTGATGGCCTCTTCGGCGAGGTTCTGCGAGCGGACGCCGAACTCGTCCATGTCCTGGCGGGTGACGCCCTTGGCGCGGGCCAGGTTCTCGGCGGTCTGGCCCATCGCGATGTAGGGGTCGGGCAGCAGGCCGTCCTCGCGCGGGTCGTGCCAGGTCGAGCCCTCGGACTGGGCGGTCGCGACCGTGCGGGCCTCGGCGTCGGCGAAGAGCGGGTTGTGCGTGTCGGGCAGGCCGTCGGAGCTGCCCTTCGCGTAGCGGGAGACCGTCTCCACGCCCGCCGAGATGAACACGTCGCCCTCGCCGGCCTTGATGGCGTGCAGGGCCATGCGCGAGGTCTGCAGGGAGGAGGAGCAGTACCGGGTGATGGTGCAGCCCGGCAGGTGGTCCATGCCCATCTGCACGGCGACGATGCGGCCGAGGTTGTGGCCCTGCTCGCCGCCGGGCAGGCCGCAGCCGAGCATCAGGTCGTCGATGTCCTTCGGGTCCAGCTCGGGGACCTTGGCCAGGGCGGCCTGGACGATCGTGGCGGTCAGGTCGTCCGGGCGGAGGTCCTTGAGGGAGCCCTTGACGGCGCGGCCGATGGGGGAGCGGGCGGCTGAGACGATCACGGCTTCGGGCATCACGGCTCCATTGACGTACCGGGTGGTCTGCTTGGGCTGTCTGGGAAGTTACCCGTACGTATGGGCTGGGTCACTGGTGTCGCGGTGTGACCCTGGCCGCAGTTTTCTAAGCGCTTGCTTTTCGACGTCCGGCGGGTTCCGTCAGTTCGACGGTGTGGCCGGTGCCGGCTCCTGCTCGGGTACCCGCCGACGCCGCCGGCGCTTCAGCAGCGCCCACGGCCCGCGCGGCCCGCTCGGCATCGCCGCCGCGACCTCCGTGCCCGCCTCGGAGGCGGCCTCCGCCGCCGCCCGCGCCACCGGCAGGAAGCCCTCGCGACGGGAGGCGTCCGGGCGCTCCTCCTCGGCGGGCCACAGGCCCAGGGACGCGCAGACGGTCGGCAGGACCGCCATCGCCGCCGTCGCGTAGCCCTCGGCGGAGGGGTGGTAGCTGTCCGGGCCGAAGAGCTCGCGTGGGTTCTCGGCGAACTCGGGGCCCAGCAGGTCGCCCAGCGACACGGTGCGGCCGCCCTGTTCGACGGCTCCGATCGTCTGGGCGGCCGCCAGCTGGCGTGAGGCCCGTCGGGCCAGCCAGCGCAACGGCTGGCGCACCGGCTCGATCGTGCCGAGGTCGGGGCAGGTGCCGACCACGACCTCCGCACCGGCCGTGCGCAGCCGGCGAACCGCCGAGGCCAGATGACGGACCGAGCGTGTCGCGGGCATGCGGTGGGTGACGTCGTTCGCGCCGACCATGATCACGCAGATGTCGGGCACGGGATCGGGATCGGCCAGCACCAGGGCCACCTGGCGGTCCAGGTCGTCCGAACAGGCCCCCGGCGTCGCCACCGTGCGCAGCTCGACCGGGCGCTCGGCCAGCGCCGCCAGCCCCGACGCCAGGAGCGCCCCCGGTGTCTGCCCGCCGCGGTGCACGCCCTGGCCCGCGGCCGTGGAGTCGCCCAGCATCGTCAGCCTCAGCGGTGCCACGGCCGGACCGGCGTACATACGGCCGTACAGCCCGTCCGCCTGCGGCACGTGTGGTGACGTGCCGTTGCTCACCCGGCGTCGCGCCAGCTGCACCTCCGCCAGCACCAGCCCCACCGTGGCCGCTCCGGCCAGACCGATCCCGCCGCCGCCATAAGCCGCGCCGGCCGCGATCCGCCGGGCCACCCTCGCCCTCGACATGCTCGTCATGCGTCGCCGCCACCTCCTCGAACCCGTACACCCAGTGCTTGCCCCGTACAGCCCGTCGCCCAATCTCAACGGGGAGTGAACGACCGTCACGGGCGACGGCGAAGTCATAGGCTGGCGGCACCACTACGACCGATTCTTTTGCGGCATCCGGAGACAACGGTGCAATTTCACGACTCGATGATCAGCCTCGTCGGCAACACCCCGCTGGTGAAGCTCAACAGCGTGACCAAGGGCATCAGGGCGACCGTCCTGGCCAAGGTGGAGTACTTCAACCCCGGCGGCTCGGTGAAGGACCGTATCGCCCTGCGCATGATCGAGGCGGCGGAGGAGAGCGGCGCGCTCAAGCCCGGCGGCACGATCGTCGAGCCGACCAGCGGCAACACCGGCGTCGGGCTCGCCATCGTGGCGCAGCAGAAGGGGTACAAGTGCATCTTCGTGTGCCCCGACAAGGTGAGCACCGACAAGATCAACGTGCTGCGCGCGTACGGCGCCGAGGTCGTGGTGTGCCCGACCGCCGTCGACCCCGAGCACCCGGACTCCTACTACAACGTCTCCGACCGGCTGGTCCGCGAGACGCCCGGAGCCTGGAAGCCCGACCAGTACTCCAACCCCAACAATCCGCTCTCCCACTACCACTCGACCGGCCCCGAGCTGTGGGAGCAGACGGAGGGGAAGATCACCCACTTCGTGGCGGGCGTGGGCACCGGCGGCACCATCTCCGGGACCGGCCGCTATCTGAAGGAGGCCAGCGACGGCTCGGTGCAGGTCGTCGGCGCGGACCCCGAGGGCTCCGTCTACTCCGGCGGCTCCGGCCGGCCCTACCTCGTCGAGGGCGTCGGTGAGGACTTCTGGCCGACCGCCTACGACCGGACCGTCGCGGACGAGATCGTCGCCGTCTCCGACAAGGACTCCTTCCAGATGACCCGCCGCCTCGCCAAGGAGGAGGGCCTGCTCGTCGGCGGCTCCTGCGGCATGGCCGTCGTGGCCGCGCTGGAGGTCGCCGCGCGGCTCGACGAGGACGACGTCGTGGTGGTGCTGCTGCCCGACAGCGGCCGCGGCTACCTCAGCAAGATCTTCAACGACGAGTGGATGGCCGACTACGGCTTCCTGGAGGACACGGGCCCGAGCGCCCGCGTCGGTGACGTCCTCGCCGACAAGGAGGGCGACCTCATGCCCTCCCTCGTCCACATGCACCCGGAGGAGACGGTCGGTCAGGCCATCGACGTGCTGCGCGAGTACGGCGTCTCGCAGATGCCGGTCGTCAAGCCGGGCGCCGGCCACCCCGACGTGATGGCGGCCGAGGTCGTCGGTTCCGTCGTCGAACGCGAGCTGCTGGACGCGCTGTTCAGCAAGAGCGCCTCGCTGGAGGACCCGCTGGAGAAGCACATGTCCGGCCCGCTGCCCCAGGTCGGCTCCGGCGAACCCGTCGCCGACCTGATGGCCGTGCTGGGCAAGGCGGACGCGGCGATCGTCCTCGTCGAGGGCAAGCCGACCGGTGTGGTCAGCCGGCAGGACCTGCTGTCCTTCCTCGCCCGTACGGGGAAGTGACGGCCAACGCCCGGTGAACCGCCCGTGAACCGGGTGAACTTGCGGCGTCCGTGATCTTCGCGGACGTCGCGGAACCGGTACGCGGGTGTCACGTTCGCGCAGCACCCGCTTAACACGCGTCCTGCACATTGGTGGGTGTCGGCAGGGCGGGAGCGGCTCCCCGCCCAGGCCGGCACCGAAACGGCGTCACAGGACCTCCGGAGCGGCTCCCGGACCTCCACGGACGCCATGGACGCGCACGCCCGGCCCTGACCGGGCCCGCGTCCTTCGCGGGGACCGCCGTCGTCCCGCCCCCCGTTCACGGGGGTGCGGCGGTCCCCGCGCATCATCCTTCCCGGGCCTCCGGCCGCCGGGCTGTCAGTGGCGGATGGCAGGATCCCCGCCATGCCACTGCCTCAGCCCCACGACCTGACCACGCTCGTCCTGCGCACCGACTTCGGCGACGACGCGGCGTGGGAGGCGCTGTGTGCCGCTCTCGACGGGGCCGACGAGCATCCGTGCGCCACCCGCGTCAGCGACCCCCGGTTCGCCGACGCCGGCGTTCAGACGCTGCTCGCCGAGGAGTCGGCCGCCGCGGAGGACGAGCGGATATGCGAGGTCTTCCTCGCCGACGCGACGGCCCTGGCCGGCCCGGAGCACCCGCTGCTGGCAGTCGACCTCTTCACGGAGCCGGGGCGGACCTTCCGCGTCCCGGTCCGCTGGTACCCGGGGATGTCCGCCAACCTGAGCATCGCCAACCTGGACTTCGCCGAGTACGCCGACGCCGCGGACGCCTCAGGCACGTTCCGGGGCTTCGGGGACGACTGAGGACCAGCTCCCCAGCAGCGCCAGGCGCTCCGCCGTCTCCGAGCCCGGCTCGGGCATGTAGGCCACGATCGTCTGGTCCGGGGCCGCCGGGATTGTGAGCGTCTCGTAGGGGAGGGTCAGCAGGCCCGCGACCGGGTGCCGCAGGAGCTTCACGCCGTGGTCGCAGGGCTTGACCAGATGATCGGCCCACAGACACCGGAACTCCTCGCTGGCCCGGGTGAGTCCGGCGACGAGTTCCCCCGTGACGGGGTCCCCGGGATGGTGGCCCGCCTGCAGACGGAGGTGCGCGACCGTCTGGGCGGCGATCGCGGACCAGTCCGGATAGAGCTCACGCGAGGCGGGGTCGAGGAAGGTCCGGCGCGGCAGGCTGAGGTCGCCCGGGCCGCTGAAGCCGAGCACGGCGTCGGCGAGGGCGTTCCACGCGAGGACCTCCATACGGTGGTCCAGGACGTAGGCGGGGTTGCGGTCCATGCCGTCCAGGAGCAGCCGGACCCCCGGGCGCACCCGGGACATGGCGGCCCCGGGCCCGTCCTGCCGGCGCGGCCGGGCCACCGCCCGCAGATACGCGTGCTCGGCCTCGTCCAGCCGCAGCACCCGGGCGATCGCGTCCAGCACGGCGTCCGAGACACCCCCGGACTTGGTCCGGCCGGGGTCCCCGGGCCCCCTGCCCTGTTCCAGGCGGACGTAGTAGTCGACGCTCACCCCGGCCAGCTGCGCCACCTCCTCGCGGCGCAGACCCGGGACGCGGCGGCGGCCGTACGAGGGCAGCCCCACCTCCTCCGGCCGGATCCGGGCGCGGCGCGAGCGCAGGAAGTCTCCCAGTTCTCCGTCCATGGATCCGAGCCTAGGCCGCCCCGGCCCGGCGAACCTGGTACTGCCGGACCCAGGATGAGCGCAGCCCTGGGTGGCGTGGCCGAAGCCGCCGAGGGTGGTGGCCAGGCCGGGGACACGCCCCGGCCGCCACCGAAGGGGTATCCCATGTCGTACGACAACCTGGCCGGCCGTACCGCCGTCGTCACCGGAGCAGCGAGCGGGATCGGCGAGGCCGTCGCCGTGCTGCTGGCCGCGCGCGGGGCCCGGGTGGCCCTGCTGGCCCGGCGGGCGGACCGGCTGACGGCGATCGCCGGGAAGATCCGGGCCGACGGCGGGCAGGCCCTGGCCGTAGCCGCGGACGTCACCGACGAGACGTCCGTGGCCGACGCCGCCGATCGCGTCCACGCGGAGTACGGGACCGTCGACCTGGTCGTGAACTGCGCCGGCGTCATGCTGCCCCACCCCGTGGACGCCCGGCGCGCCGACGAGTGGCAGCGGATGCTCGACACCAACGTCGCCGGGGTGCTGCGGATGACCGGCGCCTTCACCGGCGACCTGGTGAGCGCCGCCGCGGAAGGCCGTACGGCCGACATCGTGAACATCTCGTCCATCGCCGCGCACGTCAGCTTCCCGAACTACGCGGTGTACGGCGCGACCAAGGCGGCCGTCACCTACCTGTCGGAAGCCCTGCGCGGGGAGTTCGGGCCCCGGGACGTCCGGGTCACCAACATCGAGCCCGGCTTCGTGGAGAGCGAGCTGCGCACCCACATCGCCGACGACGAACTGTCCCGGCAGGTCGAGGGCATGCTCGACGAGGTGGGCGCCCTGTCCGCCGGGGAGCTGGCCGACCTGGTGGCCTACGTGACGAGCCGGCCGCGCCGGGTCAACCTGCGGCAGATCGTCGCGCTGCCGACGCGGCAGGTCTGAACGGCGTGCGCGCGCTCAGTCCTCCCAGCCATCGTCCTGGGAGGACCTGCGGCGGCGCCCGAAGAGGTCCGGGTTGGTGCGGAGCGCCTGGACGACGTTGACGCCGACGATGCCGGCCCAGGCGACGAGCAGCCCGGGCAGACGGGCCACGCCCCCGCCGATCGCGGACAGCGGCACCGCGAGGACCAGGGAGACGATCCCGAAGCCGAACCGCTCGCCCCAAGAGTCCGTGGCCTTCGGCGACCGGGAGTCCCGGGCCGTCTGCATCTGCTGCTCGGCGAGCTGCCGGCGCACCCGGCGCTCCACCGCGCCGTCGATCCGCTGGTCGACCTTGTCCAGGAACGAGTCGACCAGCGCCGACTCGTACTCCTCGCCCAGATCCCTGCGTGCGTGCAGGGTGGCGTCGAGTTCCTTCTTCAGGTCGGTGTCCCGCGCGTCCATTCCCGTCATGCCGTCCACGGTAGGAAGGGGCGGCGCCCGCCGCACTGGGGTTAGCCCCCGGTTCCGCCGGGGGTTACCGGTCGTCCGGCGGCCGTTCTCCGGTCCGGCTTGCCGCTCTGCATATGCTCATGCAGAATCCTCAGCTACTGAATAGGCGAGGGGGAGCACGTCATGAGCGTGACCGACAGCCCTGCCGCGCGGCTCCAGGCGCTCTTCGAGGGCCACCGGCTGACGCCGACCCAGCGGCGCATCGCGCACAGCATGGTGCGGCGCGCGGCCGATGTGCCGTTCCTGTCGAGTGTGGAGCTCGCCGAGCTGGCCGGGGTCAGCCAGCCGTCCGTGACCCGCTTCGCCGTCGCCCTCGGCTTCGACGGCTACCCCGCCCTGCGCCGCCATCTGCGCGAGGTCGCCCCCGCCGAACCCGCCGCGGAGTCCGGGGCCCACAACGAGTACCAGCAGGCCGTCGAGGCCGAGATCGAGAACCTGCGGCACCTGGCGGAGGCACTGGCCGATCCCGGCCCCGTCCAGCGCGCGGGACGTCTCCTCGCGGGCTCCCGCCCGCTGCTCGTCCTCGGCCTGCGGGCGGCTGCCGCCCAGGCGCACGGCTTCGCCTACTTCGCCGCCAAGGTCCACCCCGACGTACGGCTGCTCGGCGAGGGCGGCACGATGCTCCAGGACCGCATCGACGCCGCCGTCCGGGCCGGCGCGAGCGCACTGCTCTGTTTCGCGCTGCCCCGGCACCCCCGCGAGGTCGTCGACACCCTCGCCTACGCCAAGGAGGCCGGGCTGACCGTCGTCACGGTCGCCGACTCCGCGTTCGCACCCGTCGCCAAGGTGTCCGACCTGCTGCTGCCCGCCGCGGTCGGCACCGGCCTCGCCTTCGACACGGCCTGCGCGCCGATGCTGCTCGGCCGGGTCCTGCTGGAGGCCATGTGCGACGACCTGCCCCAGGCCCAGTCGCGCCTGGAGGAGTTCGACACGAAGGCCGCGGCGCGGGGCCTGTTCGTCGACTGACGGCACGGGCGGGCTTCTTAAGATTCGTCTCACGTTGCGTCGCTACCGTACGGCTCCCCGAAAGCTTCGGAGACCGGACGGAGGCTGGACGTGACGCGCGGAGGACAGGGGCTGGCCCGGGTGGCCGTCGTCGTACGGGCGGGGGCGGCCCCGCTGTGGTGGCTCGGTGTTCTGTCGGCGGGCATCGGCCTGCTCGCACCGGGCCTGACCGGGCGCCGCATCGGCGTCCTGGCCGGAGCGGCCCTCTTCGTCCTGGCGGGGGCCGCCGTGGCCTGCGGACGCCGCAAGCGCTACGCGGCCCTGGCCGCCGTCGCGTCCCGGGCCGGCAAGCACGACGTACTCCAGGACCGCGCGGTCACGGTACGCAACTGGCGCCGGGGCCACCGCTGGTGGCTCCTGCTCGCCTTCCTCGCCGCCCTGGGCAGCGCCTACGCGGCCCCGGCGGCCGGGGGCATGCTCCTGGCCGGCTGCGGCGCGGGCCTGTGGCTGAAGTCGGCCTGGCTGGGCCGCCGGGAGCAGGCCGACGAGGCGTTGTTGTGGGTCCGCGTGGACTGGCTGCGCGGGGGAGCGGCCCACCCGGCCGGCAAGCAGGTGAGGGCGTACCGCAGCACGGGCATCGCGGCGGGGGACGCGGCGCCGGGAGGCGCACGAAGGAAAACGCCGGCATCGGTGTGACCGGGCAGTGCCGGTCCCCTGGGCAATTCGCCGGCGCTGGTGACCGGACAGCGGTCGTCCCACCTAGGGGCGCTGGGCTGTATCGATGTGCGGCTCCGCCGCGTTGGCGTGACAAGCCACGACGCACCCGCGGCCGAAAACCCACGGACCTCCCACGGCGCTGCACCCGAGGCCGAAGCCCTACGGAACCTCCCACCCCGCTCGCGTCAACGCATCCACCTCCGCCCCACCCGACTCCGCGACGACCTCCTCCACGGTCTGCGCCCGCCGCACCACCGCGAACCGCCCACCCGGCAGGAACCCGTAAACGCCTGGCCGCACCAGCGAGTTGTAGCCGTAGTGGTGCGCGAAGTAGTACGCCCCGGTGTCCAGCGCCGCCGCGTAGTCCCCCTGCTCCAGCAACGGCATGGACCGCCCCTCCGCCAGCAGGTCGCCCGCGAAACAGGCCGGCCCCGCGACGTCCTGCACCACCACCGGCCCCTCCTTCGGCCGCCCCTTCGCGTCGTACGCGGCGATCCGCAACGGCCAGCTCCCCGGCGCGTACACCGTCCGCGCGGCCACCTGCACCCCGGCATGCGTCACCGCCACGGCCCGCCCGCCGGAGGTCTTCGCGTACTCGACCCGTGCCACCACCGTCCCGTGCTTCGCCAGCAGTGACCGCCCGAACTCGGTGACCAGCCCGTACCGCCCGTCGAACAGCCCCGGAACCTCCCCGGCCAGCAGCCGCGCGTACCGCGCGTACGTCGGGGTCGTCGCGTCCGACGCGAAGTTCACACGCAGGCCGCCGCCGATGTCGAGCGTGTCGACCTGCCGCCGCCCGGCCCGCCGGTTGATCTCCTCGGCCAGCGCGTACGTCTCCGCCACGCCCCGCGTCATCAGGGCCGGCGGGATCCCCTGGGAGCCGGTGTGCGCGTGCAGGCGGGTCAGCCACGGCCGGTCCAGATACGCCTGGACGACCCACTCCCGGGCCCCCTCGTCGCGCAGCGCCACCCCGAACTTCGAGGTGGCCGTCGCCGTGGACAACGCCTCGATGGAACCGCCTCCGACCTGCGGGTTCACCCGGATTCCGAGAGGGGAGCGGCCGGCCCCCGACCGCATCAGGGCGTCGATGCGGTCCAGCTCCTGCGGATTGTCCGCGTTGACGGCGATGCCCAGGGACAGCGCCTCGCGCAGCTCGGCCGGGGTCTTCGCGGGGGAGTCCAGCACCGTCATCTCCACCGGCATGCCCGCCGCCCGCGCCAGGGCCAGCTCCCCGGGGCTCGCGACCTCCGCGCCCACGCCCTCCTCCCGCAGCAGCCGCAGCACCGGCACCAGCGGGGTCGCCTTCACCGCGAAGGCGTGCAGCACGGGCGTGCCCGGCGCCGCCACCGCGGCGAACGCCGCCCGCAGCTCCGCCGCCGACTCCCGGATGCCGGTGAGGTCCAGCAACCCGACGATGGGGCTGTCGGGCCCCAGCAGCCCCTGCTCCACGGCCGCCCGCACCGCCTCGTCCCGCCGGGCCGCCCGCCCGGCTCCGGCGTCGCCCGCGTCTTCCGCCTCGATGTGTGCGCCCATGCATCCAGCCAAACACCCCCCGCACCGCCGCGCCGACACCCCGACGTATTGACTAGCCCTATTCATGAGGTCAGGATGTGAATAGGAGCAGCAACATTCCGCCGGGAGCACCCACCCAGGAGGCAGACCATGTCAGGACCCCGCCCCGTCCGAGCACCGCGCGGCACGGAACCGAGCGCCCTGGGATGGCAGCAGGAAGCCGCCCTGCGGATGCTGCAGAACAACCTCGACCCGGAGGTCGCCGAGCACCCCGACAAGCTCGTCGTCTACGGCGGTACCGGCAAGGCCGCCCGCGACTGGCGCTCCTTCGACGCGATGGTGCGCACGCTGCAGGGGCTGAAGCAGGACGAGACCATGCTGGTCCAGTCCGGCCGCCCCGTCGGCGTCATGCAGACCCACGAGTGGGCCCCGCGCGTCCTCATCGCCAACTCCAACCTCGTCGGCGACTGGGCCAACTGGGAGGAGTTCCGCCGCCTCGAACACCTCGGCCTGACCATGTACGGGCAGATGACCGCCGGTTCCTGGATCTACATCGGCACCCAGGGCATCCTCCAGGGCACCTACGAGACCTTCGCCGCGGTTGCCGCCAAGAAGTTCGGCGGGACGCTGGCCGGCACCATCACCCTGACCGCCGGCCTCGGCGGCATGGGCGGCGCCCAGCCGCTCGCCGTGACCATGAACGACGGCGTCGCGATCTGCATCGACTGCGACCCGCGTGCCATCGACCGGCGCATCGAGCACCGCTACCTGGATGTGAAGGCCGACTCCCTGGACCACGCGCTCCGGCTGGCGACCGAGGCGCGTGACGCCCGCCGCCCCCTCTCCATCGGCGTCCTCGGCAACGCGGCCGAGCTGCTCCCGCAGCTCCTCGCCATGGGCGCCCCCATCGACATCGTGACCGACCAGACCTCGGCCCACGACCCGCTCGCCTACCTGCCGCTGGGCACCGCCTTCGAGGACATGGCCGACGCCGCCGCCAAGGACCCGGCGGGCTTCACCACCCGGGCCCGCGAGTCCATGGCCCGGCACGTGGAGGCCATGGTCGGCTTCATGGACGCCGGTGCCGAGGTCTTCGACTACGGCAACTCCATCCGCGGCGAGGCCCAGCTCGCCGGATACGACCGGGCGTTCTCCTTCCCCGGCTTCGTCCCCGCCTACATCCGCCCCCTGTTCTGCGAGGGCAAGGGCCCGTTCCGCTGGGCCGCCCTGTCCGGCGAGGCCTCCGACATCGCCAAGACCGACAAGGCGATCCTCGACCTCTTCCCGGAGAACGAGTCCCTGGCCCGCTGGATCAAGATGGCCGGCGAACGCGTCCACTTCCAGGGCCTGCCCGCCCGGATCTGCTGGCTCGGCTACGGCGAGCGGGACAAGGCCGGTGAGCGGTTCAACGACATGGTCGCGAGCGGGGAGCTGGCCGCGCCGGTCGTCATCGGCCGTGACCACCTCGACTGCGGTTCCGTCGCGTCCCCCTACCGGGAGACCGAGGCCATGCTCGACGGCTCCGACGCCATCGCCGACTGGCCGCTGCTGAACGCCATGGTGAACGTGGCCTCCGGCGCCTCCTGGGTGTCGATCCACCACGGCGGCGGCGTCGGCATGGGCCGGTCGATCCACGCCGGGCAGGTGACCGTGGCCGACGGCACGCCCCTCGCGGGCGAGAAGATCCGCCGGGTGCTCACCAACGACCCCGGCATGGGCGTCATCCGGCACGTCGACGCCGGATACGACATCGCGGAGTCGGTGGCGGGGGAGCGGGGCGTGCGCGTCCCGATGCGCGAGGGTGACGGCGCGTGAGTTTCCACAGCATGTGGGCGGAGCTGCTGCCGGTCGGCCGCAGCTCCGCGTCCGGCGGCTACCGCCGCTTCGCCTGGACGGACGCCGACACCGACTGCCGGGCCTGGTTCGAGGAGCAGGCCACGGCCCGCGGGCTGCGCCACGAGGTCGACCGGAACGGCAACCAGTGGGCCTGGCTGGGCGACCCCGCCGAGGGCGACGCCGTCGTCACCGGCTCGCACCTGGACTCCGTGCCGGACGGCGGCGCCTTCGACGGCCCCCTCGGCGTCGTGTCCGCCTTCGCCGCGCTGGACGAGCTGCGCGGCAGGGACGCCCGCTTCGACCGGCCCCTGGCCATCGTGAACTTCGGCGACGAGGAGGGCGCCCGGTTCGGGCTCGCCTGCGTCGGCTCCCGGCTCACCGCCGGGCAGCTCACCCGCGAGCAGGCGCACCGCCTCACCGACGGCGACGGCGTGACGCTGCCCCGGGCCATGGAGGCGGCCGGCTATGACCCGGACGCCGTCGGGCCGGACCCCGAACGGCTCGCCCGCATCGGCGCCTTCGTCGAACTGCACGTCGAACAGGGCCGGGCCCTGGACCTGTCCGGCGACCGGGTCGGCATCGCCAGCGCCATCTGGCCGCACGGCCGGTGGCGGTTCGACTTCCGCGGCGAGGCCAACCACGCCGGCACCACCCGGCTCGCCGACCGGCGCGACCCCATGCTGTCCTACGCCGAGACCGTCCTCGCCGCCCGGCGCGAGGCCGAACTCGCCGGAGCCGTCGCCACCTTCGGCAAGATCGCCGTGGAGCCCAACGGCGTCAACGCCATCCCCTCCCTGGTGCGCGGCTGGCTCGACTCCCGTGCCGAGGACCAGACACGCCTCGACACCGTGGTCGGCGGCATCGAGAAGGCGGCCCGGAGTTACGCGGACGCGCACGGCATCGACCTCGACGTGGTCCGCGAGTCCTTCACCCCCGTCGTCGAGTTCGACCATGCCCTGCGCGACGAACTCGCCCGCATCCTCGGCACGGACACCGGCCTCACCGTCCCCGTCCTCGGCACGGGCGCCGGACACGACGCCGGGATCCTGTCCGGGAGCATCCCGACCGCCATGCTGTTCGTGCGCAACCCCACCGGTGTCTCCCACTCGCCGGCCGAGTCCGCGAGCGAGGACGACTGCGTGGCCGGGGTACTCGCACTCGCCGACGTACTGGAAGGACTGGCGTGCAGGTGACGACAGCAGCCCCGCGGACGTACTGGCTGGAGCACGCCTGGCTCGGCACTCACGTCGAGCCGGGCGTCGCCGTGGAGGTCGCGGACGGCCGCGTCACCGCCGTCCGCGCCGACACCCCCGCCCCGCCTCCCGGGGCCGAGGTCCTGCGCGGGCTCACCCTGCCGGGCCTGGCCAACGCGCACAGCCACGCCTTCCACCGCGCCCTGCGGGGCACCGTCCAGGTCGGCTCCGGCACCTTCTGGACCTGGCGCGAGGTCATGTACGCCACGGCCGGCCGGCTCACCCCGGACAGCTACCACGCCCTCGCCCGCGCCGTGTACGCCGAGATGGCCCTGGCCGGCATCACGGCCGTCGGCGAGTTCCACTACGTCCACCACGCCCCCGGCGGCACCCCCTACGCCGATCCCAACGCGATGGGCGAGGCCCTCATCGCGGCCGCCGCCGAGGCCGGGATCCGCATCACCCTCCTCGACACCGCCTACCTCTCCTCCGGCTTCGGACAGCCGCCCACCACCCACCAGCTCCGCTTCTCCGACGGGGACGCCGAGGCCTGGGCCGCACGCTCTTCACTTCTCAAGGAACGGGATCACGCACGGATCGGGGCGGCGATCCACTCCGTACGGGCCGTGCCCGCCGACCAGTTGGAGACCGTCGCACGGTGGGCCGGGGAGCGGCGGGCTCCGCTCCATGTGCACCTGTCCGAGCAGACCGCCGAGAACGAGGCGTGCCGCGAGGTCCACGGCTGCACCCCGACCCAGCTCCTCGCGCTGCACGGCGTCCTCGGACCGCGCACGACCGGAGTCCACAACACCCACCTCACCGCCGAGGACGTCTCCCTCATCGGCGGCAGCGGCACCGGCACCTGCATGTGCCCGACCACCGAGCGGGACCTCGCGGACGGCATCGGGCCGGCCGTGGCCCTGCAGAACGAGGGCTCCCCGCTCTCCCTCGGCTCCGACAGCCACGCCGTCATCGACCTGCTCGAAGAGGCGCGGGCCATGGAGCTGAACGAGCGGCTGCGCACCCGCACCCGGGGTCACTGGACGGCGGCGGCCCTCCTGCGGGCGGCCTCGGCCGACGGCCACGCGGCCCTCGGCTGGGAGGACGCGGGCGCCCTGGAGCCCGGCGCGCTCGCCGACTTCACCACCATCGCGCTCGACTCGGTCAGGACGGCAGGGCCGCTTCCGCGGCTCGGGGCCGAGACGGCCGTATTCGCCGCGTCGGCAGCGGACGTGTCGCATACGGTCGTGGCAGGTCGGCACGTCGTACGGGACGGGGTCCACTCCCTCGTGCCGGACGTGCCACGAGCCCTCGCGGACGCCGTCGAAGCCCTGCGCGGATGAGCCCGGGCCGCCCGCCCGCGCGGCCCGCCTCCGCCCCCGAACCCGACCCCACCGCCGACCAGGCCACCAAGGACGCCATGAGCAACGCGACGACCGTCAGCCCCGCCCACTCCGCGAGCACCGCAAGCACGCTCATCACGAACATCGCCAGCCTGGTCACCAACGACCCCTCCCTCGGATGGGGGTCCCCCCGTTCGAGCAAATTCGAGAATGGGGGAGGATCCCCCCTCGGACTGGTCCAGGACGCGGCCGTCGTCATCGAAGGCGACCGCGTCGTGTGGACCGGTGATCAAAGCAAAGCACCCGCCACTGACAACCGGATCGACGCCGAAGGCCGGGCGGTCCTCCCGGGTTTCGTGGACTCCCACTCCCACCTCGTCTTCGCGGGCGACCGGACGCAGGAGTTCAACGCCCGCATGTCCGGGCGTCCCTACAGCGCGGGCGGCATCCGCACCACCGTCGCCGCCACCCGGGCCGCGAGCGACGAGGAACTCGAAGCCAACGTCACCCGTTACCTCGCCGAGGCCCTCCGCCAGGGCACCACCACGTTCGAGACCAAGTCCGGCTACGGCCTGACCGTCGAGGACGAGGCCCGCGCCCTGCGCGTCGCCGCCGCCCACACCGACGAGGTCACCTACCTCGGCGCCCACATCGTCGCCCCCGAGTTCGCGGAGGACCCGGCCGGCTACGTCGCGCTCGTCACCGGCGAGATGCTCGACGCCTGCGCCCCGCACGCCCGCTGGATCGACGTCTTCTGCGAGAAGGGCGCCTTCGACGGCGACCAGGCCCGCGCCATCCTCACCGCCGGCAAGGCCCGGGGCCTGCACCCCCGCATCCACGCCAACCAGCTCTCCTACGGCCCCGGCGTGCAGCTCGCGGTCGAGCTCGACGCGGCCAGCGCCGACCACTGCACCCACCTCACGGACGCGGACGTGGACGCCCTGGCGAACAGCCGGACGGTCGCGACGCTGCTGCCCGGTGCCGAGTTCTCCACTCGGGCCCCATGGCCGGACGCCCGGCGGCTGCTGGACGCCGGTGCCACGGTCGCGCTGTCCACGGACTGCAACCCCGGCTCGTCCTTCACCTCGTCCGTCGCGTTCTGCGTCGCGCTGGCCGTACGGGACATGGGGATGACGCCCGACGAGGCGGTGTGGTCGGCCACGGCGGGCGGCGCGGCGGCCCTGCGGCGCACCGACATCGGCCGCCTCACTCCGGGCGCGTACGCCGACCTGACGCTCCTGGACGCGCCGAGCCATGTCCACCTGGCCTACCGCCCCGGCGTCCCGCTGGTCAGCGGTGTATGGCGGCGCGGAGAGCGCGTGGTGTGATCACCGGCCCCGCGATAATGCGGTGCCGCCGGCGGAGGACGACCGGCATCACCGGAGGGCGGGGACGGATGGCGAAGCACTGGTCGGCACCACTGGTGGTGAACCTGCTGCTCGGGATACCGGGCGTGGTGCCGTTCTGGCTGCTCTGGTACCTCGCGGCGAACGGACCGCTCGCCGCGGCCGGCTGGACCACGCGGGAACCGACCGAGAACGACGGCATGGCCCTCTGGCTCGTGATCGTGATCCCCGTCGTCATGCTGTACGGCCTGATCTGGTGGCTCGCCAACCAGCCCCTACGGCGCAGGACGACGCTCGATGCGCCCACTTACTGGCTGCTGAGCCTGACGGCCCCGCTGCTCCCGACGGCCGCGCTGTTCCTCAACTCCTGAGACGCCGCCGGAGCCTGCGGGCAACCACCGGTGCCACGCGCCTCGGGGCGGGCCGTGCGGCCCGCCCCCGAAGGACACGTTCACCCGGGTCGGGGATCACTCCTCGACGGTCAGCCCCTTGCGCAGCCGCACCAGCGTCCGCGACAGCAGACGCGAGACGTGCATCTGCGAAATGCCGAGTTCTTCGCCGATCTCCGACTGGGTCATGCCGGCGACGAACCGCAGGGAAAGGATCTTGCGGTCGCGCGGCGGCAGTTCGGCAATCAGCGGCTTCAACGACTCGACGTACTCGATGCCTTCGAGTCCGTGGTCCTCGTAGCCGATGCGGTCCGCGAGCGCGCCCTCGGAGTCGTCCTCCTCCGGCTGGGCGTCCAGGGAGGAGGCGGTGTAGGCGTTCGAGGCGGCCATGCCCTCGACGACCTCGTCGTTGGAGAGGCCGAGGCGTTCGGCCAGCTCGGCCACCGTGGGGGCGCGGTCGAGCTTCTGGGCCAGTTCGTCACCGGCCTTGGCCAGGTCGAGCCGCAGCTCCTGGAGCCGCCGCGGAACGCGCACGGACCACGAGGTGTCGCGGAAGAAGCGCTTGATCTCGCCGACGATCGTCGGCATCGCGAACGTGGGGAACTCCACACCGCGGGACAGCTCGAAGCGGTCGATCGCCTTGATCAGGCCGATGGTGCCGACCTGGATGATGTCCTCCATCGGCTCGCTGCGGGAGCGGAACCGGGAGGCGGCGAACTTGACCAGCGCGAGGTTCAGTTCGACGAGCGTGTTGCGGACGTACGAGTACTCGTGGGTCCCTTCCTCCAGCGTCTCCAGACGCTCGAAGAGGGTCTTGGACAGGGCCCGGGCGTCGACCGCGTCGACTTCCTCGTACGGGGGGATGTCCGGAAGTCCGGCGAGAAGGCCGTCCTGTGTGACGAGCATCTCGTCCTGCTCGATGGGATCCAGATGTTCCGGAGGGGGTGTCGACGCCGCTTTCTGGGTACGCGAGTCGTCGAGCCGGGGTGACATGATGTCCTCCATCGTTCTCGGCATATGGCTGCCGGAGCCGTTAGGTGCACTGCGGTGTGCGGCGCCTCCAAAGCCGGCCGTGGTCGGGTACGTGTCCTTACTAGGCCTACCCGCTTTCCCGAGCCCACCGCAAGTGCGTTCTGTGGGCATATGTCCGTTTGTGTGTAGTTGTTCGGGTGTCGAAGCGTGCTGGGAAGGCGTAGTGTTCGAGGGCGTCAGCAACCACCTCGACGTCGGGAGAGAGAGACGGCATGGACCGCGGGACGGTCGGCAGCGCACAGTCTGGCCGGCTTCTGGTGGAGGTGCGGGAAGAGGGCTCTAGTGCCGTCGTGACCC
Source organism: Streptomyces collinus (assembly GCF_031348265.1). NCBI lineage: Bacteria > Bacillati > Actinomycetota > Actinomycetes > Kitasatosporales > Streptomycetaceae > Streptomyces > Streptomyces collinus. Next base: position 3,558,704 of record NZ_CP133771.1, on the reverse strand, counting down.
CGGCGGGTGAGTTGGATCACCACACCGCCGATTTGTTGCGTGAGCCACTCGAGGACTGCCTCGCCAAGGGATTCAAGCGCCTGGTCATCGATTGCGCGCGCCTGGAGTTCTGCGACTCCACGGGGCTCAACGTGCTCCTCGGGGCGCGGCTGAAGGCGGAGGCCGCCGGTGGCGGCGTCTCGCTCGCCGGCATGCAGCCGGTGGTGGCACGCGTATTCGAGATCACGGGTGCGGATGCGGTCTTCAGCGTCCACGACTCGCTCGAGGCGGCCCTGGCCGACGAGTCGGGCTGACCGGCGGTGTGTCGGTGCGCGGCGCCTCGGACATCCCCCTGTGACCGGTGTGTCGGTCCTGTCACGTCATTCGTGCGGAATACATGGGTGTTCCACTCGCCCGCCAGGGCAGGAGACATCCTGAACCTGTCGGTCGCCGGGGTGACGGGGGCGCCGCGAAACCGCCGCGCCGCGCGCTGCGTGACCGACTGGTCAGTGAATTTTTTGAATCGTGAACTGGTGAATCGGTGAGGTGAAGCGCTGATGAGCACCACCCGGCCTTACTCGCCGGGCGACCGCGGGCCGGAGCCCGGCGGCGCTTCCGGGGCGTCCGAGGGTGGCGTAGCGGCGGCCGGTGCGTCCGGCGAGGGCGTGGGTGCGTCGTCCGGGGCCGTGGCACCGCCGGGGGGTCGGCAGGTGCGCCGGCTGAGCTTCGGCGACGAGAGCGGCGTCGTTCCGCTGGCCCGCGACTTCACCCGCCAGGCGCTGTACGCGTGGGGCTGGCTGCCCGCCGCCTCCGCCGACCAGCGGGCCGCCGCCGAGGACGTGCTGCTGGTCGTCTCCGAGCTGGTCACCAACGCCTGTCTGCATGCCGAGGGGCCGGACCAGCTGCGCATCACCTGCGACAACAAGGTGATCCGGGTCGAGGTCGCGGACCGGGGCACCGGTCAGCCGTCCCCCCGTACCCCGCACCGTGCGGGTCGCCCGGGCGGTCATGGCATGTTCATCGTCCAGCGCCTGTGCCTGGACTGGGGGGTCGTCCGTACGCCGGGAGTCTCCGGCAAGACGGTGTGGGCGGAACTGGGCGCACCCGCCTGATATCGGGCGCATCCGCCTGATATCAGGTGGAACTCGCCCTTTGCGGCATCCGCTTACGACATCGGGGCATATCAGCGCGATTTGGTGCATACCTGTCTTTTCCTGTGCGCACCTGTCGGATTTCCGGCCGTGCGGGCACCCGTGGTGCGTCCGAACGGGTGACCCTGCCGCCGCGGATCCGGCGCGCACTGTGTCTTCCTTCCTCAAGGCCCCGGGCGTACCTTGACGGCCCTATCTGATGCGCCGTCAGGAACAGGAAGGGGAGCGGCACCGTGTCGTACCGGAAACGAACCGCCGTGCTCGCGTCCGCCGCGGCCCTGGCCGGCTCGGCGGTGTGGATGGCCGCCCCCGTCGCCCGGGCCGAGGTCGTCGACGTCAACTACCAGTGCAAGACGCCGATCGGCGACAAGAGTGCCGTCTCGCCCATCGACATCAAGGCCGTCGAGAGGGGTGACGGCTACCGGATCACCATGTCCTGGCAGAAGGGCGTCTCCTCCAGCCCGGTCGAACTGGGCAAGGGTGCGATGACGCCGAGCGCCACCATCGCCCTGGGCGGCGCCGACAGCGGCACCCTGTCGGTGACCGGCCCCGCCAACGACGCCGCGATCCCGGCCAACACCCCCATCAAGATCAGCGACCTGAGCGGCACGTACACGCCGAAGAAGAGCGGCGAGGTCACCTTCACGGCCGGTGTGCTCACCATCAAGGCGCTCGGCACGACGACCACGTGCACCCCGACGAACGACCCGGGTCCGTCCCTCACCCTCGACGTCACGGCCGCGAGCGGCGGCGGCACCACCGGCTCCGCCCAGGGCGGCGGCTCCGGCCCGGACAGCGGTGCCGGACTTCCGCGGACCGGTCCCGAGGACTCGGCCGTCGCCCTCGGCACCCTCGGCGGCACGGTCCTGCTCGTCGGGGCGGCGGGTGCGCTGTGGCTGACGCGGCGTCACCGGGAGGCAGGGGCGGGCCGTTGAGCGCCGCGCACTCTCGCCGAAAGGTGCACCGCTGAGCGCAACGACCGCTGGAGCCGCCGATGCCGCCCGCCGTCCGTCCTACCTATGGGTCACTGCCGGGTCTGCTCGCGCTGCTGCTGCTGGTTCTGGCGGGCGCCGGGCCCGCAGCGGCGGCGGAGCGGCCCGTGGTCGAACTGTCCGCGTCCCAGGCCGGCACGGGCGGGTCTGTCACCGTCGGCGGCAGCGGTTGGCGGCCCCGGGCCCTGCTGACGCTGCTCGTGTGCGGGCAGGCCGAGCCGAAGCGGGGGGTGACCGGCGGCACCAACTCCTGCGCCAACGCCGACGGCCGGGCCGTCACCACCGACGCGGAGGGGCGCTTCCGCCGCGAACTGCCCGTCGTCGAACCGCCGGTGCCATGCCCCTGCGTGGTGCACGTGGCGACCGTGACGGGGGCGGGAGCCGAGGCCGACGCGGCCCTACAGGTCGCCGGACACGCCGTCGAACCGCTGCCGGCGGACGCGTCCGGCGGGCGGCTGTCCCTGCTCGCGGACACGAGGTTGCGGGGCTCCGGCGGTCTGCTCACCTGGTTCGGCTCCCCGCCGGCCCGGACGCTCGTGGTCACCGTCGGCAACGTCGGCACGTCCCCCGTGCGCGACCCGGTCTTCCAGGTCGGAACCTCGCACGGCGTGTTCGCCCCCGAGTGGCAGGACCAGCGGTGGCGGGGCACGATCCGGCCCGGCGGCAAGGCCCGTGTCGAACTGCCCGTGGAGCTCGCCTCCGGGGCGCACGGCGACTACACCGTGACGCTGAAGTACGGCGGCAAGGTGCTCGCCGAACACCCCTGGGGCGTGGGCCGCCCCTGGGGCGTGACGCTGTTCTGGGTCCTCGCCCTGCTGGTCGTCCCCGCGGCGCTGTTCCGTGCCGCGCTGGCCGTGGTCGACCGGGTGCACCCGCGCCGCCCCGGCCACGCGGCCCGGCCGGCCCGGCGTGTGCGGCTGCCCGCCGCCCGCAGGTCCGCGGCCGCGCCCTGGTTCGCCCCGGAGGCCGACCGGTCCGAGGCGCGAAGGCCATGACGAAGGGCCGCCGCACCCCGGGGTGCGGCGGCCCTTCGCCGGAATCCGGTGACCGGCGTCAGCGGACGTCGCCCATCATGGCCTTGACCTTCCTGCGGTACATGTACACCGCGAAGCCGGCGACCACGGCGAGCGCCGCCTCCAGCGCCACGAAGCCCGTCTTGTCGAGGTTGACCCCGCCGACGGCCGGGTTGGACAGCAGCGCGGTGACGGAGTCGCCCGCGGTGACCGCGAGGAACCAGACGCCCATCATCTGCGAGGCGTACTTCGCCGGAGCCATCTTCGTCGTCACGGACAGCCCCACCGGGGACAGCGTCAGCTCACCGACGGTCTGCACGAAGTAGATCGCGACCAGCCACATCGCCGCGGCCTTGTGACCGCCCTCCGCGATCGACAGCGGGGCGAGGAACAGGAAGAAGGACGCACCCACCAGCACCAGGCCGGAGGCGAACTTCACGATGGTGCTCGGCTCCTTGCCGCGCCGGTTCAGCCACAGCCACAGCCAGGCGAAGACGGGCGCCAGCGCCATGATCAGGACCGGGTTGACCGACTGGTACCAGGAGACCGGGAACTCCCAGCCGAAGATCGTGTTGTCGGCGCTCTTCTCGGCGAACAGCGACAGGGTCGAGCCGCCCTGGTCGTAGATCATCCAGAACACGGCGGCGGCCACGAAGAACCAGATGTACGCCGACACCTTCGAGCGCTCGCCGGAGTCCAGGTCCTTGTCGCGCAGGATGCGGGTGATGACCAGGATCGGCACGATCAGGCCGAGCAGCGTGAGCGGGATGAGCGCCCAGTTCAGGGTGAAGTGGCCCGTGCCGCCGACGAGGCCGTAGAAGACCACGGCGACGGCCAGCCAGATCAGGCCCTTGCGCAGGGTGGACGCCTTCTCGGCGGGCGTCAGTGGGGTCGGGACCAGGCTGCTCCTGGCGTCCAGGTGGCGGCTGCCGAGCAGGAACTGCACGAGGCCCAGCGCCATGCCGAGCGCGGCCAGCGCGAAGCCCAGGTGCCAGTCGACGTTCTCGCCGACGGTGCCGATGACCAGCGGCGCGATGAAGGCGCCGAGGTTGATGCCGATGTAGAAGACCGTGAAGCCACCGTCGCGGCGGGGGTCCTCCGGACCGTCGTAGAGGTGGCCGACCATCGTGGAGATGTTGGCCTTCAGCAGACCGGAACCGATGGCGACCAGGCCCAGGCCGACGTAGAAGCTCGCGGCGGCGGGCAGCGCCAGGCACAGGTGGCCGAGCATGATGACCACGCCCGCGACGGCGACCGTCTTGCGGGGGCCGAGCACACGGTCGGCGAACCAGCCGCCGGGCAGGGTGAGCAGGTACACCAGCGACAGGTACACGGCGTAGATCGCCGTCGCCGTGCCCGCGCTGAGGTGCAGGCCACCCGGGGCGACCAGGTACAGCGGGAGCAGGGCCCTCATGCCGTAGTAGGAGAAACGCTCCCACATCTCGGTCATGAACAGAGTGGCCAGTCCGCGGGGGTGGCCGAAGAAGGTCTTCTCGGAACCGGGGGTGCCCGGTCGGGCCGAGTCCTTCGTCAGGCTGGACGCCATGGTCGTTCCTTGCTGCTCGGGACGCGCCCCGCGGCAGCGGTGGTGCGCCCGGTGGGGGCTGCCGGCACCGGTGGGCATGGCCGTCCGCCCGACGCCTGCGGGGGGTCCGCTCCGGGTCACGGAGCGGTGGGCGGTCGCCACCGGGATCCACGCCTCTACGCGCGTCGCCGCACGAGGAGGCCCGGCCACAGGTCGTTTCTCTCGGGGGCCGGCGGGAACCGGCCCGCACACAAAAGAGACCTTCAGGGCACATGGCCTCCGAAGGTCGCCGTGGTGCTACAGGCGTCGATTCACCATACGGCAGGACACCGCCGTGTATGGAAGGACTTGAGGCATGGATCACAGGTGAAGGGGGAACCCTACACACCGATTCCAAGGTCTTTACCAGGATCACACCTCAAAGGCAGAGGTCCGTACGCTTACCCCGGCAACGTAAGAAACGGGTATGCCGACGGTAAGAATCAAGGCATCCGGTCACACCCCAGCTCAGGGCGTCGCAGGTCTACCATCACCTCATGACCCGTGTACTGCTCGCCGAGGACGATGCGTCCATCTCGGAGCCGCTGGCCCGCGCTCTGCGCCGGGAGGGCTACGAGGTCGAGGTCCGCGAGGACGGACCCACCGCTCTCGACGCCGGACTGCAGGGCGGCATCGACCTGGTCGTGCTCGACCTCGGCCTGCCCGGCATGGATGGTCTGGAGGTGGCCCGCCGCCTGCGGGGCGAAGGCCACGCCATCCCGATCCTCATCCTGACCGCGCGCGCCGACGAGGTGGACACCGTCGTCGGGCTCGACGCGGGCGCCGACGACTACGTCACCAAGCCGTTCCGGCTCGCCGAGCTGCTCGCGCGGGTGCGGGCCCTGCTCCGGCGCGGCGCCAGCGAGCCGCAGCAGCCGCCCGCCACCCACGGCGTGCGCATCGACGTCGAGTCCCACCGCGCCTGGATGGGCGAGGAGGAGCTCCAGCTCACCGCGAAGGAGTTCGACCTGCTGCGGGTGCTGGTGCGCGACGCGGGCCGGGTCGTCACCCGCGACCAGCTGATGCGGGAGGTCTGGGACACGACCTGGTGGTCGTCGACCAAGACCCTCGACATGCACATCTCCTGGCTGCGCAAGAAGCTCGGCGACGACGCGGCCAACCCGCGCTACATCGCCACCGTGCGCGGTGTGGGTTTCCGCTTCGAGAAGAGCTGAGCCGCGAGGCAGGCACGGGCGATCGGGTAACAGGACATGCGCCGCCGACTGATCCAGTCCACGCTCGCCGTGGTGCTCGTCGTGATCGCCGTCTTCGGCGTCTCGCTCGTCATCGTCGAGACCCGGACGATCAGCAACAGCGCCCAGGAGCGGGTGGAGTCCGAGGCGGTGCGGCTGGCCAGCATCGTCGACAGCCGGCTCTTCGGGGCGCAGCAGGTCGACGCGGAGGTGCTGCGCGACCAGGTCACGCAGGACCACTACTACGCGGTGATCCGCCTCCCCGGAGAGGCGCCGATCGAGGTCGGCACGAAGCCCGCCGGGGACGTCATCAGCGCGACCGCCCCCGGTGAGGAGGGCGAGACGGTCACCGTCGAGGAGCCGCGCTCCTCGGTGACCCGGGAGGTCGGCCGGACGCTGCTGATCATCGCGCTGGTCGCGCTGCTGGCGGTGGTCGCGGCGGTTCTGCTGGCCGTCCGCCAGGCGAACCGGCTGGCGTCGCCGCTGACCGACCTCGCCGAGACCGCGGAGCGGCTCGGCTCGGGCGATCCGCGCCCCCGGCACAAGCGGTACGGGGTGCCCGAGCTGGACCGGGTGGCCGACGTGCTGGACGGCTCCGCCGAGCGCATCGCCCGCATGCTGACGGCCGAACGCAGGCTGGCCGCGGACGCCTCCCACCAGCTGCGCACCCCGCTCACGGCGCTGTCGATGCGGCTGGAGGAGATCACCCTCACCGACGACCCGGACACCGTGAAGGAGGAGGCGACGATCGCGCTGACGCAGGTCGAGCGGCTGACGGACGTCGTGGAGCGGCTGCTGACGAACTCCCGCGATCCGCGCACCGGCTCCGCCGTCTCCTTCGACCTCGACGAGGTCATCCAGCAGCAGCTCGCGGAGTGGCGCCCGGCGTACCGCAGCGCGGGGCGGGCGATCGTCAGCTCCGGCAAACGGCATCTGCGGGCGGTGGGCACGCCCGGCGCGGTCGCGCAGGTCCTGGCCGCGCTGATCGAGAACTCCCTCATGCACGGCGGCGGCACGGTGGCCCTGCGCACCCGCGTCACCGGCAACCAGGCGGTGATCGAGGTCACGGACGAGGGACCCGGCGTCCCCGCCGACCTCGGCGCCCGCATCTTCGAACGGGCGATCAGCGGCCGCAACTCCACCGGCATCGGCCTGGCGGTGGCCCGTGACCTGGCGGAGGCCGACGGCGGCCGCCTGGAGATGCTCCAGACCAAGCCCCCGGTCTTCGGCCTGTTCCTGTCCCGCACGGCACTGGCCAAGCCCCAGGACGACGAGCCGATGGTCCGCTAGGCAGCTGGGGCTAGGGGACCTGCTGCCTCGTCTTCCGGGCGCCGGCCGAGTCGTTCTGCGGGACCGGGGCCGGGCCCGTCGCAGCCGGTGTCTCCCGGGCGGGGAGGGCGCGGAAGACCCAGGAGCGGTAGGACCAGAAGCGGAACAGGGTCGCGACGCCGATGCCGATGAACTTGAAGACGTTGTTCTGCAGCGGGGTGTTCCAGCCGAAGCCGTACGTGGCCGCGTACAGGACGCCGTTCTCGATGACCAGGCCGACCGCGCTGAACAGCAGGAACAGGGTCATCTCACGGGTACGGCGGCTCTTGTCGCGGTCGCGGTACGTGAAGTAGCGGAAGCCGACGTAGTTGAAGACGATCGCGACGACGGTGGCGATGACGCTCGCGCGCACCACCTGGAGGTCGGTGGTGTGCCGCACCAGGTTGAAGACGACGAGGTTGACCAGCACCCCGGCACCGCCCACCGCGCCGAATTTGGCGACTTCGTGAACGAGCTGCCGGAGCCGAGAGGCACCATGTCCCATGGCCGTGCAGGCCCCCGTCCGTGTGTCGGCGTCAACCCAGCCATGCTAACCACCCTCCCGCGCGATCTTCCTGTGGATGGCCGTGGACGGCAGGAGATGGTCCGGACGGGCCTGGGGAGGGCGGGAAACCGGCCACTCCGGCGCGGCCATTACCCTGGGGGAGTGACGTTCCCGGTAGTCGGCATGGTCGGCGGTGGCCAGCTCGCTCGTATGACACACGAGGCGGGCATCCCGCTGGGCATCAGGTTCAAGCTCCTCAGTGACACCCCGCAGGACTCCGCTGCGCAGGTCGTGAGCGATGTCGTCATCGGCGACTATCGCGACCTCGACACGCTGCGCGAGTTCGCCCGTGGGTGCGATGTGATCACCTTCGATCACGAACACGTACCCACCGAGCACCTCCGGGCCCTGGAGGCGGACGGCATCCCCGTGCGTCCCGGCCCCGACGCGCTCGTGCACGCCCAGGACAAGGGGGTGATGCGCGCGAAGCTCGACGCGATCGGCGTCCCCTGCCCCCGGCACCGGATCGTCTCCGATCCGCAGGACGTGGCCGCCTTCGCGGCGGAGGGCGACGGCTTCCCGGTCGTCCTCAAGACCGTCCGTGGCGGCTACGACGGCAAGGGCGTGTGGGTCGTCGACTCCGCGGAGGAGGCCGCCGACCCGTTCAGGGCCGGCGTCCCCGTGCTCGCCGAGGAGAAGGTCGACTTCCTCCGCGAGCTGGCCGCCAACGTCGTCCGCTCCCCGCACGGCCAGGCCGTCGCCTACCCGGTCGTGGAGTCGCAGCAGGTCAACGGCGTGTGCGACACGGTCATCGCCCCGGCGCCCGACCTCGACGAGGCCCTCGCCCTGGAGGCCTCCGAGATGGCCCTGAACATCGCCAAGGAGCTCGGCGTCGTCGGCCACCTCGCGGTCGAGCTGTTCCAGACCCGCGACGGCCGGATCCTCGTCAACGAGCTCGCGATGCGTCCGCACAACTCCGGCCACTGGTCGATGGACGGCGCCGTCACCAGCCAGTTCGCCAACCACGTCCGCGCGGTCCTCGACCTGCCTCTCGGCGACCCGCGCCCGCGCGCCGGGTGGACGGTCATGGTCAACGTCCTCGGCGGCGACTACCCGGACATGTACTCCGCGTACCTGCACTGCATGGCCCGCGACCCCCAGCTCAAGATCCACATGTACGGCAAGGACGTGAAGCCCGGCCGCAAGGTCGGACACGTCAACACCTACGGCGACGACCTCGACGACGTGCTGGAGCGCGCCCGTCACGCTGCCGGCTACCTGAGAGGCACCATCACCGAATGAGCCCTGTTGTTGGCATCGTCATGGGGTCGGACTCCGACTGGCCCGTCATGGAGGCCGCCGCCAAGGCCCTCGACGAGTTCGAGATCGCCTACGAGGTCGACGTCGTCTCCGCGCACCGCATGCCGCGCGAGATGGTCGCCTACGGCGAGCAGGCCGACGGCCGCGGGCTCAAGGTGATCATCGCCGGTGCGGGCGGGGCCGCCCACCTGCCCGGCATGCTCGCCTCCGTGACCCCGCTGCCCGTCATCGGCGTGCCCGTGCCGCTGAAGTACCTCGACGGCATGGACAGCCTGCTGTCCATCGTGCAGATGCCGGCCGGTGTCCCCGTCGCCACGGTCTCCGTCGCCGGGGCCCGCAACGCCGGTCTGCTCGCGGCCCGCATCCTCGCCGCGCACGACGAGGAACTGCGCGGCCGGATGCGCGACTTCCAGCAGGAGCTGAACGACCAGGCCACCGAGAAGGGCAAGCGCCTGCGCTCCAAGGTCGAGGGCTCCGGCGGATTCGGCTTCGGCGCGGGGAAGTGACGCCGATGACCTCCCAGGAGGCAGCCCGGGAACTCCTGCGCGAGTTCCCGGTCGTCGACGGCCACAACGACCTGCCCTGGGCGCTGCGCGCGCAGGTCCGCTACGACCTCGACGCCCGCGACATCGCCGCCGACCAGAGCGCCCACCTGCACACCGACATCCCCCGGCTGCGCGCCGGCGGGGTCGGCGCGCAGTACTGGTCGGTGTACGTCCGCACGGACTCGCCCGACCCGGTCGCCGCCACACTCGAACAGATCGACTGCGTACGGCAGCTGCTGACCCGCCACCCCGAGGACCTGCGCCCCGCGCTCACGGCCGCCGACATGGAGGCCGCGCGCGGGGAGGGCCGCATCGCCTCGCTCATGGGGGCGGAGGGCGGCCACTCCATCGCCAACTCCCTGGGCACCCTGCGCGGTCTGTACGGCCTCGGCGTGCGGTACATGACCCTCACCCACAACGACAACGTCGACTGGGCGGACTCCGCGACCGACGAGCCGAAGGCCGGCGGCCTCACCGCGTTCGGCCGCGAGGTCGTCCGGGAGATGAACCGGCTCGGCATGCTCGTCGACCTCTCGCACGTGGCGGCGACGACGATGCGGGACGCGCTCGACGCGAGCTCGGCCCCGGTGATCTTCTCCCATTCCTCCGCACGGGCCGTGTGCGACCACCCGCGCAACGTCCCCGACGACGTCCTGGAGCGGCTGCGCGCCAACGGCGGCATGGCGATGGTGACGTTCGTGCCGAAATTCGTGCTCCAGGCGGCGGTCGACTGGACGGCCGCGGCCGACGAGAACATGCGCGCCCACGGCTTCCACCACCTCGACACCACCCCGGAGGCCATGAAGGTCCACCGCGCCTTCGAGGATCGGCAGCCGCGCCCGGTCGCGACGGTGGCGACGGTCGCCGACCATCTGGACCACATGCGCGAGGCGGCCGGCATCGACCACGTCGGCATCGGCGGCGACTACGACGGCACGGCCTTCACCCCGGACGGCCTCGCGGACGTCTCCGGCTACCCGAACCTCCTCGCGGAACTGCTCGACCGCGGCTGGTCCAAGGCCGACCTGGCCAAGCTGACCTGGAAGAACGCGGTCCGGGTCCTGGACGCGGCGGAGGACGTGGCCCGGGGGCTTCAGGCGACGCGGCCGCCGTCCAACGCGACGATCGAGTCACTGGACGGCTGAGTGCCGAGGGCGGGGTGGTCGGCGTAGCCGGTCGCCCCGCCCACGTACGCCGAGCGCGCGCGCCGACCGGATGATCGCCGACCTGGTGCGCTCCGGGACACCCCGGACGAGGTCGTCGAGGCGGCCCGGCTGCCCTGAGGGCCCCCCGCGTGCCGGACCGGAGCCGTACTCCGAACGCCCCGCCCACCAGGAACCGCTCCCCGCTCCGTGCGACGGTGACCGTACCTCACGAACGACCGTACGGAGCCGCCATGGCAGACCTCCAGGACGAGCTGCGCCCCAACGCCGCGGCCGCGGGCGAGTTCGACGAGCTGGCCGAGCGGTACCCGGACGAGGGCATCGTCGCGGCGGAGTCCTACGAGGCCGTCTCCGACCCGGACGACGCGCCCATGACCCGGGCCCGCGCCATCCTCGCCGCACACCCCGTCGCCGACGGCTACAACGGACTGCCCGGGGCGCTCAAGCGCCTGCCCTGGTACGACCTGGAGGACGGCGAGAGCACCGTCGACACGGATGTGCCCCGGCTGCGCAGCGGCCATGTGGGCGCCCTCTTCTGGTCGTTGCACCTGCCCGAGGGCCTCGACGGCGACCGGGCCGTCTGTGCCACCCTGGAGCAGCTGGACCTGGCCAAGACCGTCGTCCGGAGCTGTGAGGAGGGTCTGCGGCCGACCTGCACGGCCGGGCAGGTCGCGGACGCCCGCAACTGCGGCCGTGTCGCCGTGCTCCTCGGCCCCGCCGGGGCCCCGTCCCTGGGCGACTCGCTCGGCATCCTGCGCCAGCTGCACCTGCTCGGCCTGCGCGTCCTCACACTGACCGGGGTGTCCTGGGCGAGCGAGGCGGGCCTGACCCGGTTCGGTGAGGAGGTCGTGCGCGAGATGAACCGCCTCGGTGTGATCGCGGATCTCTCCGGCGCATCCGTCCAGACCCTGCGCCGCGTCCTGAGCCTGTCCCGGGCACCCGTGCTGTGCAGCCGCTCCGGGGCCCGGAGCCTGCGCCCCCACCCGGCCAACCTCCCCGACGACCTGCTGGCGGAGCTGGGCGCGGCCAAGGGGCTGTGCCTGGTGCCCTTGACCGCCGAGCAGACCGGCCCGACCGTCCGCGATGTCGCCGACCACCTCGACCACGTCCGCGCCGTTGCGGGGGCGCAGTGCGTCGGGCTGTCCGGCACCTACGACTCCGGGGCCGCCCACCCGCAGGAGCTCGGCGACACCTCCTGCTATCCGCGGCTGATCGCCGAGCTGCTGCGACGCGGCTGGGAGGAAGCCGATGTGGCCCTGCTGACCTGGGGCAACGTGCAGCGCGTGCTGCGCGGCGCCGACTTCACGGCCCGCGCCGCACAGCAGCGCCGCGAACCGTCGACGGCGACGATCTCGGAGCTGGACGCGTAGCCGTCCGGCCGGGCGGGCCGGATCAGGGCCGCCTCAGCCGGACTCGATCCGGCACAGGCAGAACGGATGCCCCGCCGGGTCGGCGTAGACGCGGAAGTCCTTCTTCACGTCGTCCTCCTTGTCCAGCACCCGCGCGCCCAGCGCCAGCACCCGCTCCTCGGCCGCGTCGATCTCGTCCCAGGTGGAGCCGGCGTCGAAGTCCAGGTGGAACTGCTGGGCATTGCGGTCCGCCCGCGGCCACTCCGGCGGGGTGTGTCCCGGAGAGCGCTGGAAGGCGAGCCGGGGCCCGCCGGGAACGCGCAGCACCAGCCAGTCGGGGTCGTCGTCCTCCCGCTCTGGCGTACCGCCGACGACCTGCGCGTAGAAGCGGGCCAGCGCGTGCGGGTCGGGGCAGTCGACGACCACGGAACGGAAACGTGCCACGGCGGACATGGGACCTCCGGGGGTCAGCAGGCGCAGAGGCAGAACGGGTGCCCGGCCGGGTCGGCGTAAACCCGGAACGTCCGCTCCCGGTCCTCGGCGTCCAGCGGCTTCGCCCCGAGGGCCAGCACGCCCTTCTCGGCCGCGTCCAGGTCGTCCACCACGAGGTCGAGGTGGAACTGCTGCGCACCGTCGGGGGACGGCCACGCCGGAGGCACGTGTCCGGGGGAGGCCTGGAAGGCCAGCGGTGTACCGCCCGGCACCTTCAGATCCACCCACTCCTCCTCCCCGTCGGTCTCCACCGTCGGCGTGCCGCCCAGCACCTCCGCGTAGAAACCGGCCAGCGCGCGCGGGTCGGGACAGTCCAGGACGACGACACCCAGCTTGGCGAGAGTCATGACTTCCTCCTCGAAGTCGGCGTTACCCACAGAAGTGGATAACCGGTAACCGTTACTGCATGCTCCCCCATGGGCGGTAACCTCGCAAGGGGATGCGTGAGAGGTACGGTCCAGCCATGACGGAGAGATCGCCCGCGCCCGGCGGCCTGGCCCTGGTCGAGGCCCTGGTGAACACGCTGGACATCGAGTCCGGCGCCGACGCGCTGGACACCCCCGAGGGCCGGGTGCGCCTCGGCATCACCGCGGACGGGACGGACCGGGCCCGCACCCTGCGCGAATCCCTGCGCGCGACCCTCCTCGCCCACGCCGGCCACCCGCCGCACCGCGAGGTCACGCCCCTCGGTGCGCTCCTGGCCGAAGCCCCGCTCCTCGTCACGGTCGACGCGGCGGACGGCTCGGCCGCCCTCACCCCCGCCGACGACCGCTCCCTGTACGCGCGCGTGGCCGCCGCCGTCGCGGAGGCCCTGGTCGCCGGCACCTGGACACGCCTCAAGGCCTGCGAGGCCGCCGACTGCCACTGGGCCTACTACGACCGCAGCCCGGCCGGCCGCGGCCGCTGGTGCTCCATGCAGGTCTGCGGAGCCCGCGCGAAGATGCGCCGCTACCGGGCCAAGGAGACGTAGAGGACCCGCCGCGGAGCCGGGTGGTGCAGAATGCACGAAGACGCCGGTTCGGCCGACTGAGCCTCGGCCGAACCGGCGTCACCTGTCTCCTGTCTCCGCGTCCGTTCCGCGCGCTCAGGCCTTCGGACGCCCCATCGCCCGGTACGTCCAGCCCGCCTTGCGCCACAGCTCCGGGTCCAGGGCGTTGCGCCCGTCCAGGATGAGACGGGTCGCCGCGACCTCGCCGAGCGCCTCGGTGTCCAGCTCGCGGAACTCCCGCCACTCCGTCAGGTGCAGCACGATGTCGGCGCCGCGCACGGCCTCCAGCGCCGAGTCGGCGTAGCCGAGGGTCGGGAACACCCCGCGGGCGTTGTCCATGCCCTTCGGGTCGTACACCGTGACCTGGCCGCCCTGGAGGTGGATCTGCCCGGCGACGTTCAGCGCGGGGGAGTCCCGCACGTCGTCCGAGTCGGGCTTGAACGTCGCGCCCAGCACCGCCACCCGCTTGCCCAGGAACGGCCCGCCGCCCAGCGCCTGCCGGGCCAGCTCCACCATCTGCCCGCGCTGGCGCATGTTGATCGAGTCGATCTCCCGCAGGAACGTCAGCGCCTGGTCCGCGCCCAGCTCACCGGCGCGCGCCATGAACGCCCGGATGTCCTTCGGCAGGCACCCGCCGCCGAAGCCGATCCCGGCCCGCAGGAACTTCTTCCCGATCCGGTCGTCGTAGCCGATGGCCTCCGCCAGCTTCGCGACGTCACCGCCCGCGGCCTCGCAGACCTCCGCCATCGCGTTGATGAACGAGATCTTCGTGGCGAGGAAGGAGTTCGCGGAGGTCTTCACCAGCTCCGAGGTCGGGAAGTCCGTGACCACGAACGGCGAGCCCTCGGCGATCGGCGTGGCGTACACCTCCCGCAGCAGCTTCTCGGCCCGCTCGCTGCGCACGCCCACCACGAGACGGTCGGGGTGCAGCGTGTCGTCGACGGCGAAGCCCTCGCGCAGGAACTCCGGATTCCACGCCAGTTCGGCGTCCTCACCGGCGGGCGCGTGCGCGGCCAGGTAGGACGCGAGGCGGTCCGCGGAGCCGACCGGCACCGTCGACTTGCCGACGACCAGCGCCGGACCGTGCAGATGCGGGGCCAGCGAGGCGATCGCGGCGTCGACGTAGCTCATGTCGCAGGCGTACTCGCCGTGCCGCTGCGGGGTGTTCACACAGACGAAGTGCACATCGCCGAAGGCGCCGATCTCGGCCCAGTCCTGGGTGAAGCGCAGCCGGCCGCTCGAACCCTCGATGCCGGCGACGTGCTTGCGCAGCAGCTCCTCCAGGCCCGGCTCGTACATCGGGGCCTCGGCGCGCTCCAGCTTCTCGATCTTCTCGCGCACCACGTCGAGGGCGAGCACCTCGAAGCCCAGCTCGGCCATGGCCGCCGCGTGTGTCGCGCCGAGATAACCGGTGCCGATCACGGTGATCTTCAGGGCCATGGGTACTCCAGGGGTCTACGGCATGCGGTGCGCGCCTGAGCATAGCCGGGGCATGGCGGCGCGCTTCACTGGGCAACTTCTCCGCTGTCGCCTAGCTCACGTATCACTCGCGTGGGCGACCCCATAAACTTTTGATTACTTAACGGTAGTTAGCGTCAGCATCGCAGCGTTTTGGAGCGTGAGAGACCTTGGCCGGATCGGCTGACTTCGACCTGTACCGCCCGTCCGAGGAGCACGACATGCTCCGTGACGCCGTCCGCTCCCTGGCCGAGGCGAAGATCGCGCCGCACGCCGCCGCGGTGGACGAGGAGGCCCGCTTCCCGCACGAGGCCCTCCAGGCGCTGGTCGCGAACGACCTGCACGCCGTGCACGTGCCCGAGGAGTACGGCGGCTCCGGCGCCGACGCGCTGGCCACCGTCATAGTGATCGAGGAGGTCGCGCGGGTCTGCGCCTCCTCCTCCCTCATCCCGGCCGTCAACAAGCTGGGCTCCCTGCCGGTGATCCTCTCCGGCTCCGAGGACCTGAAGAAGAAGTACATGACCCCGCTCGCCAAGGGCGACGGCATGTTCTCCTACTGCCTCTCCGAGCCGGACGCCGGCTCGGACGCCGCCGGCATGAAGACCAAGGCCGTCCGCGACGGCGACTTCTGGGTCCTCAACGGCGTGAAGCGCTGGATCACCAACGCGGGTGAGTCCGAGTACTACACGGTGATGGCCGTCACCGACCCCGCCAAGCGCTCCAAGGGCATCTCCGCCTTCGTCGTGGAGAAGTCCGACGAGGGCGTCTCCTTCGGCGCCCCCGAGAAGAAGCTCGGCATCAAGGGCTCCCCGACCCGCGAGGTCTACCTCGACAACGTCCGCATCCCCGCCGACCGCATGATCGGCGAGGAGGGCACCGGCTTCGCCACGGCGATGAAGACCCTCGACCACACCCGCATCACCATCGCCGCCCAGGCCCTCGGCATCGCCCAGGGCGCCCTCGACTACGCCAAGGGCTACGTCCAGGAGCGCAAGCAGTTCGGCAAGCCGATCGCCGACTTCCAGGGCATCCAGTTCATGCTCGCCGACATGGCCATGAAGATCTCGGCCGCCCGCGCCCTGACCTACCAGGCCGCCGCCGCCTCCCAGCGCGTCGACGCCGACCTCACCTACCTGGGCGCCGCCGCCAAGTGCTTCGCCTCGGACGTGGCGATGGAGGTCACGACGGACGCGGTCCAGCTCCTCGGCGGCTACGGCTACACCCGCGACTACCCGGTGGAGCGCATGATGCGCGACGCCAAGATCACGCAGATCTACGAGGGCACGAACCAGGTCCAGCGCATCGTCATGGCGCGCAACCTGCCGTAGCCCCGTCTCCGGGGGCCGGACGTCCGGCCCCCGGCGTTCTCACAGGAAGCGCCGGATCGGGGTCACCGCGGCCTCCGCGAGGCGCATGGGCAGGGGCCGCCGCTTCCACCGGTGGGGGTCGATCGGCTCGCTCCGCTGCCGGTCGGCCTCGAAGTCGGCGTCGAGCTCCGCCGTGAAGTCCTCGTCCAGGACGGCCAGGACGACCTCCTCGTCGTGCTCCATGGAACGGCGGTTGAAGTTGGTGGAGCCGATGAGGGAGCAGACCCCGTCCACGGTCATGATCTTCGTGTGGAGCATCGTCGGCTGGTACTCCCGCACCTCCACACCGGCGTCCGCCAGCGTCTGGTAGTGCTGCCGCCCGGCCAGCAGGCACGCCCGCTGGTCGGTGTGCGGGCCGGGCAGCAGGATCTCGACCCGGACCCCGCGGCGGGCCGCTGCGGCCAGCAGGTCGATGAAGTAGGCGTCGGGCGCGAAGTAGGCGGTGGCCAGCCGCAGGCGCTCCTGCGCCGAGGTGATCAGGACCCGCAGGACCGTCTGCATGTCCTGCCAGCCGAACGAGGCCGACCCCCGCACGACCTGGACCGTGGCCCGCCCCGGCTGCGCCTGTGCGGTGAAGCGGTCGTGGTCGTCGTAGAGGTCGTCGTGGCACTCGGCCCAGTTCTGCGCGAAGGCCGCGGCGATGCCGTCCACGGCGGGGCCGCGGACCTGTACATGGGTGTCGCGCCATTCGTCGGGGTTCCGGGCGGAGCCGCACCACTCCTGCGCGATGCCGACGCCCCCGGTGAAGGCCGTGTGCTCGTCGGTGACCAGCACCTTGCGGTGGCAGCGGTGGTTCTGCCGCATCGGCGACAGGCGCGTGGGTCTGCGGAACCAGGCGACCTGGACGCCGGCCTCGTCCATGGCGTCCAGCAGGTCCCGCTCTATCTCCTTGGCCCCGAAGCCGTCCAGCAGCAGCCGCACCCGGACGCCCGCGCGGGCCCGCTCGGCCAGGGCGGCGGCGAACTCGTGGGCGACCTCGCCGCGCCAGTACACGAACGTCATCATGTCGACGGTGTGCTCGGCGGCCCGGATGGCGGCCAGCATCGCGGGGAAGATCTCGTCCCCGTTCCGCAGCGGCACGAGCTCGTTGCCCTCGGTCGCGGCGACGCCGATCAGCCGCTCCAGCCGTCTGCGCAGCCGCTGCTTCTGCTCCTCCGGATCTCTCGGACCCGAAGTCCGCGGTTCGTCGTACATCTGCTGTGTCATGTGTGGGTCTCCCCCCTGCACGGTTTCCGGCTCCCCCGCCCCGACCGCGCCGGGCCCCGGCGCGTCTGCAACCCCTTTTTGCCGCTGCCGGAGCTTTCACGCAGGGCCCGCTGAGTCGTGCCTCACAGACGGAGCGGATCACACTCGGGCGGCTCCGCCCTGTGGTGCTCATGGGGCCGGAGGCGTAGGACGAGAGGAGCGGGCGCCGATCCGCGGCTCCCGCCGCCCCTGGGAGGACGTCATGACCCAGCAACCCGCCACCGCCACCCCGCTGAGCAAGGAGATGCAGGACTGCGTCCAGGCGTGCATGGCCTGCCACAGCGTGTGCGAGGAGACCATGAGCTCCTGTCTGCAGATGGGCGGTCCGGCCCAGATGCAGATCATGCGCACGGTCATGGACTGTGCCGAGATGACGCGCATGTGCGCCGACATGATGATGCGCCGATCGCCCCTCATGGCCGAGATATGCGCGATGTGCGCCCGCGCCTGTGACATGTGCGCCGAGGCGTGTATGTCCATGCCGGAGGACGCGCAGATGATGCGCTGTGCCGAGGCAT
Organism: Streptomyces collinus; assembly: GCF_031348265.1. NCBI lineage: Bacteria > Bacillati > Actinomycetota > Actinomycetes > Kitasatosporales > Streptomycetaceae > Streptomyces > Streptomyces collinus. Next base: position 3,540,554 of record NZ_CP133771.1, on the reverse strand, counting down.
GCCGCCGCTGTGCCGAGATGTGCCGCTCGATGTCGGCCGCCTCGATGTGAGCACCGCCTCACGACGAAGGGGGCACCCGCCCGGGTGCCCCCTTCGTGCTGCCCTGCCCGCTCAGTTGCCCGAGACGGTGACCGGGTCGTCGTTCTTCAGCTCGTTCACCAGGGTCTTCACCTTCGCGGTGTTCCACTGGAGGTTGCCGTTGGGGCTGTTGCCCGCGATCGGCATGTTCATCGACTTGCCCTCGCCGCCGCTGACGCCCTTCATCGCCCAGAACATGGACGCCAGGTCGAACAGGCTCATGTCCTTGTCGACCACGAGGGTGTCCAGGCCGGCGCTCATGGTCGGGTACAGCTTGAACGGGTTGAGGACCGTGCCCGGAGTGGCGACCTGGTTGGCCAGCGCCGACAGGAACTTCTGCTGGTTCTTCGTGCGGTCCAGGTCGGAGCCCCTGAGGGCGTAGCGGGTGCGGACGAAGGCGAGGGCCTGCTCGCCGTCGAGGGTCTGCGTGCCCTTCTTCAGGTCCGCGCCGGACTTGGTGTCCTTGATGTCCTGCGGGATGTTCATCTCGACACCGCCGACCGCGTCCACGATGTTCGCGAAGCCGGCGAAGCCGATCTCCACGTAGTGGTCGATGTGCAGGCCCGTGTTGGCCTCCACGGTGCGGACCAGCAGCTCCGGGCCGTCCTCGGCGTAGGCCGCGTTCAGCTTCGTCTGGCGGCCGGTGGCCGGGTAGAGCTTGCCGGAGTCGGAGCCCTTGAACGACGGGATCGTGACGTTCGAGTCGCGCGGGAGCGAGATCAGGGTCGGGGCGCCGCCGCCGGTGTGCAGGATCATCATCGAGTCCGTGCGCTTGCCCTCGGCGGACCCGGTGTGCAGCTTCTTCTTCTCCTCGGCCGACATGCCCTTGCGGCTGTCGGAGCCGACGATCAGGTAGTTCGTGCCCTCGCCCGCTTCCGGCCGGTCGATGACCTTCGACAGGTCGACGTCGCGGTTGAGCTTGGAGTCGGCCCAGAAGTACGTGCCGACGCTCGTCACGACCAGCAGCGTCACCAGTGTGATGGCCGTCACCTTGATGCGGCGGCGCCAGTTCGGCGCGGGGCGCGGCTCGTACAGGCCGTCACCCGGACCGCCGGGGCCTCTGCCGCCGGGGGAGCCGTAGACCTGGCCGGTGTTGTAGCCGCTGTCGTAACCGTCGCCGCCGTGGCCGCCGCCGTCGACGTAGGACGGCTGCGGGGGCACTCCGCCGCCGTACGCCGGGGCGCCGCCGTATCCCGCCTGCCCGGGAGATGCCGCCGGACCGCGGCGGACCTGCCGCATGACACGGGCGCTCTCGGGCTGCGCGCTCGAGCTGCCGCGTCCGTATCGGCTGCCGCGGTTGTCGCCGGAAAATCCCTCGGGCCAGTCATTCATGCGCCCCAGTGTGCAGGGCTCCGTAGTGGCCCATACAAGAGTCGTCGGAAAATCAGAGCACGGCTGTGGCGAAGCTGACACAAATCCCCCTCATACCGCCTCGGCATAAGGTGGGGGCCATGACAGACCAGGCCCCAGCTGCGGATTCCGGCAGTCCGGATATCCCGGGCAAGCCGACTTCGGCGTCCCGCACCACCCTCAGCCACATCATGACCCACAACGACACGAACCTTCTGGGGACCGTGCACGGCGGGGTGATCATGAAGCTGGTCGACGACGCGGCGGGTGCCGTGGCCGGACGGCACTCCGGCGGGCCGGCGGTCACCGCGTCCATGGACGAGATGGCGTTCCTGGAGCCGGTCCGCGTCGGTGACCTGGTGCACGTCAAGGCGCAGGTGAACTGGACCGGCCGTACGTCCATGGAGGTCGGCGTCCGGGTCCTGGCCGAACGCTGGAACGAGTCCGCCCCCGCCACGCAGGTCGGCTCCGCGTACCTCGTCTTCGCCGCGGTCGACGCCGACGGCAAGCCCCGCCGGGTGCCGCAGGTCCTCCCGGAGACCGAGCGTGACAAGCGCCGCTACCAGGAGGCCCAGATCCGCCGCACCCACCGCCTGGCCCGCCGCCGGGCGATCATGGACCTGCGGGAGAAGCGTGCGGCCGAGGGCTTCGAGGACTGACGCGCGCCTACGAGCACGCCACCTCGTCGCCCCGCACCACCCCGACCTCACCCTGCCCCGGGTCCTCGGCCCGCACCTTCCGCACGCGTTCGAAGTCCGCTCCGGCGATCACCTTCAGGGTCGGGCCGAGGCCCTTGACGGCCCGGAGCTCACTGCCCGGCAGAGCCGCAGCGAGGGACTTGGCGGAGCGGTCCCAGCGCGGGTCGTGGGCGACGATCGTCCGCCTGACGTCACGGGCGGCGGAGGTCACCGGGGCCTTGGTCGTGCGGAAGCCGGTCGAGGTCAGGGCCGCGTCCACCCGGCGGCCCAGGCCGGCCGTGCGGGTGCCGTTCTCCACCTGGACGCGGATCTGCTGCGGGGCGACCGGGACGATCAGGGCCGCACCGCGCGACCGGTGCACCGACAGCGGCTGGTCCTGGCGCAGGGCGTGGAAGAGCTGCTCGGACTTCTCGGCGTCCCACTTCAGCGTGGAGCCGACGCCCTTCACGGCGAACCCCATCCGCCCGATCGGGACGGTCGTGAACTCGGAGGAGGAGGGGGAGAAGTTCCGCATGGCGCGGCCCAGGTCCAGCATCTCGTCCGTGCCGAAGCCTTTGTCGGCCCGGACCGAGCCGAGCACCGCCCGTGTCACGTCCCGGAACTTCATCGGGTTGAGGAGGATCCCGGACGAGGTGAGCCGTTCCACGAGAGCCGCCATGAAGCGCTGCTGCCGCTTCATGCGGCCGAGATCGGACGCCCCGTCGACGTGGCGGGCGCGGACGAACTGGAGCGCCTGCCCGCCGGCGAGCGTGTGCCGCCCGGCCGGCAGGTTCAGGCCGGTGTAGCTGTCCTTCAGGGGGGCGGTGGTGCAGATCGGCACGCCCCCGACCACGTCCACCGTCTTCATGAAGCTGGTGAAGTCGACCTCCAGGTAGTGGTCGATCTTCACCTTCGTCATGCTCTCGACCGTGCGCACGGTCAGCTGCGGCCCGCCCTCGGCGTACGCGGCGTTCAGCTTGACGGGGTGCCCGTTGTGCCGCTTGCCCGACACCTGGTCGACGTGCGTCGGCGTCACCGCGTACGAGTCGCGCGGCAGGCTCACCACGCTCGCCCGCTCCCGGTCCTCGGAGATGTGCACGATCATCATCGTGTCGGTGCAGTGGCAGGGGGCGCCCCCCAGCCGGTACTTGTGGCGCTCCTCCTTGCTGATCTTCTCGCGGCCGTCGGTGCCGACCAGCAGGATGTTCATGCCGTGTCCCGCCTGCGGGCGGTTCTTCATGTCCTTGAAGGGGTCGACCCGGGTGATGTCCGCGTCCAGGCTGGTCATCACCGCGTGCCCGATGCCGGCGGAGGCGAGGACCACCACGGACAGCGTGGTGACCGCCCGCATGCCCCAGCGCGGCCGCCGCGCCGGTGGTGCGGACTTGCGCGGAGCGCGGCGGGGGGCGGGGGGCTGGGGGCGGCGGCGGGGAGCGCCGGTGGACCGGGGGGACCGCGGCGGCGTGGGCATGGGGCACCTCCGGACGACGGCCGTACGTGGGATCCGTAAAACCGTAGGCCGATACGATCTGCGGCCCGCGCCACCGCCCCGGCGGCGCGGGCCGGTGTCCCCCGTTCGCGGTAACGTGAGCCCCCTATGAACGCCAATCCCGACGAGCGGCACCCCGCCGTTTCTGTGATCATGCCCGTCCTCAACGAGGAGCGGCATCTGCGGGGAGCAGTCCAAGCGATCCTCGCGCAGGAGTACGCCGGCGAGATGGAGGTGGTGATCGCCCTCGGTCCGTCAACGGACCGCACGGACGAGATCGCCGCCGAGCTCGTGGCCGAAGACACGCGTATCCACACCGTCCCCAACCCCACCGGCCGTACGCCCGCTGCGCTGAACGCGGCGATCAACGCCTCCCGGCATCCGATCGTCGTCCGCGTCGACGGGCACGGCATGCTCTCGCCGAACTACATCGCGACCGCCGTACGGCTCCTGGAGGAGACCGGCGCGCAGAACGTCGGCGGCATCATGCACGCCGAGGGCGAGAACGACTGGGAGCACGCCGTCGCCGCCGCGATGACCTCGAAGATCGGGGTCGGCAACGCCGCCTTCCACACCGGCGGCCAGGCGGGCCCGGCCGAGACCGTCTACCTGGGTGTGTTCCGGCGCGAGGCGCTGGAGCAGCAGGGCGGATACAACGTGGAGTTCATCCGCGCCCAGGACTGGGAGCTGAACTTCCGCATCCGTGAGGCCGGCGGCCTGGTCTGGTTCTCGCCCGAGCTGAAGGTGTCGTACCGGCCCCGGCCGAGCGTGAAGGCGCTCGCCAAGCAGTACAAGGACTACGGCCGCTGGCGGCACGTGGTGGCCCGCTTCCACGAGGGCTCGATCAACCTGCGCTACCTCGCCCCGCCGACCGCCGTGTGCGCGATCGGGGCCGGGCTCCTGGTGGGCGCCCTGCTGACGCCGTGGGGCTTCGTGGTGCCCGGCGGCTACCTCGCGGCGATCCTGCTCGGCTCGGTCCCGGCGGGCAAGGGCCTGCCGCTCAAGGCACGGCTGCAGATCCCCGTGGCGCTGGCCACGATGCACATGTCGTGGGGCTGGGGCTTCCTGACCAGCCCGCGGACGCTGGCGAAGAAGGTCATCGCCTCCCGGCGCCCCGCGGTGCGCGCCGACGCCGCCGCGAGCTGAACCCGACGCGGCCGTGGGCCCCTCCCCGTCCGGGGAGGGGCCCACGGTGTGCGCGGACGGAACCCTGCGCGGCAGCGTCCCGCCCGACCGGAAGCCAGCCCTTCAAGCCGCGGGCCGGACAGCGGGCCCCGCTCTCTCATGCCGCGGAGGTGTTCACCACCGGTAGGGCCTGTACACGTCCATGCACTCCGGCTTGTCCGCGCTCAGCGCGTCCGCGGAGTCGGGCAGGTCGCCCGCCTTTGGCGCCTTCTGCTCGGGGTAGGCCGTGCCCTCCCGCCAGTCGCTGCCGATCGTCAGCGTGGTGGTGACGTCGTCCGTGGCCCGCACCTGGCTGCTCGGGATGCCGACCGCCTTCGCCACCGACAGCGCGTTGGCGCGGCCCTGCTCGCCCGTGCTCTTCGGGTACGTCACCTGGGTCCGGGCGTGCGGGTCCTGCCGGCTCGCGGCGACGGCCTGGGTGAAGCCCTCCTGCTGCAGCGCCGCCACGATCGCGGCGGCCCGTTGCGGAACGGCGGGCCGCTCGTCGCTCGCCGTCCCGTTGACGACGGTGACCGACAGCCCCGCGGCCGGCGCCGCGGCCGGACCCGTGGCCTTCACCGACGCCGGGGACGGACCCGGGGCCGTGGCCGCGCGTGCCTTTCCGGCCTTGTCGAAGGAGACGTCGTCGCGGAGCATCGCCCACATCTTGTCGGCGTCCTCCGGCTTGGGCACCAGGTGGTTGCGGTTCAGGGGGTCCTCGATCCACGGCATCGTCGTCATCGTGATGCGGTTGGTCGGGACCGACTTCAGCTGCATGCCGACGTCGTACAGCTCCTTGACCGTGCCGATCTCCTCGGACACCGTCAGCGCCTTCGTGCCCGCCTCGGCCAGACCCATCAGACGGCCGGTGTCGGTGAAGACGTTCTGTTCCTTCAGCGTCCGGATCATCGCGTTCATGTACATGTGCTGCGCCTTGGCGCGCAGCGGGTCACTGCCCCAGGCGTGACGGGTGCGCAGCCACTGCAGCGCCTCCTTGCCCTGCACCTTGTGCGTGCCGGCCTTCAGCTTCAGCCCGGAGCCGCCGCGCTGGCCGGACAGCGGCCGGTCCCACACGTTCTGGTTGACGCAGACCGGGACACCGCCGACGGCGTCCGCCATGTCCACCACTCCGGCGAAGTCGACCATCATCCAGTGGTCGATGTACACGCCGGTCAGGTTCTGCCAGGTGGCCAGCGTGCAGCCCGGGCCGCCGCGCTGGAGCGTCTCGTTGATGATCGTGTTCTTGGCCGGGTAGGTCTCCCCGGTGTCGGGGTCGACGCACTTGGGGATGTCCACCCGGGTGTCCCGCGGGATGCTCACCACGGACGCGCTCTCGCGGTCCGCCGAGACATGCAGGAGCATCTGCACGTCCGCCAGGGGCTTGCTGCCGACGTTGTCCCTGCTGCCGCCGAGCTTGAGGTTCTCCGCGGAGTTCCGGCTGTCGGAACCGATCAGCAGGATGTTGAGGGGGGTCTGGCCCGCCGCGTTGGGCCCGGTCTTCTCGACGTCGGACTCGCCGCTGTTGCGTTTGCCCTTGTCGATGTTGCCGTTGAGGTGGCGGTAGTAGAGGTATCCGGCGCCGGCCGTCCCGAGTATCAGTACGGACAGCACGAGCGCGAACCAGCGCACTATCCGGCGTCCGCCGCCGCGCCGCCGCCCGCGCCGACGGCCCTGGCCGCCTCCGCCCTCCGCGCCCCCGCCCGCGGCGGACGCCGCCGTCCCCGGACGTTCGTCCTGGGCCAGGCCGCCGCCCGACTCGCGTCGGGTGCCGCCTCCGCGCACGTCACTCTGCGCCATGCCCTGCCTCCCCACCCCTACGGCGTACCCACGGGTCCGCCCCGCGTCGTGTTCGGATCGCGGGCGACCCGTGCCCGCCCGGACCACGGGTTCCCCCGGTGTTCCGCCGGCGCACGGCCGTCTCCGCTACTGGTTGGACCACTGACATGCCCGGTCGGATGTACACCCGGCCGATTCGTCCGGGCATGTTCCGTCCACCTGTTAGACGCAGGACGGGACGGTCAGGTCACTTCGCGCACTCGACCTTGTCGGCCGTGGCCTTCTGAACGTCCTCCGGAACCTTCGCCGGAGTGGTGAGGGGTACGCCCGCACCCTCGAAGTCCTTGCCGAGGGTCAGCGTCATCGCGGGCACGCCCTGGGAGTTGGTCACGCTCTTGCCCGGCTTCATCGCGGACCCGGACAGGCCCATGATGGCGGCGAGCCGGCGGGCCTGGCCGGCCTGGTCGGGCCCGTACTCCAGCGTGGTCTTCGCGAGCGGCTGCTCCGCGTTGCCCGCGTTCTCGGACTTGGTCACGCCCTCCTGGACCTGCAGCCAGCTGAGGGTCTCCTGGGCGCTGCCGGCGACGGCACCGCCGTTGAGGATCCGTACCCGCACCTCGGAGGCCGGGGCCTTGGTGCCCTTCAGCCGGGCGGCCTCGGCGGCCTTCTCCTTCTTCTTCTGCTGCTTCACGTCGGTCAGCGACACGTCGTCCCGGACCATCGCGAAGAGCTGCTGGGCCTGGGGCTCCTTCAGGACCACCGTGGCCTTGACCTTCTCCGCGGGGTTGTCGTCGACCGGCACCGTGGCGAACGTCAGATTCTTGGTGTCGAACTTGCCCAGCTCGGCCCCGAGATCGGCCAGCTTCTTGATCGTGCTGATCTGTGAGTCGACGGTCAGCGCCTTGGTGCCCGCCTCGGCCAGCTTGACCATCTTGGACGGGCTGGTGAGGGTGTCGTTGGACTTCAGCTTGCGCAGCATCGAGCCCAGGAACTGCTGTTGCAGCTCGATCCGGCTCAGGTCACCGCCGAAGCCCACGGAGTGCCGGGTACGGACGAAGGCCAGCGCCTCCTCGCCCTCGATCGTGTGTTCGCCCTTGGGCAGGTCGAGCTTGGAGTCGGGGTCCTTGATGTCCTTGGCCAGACAGACGTCGACCCCGCCCACCGCGCTGGTCAGCGTCTTGACTGCGTTGAAGTCGGCCACCATGAAGTGGTCCATCTTCAGCCCGGTGAGCTCGGTGATCGTGCGCATGGTGCAGCTCGGGGTGCGGTCCTCCTGCCCCAGGCTGTTGTTGAAGCGGGTGCGCTGCTGGCCCGGGATGACCTTCTCCGAGCCGTCCTCCTGCGTCGTCGGACAGTCCGGGATGTCGGTGATCAGGTCGCGCGGGATGCTCAGCACCGTCGCGTTCGTACGGTCCTTGGAGACGTGCAGCACCAGCGTGGTGTCCGCGTGCCCGGCGCTGTTCTTGTCGCCGTAGCCCTCGTTGCCCTTGCCGGTGCGCTTGTCGGTGCCGATCAGCAGGATGTTGATCGCGCGGTCCTTGCTGAACCCGCCGGTGCCGGCGCCGTCGTCGGAGACGGACGTGATGTTGTTGTTGAGGTGCTCGTAGTAGAGGTAGGCGGCCCCGCTCGCCCCGATCAGTACGAAGGCCAGTGAACCGCCGGTCCACATCAGGACCTTCTTGCCCTTCGCCTTCTTCGGCACCGGGCGGCGCCCGCGCCGGCTCGCGGCCGTGTCGGCCGGGGCGGTGGTGCGTCTGCGCGGGGAGGAGGTCTCATCGCCGGGTGCCTTGGCGGGACGCCGGGCGGGGGCGGTCCGGCGGGCACCTGCCGCACCGGCCGTGCCGCGGCCACCGGAACCGCGTGGGCCGGGTACGGACGACTGCGCTGTGGAAGGGGCCAGTCGCAGCTCGTATTCGCCGGTGTTCGGGTTGAGTACCCACTGGTCTGCGGGATCGACGTCGTCCGCCCGCCCACGGCCTTGCGCGTCCACGGTTGCCTGTTCCTCCGTCGGGCCACGCGGCGCCCTCCCCCGGACGGCGCACGGTGCTGGTCAAGCAGTGCACTCCCCCAGGACGGAGCTCATGGGTGAGAGCACTGGATCGCACACACTATCCGCACACTTCGGCGTCAAGCGACGTGGGTGAGAAATTGCACGTTCTCACAACTGGGCAATCCCGCCCATATGTTTGAAGGAAGTTCGGCGAATGCGAAGTGAATGCGCGTCACTTGGCGCACTCCACCTTGTCCGCGGTGGACTTCTGCACCCCCTCCGGTGCCTTGGCGGGCGCGGTGAGGGAGACGCCCGCCCCTTCGAAGTCCTTGCCCAGGGTCAGCGTCATCGCGGGCAGCCCCTGGTCGTTGGTCACGCTCTCGCCGGGCTTCATCGCGGACCCGGACAGACCCATGAGGTCCGCGAGGCGGCGGGCCTGGTCGGCCTGGTCGGGCGCGTACTCCAGGGTCGTCTTCGCCAGCGGGGCGGGCGCGTTGCCGGCGTTCTCCGACTTGGTCACGCCCTCCTCGTTCTGCAGCCAGCTGAGGGTCTCCTGGGCGCTGCCGGCGACGGCACCGCCGTTGAGGATCCGCACCCGCACCTCGGAGGCCGGGGCCTTGGTGCCCTTCAGCCGGGCGGCGACCGCGGCGGCCTCCTTCTTCTTCCGCTCCTTGACGGCGGTGAAGGAGACGTCGTTCTTGATCATGTCGAAGACCTGCGGGGCCGTCGACTCGTTGAGCACGACCGTGGCCTTGACCTTCTCCGTCGGGTTGTCGATCACCGGGGTGGTGGTGAAGGTCAGGTTCTCGGTGTTGAGCTTGCCCAGCTCCAGGCCGAGGTCCTTCAGCTTGCCTATGCTGTCCAGCTGCGAATCGACGGTCAGCGCCTTCGTGCCCGCCTCGGCCAGGTCGAGCATCTTGGACGGGCTGGTGAGGGTGTCGTTGGACTTCAGCTTGCGCATCAGCGCGCTCAGGAACTGCTGCTGCAGCCCGATCCGGCTCAGGTCACCGCCGAAACCGACGGCGTGCCGGGTACGCACGAAGGCCAGCGCCTGCTCGCCCTCGATGGTGTGCATGCCCTTGGACAGCTTCAGGTGGGAGTCCGGGTCGTCGAGGTCCTTGCCCACACAGACCTCGACCCCGCCCACCGCGCTGGTCAGCGTCTTGACCGCGTTGAAGTCCGCGACCATGAAGTTGTCCGGCTTGACCCCGGTCAGCTCGGTCACGGTCCGCATCGTGCAGCTGGGCGTACGGCCGTCCTGGCCGAGGCTCGTGTTGAAGCGGACCTGCTGCGTGCCGGGGATGATCTTCTGCGTGCCGTCCTCCTGTGTCGTCGGGCAGTCCGGCACGTCGACGATCAGGTCGCGCGGGATGCTCAGCGCGGTCGCGTTCGAACGGTCCTTGGAGACGTGCAGCAGGATCGTGGTGTCGGCGTGCCCGACACTGCCCGCGTCGCCGTAGCTGCCGTTGCCCTTGCCGGTGCGCTTGTCGGTGCCGATCAGCAGGATGTTGATCGCCTTGTCCTTGCTGAAGCCACCGGTGCTCGCGCCGTCGTCGGAGACCGACGCGATGTTGTCGTTCAGGTGCTCGATGTAGAAGTACGCGGCACCCGCGCCGGCGACCAGGACGAACGCCATCGCGCCGCCGGTCCACAGCAGGACCTTCCGGCCCTTGGCGGCCTTCTTCGCCGGGCGCCGTCCGCGCCGCCCCGGCAGCGGCTCCTCCGGCGCCCCGCGGCGCCTGCGCGACGGCGGCACCGCTCGCCCGGGCGTCTCGGGCCGCGACCGGCCGGGCGCCTCGCTACGGCTGCGGGCCGGCGGGGCCGCCTCGGAGGGCCGTGGCTTGCGGGGTGAGGGGACACCCGACTGCGGCGCGGAACTCCCCAGTCGCAGTTCGTATTCACCGGTGTTCGGGTTGAGCACCCACTGATCTGCGGGATCGATGTCGTCCGCCCGCCCACGGCCTTGCGCGTCCACGGTTGCCTGTTTCCTCCGTCGGGGCACGCGGCGCCTTCCCCCCTGCAAGGCGCTCCGGTCTCGGTCACACAGTGCGCGACCTCGGGACCTTCCCTCAGAGCCGGGCGCACCGGATCGCTCACACTAACCGTCCCTTTCGGTGCCGAGCGACGACGGTGACACATTGCACTTCCCTACAGTTGGGCAATTCGCCCATTTCCCTGGTGAAGAGCTCATTGCCTTGGAGCGACCTTGGTGCCCGCTTTACCCACAGGTGTCCTCGGCTGCCGTGTTCCCCCGAAACGTCGGTGGGGGAGAAACGGTGACGGCGGGCTCGCGAAAGGGGCCCGGATATGAATCCCCGTACGACCCCTCACGTGGGCCGTTGTCCTTTACGACCACCGGTGTGTCCGTACGCAGCCGCTCGAACAGCCGCCTTGCGGCGGGCTCCACGAGTTGGTCGCGATTGGCGTCGTAGGCGTACGATTCCCGGGGGACGGTCAGGAATTGCACTTGTTCCATGGGGATGTCGCGCAGGCCGCGCACGAGTGCGTACAAACCACGCAAGCTCGCCAGTTCCGGGTCGGTGGTGAGGGACGAGGTGGCGGCGTCCAGCACGGGATAGAGCTTCGCCGGATTCAGCAGGACGTCATTACTGCGCACCTTGTTGACGAGTGCCCCGAGGAATCGCTGCTGGCGCTCCATCCGCTCGGTGTCGCTGCCGTCGCCCAGGGTCTTGCGGGCACGCACGTAGCCGAGGGCCTGCTCGCCGTTCAGCGTCACGCGCCCGGCGGGCAGCCGCAGCTTGGCGGCCCGGTCGTCGATCGGCTGCCGCAGGCACACCTCGACGCCGTCGACCGCGTCGACCATCGCCTTGAAGCCGTGGAAGTCGACGACGACGTGGTGGTCGACGCGGACGTCGGTCAGCTTCTCCACGGTGCGGATGGTGCAGGCCGAGCCGCCGATCTGGAAGGCCTGGTTGAACATGGCGAACCGGGGCGCGCTGCGGGACCCGTCCGGACGCCGGCAGGCCGGCAGGTCCACCATCAGGTCCCGGGGGATGGAGACGGCGGTGGCGTTGTCCCGGCCGGCGGACAGATGCAGCAGGATCGTGGTGTCGGAGCGCTCGGTGCCGGAGTCCCGTCCGTAACGGGCGTTGCCGGTGCCCTCCCGCGAGTCCGACCCGATCAGCAGGATGTTCCGGGCGTCCTTGACCAGGGAGGTGGGCCGCTCCCGGTCGTAGCGGGCGAGCTCGGCGGCGGCCGCCTCGTCGGGGGTGATGTTCCCGCTGAGCTTCGCGTACACGGCCCAGCCGACCCCGCCGGCGGCCACGAGGGCACCGGTGACCCCGAACGCCGTGATCCGCACCCACCGCCGCCGGCGCCGCCGCACGAGTCCCCGCCCGCTGGCGGACGACCCCGCGCCCGGACCGACCCTGTTGCCCACGGCAGCAACCACCCCTCCTGACCTAGGAGCGCCCCGCGCGCACCGCTCCTACGACCATGGCGCGAACGGAGGGCGGGGGGTGGGTGGGGATGGGCCGTACGGGGGGCCCGGCTACCGGCCCGCGGTGCCGCGGGCGATCGTCGTGACCCGCTCGCTCTCCACCCGCTTGTCCAGTACGCCCTCCCCGGCCTGCTCCGTATGCCGGCAAAGCACCACGGAACCTCCCGTGGTCAGGGGCCCGTACAGCCCCGCGTTCAGCCCGTCCCACGTGTCGTACGGCAGCGCCGACAGGATCCGCGACCCCGGCCCGGTCAGGCCCAGCGCCGTCGCCTCGGCCCGGGCCCGTTCGACCACCTCGGCCCCGCTGAACTCCCGCCCGGCCACGATCAGCGCGGGCCCCTCCGGATCCACGGGGGCGTACGGCACGAACCGGTCACCCTGCCCAGGGACTTCCACCGCGTAGTCGGTGAACCCCTCGGGAGCCTGCGGAAACCGTCCGCCGAGCGGGCGCAGCGCCATCGCGATCCGCACGCCGGAGCAGGCCCGGGCCTCCTCCAGCCGGTCCGGCCCGCTCACCACGACATCGGCCGCCCGGGCATCCCCGGACACGTCCGCGACGACGCCCACCGACGCACACGCCAGCAGCCACACCGCGGTCTGCCAGTGCGCGGGCAGCAGCAGCGCCACCCGGTCGCCGGGCTCGACGGACAGTTCGTCCTGGAGGAGGTTGGCGGTCTTGGCCACCCAATTGGCGAAGGTGGCCACGGACAGTTCGACCCGTTCGCCCGTGGCGTCGTCGTAGAAGGTCACCAGGGGACGTCCCGGATCCGCGGCGAGCGCGGAACCCAGCAGGTCGGCGGGGGTGCGATCGGTGGCGTTCATCCGCGCAAGCGTACGCGGCGCACGACCCTGCGCCCAGCGGCCCGGCCACCGCCCCGCCGGGCATCCGCCACCGGTTCGGCCGAACCCGGCCGACAGTCCGTCAAATCCCAAATGGACAGAGTTGTATGACTATGTCCAAGATCAGGGGCATGCGTGGATTCCTTGCTTCCTCGATCGGTGTCACCTGTGCGGCCGCTCTGGCCCTTCCCCTCACCCCTCCCGCCCTCGCGGCGACGGCGAGACCGGTGCCGGCCTCAGAAGCCGCGACGACGGCGAGACCCGGGCCCCACGCGGGGACCCCGGCCACGACCCCGGCCGGCCGGCGGGTGGCCGAACCGTACGCCGCCGGCAGCACCCAGTCCCTCCCCCTCGAACCCCTCACCCGCAACCGCGCCACTCCCTCCGCACCCTCCTCCGCCGAGCAGGGCCTGCCCCGCCGGGCCGTACGCCACTTCTCCCTCGTGGGCGTCGTCTGGGACGACCCCACCGCCGAACTGCACGGCCGCGTCCAGGTCCGCACCCGCGACGCCGGCACCGGCACCTGGTCGGGCTGGCAGGACGTGGAGACCCACAACGCCGACCACGCCGCCGACCCGGACACCACCGAGAGGGCCTCGGGCCGCGTCCGCGGTGCCACCGCCCCGCTGTGGGTGGGCGACTCCGACGGCGTGGAAGTCCGGGTCCGCTCCGGGGCCGGCCACTCGGCGGAGCAGACCCCGGACGCTCGCGATCTGCCCGCGGCGCCCCCGCTGCCCTCCGGCCTCCGCCTCGAACTCGTCGATCCCGGCGAGGACGACGGCGCATCCTCCGGCGACGAGGAGGAGTCCCGCGCCGCCGGCGCCCCGAACGCCGAGACCTCCGCCCGCACCGAAGCCTCCACCGCCAACGCCGGCCTCGTCGCCCTCGGCGCCACCGAGATCGCGGCACTGAGCCGCGCCCGGGCCGAGCAGGAGTACCTCGCCCTCGACCCCGGCGGGCTGACGGAGCAGCAGCGGCAGGCCAAGCCGTACGTCGGCCCGCGCCCGGGTATCGTCACGCGGCGCGGCTGGGGGGCGAACGAGGGGTTGCGCGAGAGCGGCTTCCGGTACACGAAGAAGGTCAAGGCGGCCTTCGTGCACCACACGGCCAGCGGCAACAACTACCGCTGCTCGCAGGTCCCGTCACTCATTCGCAGTATCTACCGCTACCACGTCAAGAGCATGGGATGGCGGGACATCGGCTACAACTTCCTCATCGACAAGTGCGGAAAGATCTACGAGGGCCGCGCCGGGGGCGTGGCGAAACCGGTCCTCGGCGCGCACACCCTGGGTTTCAACAGCAACAGCATGGGGATCGCCGTCCTCGGGTCGTACGGTGCCACGAAGCCGTCGAATTCGGCGGTCAAGGCCATCGCCCGGCTGACCGCCTGGAAGCTGGGGCTGTACCGGGTGAACCCGAAGGGGAAGACGTACCTGACGTCGGCCGGCAGCAATCTCCACCGGAAGGGCAAGAAGGTACGGCTGAACGTGATCTCGGGGCACCGGGACGGCTTCAAGACCGAGTGCCCGGGACGCAAGCTCTACGGAAAGCTCGGCTCGGCCCGCTCCAAGGCGGCCCGCTACCAGGGCCGCTGAGTACACGTTCGACCGCCGTCGGGGGGCATGCGGGGACATGGGACGTAATGCCGCACGGCCAGCGAAGGCGCCACGGAACGGTCTGCATACACTGACCGGCCGAAAGACAGTTCGGCCGGTCCCGGCAGGAAGCAGAGACGACACGTGACAGAAGCGATCCTCCTGGTCGGCGGCAAGGGCACGCGGCTGCGCCCGCTCACGGTGCACACGCCCAAGCCCATGGTCCCGGCGGCCGGGGTGCCCTTCCTCACGCACCAGCTGGCGAGAGCGAGAGCGGCCGGTGTCGAGCACATCGTCCTGGCCACGTCCTATCTGGCCGAGGTCTTCGAGCCGTACTTCGGTGACGGCTCCGCGCTCGGACTGCACATCGAGTACGTCACGGAGGAGGAGCCGCTCGGCACGGGCGGCGCCATCCGTAACGTGGCCTCGCGGCTGCACTCCGGCCCCGACGACCCGGTCCTGATCTTCAACGGGGACATCCTGACGGGCCTCGACATCCGGGCCCTGGTCGACACCCACGAGACCACGGGCGCGGACGTCTCGCTGCACCTCACCAAGGTCACCGACCCGCGCGCCTACGGCCTCGTCCCCACCGACGACACGGGCAGGGTGCTGGCGTTCCTGGAGAAGCCGCAGACGCCCGAGGAGATCGTCACCGACCAGATCAACGCGGGGGCGTACGTCTTCCGCCGCTCGGTCATCGACGCCATCCCGCTCGGCAGGCCGGTGTCGGTGGAACGCGAGACCTTCCCGGGCCTGCTGTCGGCCGGTGCCCACCTCCAGGGCATGGTCGACTCGACGTACTGGCTGGACCTGGGCACCCCGGCGGCCTTCGTCCGCGGCTCGGCGGACCTGGTCCTCGGCCGTGCCCCGTCGCCCGCCGTGCCCGGCCGCTGCGGCGACCGCCTGGTCCTGCCGACGGCCCAGGTCGCCTCCGACGCCAAGCTGTCGGGCGGCACGGTGGTGGGCGAGGGCGCGTTCGTCGCGGAGGGCGCGCGGATCTTCGGCAGCACGATCCTGCCCGGCGCGGTCATCGAACCTGGTGCGGTCATCACCGACTCCCTCATCGGCACCCGGGCCCGCGTCGGCCGGCGCTCGGTCCTGACGGGCACGGTCATAGGCGACGGCGCGGTGATCGGCCCCGACAACGAACTCCTGGAGGGCGCCCGCATATGGTGCGACGCCCGCATCCCAGCGGGAGCGGTCCGCTTCTCATCGGACCAGTAGAAGCTGCAGGGGGCGGGGGCCCCGCTACCCAGCCGCGGGAATGCGCCCCCACCCCGCTGCGGGCCTGCGCGCCGCCCCCGCTGCGGGCACGCGCCGCTTGGCTGCGGGCAAGCGTGCCGCCAGGGGCGGCACGGGTGGGCGCTGGGTGTCCCCCCTGCTCGAAGAGCTTGGGGGAGGCACCCCGCTCCGCCGGGCTGCGGACCCACCCGACCTCGGCACAAACGCCGAGTTCCTCAACTCCGACAGTTCACAACTGCCCGATGTCCCACCGAGGCATCTTCGGCGCCCGCCGCGCCGGCACCCTCCCGCTCAGCAGAATCAACCGGGCCGCCCGATGCCGCTGCCCCGCATACGGCTCCAGCAGCTCCAGCATCACCGCGTCATCCGCATCCCGGTCCCCGGCCAGCGCCCACCCCACGATCCCGGGCAGATGCAGATCCCCCACCGTCACCTCGTCCGCCGCCCCATGACTGCGCTGCACCGTCTCCGCGGAGGTCCACGGCCCGACCCCCGGCACCAGCTCCAGCCGCGCCCGGGCCGCCCCGGGCTCCATCCCCACCGCCTGCTCCAGCCGCGCGGCAACCCGCACGGCACGCAGGATCGTCGACGCCCGCTTGTTGTCGACCCCGGCCCGATGCCACTCCCACGACGGAATCAGCGCCCACGTCCGAGGCGCCGGCATCACGTACATCCGCGCGGGCGCGGGCCCCGGCGCCGGCTCCCCGAACTTCCGCACCAGCAGCCGCCACGCCCGGTACGCCTCGTCGGTCGTGACCTTCTGCTCCAGGATCGAGGGGATCAGCGACTCCAGCACCAGCCCGCTCCGCGTCAGCCGCAACCCCGGCCGCCGGTGCCGGGCCGACGCCAGCAGCCGGTGCCGCGGCACGAACGCCGACGGATCGTCCGCGGCCCCGAGCAGCTCGGGCAATCCCTCCAGCAGCCACTCCGCCCCGGGCCCCCAGGCCTCCCCGCGCACCCCATCGCCGTACGCGCACACCCGGAGCGTCCCCGGGCCGGCCGGAGTGAGGCTGGTCCGCCACACGGATCCGTCCGGTGTCGCCCGGAACGTCGGGTCGCCGGGCCCGCGCCGCAGCGGCCCGAGGACCAGGCCGAGATCCAGCGGCCCGTCCGGCACCCACGCGCGCACCCGGCCGGGCCCCGCCGCCTGCCGGGGCACACCCGCGGGCACGGCGACCTGCCCGCCGCGCACAGGCATGGGGGTACCTCCCACGCCTTTCGGGCTGTGGGGGAGTGTGGGCCGCTGAGCGAACCGTCCTGCCATGAATGTCGTCCCTGGGATCCGTGAAGGAGCAGCCCTACGAGCGTAGGCGCCGCCCGGCGCCTGTCACCGCACCTCGATGAACGCCCCCGCGTCCCGCCCGGGCCGCGGCCGCGGTTCCCCGGCCGGATGCCCGACCGCGACCGCGCCCATCGGGTCCCAGTCCGCGGGCAGTTCCAGCACCTCGCGCACCACGTCCCGGCAGAACATCGTCGACGACACCCAGGCCGACCCCAGCCGCTCCCCGGCGAGCGCGACCAGGAAGTTCTGCACGCCGGCACCGGCGGCGACCACGAACATCTCCCGCTCGGCGCCGTCCCGCCGCGGGTCGCCGTACGTGTGGGAGCCGTCCATGACCAGGCAGGGGACGACGAGGTAGGGCGCGTTGCGCAGCACGTCCCCGCGCCGGACCCGCTTGGCGATGGACTCCTCGCCCTTGCCGTCCCGCCGCAGATCGGCGATCCAGGCGTCCCGCATGGCGTCGAGCAGCCGTGTGCGCGACTCCTCTGACTCCAGCAGGACGAACCGCCAGGGTGTCGTGTGGTGCGGCGCCGGGGCGGTCACGGCCGCGGCCACGGCCCGCCGTACGGCATCCGCGTCGACGGGCTCGTCGGTGAAGGACCGGACCGTGCGCCGCTGGGTCACGGCCAGCCGTACCGCCTCCGAGGTGCCGAGGCGGAACATGTCGTCACGCGCGCCGCGGGCCATGGCCCGCGCTCCCTCGCCGTCCTCGCCTTCCGCCACCAGGTGCGGAAGCCCGCGCACCACGGCCACGGGCAGCCCCGCGGCCTTGCCCTTGACCAGGTCGCCCGCGGCGGCGAGTTCGTCGGCCGTGGCGACGACGGTGGCACTGAGCGGATTGCCGTACGCGTCCGTGCCGCCGCGCAGATCGTCGAGCACGCGCACTCCGGCGGCCCCGATTGCGACGTCCGTGAGCCCGGCGCGCCAGGGCCGGCCGAAGGTGTCGGTGACGACGACGCCGACGTCGACGCCGAGGGCGTCGCGCAGTCCGTCGCGGATGGCACGGGCGGACGCGTCCGGGTCCTCGGGCAGCAACAGCACCGTCCCGGACGGGGTGTTGGACGCGTCGACACCGGCCGCGGCCATGATCAGGCCCTGCCGGTTCTCCACGATCCGCAGGGCGCCGCGCCGGGCCACCACCCGGACCGTCTCCGCGTCGATCGCGGCCTCCCGGTCGGCGGCCCGCACGATCCGGCCCTCCGCCTTGGACACGATCTTCGAGGTGACGAGCAGCACGTCCCCGTCGGCCAGGCCGGGCTCGGCGTCCGCGATCAGCTTGGCCAGGTCGTCCCCGGCCGCGACCTCCGGTATCCCGCCCAGGGCCCACACCCGGTACCCGGCGGCTCCTTGCGCCTCGCCGCTCACGCCCCGCGCACCTCCTCGGCCAGTGCCAGTGCCTCCTGGGCCATCCGCGCGGTCGCGTCGGCGTCGCTCATCATCAGCGGCACGGCCCGGCAGCGGATCCCGGCCGCCTCGACCTGGTCCACCGCTGCGGCGTCCACCGAGTCCACGAGCCAGCCGTCCAGCAGGCCCGACCCGTAGTGCTCGGCCACCGCCGTCGCGGTCGATTCGACGCCCACGGCGGCGAGCACCTTGTCGGCCATGCCCCGCACGGGCGCGTCGCCGACGATGGGGGAGAGGCCGACGACCGGTACCCCGGCGTCGGCGATCGCCTCCCGGATGCCGGGCACGGCGAGGATCGTGCCGATCGACACGACCGGGTTGGACGGCGGGAAGAGGATCACGTCCGCCTCGGCGATGGCCTCCAGGACGCCCGGCGCGGGCTTCGCCTGGTCGGCGCCGACCGGCACGACGGCCCGGGCGGGCACCGAGGCGCGCAGCCGTACCCAGTACTCCTGGAAGTGGATCGCCTTGGTCTCGCCGTCGATCTCGACGGCCACATGCGTCTCGACGCGGTCGTCGGACATGGGGATCAGCCGCACGCCCGGCTTCCAGCGGTCGCACAGCGCCTGCGTCACCGCGCTCAGCGGGTATCCGGCGCCGATCATCTGTGTCCGCACGATGTGGGTGGCGAAGTCCCGGTCGCCGAGACCGAACCACTCGGGCCCGACGCCGTACGCCGCGAGTTCCTCCTTGAGGTGGAAGGTCTCGTCGGCGCGCCCCCAGCCCTGCTCCTCGTTGATGCCGCCGCCGAGCGTGTACATCACCGTGTCGAGGTCCGGGCAGACCTTCAGCCCGAAGAGGTGGATGTCGTCCCCGGTGTTGCCGATGACCGTGATGTCCGCGTCCGGGACGGCCCGCTTCAGACCACGCAGGAACCGGGCACCGCCGATGCCGCCTGCCAGAACCACAATGCGCATGGGCGACAGTCTTGCAGGCGGCTACGACATCCGGGTCAGGCAGTCACGGCACCCGGCAGGGCCCGGGCCTCGCAGTGCGGGGCCGTGTGCATCGGCATCTCGGTGAGGCCCGGGTAGTAGACGTGCAGGCTCACCGCCGGCTCCAGCGCGTCGTTGACGACTTCGTGCACGTACCCCGGCGCGAACACGCGCTGCGCGCCCGCCCGCAAGGCGCGTGTGCCCCGCTCCGTGCGCTCGGTCAGGGTGCCGTCCAGCACGGTCAGCACACCGGAGGAGCGGCCGTGGTCGTGCAGCCCGCTGCCCTGGCCGGGCACCCAGGACAGCAGCCACACCTCGTAGCCGGGGCCGGTGCGCAGCCGGTGGTACCAGCGGCTGGTGGCGTCGTAGCGGACGAGGTGCTCCCACTGGGAGCGGTCCTCGGCGAGGGAGCGGGCCAGGCCGACGAACTCGGCGACGGTGGCCGGGTGCTCGCGGGGGGTCTGGAGAAGGTGCGTGACTTCGAGGATGTCGCCGGCGATCTGGAGGTCGCTGTCGCTGTTCATGGGGTGCGTGGTTCCTCAGTGAAAGAAGGTCAGAGGGAACGGAGCCGAGGTACGGGTGGTGGCTCGGCCTTCAGCTGGAGCGGGAGGGGCTCAACAGCTGGGACAGCAACAGCTACAGCGAGCGCGGGCAGCACCGTGGGACCCGGCGGTGCGGGTCGTGGTGAGTGCCAAGTTCGCGAGCATGCCCACAAGGACACCGGTTCACACCTTCACTGTCAACTCGACACCCGGTATGTGGGACGTGGTTCACCTCATCCGGTCGATCGCTCAGATGAAAGGTTTGTTCATGGCCCGCCCGGGACACATGGCGTCCAACCGGGCGCACAAACCCCGTTGCGTAGTCGTGATCCGACTGTGATCCGTTTCGCTTCGACGTGCGTGTCGGAACGAGATCGAACTCCTGGGCGTCCTTCTCCGTAGAGGTCTGCGAGGGGTCCGGCGGAAGGTGTGGGCCCTCGCGGGCTCCACCCGTGTGTCACGGTTTATGGTGATTTGAACACTTTCCGCATGGGCTTGGTTCCGCAGAGTGAATAAGGGGCTCAATAGCAGATCTCGGCTTGACTCGCCCGGAGCAGCACACTTGTAATTTCACTCGTGTCGTTCAGCCGGAATCGGTAACGGCTAGATCACGGGGACGCGAAGACAGACGAGGGGCGCACATGACCGAGACGGTGCAGCAACTGCTGGTCGACGACGCGGACGAGGAACTCGGCTGGCAGGAGCGCGCGCTGTGCGCCCAGACCGACCCCGAGTCCTTCTTCCCCGAGAAGGGCGGCTCGACCAGGGAGGCCAAGAAGGTCTGCCTCGCCTGCGAGGTCCGCTCCGAGTGCCTTGAGTACGCCCTCGCCAACGACGAGCGATTCGGCATCTGGGGCGGCCTGTCCGAGCGGGAGCGCCGCCGGCTGAAGAAGGCGGCCGTCTGACCCCCGCCCCTCTGCGTGAACGGCCCGTCGTCCGTGGGTTATCCACAGGCGGCGGGCCGTCTTCCGTGCAGCCGATAGTGTGGTCGCTCGTCCGAGACACCCCACCGCCCCCTCCGGGCGCGGGCGTCCACCGCAGTCCACCGAACCGGGGCCCGTACCTCGATGTCCGTGCACAGCCACTCGGCAGCCCATCACGACGCCGCTGCCACACCTGAGTTCCCGCGTCATGTGGTGACCGCGGTCCTCGTCTCCCACGACGGCGCCCGCTGGCTGCCCGACGCGCTCGCCGGGCTGCTCGGCCAGGAGCGCCCCGTCCAGTACGCGATGGGCGCCGACACCGGCAGCGCGGACGCCTCCGCCGAGCTGGTCACCGACGCTCTCGGCGCCGACCGGGTGCTGCACCTCGCCCGCCGTACCGGCTTCGGCCAGGCCGTCGAGGAGTGCGGCCGCACCGCCCCGGTCCTCACCCCCGACGAGCTGCCGTACCTGAAGCGCCCCAGCGGCTGGGACCCGGTCACGCGCTCGTGGCGCGACGACGCCTACGACCTGCCCGAGCTCCCGCACGGCGAGCCGGTGCAGTGGCTGTGGCTGCTGCACGACGACTGCGCCCCGGACCCGGACGCCCTCGCCCAGCTGCTGCGGGTCGTGGAGAACGAGTACGAGCTGGGCCGCGACGACGTCGCCGTCGTGGGCCCCAAGCTCCGCGGCTGGTACGACCGGCGGCAGCTGCTGGAGGTCGGCGTCTCCATCGCCAACTCCGGCCGCCGCTGGACCGGCCTCGACCGCCGCGAGCAGGACCAGGGCCAGCACGACCACGTCCGGACCGTGCTCTCGGTGTCCACCGCCGGCATGCTCGTCCGCCGCGACGTCTTCGAGCAGCTCGGCGGATTCGACCGCAACCTGCCCCTCATGCGAGACGACGTCGACCTGTGCTGGCGCGCGCACGCGGCCGGCTACCGCGTCCTGGTCGCCCCCGAGGCGGTCGTCCGCCACGCCGAGGCATCCAGCCGCGAGCGCCGCACGGTCGACTGCATGGGCCGCACGGCCGCCTCCCCGCACAAGGTCGACAAGGCCGGCGCCGTCTACACCCTCCTCGTCAACTCGCGTACGGCCGCACTCCCCTGGGTGATGCTGCGGATCGTGCTCGGCACCCTGCTGCGGACCGTGGCCTACCTCGTCGGCAAGGTCCCAGGGCAGGCCGTCGACGAGATCCGCGGCCTGCTGGGCACGCTGCTCCGGCCCGAGCGGATCCTCGCCGGGCGGCGCGGCAGAGGCGCACCCCAGATCGACAAGGGCGAGCTGCGGGCGCTGTTCCCGCCGCCCGGCGCGACCGTCCGCGTCACCGTCGAGCAGGTCGCGAGCAGCCTCGTCGGCCGCTCCGACCCGGAGGTCGCCGCCGGCGCGGGACGGCACGGCAGCGCCGTCGAGTCGGGCCCCGGCGGCGACGACGCCGACTTCCTGGAGATCGAGCAGTTCGCCCGGCTCAAGCGCATCGCGCGCAAGCCCGGCCCGGTGCTCTTCCTGGTGCTGCTGCTCGTCTCCCTGGTCGCCTGCCGTCAGCTCCTGGGCGGCGGCGCGCTCGCGGGCGGCGCCCTGCTGCCCGCCCCGGCCGACTCCGCCGAGCTGTGGTCGCGCTACCTGGACGCCTGGCATCCGGTCGGCGCCGGCGGCACCTCATCGGCGCCGCCGTACGTCGCGCTCGTGGCCATGCTGGCGTCCCTGCTGTTCGGCTCGACCGGCCTCGCCGTCACGGTCCTGCTCGTCGGCTCGGTGCCCCTGGCCGGAGTCGCCGCCTACTTCGCCTCCCGCCCGCTCGTCGAGTCCCGGCTGCTGCGCGCCTGGGCGGCCGTCGTCTACGCCTTCCTGCCCGCCGCCACCGGCGCCCTCGCCGGCGGCCGCATCGGCACCGCCGTCCTGGCCGTGCTGCTGCCGCTCATCGCCCGCGCGGGCATCGCGGCCGGCGGCCTGACGAACTCCGCCGGAGCCCGCGGCAGCTGGCGCGCCACCTGGGCGTACGCACTGCTGCTGACCATCACCACCGCCTTCACGCCGATCGTGTGGCCCATCGCGCTGCTCCTCGGCATCGGACTGCTGGTGCTGCGCCGGAGCGACATCACGGCGTACGGGCTGCGGTTCCTCGCCCAGCTCGGCACCCCCCTGCTGCTCCTCGCGCCCTGGTCGCTGACGCTGCTGCCCTTCGGCTTCCTCAAGGAAGCGGGCCTCGACTACGGCCCCTCGGCCGCCTCCGCCCTGGACCTGCTCGGCGCCAGCCCGGGCGGCCCCGGCACCGTCAGCGGCCTCATGCTCATCGGCATCGTGCTGGCCGCCCTCGCCGCCCTGGTGCGCTCGGAACGCCAGTCGGGCATCTGGACGGCCTGGGCGGTCGCCCTGACCGGCTTCGTCTTCGCGGTCCTGTCCAACGGCTCCACCTGGGCCGGCCCGGCGACCCTCGTCTACGGCATCTCCCTGCTGGCCGCCGCCGCGCTCGGCGCCGACGGGGCACGCGCGCGGGTGGCCGAGCAGAGCTTCGGCTGGCGCCAGCCGGTCGCCGTGCTGATCGCCTTCGCCTCGGCCGCGGGCCCGCTGCTCATCGCCGCCGGCTGGATGATCCGGGGCGCCGACGGCCCGCTGGAGCGGCGCGACCCGACCCAGGTCCCGGCGTTCGTCGCCGAGGAGAGCGGCACCCGCGACCAGGCCCGCACCCTCGTCCTCGACAGCGACTCCGGCGCCCATGTCGGCTACATGCTGGTCCGCGGCTCCGGCGCCCGCCTCGGCGACGGCGAGATCGCCGCCGCCGACGGTGAGAACGGCAGGCTCGACAAGGTCGTCGCCAACCTGGTCGCCGGTTCCGGCGCCGACCAGGCCGACCAGCTCGGCGGCTTCGCCGTGCGCTATGTCCTCGTCCACCAGGGCGCGCCCCGCGAGGTGACCCGCGTCCTCGACGCCACGCCCGGCCTGACCCCCCTCAGCCAGCAGGACGGCGGCGCCCTGTGGCGCGTCAACCGTGAGGTCGCGCGCGCCACCATCGCCCCCGCCTCCGGATCCTCCGGTACCCCGCAGCCCGTCGCCGCCGGACCCGTCGACATCCACACGACGATCCCGACCGGCGCGGACGGACGCGTGCTGCGCCTCGCCGACTCCGCCTCCGACGGCTGGTCCGCCACGCTCGACGGCAAGCCGCTGACCCGCACCACGGTCGACGGCTGGGCCCAGGGCTTCGAACTCCCCGCCGCCGGCGGCAGGCTGGACGTCACCTACGACGACCCGATCGGCCACACGGCCTGGCTGTGGGCCCAGGGCCTGCTCGCCGTCGTCCTGGTGGTGCTCGCCCTGCCCGGCCGGCGCCGCGACATCGACGACGACCTCCCCGAGGAGCCGGCCGTCCCGGCGCAGGCCGTCGCCGGCGAGGGCCGCCGCGCCCGGCGCCTGCGCGCCCAGGCGGAGGCCGAGACCGAGGCCGAGGAGACCTCGGGCCCCGAGGAGTTCCCGCCCCCGCAGCCGGAGCAGCCGCCGGCGGCGGTACCCCAGCAGCAGAACTACGGTGCGTGGGACAACGCCGGCTACCAGGCCGGCGAGTACGCGGGCTACGGCGACCAGTACCAGAACGCCCAGTACCCGGCGGACGCCTACGGGCAGCAGTACCAGGCGGACCCCTACCAGGGCGGCCAGTACGACCCGTACGCGTACGGGGGGCAGGGCCAGAACCCGCCGTACGACCAGCAGGGCTACGACCAGGCCTACCAGCAGGGCTACGACACGCCGTACGACCCGGCGCAGCCGCACCACCCCCACGGCACGGGCAGTGAGCGTCCCGACGGGAGCCAGCAGTGAACCGCACCACCCTGTCCCTGATCGCCGGCACGACCGCGCTCGCCGCCGTCACCGGCTTCGCCGCGCTGTCCGCTCCGGACGCCCCGGGCACGGACACCGCCGCCAAGGCGGCCGCCCAACTGCCCGTGGAGCGCACGAGCCTGCTGTGCCCGGCGCCCAGCACGTCCGACCTCGCCGAGACGTCCTACACCTCCTTCACGCCCGTCACGAAGGGCACCGGGAGCGGCGGCAAGGCCGAACTGCGGGCGGCCACGGAGGAGTCGGCGGACGCCCCGGCCGACGGCAAGGACGAAGGCAAGGGCAAGGACGACGGGAAGTCCGGCGAGGGCAAGCCCGCGAAACCCGTGCTGACTCCCAAGGAGCCCGGCAAGCCGGTCACCGGCGACAGCTCCGGCGGCGACGCGCCCGCCCTCGTCGGGACCGCGGACGGCCGGTTCGCGCCCGGCTGGACCGTCCAGGAGACGACCGAGGTCGCCGCGGGGACCGGCCGGGGCCTGCAGGGCGTCAACTGCACCGCTCCGGACACCGACTTCTGGTTCCCGGGAGCCAGCACGGACGCCGACCGCACCGACTACGTCCACCTGACCAACCCCGACGACTCGGCGGCCGTGGTCGACATCGAGCTCTACGGCAAGGACGGCGCCCTGAAGTCCGCGGTGGGGGAGGGCATCACGGTCCCGCCGCACTCCAGCGAGCCGGTCCTGCTGTCCACCCTCACCGACGAGCGGCAGACCAACCTCACGGTGCACGTCAATGTCCGCAGCGGACGCGTGGGCGCCGCCGTGCAGGCCCTGGACGACAAGCTCGGCGGTGACTGGCTGGCCGCGTCCGCCGACCCGTCGGGCAGCCTGGTCCTGCCCGGTCTCCCCAAGGACGCCACCTCCGTGCGCCTGGTCGCCTTCACGCCCGCCGACGCCGACGCGGACCTGAAGGTGCGCCTGGCCTCCCCCTCCGGGCTGATCACGCCGGCCGGCCACGAGACCGTGCACGTCAAGGGCGGCATGACGACCGCCGTCGACCTGGGCGACGTCACCCGCGGTGAGGCGGGCTCCCTGGTCCTGACGCCGACGGACCGGTCCGTGCCGGTCGTGGCGGCCCTGCGGGTCGTGCGGGGCAAGGGCGACAAGCAGGAGACGGCGTTCATCCCGGCCAGCCGCCCCGTCGGCACGCGCGCGACGTCCGCGGACAACAGCGGCAAGGACAGCACCCTGTCCCTGACGGCCCCCAACGCCGCCGCCACGGTCAAGGTCACCGCCTCGGCCGGCAGCGAGGGCGGGACCCCGGTGTCGAAGACGTACACGATCAAGGCCGGCACCACCCAGGACATCGAACCCCCGGTCCCCGGCGGCCTGAAGGGCACCTACGCGCTCACGGTCGAGCCGGTCTCCGGCGGCCCGGTCTACGGGGCCCGCACCCTGGCGGCGAGCGAGGGCGGCGTCCCCGCCTTCACGGTGCAGACACTGCCGGACGACCGCGGCACGGTGGCCGTCCCGGAGGCGGACGAGGACCTGTCGGTGCTCCAGAAGTAGGTCTGCCGGGCCGGGATCCGGCTCAGCCCTGGTCCTCGCCGTAGCGCGGATCGACCGTCTCCGGCGTCAGCCCGAGGAGCTCGGCGACCTGCTCCACGACGACCTCGTGCACCAGTGCCGCCCGCTCGTCGCGCCCCTTGGTGCGGATCTCGACCGGCCGCCGGTAGACGACCACGCGCGCGGGGCGGCCCTCGCGTGCGCTGATCGTGCCGCCGAGCGGAACCGCCTCGTCGTTCCAGGCCTGGCCTGGCCCGTCGAGCCGCGGCACCTCCAGGACCAGGAAGTCGATGTCGGCGAGCTGCGGCCACCGCCGCTCCAGGCGCTCCACGGAGTCCTGCACCAGATCGGCGAACGCCTCCGCGCGGCTCGCGGCGAGCGGCACCTGCGGCGGTGCGATCGGGCCGCGCATGCCCCGTCCGTGGCGATCACGACGGCGGGGCCCGGGGGCGGCGGCACGGGGCGGTACGGGCTTGTCCATCACTGGTGAAGGGTAGTCCCCGCCGTGCCCCCGCGCCCGGCACAGCACGGCGGCACGGGCGGCTTCCGGCCGCGCCGCACGGCATGTCGTTACATGACCATTCAAGCCAAGGTTGGGCTCAAATCCGTATCCCGCCGAGACTGGCGACCTCACGGCAATTGGGGGTTTTGTGATGACTCTTGACCGCTTGGGACACCGTCCGGCGCTCCGTACAGCGGTGTCCCGGCAGGTCAGCGAAGTGCGCCCGAAGGAGTGTGTGGGGCGTTTCACAGCACGACACGGTGGGGTGACCTGGTGGAGAGTCGTCGCGGCCCGCTCAAGAGTGCGGTACCGTCCAACGTCGTGAGCCCTGTACGTCGCTGTTCGCGCACCGCCTGCGGCCGTCCCGCCGTCGCGACGCTGACGTACGTCTACGCCGACTCGACCGCGGTCCTCGGCCCGCTCGCCACCTACGCCGAACCCCACTGCTACGACCTGTGCGCCGAGCACTCCGAGCGCCTCACCGCCCCGCGCGGCTGGGAGGTCGTCCGGCTCCTCGACGGTTCGGCCCCGGCCCGCCCCAGCGGCGACGACCTGGAAGCGCTTGCGAACGCCGTGCGGGAGGCGGCCCGTCCCCAGGGGCGGGCGGCCGAGGCCGGCGGCGGAGGCCGCGGGGCCGACCCGAGGGAGGTCGCGCGACGCGGCCATCTGCGGGTCCTGCGGTCGCCGGACAACTGACCCCACCCCCGGTTCCTCCACACGCGCGCCGTTGACGCGTGCTTGGCGCGGACATGACTATTCCGTTGTGAGGCCGCGAGAAATCGCTTTCGCATGACGGAAACCGGGGAGGCGCCTGTGTACGTCCAGGAACTGGAACCCGTCGCCGGCTCACTCGGCCTGTCCGCCCTGGTGGCCGCCCTGCCCCTGGTGATCGTCCTGGTCCTGCTCGGCGGCGTCCGGATGAAGGCGCACCTGGCGGGCCTGACCGGCTTTGTCGCCGCCGTCCTCGTCGCCCGGCTCGCCTACGGCATGCCGCTCGGGCAGACCCTCTCCAGCGGCGCCCAGGGCGCCGTCTTCGGCCTCTTCCCGATCCTGTGGATCGTCGTCAACGCCCTGTGGGTGTACCGGATGACCGTCCGCACCCGGCACTTCGACATCCTGCGCCGGTCCTTCGGACGGCTGTCCGACGACCCGCGCATCCAGGCCCTCGTCATCGCCTTCTGCTTCGGGGCGCTGCTGGAGGCGCTCGCCGGCTTCGGGGCACCCGTCGCGATCAGCGCGGTGATGCTGGTCGCCCTCGGCTTCGAACCGGTGCGCGCCGCGGTCGTCGCCCTGGTCGCCAACACCGCGCCCGTGGCCTTCGGCGCGATGGGCACACCGGTCGTCACGCTCGCCCAGGTGACCGGGCTGCCCCTGGACGCCGTGGCGTCCGTGGTGGGCCGTCAGACGCCGCTTCTGGCGCTCGTCGTGCCCCTGGTGCTGGTCTGGCTCGTGGACGGACGGCGCGGGCTGCGCGAGACCTGGGTACCCGCCCTGGCGTGCGGAGTCGCCTTCGCCGTCGCCCAGTTCGCCGCGTCCAACTACGTCTCCGCCCAACTCGCCGACATCGGCGCCGCCCTGGCCGGCGCGGGCGCCCTGGTCGCCGTACCACGCGCGCGGGTGCCCGCCGCCGAGTCGGTGCGCGCCTCCGTGCTGACCGGCGCCCGCAGCGAGGAACTCGACGAGGAGGACCCGCCCCGCGAGGTCCTGCGCGCGTACGCCACTTACGCCCTGATCGTCGTGATCTTCTCCGTCGCGCAGATCCCGGCCGTCAAGGACCTGCTCGCCCGGACCACCCAGACCTTCGACTGGCCCTTCCTGGACGTCGCCGGCCCCGACGGCGAACCGGTCGCCGGCAATGTCTTCAGCTGGCCCGTCGTGTCGACCGGCGGCACCCTCGTCCTGCTCGCCGGGATCCTCACGGCCACTGTCCTCGGCGTCCACGCGCGCGCGGCGGTGAAGGAATGGCTCGCGACCGTCCACGAACTGCGCTTCGCGATCCTGACGGTGACGTCCGTCCTCGCGCTCGCCTACGTCATGAACCTCTCCGGGCAGGCGGCGACCATCGGCCACTGCGTGGCGGCTGCCGGAGCCGGGCTCGCGTTCCTGTCACCCGTCCTCGGCTGGTTCGGCGTCGCCGTGACCGGCTCGGACACCTCCGCCAACGCCCTCTTCGGCGCCCTCCAGGTCACCGCCGCCCGCGAGTCCGGACTCTCGCCCGAACTGCTCGCCGCCGCCAACAGCTCCGGCGGCGTCCTCGGCAAGATGATCTCCCCGCAGAACCTCACCATCGCCTGCGCGGCCGTCGGACTCGAGGGCCGCGAGGGCGACCTGCTGCGCAAGGTGCTGCCCTGGAGCCTGGGCCTGCTGCTGGTGATGTGCCTGATCGTGGTCGGCCAGAGCACCCCGGTCCTGGGCTGGATGCTGCCCTGACCTGAGGTTACGGCTGGGGGTCTTCCGGGCGTCCGCCCGGCGCGCTGTCGGTGGGCGAGGGTAGTTTGGGCGGACCGACAGTACTTTTTCAGGAAGGTTGGCCGTGGCTGCTGATCTGTCGCAGGTCGTGAAGGCGTACGACGTACGCGGAGTCGTCCCCGACCAGTGGGACGAGTCCCTGGCCGAGCTCTTCGGAGCGGCCTTCGTGAGGGTCACCGGCGCGAGCGCCATCACGACGGGGCACGACATGCGGCCCTCCTCGCCGGGCCTGTCGCGGGCCTTCGCGCGCGGGGCGGCCGCCCTGGGCGCCGACGTGACGGAGATCGGCCTCTGCTCGACGGACCAGCTGTACTACGCCTCGGGCGCGCTGAGCCTCCCGGGCGCCATGTTCACCGCCTCCCACAACCCGGCCCAGTACAACGGCATCAAGATGTGCCGCTCGGGCGCCGCCCCGGTCGGGCAGGACACCGGCCTGACGGAGATCCGTGAACTGGTGGAGGGCTGGAGCGAGTCGGGCGCCCCGCAGCCGGCCGCGAAGGCGGGCACCATCACCGGCCGCGACACGTTGTCGGACTACGCGGCCCATCTGCGCTCCCTGGTCGACCTGACCTCCATCCGCCCCCTGAAGGTCGTCGTGGACGCGGGCAACGGCATGGGCGGGCACACCGTCCCCGTGGTCTTCGCCGGCCTGCCGCTGACGCTGGTCCCGATGTACTTCGAGCTCGACGGCACCTTCCCCAACCACGAGGCCAACCCCCTCGACCCCGCCAACCTCGTCGACCTGCAGAAGCGGGTCCGCGAGGAGGGCGCCGACCTGGGCCTCGCCTTCGACGGCGACGCCGACCGCTGCTTCGTCGTCGACGAGCGCGGCGAGCCGGTCTCCCCGTCGGCGATCACCGCTCTGGTCGCCTCCCGCGAACTGGCCCGGCACGGCGGCAAGGGCACGATCATCCACAACCTGATCACCTCATGGTCGGTCCCCGAGGTGGTCGAGGAGAACGGCGGCAGCCCGGTCCGCACCCGCGTCGGCCACTCCTTCATCAAGGCCGAGATGGCCCGCACCGGCGCGATCTTCGGCGGCGAGCACTCCGCGCACTACTACTTCCGCGACTTCTGGAACGCCGACACGGGCATGCTGGCCGCCCTCCACGTCCTCGCGGCCCTCGGCGGCCAGGACGGCCCCCTCTCCGCCCTCGTCGACCGGTACGACCGCTACGCCGGCTCCGGCGAGATCAACTCCACCGTCGCCGACCAGCAGGCCAGCCTCGCCGCCATCCGCTCCGCGTACGGCACCCGCGAGGGCATCACCCTCGACGAGCTCGACGGCCTCACGGTCTCCTCCGCCGACTGGTGGTTCAACGTCCGCCCGTCCAACACGGAACCGCTGCTGCGCCTGAACGCGGAGGCGAGGGACGCCGAGACGATGGCCCGGGTGCGCGACGAGGTGCTGGGGATCATCAGGAGCTGAGGCCCCACCCCCACCGGCGGTAACCTGACCAGGCACGACCCCAAGCGCCCGCACCTCGGAGGAACCCCTCATGCCCCTCGAATCCGGCCTCCTCGAAATCCTCGCCTGCCCGGCCTGCCACGCCCCCCTCAAGGAGCAGGAAGCCGAACTGGTCTGCACCGACGGCAGCTGCGGCCTGGCCTACCCCGTCCGCGACGGCATCCCCGTCCTGCTCGTCGACGAGGCCCGCCGCCCCGAGTGACCGGCGGGGGCGCAGGCACCCGCGCGAGACACCGGTGCACATAGCCCCCGGCACAGCGGGCACGATCCAGGACACCCCGACAACGGACCCCGGCGATGGGAAGCTGCCGCCCATGCTCGACGAATCGCTGCTCGACTCCCCGGAGGGCCTCGCCGAGGCCGACCACCGCGGACTGCTCCGCGGCGCCGCAGAAGCCGGCGCCCGCGTCCGCACGGCCGCCCGCCACGCCGCCGAGGCGGGCGTGGGCGACCTCAAGCCGGACGGCCGCCCCCGCGCGGTCCTCATCGCCGGCCCGGGTGCCGCCGCCACCCACGCCGCCGACCTCATCGGCACGCTCGCGGGCGCCGGCAGCCCGGTCACCCGCCTCGCGCCCACCGGCGTCGCCCCCGCCGCCGGCGCCCTGCGCTGGGAACTGCCCGGCTGGGTCGGCTCCGTGGACCTCCTGCTGATCACCACCCCGGACGGCACCGAACCCGGCCTGTCCCTGCTCGCCGAGCAGGCCTACCGCCGGGGCTGCACCGTCGCGGCCGTGGCCCCCGCCCGCACCCCGCTCGCCGACGCCGTCGCCGGCGTGCACGGCCTGTTCGTCCCCGTGGCGACCGCCCCGTACGACCAGGACGAGCCCCTCGCCGCGTCCGCCCCCGGCGTCCTGTGGGCCCTGCTCACCCCCCTGCTCGCGCTCCTGGACCGCACCGGCGTGCTCGCCGCGCCGCCGGACGCCCTCGGCAAGGTCGCCGACCGCCTCGACCGCGTCGCCGAACGCTGCGGCCCGGCCATCGCCACGTACAGCAACGCCGCCAAGACCCTCGCCGCCGAACTCGCCGACGCCCTCCCGATCGTCTGGACCGAGGGCATCTCGGCCGGCCCGGCCGGCCGCCGCTTCGCCGCCGCCCTGGCCGAACTGTCCGGAACACCCGCGGTCGTCGCCGAACTCCCCGAGGCGCTCGCCGCCCACGGCGCCCTGCTCGCCGGCCCCCTGGCCGCCAGCGCCGACCCCGACGACTTCTTCCGCGACCGCGTCGAGGAACCACCCGCCCTGCACGCGCGCGTGGTCCTGCTCCGCGACCGCCCCATCGGCGGCCTCACCGCCGCCCCCGGCGCCCGCGACCTCGCCCTCAGCCACGACACACCGATCAGCGAGCTCGAACCGGAGGCCGGCGGCGAACTGGAGACCCTCGCGGAACTGATCGCCATCACGGATTTCGCCGCGGTTTACCTGGCGCTCGCTTCGAGGGCCTGATCTTGCCCGGGACACCCTGAAGCGCCCGCACCCCGCACACCCAGAGAGAACCCCATGGACCGCCTCGACAACACCATCCGCCCCTACGCCTGGGGTTCCCCGACCGCCATCCCGCAGCTGCTCGGCGTCGAACCGACCGGCGAACCACAGGCGGAGATGTGGATGGGCGCCCACCCCGGCGCGCCCTCGCGCACCGGCCGGGGCACACTCGTCGAGGTCGTCGGCGCCGACCCCGAGAAGGAACTCGGACCCGCCGCCGTCGCCAAGTTCGGCCCCCGGCTGCCCTTCCTCCTCAAGCTCCTTGCTGCGGGCGCCCCGCTCTCCCTCCAGGTCCACCCCGACCTCGCCCAGGCGAAGGAGGGCTACGCGGACGAGGAACGCCGCGGCATCCCCGTGGACGCCCCGCACCGCAACTACAAGGACGCCAACCACAAGCCCGAACTGATCTGCGCCCTCACCGAGTTCGACGGCCTGTGCGGCTTCCGCGCCCCGCTGGAGGCCGCGGCCCTCCTCGACGACCTCGGAGTCGACTCCCTCAAGCCCTACGTCGACCTGCTGCACGCCCACCCCGAGGACGCCGCCCTGCGCGAGGTCCTCACAGCGATCCTCACCGCCGACCCCGACGAGACGTCCCGCACCGTCGCGGAAGCGGCCGCCGCCTGCGACCGCCTCGGCGGCGCCTACGCCCCCTACGCCGACATCGCCCACCACTACCCGGGCGACCCCGGCGTCATCGCCGCGATGCTGCTGAACCACGTCCGGCTCCAGCCCGGCGAGGCCCTCTACCTCGGCGCGGGCATCCCGCACGCGTACCTGAACGGTCTCGGCGTGGAGATCATGGCCAACTCCGACAACGTCCTGCGCTGCGGCCTGACCCCCAAGCACGTCGACGTCCCCGAACTCCTGCGCATCGTCCGCTTCCTCCCCAGCGACCCCGGCGTCCTGCGCCCCGAGGCATCCCCGGACGGCGAGGAGGTCTACGAGACCCCCATCGACGAGTTCCGCCTCTCCCGCTACGTCCTGCCCGAAGCCGGCACCGCCCACGACCTCACCCGCCCGACCCCTCAGATCCTGCTCTGCACCGCCGGCACCGTCCGGGCGGGCGAGCACGACCTGACCCCCGGCCGGTCCGTCTTCGTACCGGCCGGCGAAAAGGCCGAAGTGTCCGGAACGGGGACGGTCTTCCGGGCCACGGTCGTCGCCTGACCGTTTCGACGCCCCTCGTGCCGGTGACCTGAAACACCGCACTCGGAGCGGGCTGCAACAATGGCCCACCGTCAAGCACGGGCAAAGCCACGGGCGCCGCACACTGCGGCGTCCCGGCCCTGGAACGGCGTACGAAGGGACAACGCGAACATATGAGCGCGTCAGGCGGCACCAAGGCGATCGTGGCGGCACTGGCCGCCAACCTCGCGATCGCGGTAGCGAAGTTCGTGGCGTTCCTCTTCAGCGGCTCGTCGTCGATGCTCGCGGAGTCCGTCCACTCGCTCGCCGACTCCGGCAACCAGGCACTGCTCCTGGTCGGCGGCAAGAAGGCCAAGCGCGAGGCCACCCCGCAACACCCCTTCGGCTACGGCCGCGAGCGCTACATCTACGCCTTCCTCGTCTCCATCGTCCTCTTCTCGGTCGGCGGCATGTTCGCCCTCTACGAGGGCTACGAGAAGATCAAGCACCCGCACGAACTGACGAACTGGTACTGGCCGGTCGGCGTCCTGGTCTTCGCGATCATCGCCGAGACCTTCTCCTTCCGCACGGCCATCAAGGAGTCCAACGCCCTGCGCGGCCAGCGCTCCTGGAAGGAGTTCGTCCGCCACGCCAAGGCCCCCGAGCTCCCGGTCGTCCTCCTGGAGGACCTCGGCGCCCTCGTCGGCCTGATCCTCGCCCTCGGCGGTGTCGGCCTCGCCCTGCTCACCGGCGACAGCGTCTGGGACGGCATCGGCACCCTCTGCATCGGCATCCTGCTCATCCTGATCGCCCTGGTCCTCGCCGCCGAGACCAAGTCGCTGCTGCTCGGCGAGTCCGCCGGCACCGAGGAGACCCAGAAGATCGAGGCCGCCCTCGTCGACGGCGACACGGTCACCCGCATCATCCACATGCGCACGCTCCACCTCGGCCCCGACGAGCTCCTCGTCGCCGCCAAGATCGCCGTCCAGCACGACGACACCGCGACCGAGATCGCCACCGCCATCGACGCCGCCGAGTCCCGCATCCGCGACGCCGTCCCGATCGCCCGCGTGATCTACCTCGAACCGGACATCTTCAGCGAGGCCGAGGCAGCCAAGGGCCCCGACCCCGAGGCCTCCCCCGGAGGCCCGGCCCCCGCGGCCCACTGACCTCTCCCGCCTGCGCTCACGGGGCCCGCCGGACCAACCGGCGGGCCCCGTCGCCGTCCCCGGACCCGCCGGTGACCACTCGCCGGATTCACGGGCGGGCTGGGGTTCGCCCCCGACCCCGGTGTAGCTTGGGACGGAGCCAGACGTCGCTGCTGATGGCGGTCGGGCGGTCCGATGCGGACCGGCCGAGGGAGAGAGGGCCTCCGACGGACTGCGCTGCGCGTACGCGGGCATGCCTGTGTCCTCTTTCGGGCACTCCTGTGTCCGCCGCCGCGCAGACCAGCCGTACCCACCTCGCCCCAACTCCGAGGAGCAGCTCGCAATGACGACTGTCGAGAACCGACAGGACTTCAAGGTCGCCGACCTCTCCCTGGCCGAATTCGGCCGCAAGGAGATCACCCTCGCCGAGCACGAGATGCCGGGCCTGATGGCGATCCGCAAGGAGTACGCCCAGGCGCAGCCCCTGGCCGGCGCCCGCGTCACCGGCTCCCTGCACATGACCGTCCAGACCGCCGTGCTCATCGAGACCCTGGTCGCCCTCGGCGCGCAGGTCCGCTGGGCCTCCTGCAACATCTTCTCCACCCAGGACCACGCGGCCGCCGCCATCGCCGTCGGCCCGAACGGCACCGTGGACAACCCCCAGGGCGTCCCGGTCTTCGCCTGGAAGGGCGAGACCCTGGAGGAGTACTGGTGGTGCACCGAGCAGGCGCTGACCTGGCCGGACAGCCCCACCGGCGGCCCCAACATGATCCTGGACGACGGCGGCGACGCCACCCTTCTCGTCCACAAGGGCGTTGAGTACGAGAAGGACGGCAAGGTCCCCTCGCCCGACACCGCCGAGTCCGACGAGCACCGCGTCATCCTCGAACTGCTGAACCGCACCATCACGGACGGCTCGCAGAAGTGGACCCAGCTGGCCTCCGAGATCCGCGGTGTCACCGAGGAGACCACGACCGGCGTCCACCGCCTGTACGAGATGCAGCGCGACGGCGTCCTCCTGTTCCCGGCGATCAACGTCAACGACGCCGTCACCAAGTCGAAGTTCGACAACAAGTACGGCTGCCGCCACTCCCTCATCGACGGCATCAACCGCGCCACCGACGTCCTCATCGGCGGTAAGACCGCGGTCGTCTTCGGCTACGGCGATGTGGGCAAGGGCTGCGCGGAGTCCCTGCGCGGACAGGGCGCCCGCGTGATCGTCACCGAGATCGACCCGATCTGCGCCCTGCAGGCGGCGATGGACGGCTACCAGGTCGCGACCCTCGAGGACGTCGTCGACAAGGCCGACATCTTCATCACCACGACCGGCAACAAGGACATCATCATGGCCGCGGACATGGCCAAGATGAAGCACCAGGCCATCGTCGGCAACATCGGCCACTTCGACAACGAGATCGACATGGCCGGCCTCGCCAAGATCCCCGGCATCGTCAAGGACGAGGTCAAGCCGCAGGTCCACACCTGGACCTTCCCCGACGGCAAGGTGATCATCGTCCTGTCCGAGGGCCGCCTGCTGAACCTGGGCAACGCCACCGGCCACCCGTCGTTCGTGATGTCCAACTCCTTCGCGGACCAGACCCTGGCCCAGATCGAGCTGTTCACCAAGCCCGACGAGTACCCGACCGGCGTCTACGTGCTGCCCAAGCACCTCGACGAGAAGGTCGCCCGCCTCCACCTCGATGCGCTCGGCGTGAAGCTCACGACGCTGCGCCCCGAGCAGGCCGAGTACATCGGCGTGAAGGTCGACGGTCCGTTCAAGCCGGACCACTACCGCTACTGAGCCGAGCAGCACCGCTGCCGGTCAGCCGGCACCCGGTTCTGATCTCCGAGGCAGGCCCCCGCACCCCCGTGCCGGGGGCCTGCCCCGTTTGACGGACCGGCGACCGGCCCAGCCCGTCAAGACCCAGGACCCCCATGCCCCGCGGCCGATATTCGCTCCATGATCCGCACGATCACACCCCCCTCGCAGAAGAGCACTTCCAGTGCGCCCCCGGCCCCTCCGGCTGGCGCTACGTCTCCCGGCTGACCACCCCCGCCGGCGATCACCACGGCTCCGTCGACCTCACCCTCGACGAACTGGGCCGCCCCCTCCGCCTTGAACTCCACGCCGCCGCCTGGCAGGTCCGCGGCGCCGCCCTCGACGGCGTCACCTGGGTCCGCACCGATCCGACCGGGACCGAGGCCACCGAAGGCAATGTGCGCGCCCACGCCTTCACCGGCACGTCCCCGGCATTCCTCGTCGCCACCGCCCGCCTCCTGCGCCTCACCCCCTCCACAGCGGCCACCCGCGTACGCCTCGTCGCCTTCACGGACCCGGTCCTCGCCCCCCGCACCGTGGACCAGTCCTGGGCCTTGCTGAGAAGCGAAGCACACGCCACTGACAACGGCCCCCTGACCGTGGACGAATACCAGGTCACAGCCCTGGACACGGGTGAGCAGCACACCGTGCACATCGCCGGGGACGTGGTGCTCGCGGCCCCCGGCGTCGAGCTCGAAGACCTGGAGTCACCGCCGTCGGTGTTCACCTGAGCACGCAGCCGAGCCCGGCCGGACGCCGCCGGGCTCCGCTACGCCGGGGGCACGAACCCGGTGCCGGGCCGCTCGCCCGCCGAAGCCGCCGGTGACTCCGCAGACCGCCGCTCACCGCCGGACACCTTGGGCGCCCGGACAGGCGGTGCCGAGGCAGCCGGTGTCGAGCTCGCGGCCTGCGCGTCGCCCGCTGCTGGAGCCTCGCCCGTACCCACCGGGCCGTTGGTCGCCGGAGCCGGAGCCGGAGCCGGAGCCGCAACGTATGCGGACGCGGATGCCGTCGCCTGGGCGACATCGTTCCCGAAGGCCCGCCGGGCCTCCCGCGCCTGCCGTTCCTGCACGACCGCAGCCAGATACGCCGCCGGCGGCACATCCTGCGGCACCGGAGCGCCCGTCCGCTCGGCGAGATCCGACGCCAGCCGCTCCGCCATGGACCAGCCCACCTGCGGATCCAGCTGCTGCATACGCGTCAGGTACTGCCGGACGGCGAGCCACAGCCCGTCGGGCACCGCGGACAGATCGAGCCCCGAGAACCGTCCCGCCAGCCAGGGCGGAGGAGGCGGCACGAAACCGCCCCGCGTGACCGGAATCCGCTCCCGCACCACGAGCGTCCCTGCGAACACATCCCCCAGCCGCCGCCCACGTGCCGACACGAACGAGGCGATGCAGGCGACGATCCCGAAGGTCATGAGGATCTCGATCACGCCGATCAAGCCCCTCACCAGCGCATGCCGGAACCGGATCGGGCCCCCGTCGTCCCGCACCACACGCAGCCCGCACGCCATCTTCCCGAGCGACCGCCCGTGACTGAGCGTCTCCACCGCGATCGGCCCGCCCACGAGCACGAGAACGAACGTGGCGATCGACAGCGCCGTCTGCGCCGCCTCGTCGAGCGACGCCGTGGAAACGACCAGCGCGATGGTCACCGCGACGTAGACCGCCATGGCCGCCACCAGATCGAGCAGTACGGCCAGCGCCCTGCTGGGCAGCCTCGCGGGGCGCAGCTCCAACGCCACAGCCTCGCCCGTCACCAGCTCACTCACGCCTGCCGTCCTTCCCCTGCCCTGCCCCCGACAGGGCCAGTCTGCCAAGCTGAGCGCGCATCGCACCGTAGTACGACAAGCTGATCCACGACGAGCTTCCGACGACCAGCCGAGGAGCAGGCACCCGATGGACCTCGACGTCTTCGTCTCCGCCCACCGAGCGGAGTGGGACCGCCTCGAAGCCTTGCTCCGCCGCCAGCGCCGCCTCAACGGCGCGGAAGCCGACGAACTCGTCACCCTCTACCAGCGCACGGCGACGCACCTCTCCCTGATCCAGTCCAGCGCCCCCGACCCCCAGCTGACCGGCCGGCTCAGCCAGCTCGTTGCCCGCGCGCGTAGTGCCGTGACAGGCACCCGACGCGCCTCCTGGCGCGACGTCACACGCTTCCTGGCCCACGGCTTCCCGGCCGCCGTCTACAAGTCGCGCCACTGGTGGGTGCCCACCGCGCTCCTGTCGACGGCCGTCGCGGCCCTCCTGGGCTGGTGGATCGGTACCCACCCCGAAGTGCAGGCCTCCATCGCGGCCCCCAGCGAACTCCGCGAGCTGACCCGCCCCGGCGGCCAGTACGAGACGTACTACTCCAGCCACCCGGCGGCGAGCTTCGCCGCCCAGGTCTGGACGAACAATGCCTGGGCCGCCGCCCTGTGCCTCATCCTCGGGGTCTTCCTGGGACTCCCGGTCCTGTGGATCCTCTTCCAGAACATGCTCAACCTCGGCATCGGCGTAGGCCTGATGTCCTCGGCAGGCCGCCTCGACACGTTCCTGGGCCTGGTCCTCCCGCACGGCCTCCTCGAACTGACCGCGGTCTTCGTCGCGGCCGGCACCGGTCTGCGCCTGGGGTGGACCCTCATCGACCCCGGCCCCCGGACGCGGCGGACGGCGCTCGCGGAAGAAGGCCGAGCCGCCATAGGCATGGCCATCGGTCTGGCCCTCGTCCTCTTCGTCTCCGGCGCCATCGAAGGCTTCGTCACCCCGTCCGGCCTCCCCACCTGGGCCCGCATCACCATCGGGGTCGCCGCCGAAGTGGCCTTCCTGGCCTACGTCTACGTCCTGGGCGGCCGTGCCGCCCGTGCTGGAGAGACAGGCGACGTCGAGGCAGCGGAACGCAGCGCGACCGTCCCCACGGCAGCCTGATCGTCCTGCTGATCGGCGGATGTGCGACCACCTCCGTTCAGCTGCTAGTCTCCTCTTCGCCCCACAGGAGCCGTTGACACGGCGAGTGCGGGGAGGTAGATTCGAACAGTTGCCTGGACGTGGGCTCTAGCCCCGGACCAGCCATGGTGAACATCTACTTGCTTCTTGAAACGCTGATTTCATTGAAGCCTCTCCCGATGAAATCGGAAATGAGCGGCCGGTCAGTCCGGCCCGAAACTTCTGATAAAGTCGGAACCGCCGGAAAGGGAAACGCGGAAGCGGGAACCTGGAAAGCACCGAGGAAATCGGATCGGAAAGATCTGATAGAGTCGGAAACGCAAGACCGAAGGGAAGCGCCCGGAGGAAAGCCCGAGAGGGTGAGTACAAAGGAAGCGACCGTTCCTTGAGAACTCAACAGCGTGCCAAAAGTCAACGCCAGATATGTTGATACCCCGTCCATCGGACAACCGATGGTCGAGGTTCCTTTGAAAAAACACAGCGAGGACGCTGTGAACGGTCGGGCCTATTCCGCCTGACTGTTCCGCTCTCGTGGTGTTGCACCGGATTACCGGTACACATTCACGGAGAGTTTGATCCTGGCTCAGGACGAACGCTGGCGGCGTGCTTAACACATGCAAGTCGAACGATGAACCACTTCGGTGGGGATTAGTGGCGAACGGGTGAGTAACACGTGGGCAATCTGCCCTGCACTCTGGGACAAGCCCTGGAAACGGGGTCTAATACCGGATACTGATCCGTCTGGGCATCCAGATGGTTCGAAAGCTCCGGCGGTGCAGGATGAGCCCGCGGCCTATCAGCTTGTTGGTGAGGTAGTGGCTCACCAAGGCGACGACGGGTAGCCGGCCTGAGAGGGCGACCGGCCACACTGGGACTGAGACACGGCCCAGACTCCTACGGGAGGCAGCAGTGGGGAATATTGCACAATGGGCGAAAGCCTGATGCAGCGACGCCGCGTGAGGGATGACGGCCTTCGGGTTGTAAACCTCTTTCAGCAGGGAAGAAGCGAAAGTGACGGTACCTGCAGAAGAAGCGCCGGCTAACTACGTGCCAGCAGCCGCGGTAATACGTAGGGCGCGAGCGTTGTCCGGAATTATTGGGCGTAAAGAGCTCGTAGGCGGCTTGTCACGTCGGTTGTGAAAGCCCGGGGCTTAACCCCGGGTCTGCAGTCGATACGGGCAGGCTAGAGTTCGGTAGGGGAGATCGGAATTCCTGGTGTAGCGGTGAAATGCGCAGATATCAGGAGGAACACCGGTGGCGAAGGCGGATCTCTGGGCCGATACTGACGCTGAGGAGCGAAAGCGTGGGGAGCGAACAGGATTAGATACCCTGGTAGTCCACGCCGTAAACGGTGGGCACTAGGTGTGGGCAACATTCCACGTTGTCCGTGCCGCAGCTAACGCATTAAGTGCCCCGCCTGGGGAGTACGGCCGCAAGGCTAAAACTCAAAGGAATTGACGGGGGCCCGCACAAGCGGCGGAGCATGTGGCTTAATTCGACGCAACGCGAAGAACCTTACCAAGGCTTGACATACACCGGAAAGCATTAGAGATAGTGCCCCCTTGTGGTCGGTGTACAGGTGGTGCATGGCTGTCGTCAGCTCGTGTCGTGAGATGTTGGGTTAAGTCCCGCAACGAGCGCAACCCTTGTCCCGTGTTGCCAGCAGGCCCTTGTGGTGCTGGGGACTCACGGGAGACCGCCGGGGTCAACTCGGAGGAAGGTGGGGACGACGTCAAGTCATCATGCCCCTTATGTCTTGGGCTGCACACGTGCTACAATGGCCGGTACAATGAGCTGCGATACCGCGAGGTGGAGCGAATCTCAAAAAGCCGGTCTCAGTTCGGATTGGGGTCTGCAACTCGACCCCATGAAGTCGGAGTCGCTAGTAATCGCAGATCAGCATTGCTGCGGTGAATACGTTCCCGGGCCTTGTACACACCGCCCGTCACGTCACGAAAGTCGGTAACACCCGAAGCCGGTGGCCCAACCCCTTGTGGGAGGGAGCTGTCGAAGGTGGGACTGGCGATTGGGACGAAGTCGTAACAAGGTAGCCGTACCGGAAGGTGCGGCTGGATCACCTCCTTTCTAAGGAGCACTTCTTACCGATCCCTTCGGGGTGAGGTCAGAGGCCAGTACATCAGCGAATGTCTGATGCTGGTTGCTCATGGGTGGAACGTTGACTATTCGGCCAGGACCTCGGGTCGGAGGCTGCTAGTACTGCTCGTAAGAGCGTGGAACGCATGATCTCCGGACGGGACTTGGCCGGGCACGCTGTTGGGTGTCTGAGGGAATGAACTTCCTCAGTCGCCGGCCCCAGTGAACTCGCCTGTAGAGGGCGGGGTGATGGGTGGCTGGTCGTTGTTTGAGAACTGCACAGTGGACGCGAGCATCTGTGGCCAAGTTTTTAAGGGCGCACGGTGGATGCCTTGGCACCAGGAACCGATGAAGGACGTGGGAGGCCACGATAGTCCCCGGGGAGTCGTCAACCAGGCTTTGATCCGGGGGTTTCCGAATGGGGAAACCCGGCAGTCGTCATGGGCTGTCACCCTTGTCTGAACACATAGGGCAAGTGGAGGGAACGCGGGGAAGTGAAACATCTCAGTACCCGCAGGAAGAGAAAACAACCGTGATTCCGGGAGTAGTGGCGAGCGAAACCGGATGAGGCTAAACCGTATACGTGTGAGACCCGGCAGGGGTTGCGTATGCGGGGTTGTGGGATCTCTCTTCCACGGTCTGCCGGCCGTGGGACGAGTCAGAAACCGTTGATGTAGGCGAAGGACATGCGAAAGGTCCGGCGTAGAGGGTAAGACCCCCGTAGTCGAAACATCAGCGGCTCGTTTGAGAGACACCCAAGTAGCACGGGGCCCGAGAAATCCCGTGTGAATCTGGCGGGACCACCCGCTAAGCCTAAATATTCCCTGGTGACCGATAGCGGATAGTACCGTGAGGGAATGGTGAAAAGTACCCCGGGAGGGGAGTGAAATAGTACCTGAAACCGTGTGCCTACAAGCCGTGGGAGCGTCGGATGGAAGCTTGCTTTCTCGTGACTGCGTGCCTTTTGAAGAATGAGCCTGCGAGTTTGCGGTGTGTTGCGAGGTTAACCCGTGTGGGGAAGCCGTAGCGAAAGCGAGTCCGAATAGGGCGTTTCAGTAGCACGCTCAAGACCCGAAGCGGAGTGATCTAGCCATGGGCAGGTTGAAGCGGAGGTAAGACTTCGTGGAGGACCGAACCCACCAGGGTTGAAAACCTGGGGGATGACCTGTGGTTAGGGGTGAAAGGCCAATCAAACTC
Source organism: Streptomyces collinus (assembly GCF_031348265.1). Taxonomy (NCBI): domain Bacteria; kingdom Bacillati; phylum Actinomycetota; class Actinomycetes; order Kitasatosporales; family Streptomycetaceae; genus Streptomyces; species Streptomyces collinus. The sequence continues at coordinate 3,498,235 of NZ_CP133771.1, read as the reverse complement.
CGTGATAGCTGGTTCTCCCCGAAATGCATTTAGGTGCAGCGTCGTGTGTTTCTTGCCGGAGGTAGAGCACTGGATAGGCGATGGGCCCTACCGGGTTACTGACCTTAGCCAAACTCCGAATGCCGGTAAGTGAGAGCGCGGCAGTGAGACTGTGGGGGATAAGCTCCATGGTCGAGAGGGAAACAGCCCAGAGCATCGACTAAGGCCCCTAAGCGTACGCTAAGTGGGAAAGGATGTGGAGTCGCAGAGACAACCAGGAGGTTGGCTTAGAAGCAGCCACCCTTGAAAGAGTGCGTAATAGCTCACTGGTCTAGTGATTCCGCGCCGACAATGTAGCGGGGCTCAAGCGTACCGCCGAAGTCGTGTCATTCACACAATAGGGCCAACGCCTGTGTGGATGGGTAGGGGAGCGTCGTGTGCCGGGTGAAGCAGCACCGGAAGGTAGTTGTGGACGGTTCACGAGTGAGAATGCAGGCATGAGTAGCGATTCACACGTGAGAAACGTGTGCGCCGATTGACTAAGGGTTCCTGGGTCAAGCTGATCTGCCCAGGGTAAGTCGGGACCTAAGGCGAGGCCGACAGGCGTAGTCGATGGATAACCGGTTGATATTCCGGTACCCGCTGTGAAGCGTCAAACATCGAGCATCGTGATGCTAAGGCCGTGAAGCCGCCCTGGAGCCTTCGGGCAAAGGGGAGTGGTGGAGCCGCTGAACCAAGCGGTTAGTAGGTGAGTGATGGGGTGACGCAGGAAGGTAGTCCATCCCGGGCGGTGGTTGTCCCGGGGTAAGGGTGTAGGCCGTGATAGGCAAATCCGGTCACACAAGGCTGAGACCTGATGCCGAGCCGATTGTGGTGAAGTGGATGATCCTATGCTGTCGAGAAAAGCCTCTAGCGAGTTTCATGGCGGCCCGTACCCTAAACCGACTCAGGTGGTCAGGTAGAGAATACCGAGGCGTTCGGGTGAACTATGGTTAAGGAACTCGGCAAAATGCCCCCGTAACTTCGGGAGAAGGGGGGCCACACTCGGTGATCCGATTTACTCGGTGAGCTGGGGGTGGCCGCAGAGACCAGCGAGAAGCGACTGTTTACTAAAAACACAGGTCCGTGCGAAGCCGTAAGGCGATGTATACGGACTGACGCCTGCCCGGTGCTGGAACGTTAAGGGGACCGGTTAGCTCAGATTCGTCTGGGCGAAGCTGAGAACTTAAGCGCCAGTAAACGGCGGTGGTAACTATAACCATCCTAAGGTAGCGAAATTCCTTGTCGGGTAAGTTCCGACCTGCACGAATGGCGTAACGACTTCTCGACTGTCTCAACCATAGGCCCGGTGAAATTGCACTACGAGTAAAGATGCTCGTTTCGCGCAGCAGGACGGAAAGACCCCGGGACCTTTACTACAGTTTGATATTGGTGTTCGGTTCGGCTTGTGTAGGATAGCTGGGAGACTGTGAACTCTGGACGCCAGTTCAGGGGGAGTCGTCGTTGAAATACCAGTCTGGTCGTGCTGGATGTCTAACCTGGGTCCGTGATCCGGATCAGGGACAGTGTCTGATGGGTAGTTTAACTGGGGCGGTTGCCTCCTAAAGAGTAACGGAGGCGCCCAAAGGTTCCCTCAGCCTGGTTGGCAATCAGGTGTTGAGTGTAAGTGCACAAGGGAGCTTGACTGTGAGACCGACGGGTCGAGCAGGGACGAAAGTCGGGACTAGTGATCCGGCGGTGGCTTGTGGAAGCGCCGTCGCTCAACGGATAAAAGGTACCCCGGGGATAACAGGCTGATCTTCCCCAAGAGTCCATATCGACGGGATGGTTTGGCACCTCGATGTCGGCTCGTCGCATCCTGGGGCTGGAGTCGGTCCCAAGGGTTGGGCTGTTCGCCCATTAAAGCGGTACGCGAGCTGGGTTTAGAACGTCGTGAGACAGTTCGGTCCCTATCCGCTGTGCGCGTAGGAATATTGAGAAGGGCTGTCCCTAGTACGAGAGGACCGGGACGGACGAACCTCTGGTGTGCCAGTTGTTCTGCCAAGGGCATGGCTGGTTGGCTACGTTCGGGAGGGATAACCGCTGAAAGCATCTAAGCGGGAAGCCTGCTTCGAGATGAGTATTCCCACCTCCTTGAGAGGGTAAGGCTCCCAGTAGACGACTGGGTTGATAGGCCGGATATGGAAGCACGGTAACGTGTGGAGTTGACCGGTACTAATAGGCCGAGGGCTTGTCCTCAGTTGCTCGCGTCCACTGTGTTGGTTCTGAAACCACGAACGGCCCCATGCCATGGTCACGGTGTGGTGCGGCATTGTTCGACAGTTTCATAGTGTTTCGGTGGTTATAGCGTAGGGGAAACGCCCGGTTACATTCCGAACCCGGAAGCTAAGCCTTACAGCGCCGATGGTACTGCAGGGGGGACCCTGTGGGAGAGTAGGACGCCGCCGAACAATTTTTGGGAAACCCCCGCATCTTCGGACGCGGGGGTTTTCTGCGTTTAAGAGCCCCCTTTCGGGGGCTCGCTGCTTTACAGGCGTCCGGCCGTCTTCAATGCCAGGTACGCGTCCGCCAGCGCCGGCGCCAGGTCGTCCGGGGTGGCATCGACGACCGTGACGCCATGACGGCGGAGTTGTTCTGCTGTGCGGTGACGCTCTGACTGGGCCTGGGCAGCTGCCGCGGCCTCGTAGACCGCGTCGGCATTGCCGCGTGCTGTGGCCATTTCCGTGATGTGCGGGTCTGCCACGGACGCCAGCAGCACCGTGTGGCGCTGGGTGAGCTGAGTGAGGACCGGGAGCAGGCCCTCTTCGATGGGAGCGGCGTCCAGCGTGGTGAGCAGGACGATCAGGGAGCGGCGGGGGGACGTACGGAGAGCGGTCGCTGTGAGGCCTCGGGCGTCCGTTTCGACGAGCTCCGGCTCCAGCATGGCCATGGCGTTGACCAGGGCGGGAAGGACGTCGCCTGCCGTGCGGCCCTGGACGAGGGCACGGACCTTGCGGTCGTAGGCGAGGAGGTCCACGCGGTCGCCGGCGCGGGAGGCGAGGGCTGCGAGGAGGAGGGCCGCGTCCATGGAGGCGTCGAGGCGTGGTGCGTCGCCCACGCGGCCGGCCGAGGTGCGGCCGGTGTCGAGGACCAGAAGGATGTGGCGATCGCGTTCGGGGCGCCAGGTGCGTACGGCGACCGTGGTCTGGCGGGCTGTGGCGCGCCAGTCGATGGAGCGGGTGTCGTCGCCGGGGACGTACTCGCGCAGGCTGTCGAACTCCGTGCCTTCGCCGCGGGTGAGGACGCTGGTGCGGCCGTCCAGTTCGCGGAGGCGGGCCAGTTTGGAGGGGAGGTGCTTGCGGCTGGTGAACGGCGGCAGGACGCGGACCGTCCAAGGGGCCCGGTGGGTGCCCTGGCGGGAGAAGAGGCCCAGAGGGCCGTACGAGCGGATGGTGATGCGGTCGGCCTGGCGGTCGCCCCGGCGGGTGGGGCGTAGGCGGGTGGTCACGCGGCGGCGTTCGCCCGGGGGGGCCGTGAGGCGGTGACGGGAGGCTGCTGTCTCCGTACCGGGCGGCCAGCTGCTGGGGGGCCAGGCGTCGCGGAGTCGGGCACGGAGGGGGCGGCGGGACGGATTCGTGATGGTCAGGGTCACGTCCGCCGTCTCGCCGAGGCGTACGGAGGTGTCGCCGGAGCGGGTCAGGCCCAGGCGGCGTACGGGGGCGGCCAGCGCGAAGTCGCAGGCGCAGGCCACGGCCAGGGGAGCGTTGACCGCCAGGATGCCCGTCCAGCTGGGCTCCCAGATGCCGACGGGGAGGGAGCCCAGGGCCGCGAGGAGGGCGGCGCGTCCGGTGAGCGCCATCAGCGGGGGACGGGGACGTGGGCGAGGATCGCGTTGATGACGGAGTCGGCCGTCACGCCTTCCATTTCAGCCTCCGGGCGGAGTTGCACGCGGTGGCGGAGGGTGGGGAGGGCCAGTGCCTTCACGTCGTCGGGGATGACGTAGTCGCGGCCGGTCAGCCAGGCCCAGGCGCGGGCGGTGGCCAGGAGGGCCGTGGCGCCTCGGGGGGAGACGCCCAGGGTCAGGGAGGGCGACTCGCGGGTGGCGCGGCAGATGTCGACGACGTAGGCGGTGATCTCCGGCGAGATGGTCGTCTTGGCGACCGCTGCGCGGGCTGCCTCCAGGTCGGCGGGGCCCGCTACGGGGCGTACGCCGGCGGCGTGGAGGTCGCGGGGGTTGAAGCCCTCGGCGTGGCGGGTGAGGACGTCGATCTCGTCCTGGCGGGAGGGGAGGGGGATGGTGAGTTTGAGGAGGAAGCGGTCCAGCTGGGCTTCCGGGAGGGGGTAGGTGCCCTCGTACTCGACCGGGTTCTGGGTCGCTGCGACCAGGAAGGGGTCGGGGAGGGCGCGGGGGGTGCCGTCGACGGTGACCTGGCGTTCCTCCATGGCCTCCAGGAGGGACGACTGGGTCTTGGGGGGCGTGCGGTTGATCTCGTCGGCGAGGAGGAGGTTGGTGAAGACCGGGCCGGGCTGGAAGGAGAACTCGGCGCTGCGGGTGTCGTAGACCAGGGAGCCGGTCACGTCGCTCGGCATGAGGTCGGGGGTGAACTGGACGCGCTTGGTGTCGAGTTCGAGGGCGGAGGCGAGGGCGCGGACCAGGAGGGTCTTGGCGACGCCGGGGACGCCTTCGAGGAGGACGTGGCCGCGGCAGAGCAGGGCGACGACGAGACCGGTGACGGCGGGGTCCTGGCCGACCACGGCCTTGGCGATCTCGGCGCGCAGGGCCTCCAGGGCGTCTCGGGCGGTGCCCGGGTTCCCGCTCGGCCCGGCGTTGTCAGTGGTCGGGTCCATCATGGACGGCGTACCTCTCTTTCGAGGGCGTCGAGTCGGTCGGCGAGTGCGATGAGTGCTGCGTCGTCGCGGGGCGGTGGTCCGAAGAGGAGGGCGTGCTGGTCCTGGCCGACGCCGTGGAGGTGGGCGGACAGGGCGGGGAGCAGGGCCTCGGGCGTGTGCGCCTGGGTGAGGGGGACGCCTACGAGGGGGGCGAGGCGGGTGCGGGTGGTGGAGCGCAGAGCGTCGGCCGCGCGGTCGCGGGCGTCGGTCTTGCGGTAGAGGCGGGCGCGGCCTTCGGCGGTTTCGGAGGCGCGGATCGCGACGGGGAGTTTTTCGGGCACGAGGGGGCCGAGCCGGCGTGCCCGCCAGAGGGCGGCCAGGGCCGCGGCGATGAAGAGCTGCAGGGTGCCCCAGAGCCAGCCCGAAGGGAGCAGGTCGAAGAAGCTGCGTTCATCGTCGGGGCTGGTGGCCGACGTGTCGGAGAGCGAGGGGAGGTACCAGACCAGATGGGGGCGGGAGCCGAGGAGTTGGAGGGCGAGCGAGGCGTTGCCCTGCTCGTCGAGGTGGTCGTTGAGGAGGATGTCGGGCGCGCCCAGGGCGATGGTGTCGCCGTCCCCTGTGCCGTCCGGGATGCGCAGCAGGGTGGCCAGGCGTTCGCTGGGGTAGCACGCGTCGGCGCCGAGGTGGGTGGTGGTGTAGCGGACGCCGCCTGTGTCGGCGGTGCCGGCGCGCTGGGCGGCGGGCAGGGCGCAGTCGGGGGAGAGCGTCGAGTCGAGGCTGGTGGCGGGGTCGGCGGTGACGCCGGGGGCGAGCCGTTCGATGGAGGCGCTGCCGGAGGCGACCAGTACGGTGCGGCCGCGGGAGTCGGAGAACGCGTTGTGCAGCCGGGTCTGCTGAGTGGGGGTCAGCAGGTCGGGGGCGGCGACCAGGAGGGTCGTGTCCGGGCCGGCCGCGGTGGCTGCCTCGTCCAGGGTGGTGACCACGCGGGTGTCCACGCCCCGGTCGGCGAGGAGTTCGGCGATGGCGCGGCTGCCGCCCGGGTCGGCCGAGCGGGGGTCGAGTTCGCCGTGGCGGGCGTCGGAGCGGACGACGGCGATGGCGACGGCTCCCGCGAGGAGTACCACGAGGGCGAGTGCGATACCGCGCGCGCGGGTCCACACCTGGCGGGCGGTGGGCGAGGCCGAGGTGGACGTGAGGGTGGCCTCGGTGGTCATTCGGCGGCTCCCTGGCGGGTGTTGGGGGCCGTGGTGGCGCTGCTCGTCGCGAGCTGGGGCTTGGTGCGTTCCAGGTCGTGGTCGAGTTCGGCGATGCGGTGGTACGACTCCTCGGTCGCCGAGCGGCCGCCGTACGTCACGTCGTCGAAGTCGCGGGCGGCGGTGCGCAGTCGGTCGGTGTGGGCGGGCAGGGCCCGGCCGGCTTCGGCTGCGGCCTCGTCGGCGGTGCGGCCGGGGCGGACGTCGAGGAGGGCGCGTTCCTCCAGGGCGCGGACGAGGGCGCGCATGCGTTCCTGGACGGCCTGGTTCCAGTGGCCCTGGGCGGCGTGTGCCTCGGCGGTGGCGCGGTGGTCGGCGGCGCTGCGGGGGCGGTCGTCGAACAGGGTTGCGGACGAGGTGGGTTGGCGGCGCGGGGTGCCCAGGCGCCACCACAGGGCGGCGAGGACGGCGATGACGGCCAGGATGACGACGACCAGGCCGAGTGTGCCGCCGGGGGTGGCGGTCGAGGCGGCGTTGAGGAGCTTGCCGAGCCAGTCCCAGAAGGCATCGAGGGCGCGCTGGAACAGGCTGGGGTCGTTCTCGTGGTACATCCGCTTGGACAGCTCGCGCCGGGCCGCCTCGCGCGCGGGGTCGCGCGGGGTGGTGAGGGGCGGCTCGTCGGCGGAGCGGGCCGGCGACAGCAGGGAGGTGTCGCCGGCGCGCAGCAGCGTCCGTATGCCGGCGCGTGGCAGCGCCGTTGTGAGAAGGTCCCCCGCCCGGCTCACCGCATCAGCTCCCCGGGGTGGCGCCGGGGGCGGTGGAGCCGTAGCCCTGGACACCGGCGGCGCGGGCCAGTTCGAGGTCGAGGGCCTCGCGGCGGATGCGCTGGTCGATGTAGAGGAGCACGGTGACGCCGGCCGTGATCGGGAACGTGATCATGGAGCCGATCACCGAGCCGATGCCGCTGATGATGAGGAACGTCCAGCCGAGGCTGCCGACACCGGTGCTGAGCCAGCCGGTGAGGCCGTCGCCGCTGAGGGCCGCGGCGAGGAGGGTGAAGGGGATGACGATGATCGAGGCGACGACGTTCGCGATGAGCGTGGCGAGCAGCTGGATGCCGAAGATCCGCCACCAGGTGCCCTGGACGAGCTTCGCGGAGCGGCTCATGGCCTTCTTGATGCCCTGCTTCTCCAGCATGAGGGCGGGAGAGGCGAGGGAGAAGCGGATGGCCAGCCACAGGGCGACGATGCCGGCGCCGATGATGCCGAGGACGGTGAGGGCGACGCCCGGGCCGCTGCTCCCGGAGATGGTCACGAGGAGGCCGGGCAGGGCTCCCACGGTGACGACGCCGACGGTGATGAGCAGCAACACACAGATGAGGCCGAACAGTTTGAGGATCTGGGGGCGGGCGTCGCGCCAGGCCTCGCCGATGGTCACCGACTTGCCGAGCACGGCGCGGCTGGTGACGGTGGTGAGCAGGGCGGTCGCGATGACGGTGCCGACCAGGGAGATCACGAAGACGACGCTGGAGCTGAGCATGGCGTCGCCCATGGCGCGGCTCAGCTCGCTGAGGGTGGCGCTGGGGTCGTTGAGGGCTTCGGTGCTGGAGTCGTTCAGGACGAGGCCCTGGAACAGGACGACGATGAACTCGGTGAGGACGGCGACGGTCAGGGAGATGCCGAGGACCGTGCGCCAGTAGGTGCGCATGGTGGAGACCGCGCCGTCGAGGATCTCGCCGACGCCGAGCGGGCGGAGCGGGATGATGCCGGGCTTGGCGGCGGGCGGGGGCCCGCCCCAGCCGCTTCCCCAGCCGCCGTGAGGTCCGGGCGCGCCGTATCCGGCGTGACCTGCGGGGCCGTAGCCGCCGGGGGGCTGGTTGCCCCATCCCGGGCCGGGGGGTGGGGGCGGGGGCGCCTGGCCGGGTGCGGCCGGGCCGCTGGGGGCGGACCACTGGGCCGGTGGCGGCTGCTCCTTGGACCACTGCGGGCCGGGGCCCTGCGGGGCCTGGCCGGGCTGGGCCGGCTGGTCCGCGGGCTGTGCGGGGGCGGGGCGGTCGGTGGGCTCGGCAGGGCCGGAGTGGTCCGGCTTCTGCCCGTCGGACGGGGCGGATCCGGGCGAGGCCCAGCCCGGAGTGTCGTTCATCGTCGCTCCTTCACGGTGCCCGTCCGCGGTCGCGGCGGCAGGTTGGCAGCCATCGTGCCATGGGGTGGTCTTGGAGTGACCGGCCGCGGTATGGGCTGCGTACCTTCAATTGTCCGCTCGATTGGGGGCAGACTGACGGCATGGCTGATCAGTACGCGCACAGCGGCGATGACAAGCGGCCGACCGAGATCCCTGCGATCCGCTGGGAAGAGCCACCGGAAGGCCCGGTTCTGGTCCTGCTGGACCAGACGAGGCTGCCGGCCGAGGAGGTCGAACTGGTCTGTACGGACGCGTCCGCACTCGTGGAGGCGATCCGCTCGCTGTCGGTGCGCGGGGCGCCGCTGCTCGGCATCGCGGGGGCCTACGGCGTCGCGCTCGCCGCCATGCGGGGCTTCGACGTGGACGAGGCGGCGGCCGCGCTGGCGGGTGCCCGGCCGACCGCGGTGAACCTGGCTGTGGGTGTGCGCCGGGCGCACTCGGCGCACGACGCGGCGCTCGCCAAGGGCGGGGACGTCCGGCAGGCGGCCGCGGCGGCGCTGGCCGCGGCGCGGCAGCTGCACCGGGAGGACGCCGAGGCCAGTGGGCGGATGGCCGAGCACGGGCTGGCGCTGCTGGACGAGCTGCTGCCCGGTGGCGGGCACCGGGTCCTCACCCACTGCAACACCGGTTCGCTGGTGTCGGGTGGCGAGGGGACGGCGTTCGCGGTGGCGCTCGCGGCGCACCGGACGGGGCGGCTGCGGCGGCTGTGGGTGGACGAGACGCGGCCGTTGCTGCAGGGCGCTCGCCTGACGGCGTACGAGGCGGCTCGCAGCGGGATGGCGTACACGCTGCTCACGGACAACGCGGCGGGGTCGCTGTTCGCCGCGGGGGAGGTGGACGCGGTGCTGATCGGGGCGGACCGCATCACGGCGGACGGTTCGGTGGCGAACAAGGTCGGGAGCTATCCGCTGGCGGTGCTGGCGCGGTACCACCATGTGCCGTTCATCGTGGTGGCGCCGGTGACGACGGTGGATCTGGACACGGCGGACGGGGCGTCCGTCGAGGTGGAGCAGCGGCCTGGGCATGAGGTGACCGAGGTGACGGCGCCGCAGGTGCCGGTGGTCGGTGCGGAGGCGGGTGGTGGGATTCCGGTGGCGCCGCTGGGGACGCAGGCGTACAACCCGGCGTTCGACGTGACTCCGGCCGAGCTGGTGACGGCGATCGTCACGGAGGAGGGCGCTGTTTCGCCTGTGACGGCTGAGGCACTCGCCGAGATGTGTGCGCGGTCACGCCGGGTGGCGGCGGGCTGAGCGGGGCGCTGCACGGGGTGCACGGGCCGGCGGCGGGCTCCGGCACCTTCGCCTCTCCGTCCTGCTGGAGATCATCTACGGGCCGGCGAGGGCAGACAGTAGCGCTTGCTGCGACTATGGTCACTGGCCGGTGACCTACCTCACCACTGCCTTCGCCACTGTTATGAGAATGGGATGATGTCGTTTATGAAGGGACGAGTCCTTGTCGTCGACGACGACACCGCACTGGCCGAGATGCTCGGCATCGTGCTGCGTGGTGAGGGTTTCGAGCCGTCGTTCGTGGCCGACGGGGACAAGGCGCTGGCCGCGTTCCGTGAGGCCAAGCCCGACCTGGTGCTGCTCGATCTGATGCTGCCCGGCCGCGACGGCATCGAGGTGTGCCGCCTGATCAGGGCGGAGTCGGGTGTGCCGATCGTGATGCTGACGGCGAAGAGCGACACGGTCGATGTCGTCGTGGGCCTGGAGTCGGGCGCCGACGACTACATCGTGAAGCCGTTCAAGCCGAAGGAGCTGGTGGCCCGGATCCGGGCGCGGCTGCGGAGGTCGGAGGAGCCCGCTCCGGAGCAGCTCGCCATCGGTGACCTGGTCATCGATGTGGCGGGGCACTCCGTGAAGCGGGACGGGCAGTCGATCGCGCTGACGCCGCTGGAGTTCGACCTGCTGGTCGCGCTCGCGCGCAAGCCGTGGCAGGTGTTCACGCGCGAGGTGCTGCTGGAGCAGGTCTGGGGTTACCGGCACGCGGCGGACACGCGGCTGGTCAACGTCCATGTGCAGCGGCTGCGCTCCAAGGTCGAGAAGGACCCGGAGAAGCCGGAGATCGTGGTGACCGTCCGTGGTGTCGGATACAAGGCAGGGCCGAGCTGACATGTCCGGCGACAGTGCCGCTTCGGCGCCCGGCCGGTCCGGGGCCCGCCCGGAGCGGCCTGTCGGGCGGAAGAAGCCCGGCTCCCGCTGGGGACGGTTCCTGGAGAGCGGGCTGCTGCTCCAGGGCGGAGTCCAGGGCAGCCCGGTCATCCGCCTGTTCATGCGGTGGGTGCGCCGGCCCTTGCTGCCCGTCATGCGGCTGTGGCGGCGCAACATCCAGCTCAAGGTCGTCGTCACGACGCTGCTGATGTCGCTGGGCGTGGTGCTGCTGCTGGGCTTCGTCGTCATCGGGCAGGTGCGCAACGGCCTGCTGGACGCCAAGGTGAAGGCGTCCCAGAGCCAGGCCACCGGCGGGTTCGCGGTGGCCAAGCAGCGGGCCGACGAGGCGGCGAGCGGCACCGGCGACGACGGCAGCACGTCGGTCGGGCGTCCCGCGCAGAACGTCACCCCGTGGATGAGCGACCTCGTCTCCTCGCTGTCCAGCGGGGGCCAGGGCGCCTTCGACGTCGTGACGCTTCCGGCCACCGACGGGGAGGGGGCGGGCGGCCGCGGGCAGCGTGCCTCCGGCGAGGTGGACTGGAACAGGAGCGTGCCCGCTGACCTGCGTGAGCGGATCGGCCACAGTACGACGGCCGCGCAGAGCTACACCCGCATCACCTACAACAACCCGACCAAGGACTCCCAGCCGGGCCTGGTCATCGGCCAGCAGGTCGACGACCCCAACGGTGACCCGTACCAGCTGTACTACCTCTTCCCGCTCACCCAGGAGGAGAAGTCGCTGAGCCTGGTCAAGGGCACGCTGGCGACGGCCGGGCTGTTCGTCGTCGTGCTGCTGGGGGCCATCGCCTGGCTCGTCGTGCGGCAGGTCGTCACGCCGGTGCGGATGGCGGCGGGGATCGCCGAGCGGCTGTCGGCCGGGCGGCTCCAGGAGCGTATGAAGGTCACCGGCGAGGACGACATCGCGCGGCTCGGCGAGGCCTTCAACAAGATGGCGCAGAACCTCCAGCTGAAGATCAGCCAACTGGAGGACCTGTCGCGGATGCAGCGCCGGTTCGTGTCGGACGTGTCGCACGAGCTGCGGACGCCGCTGACGACCGTACGGATGGCCGCGGACGTCATCCACGAGGCGCGGGTGGACTTCGACCCGATCACCGCGCGGTCGGCGGAGCTGCTCGCGGACCAGCTGGACCGCTTTGAGTCGCTGCTCGCGGACCTGCTGGAGATCAGCCGGTTCGATGCGGGCGCCGCGGCGCTGGAGGCGGAGCCGATAGACCTCAGAAACGTCGTACGGCGGGTGGTCAGCGGGGCCGAGCCGCTCGCGGAGCGCAAGGGGACGCAGATCCGGATCCTGGGTGACCAGCAGCCCGTGGTCGCCGAGGCCGACGCCCGGCGCGTGGAGCGGGTGCTGCGCAACCTCGTGGTCAACGCCGTCGAGCACGGCGAGGGCAGGGACGTCGTCGTCAGGCTCGCCGCGGCCGGCGGTGCCGTCGCCGTGGCGGTGCGGGACTACGGCGTCGGGCTCAAGCCGGGCGAGGCGACCCGGGTGTTCAGCCGCTTCTGGCGGGCGGACCCGGCACGCGCGCGTACCACGGGCGGCACGGGCCTGGGGCTGTCCATCGCCCTGGAGGACGCGCGGCTGCACGGCGGCTGGCTGCAGGCGTGGGGCGAGCCGGGCGGCGGTTCGCAGTTCCGGCTGACGCTGCCCAGGACCGCCGACGAGCCGCTGCGGGGCTCCCCGATACCGCTGGAACCCAAGGACTCCCGGCGCAACCGCGGACTCGACGACGCCGGTCTGCCGTGCGGCGGCGGGGACGGCGAGAAGCGGGCGACCGTGCCGGCGCAGCCGGTGAGCGGGCCGGTGTCGCAGGGGGCGAAGCGGGACCCGATACCGCCGCGGAGCGCCCCTACGGCCGATCCGACGGCGCTGCCCGGCAATGGTTCACGTGTGGTGCCCAGGCCTGCCTCAAGCACGCGCCGGCAGGACGAACCGGCGGGAGCGGAGCAGCAGGCTCCCGGCGACGGCGTGGGTCGCCCGGAGGGGGCGGGGCGCGAGGGTGGTGCCGACGGCGGGGCCGGGCGGGATCCGGTCGTGAACGGGCCGCGGGACGAGGACGACCACTCTGCGGGAACGGGCAGCCGGGCGACCGGCCCCGGAGACGTGGACAGGCAAGGGGAGGCATCTCGTGGGCGCTGACCGCGAGGGGCGCGGCCGGCGCAGGCCCGCGCGCGTGATGGCGTACGCCGCCGGTGGCGTTCTGGTGCTGGCGGGGTGTGCCTCGATGCCGGACAGCGGGGATCTGCGGGGCGTGGAGTCCACACCGCGCCAGGAGACCCAGGTGCAGGTGTTCGCCGTGCCGCCGGGGGAGGATGCGTCGCCCTCGGAGATCGTGCAGGGCTTCCTGGAGGCGCTCACCAGCGACGATCCGCACTACAAGACCGCGCGCCAGTACCTGACCGGCGACGCCGCGAAGACGTGGCGGCCCGAGGCGTCCGCCACGGTGCTGACGGACGGGCCGGGTGCCAAGCCCGAGCCCGGCGGCGGCGGGGAGGACACCGGCGAGATCTCGTACATGCTGACCGGCACCAAGGTCGCCACCGTCGACTCCCAGCAGGCGTACGCGCCCGCGACCGGGGCGTACGGCAGGAGCGTGCACCTGACGCAGGACGACAAGCGGCAGTGGCGGATCGACGCGCTGCCGCAGGGCGTCGTCATCGGCGAGTCGGACTTCCAGCGCAACTACATGTCGGTCAGCAAGTACTACTTCGCCTCGAACACCGACGCGGCCGGATCGAAGTCGCGGCCCACGGCGGTCGCCGACCCCGTCTACGTGCGCCGGCGCGTGGAGCCCATGACGCAGATGGTGAGTTCCCTGCTCAGCGGGCCCACGCGGTGGCTCGGACCCGTGGTCAGATCAAGCTTCCCCACCGGCACGGCGCTGGCGAAGGACGCCGGCGCGCTGACGCCGGACGACCGGAGCAAGCTGACGGTCCCGCTCAACGACAAGGCGGAGGGCATCGGCACCAACCGGTGCGAGGAGATGGCCGCCCAGATGCTCTTCACGCTGCGCAACCTCAGCCCCGCGGTGGAGGAGGTCGAGCTGCGGGCCGGAGGGGCGGAGCTGTGCTCGCTCACGCAGGAGGGGGCCGACTCGGCGGCCTCCCGCAGCTCGGCGCGGCACCCCGACTACCTGTACTTCGTCGACGGCAAGCACCGGCTCGTACGGATCGCCGCGGGCAGCAGCGGCAACGAGCCGGACCCGGCGCCGGGCGCCCTCGGCGAGGGTGACACGGCGCTGCGGTCGGTGGCGGTGTCGCGTGACGAGCACACCGCGGCCGGCGTCAGCCTCGACGGGCGGTCGCTGTACGTGGGCTCGCTCGTCTCGGGCGGTTCGCTGGGCGAGCCGGTGCTGCGCAGCCAGGGCCGGTCCGAGAAGGACCGGCTGACGCCCCCCAGCTGGGACGCGGACGACGGCCTGTGGGTGGCCGACCGCGACCCCGACCGTCCCCGGCTGCTCCTCTTCGAGGAGGGCAAGGGCGATCCGCTGGAGGTGCGTGTGCCGCACCTGGACGGACGGGTCCAGTCCGTGCGGGTCGCCGCCGACGGGGTGCGGATCGCGCTGGTGGTGGAGAAGGGCGGCAAGAAGACCCTGCTCGTCGGGTTGATCGAGCGGGACGAGAAGCCGGGTGAGAAGCCGGCCGTCAGGGTGGTGGAACTGCGCTCCGCGACGCCGGAGTTGGAGGAGGTCACCACCATGTCGTGGGCCGGTGACAGCCGGCTCGTGGTGGTCGGGCGCGAGCACGGGGGCGTCGAGCAGATGCGGTACGTCCAGGTCGACGGCTCCACCCCGGACGTGCCGGCGCCCGCGGCCCTGACCGGCGTCAAGGAGGTCACCGCCGCCGAGGACGACCAGCTGCCGCTGGTGGCGTACTCGGTGGACGGCATCGTCCGCCTGCCGTCGGGCGAGCAGTGGCAGAAGGTGACGGAGGGGACGGCGCCGGTCTATCCGGGGTGAGCTGTGAGCGCCCCCGGTGGCAGGTGTGGCCGGGCGTGCTGGATGTGGGCGGCCGCTCCTGCCGAGGCCGGACTCGGGAGGGGCGGCCGCCGGGTGTTCGGGGGGCGTGCCGTGGGGCCGGTGCTCGTCGCCTCCGGCTTGTGGCTCCTGTGGCTTCTGCGGGGCGTCACTCGTGTGGGGGATAAGCCGGTGACGGGGCGGCTGGTTGTCCACAGGCGGTCGCCCACGGTTGTCCACAGGGGTGGCCGGGCCTCGCCCGCCGGGGCACAGTGGTGGTCATGCGGCGGTGGTGGCAGGACCTGACCGACCTGGTGCTGCCGGGTGAGTGCGGGGGTTGCGGGGTGCCTCGTACGGTGCTGTGCGCGCGGTGCCGTGCGGTGCTGGGCGGAAGTGCGGTGCGGCGGGTGCGGCCGGTGCCGGAGCCGCCCGGGCTTCCCGCGGTGCACGCGGCGGCCCGGTACGCGGACGAGGTCCGGGCGACGTTGCTGGCCCACAAGGAACGGGGCGCCCTGGCGCTCGCCGGACCGCTCGGAGCGGCGCTGGCGGAAGCCGTACGGGCGGGAGTGCGGGACACCCGGGCTCCGGCGCGGGCCGGAGGGGCCCTGCCCCCGGGCGGCAGGGCTCCTGTGCTCCTCGTGCCGGTGCCGTCCGGGCGGCGGGCCGTGCGGGCCCGGGGGCATGATCCGGCGCGGCGGATCGCGTTCGCGGCCGCGGGTGAGTTGCGGCGGAGGGGGCTTCCGGCCCGGGTGGCCGGCGTGCTGCGCCAGCGCCGGGCCGTGGCCGACCAATCGGGGCTCAACTCCCGGCAGCGGCTGGACAATCTCGCGGGCGCGCTGGCGGTGGCTCCCGGCGGCGCCCGGCTGCTTTCCGGGGGCCCGGTCGTCCTCGTCGACGACGTGATGACCACCGGGGCCTCCCTGGCGGAGGCCGCGCGTGCCGTGCGGGCGGCCTCGGGCGGGCGGCGGGCCGCTTTCGGGATGACGGGGCCGATTCCGAACGCCTCATGCACTTCGGCCGTGTATGCGGGAGAGACGTGGGAAAGCAGAGAGGAACAGAACGTCGGATCAAGGCGGGAGAGGATGGGCCGGCGGCCCGCCCGGCAGGTGAACGCGGGCGCGGACGACGTCGGCGGAGTCGTCGAGGTGCTGTGCGCGGCAGTGGTCGCGGCAACACCGGACTCTTTCGAAATAAACCGGAACTGACTGAGATCTTGTGTCGTTGCAGGTAACGAGAGGGCCTATTCACCTGAACGGAGGTACGCCGCAGTAGAGGGTGACGACATCCGTCCGGGCGAGATATGTTCGGTTGAAGAGGGAAAGCCGCAGGCCACACCTCTCGAATCCGAATGCCGTGCCGCGAGTTTTTCTTCATCACTCGCGCCGGTGGAGTGGAGATCTCGCTCGCGGGGGAGGAGGTGGAAGTCACCGAGTCCGAGGTTCCGGGACTCACCGGAGCCTGGTGCAAAAGGGAGACGCTCCGCACCGCAGCGGAGCGATCCGGGAACGGAGTTCTGCGTGGACATCGTCGTCAAGGGCCGCAAGACCGAGGTGCCCGAGCGGTTCCGGAAGCACGTGGCCGAGAAGCTGAAGCTGGAGAAGATCCAGAAGCTCGATGGCAAGGTGATCAGCCTCGACGTCGAGGTGTCCAAGGAGCCCAACCCCCGGCAGGCCGACCGCTGTGACCGAGTGGAGATCACGCTCCGCTCCCGCGGCCCGGTGATCCGGGCGGAGGCAGCGGCGAGCGATCCGTACGCGGCGCTCGACCTGGCGGCGGAAAAGCTGGAGGCACGGCTGCGCAGGCAGCACGACAAGCGGTACTCGCGCCGTGGCGCGCGCCGGATCCCGGCCGCCGAGGTCGCCGACCACGTCCCGGGCGTGGCGACGCTCAACGGAAACGGCCTGGTGCCGGCTCCCGAGGAGGAGCCCGAGGCCGTACCCACGAAGAAGATCGGCTCGCTGGAAGTGCAGGGTGACGGCCCCATCGTCGTCCGCGAGAAGACCCACGTCGCAGCACCCATGACCCTCGACCAGGCTCTCTACGAGATGGAGCTGGTCGGGCACGACTTCTACCTGTTCGTCGACTCCGAGACCAAGGAACCGAGTGTCGTCTACCGACGACACGCCTACGACTACGGCGTGATCCACCTCAGCACGGACACGATGGTCACCCAGGCGCACGCCCCCGACGCTGGCGGTGCGCTCGGCGGCTGACCGTGCCGGGTGACAGCGGAACAGGTGCCCCTGGAGCGCGTGTGCGCCCCCAGGGGCACCCCCGTGCGACCACTTCGCGCCCCGCTCCGGCACCCCGGTGCCGTCCGGGCATGAAATCATGGTGGCCACGGCCCAACCGGTGGGTCGTTGCTCTGGGTTGGCGATGGCTCAGGACCTCAGGCCACAGCCTTCAGGGGGAGGAACGATGGCGGACAGCTTCGGACCGATGCGTGACGAGGATGCCGACGACGGCGTCGTCGGCATGGGCCCGGACTCGGGGACTCCACGCAAGGAACCGATCAGAGTCCTTGTGGTGGACGACCACGCCTTGTTCCGCCGGGGCCTGGAGATCGTGCTCGCGGCCGAGGAGGACATCCAGGTCATCGGGGAGGCGGGCGACGGCGCCGAGGCCGTCGAGAAGGCCGCCGACCTGCTGCCCGACATCGTCCTGATGGACGTGCGGATGCCCAAGCGGGGCGGGATCGAGGCGTGCACCTCCATCAAGGAGGTGGCACCCAGCGCCAAGATCATCATGCTGACGATCAGCGACGAGGAAGCCGATCTCTACGACGCCATCAAGGCGGGAGCGACCGGCTATCTCCTCAAGGAGATCTCCACGGACGAGGTGGCCACCGCCATTCGCGCGGTGGCCGACGGGCAGTCGCAGATCAGCCCGTCCATGGCGTCGAAACTCCTCACGGAGTTCAAGTCGATGATCCAGCGCACGGACGAACGCCGGCTGGTGCCCGCGCCGCGCCTGACCGACCGCGAACTGGAAGTCCTCAAGCTCGTCGCGACGGGAATGAACAACCGTGACATCGCCAAGGAGTTGTTCATCTCCGAGAACACCGTGAAGAACCACGTCCGCAACATCCTGGAGAAGCTGCAACTGCACTCCAGGATGGAAGCGGTGGTGTACGCGATGCGGGAGAAGATCCTCGAGATCCGCTAGGACGCGGTCTCAGCCGAGAAGGCGGGCGAGTTCCTGCGCCAGGGGCTCGCGAAGCTCCGGGGTGTCGACGCGTTCCACGCGGGCGTCCGTGCAGTCCACCCACGTCGCCGCCTCGGCCAGGGCCTGGGCGACGGCCGGGACGGCCTTCGGGCCGTCCAGGGTGACCTGCTTGGCCACCAGCGTGCGGCCCTCGCGGGCCGGGTCCACACGGCCGACCAGACGGCCGCCGGCCAGGACCGGCATCGCGAAGTAGCCGTGGATCCGCTTCTGTTTGGGGACGTAGGCCTCCAGGCGGTGCGTGAATCCGAAGATCCGCTCCGTGCGCGCCCGCTCCCAGATCAGGGAGTCGAAGGGCGACAGGAGCGTCGTGCGGTGGCGGCCGCGCGGGGGCGTCTCCAGAGCCGCGGGATCGGCCCACGCCGGCTTGCCCCAGCCCTCGACCGAGACCGGGACCAGGCCCGATTCGGCGATCACCGCGTCGACCTGCTCGCCCTTGAGGCGGTGGTAGTCGGCGATGTCCGCGCGGGTGCCCACCCCCAGGGACCGGCCCGCCAGGCCGACCAGGCGGCGCAGGCACTCGGTGTCGTCGAGCTCGTCGTGCAGCAGATCGTCGGGCACGGCGCGCTCGGCAAGGTCGTAGATGCGCTTCCAGCCGCGGCGCTCCACGCAGACCACCTCGCCGTACATCAGGGCGCGTTCCACCGCGACCTTGGAGCCGGACCAGTCCCACCAGTCGTTCGTCTTCTTCGCGCCGCCCAACTCCGTCGCCGTGAGGGGGCCTTCGGAGCGGAGCTGCTTGATGACCTGGTCGTACACGCCGTCGGGCAAGTCGTGGTTCCAGTGCGGGCGGTTGCGGTAGGCGCGGCGGCGGAAGGCGAAGTGGGGCCACTCCTCGATGGGGAGGATGCAGGCGGCGTGGGACCAGTACTCGAAGGAGTGCGTGTCCTGCCAGTAGGCGTCTTCCACCGTTCTGCGGCCGACCGCGCCCAGCCTCGCGTACGGGACGAGTTCATGGGAGCGGGCCAGGACCGAGATGGTGTCGAGCTGTATCGCGCCCAGGTGGCGGAGGATGCCACGGACACCGGAACGGCGGTCGGGCGCGCCGATGAAGCCCTGGGCGCGGAGCACGATTCTGCGGGCCTCGTCCGCGGAGAGGTCTGCGAGGGGGCGAGGGGTGGTCATGGGCGCAGCGTAGGGGGTGGGACTGACAACGAGGGGTGGCCTGCGGATTCGCCGGGACGGCCGGGCAGGTCAGCGGGCCGGCAGGTACGGGGCGGTCGAGGGCAGGCCCATGTCCGAGGGGAGCAGCGAGCCCACCCAGGTGTCCCGTCGTACTCCCTTGTTGTTCGCCGCGGAGCGCAGCGTGCCCTCGATCGTGAAGCCCGCCCGTTCCGCCACCGCGCGGGAGGCCCGGTTGCCCACCTCGGCGCGCCATTCGACGCGGTCGAGCGCGGCGCGGGTGAAGGACCAGCGGCAGGCGGTGATGGCGGCCTCGGTGACGTAGCCGTTGGCGCGGTGCTGCTTGGCGGCCCAGAAGCCGATCTCGCCCATGCCCAGGGTGCGCATCGTGATGCCGAGCATGCCCGTCAGTTCCCCGGAGTGCAGGAAGACGCCGAAGGTGAACATGGAGCCGTCCCTCCAGCCGTCCGGGACCAGTTGTTCCGTGAAGCTCTGGGCGTGCTCGCGCAGGTAGGGCGAGGGGATCGTGGTCCAGCGCTGGATGTCGGGGTCCTGGCAGGCCTCGTACACCGCGTCGGTGTCCTCTGGCCCCACCGTGCGCAGCAGGAGACGGTCCGTGGTGAGGGTGACGGGTTCCATCGGGCGATTCTGCTCGGATGCCGGGCGCGATGTCTCGTGTTTGCCCTCGGTGAAGAGGTGGTCACGGGTTGTGCAATTCGGTGGAGGGGTGCGGCACTATCCGAGGGGGCCGCACGTTGTCCCCTTTGAAGCAGACGTGAATCTCGACGCAGACGTGAAGCAGAATCGAAGCAGCGGACTGTCGCCGTCACGGCAGGCCCTCCCGGCGCGGTGGGGTCCTCGCATACGATGGCCGTTGCTCAGTAAGTCAAGTGGTAACCGACCGTCCCAGGCCCGACCGGCAAGGAGACCAACCCCCGTGTCCGTCCTCTCGAAGCTCATGCGTGCAGGCGAAGGCAAGATCCTGCGCAAGCTGCACCGCATCGCGGACCAGGTCAACTCCATCGAAGAGGACTTCGTCGACCTCTCCGACGCCGAGCTGCGCGCCCTCACCGATGAGTACAAGCAGCGCTACGCCGACGGCGAGACCCTGGACGACCTGCTGCCCGAGGCGTTCGCCACCGTCCGCGAGGCCGCCAAGCGCGTCCTCGGCCAGCGTCACTACGACGTGCAGATGATGGGTGGCGCGGCCCTGCACATGGGTTACGTGGCCGAGATGAAGACCGGTGAGGGCAAGACCCTCGTCGGCACCCTGCCGGCGTACCTGAACGCCCTGTCCGGCAAGGGCGTCCACATCATCACGGTCAACGACTACCTGGCCGAGCGCGACTCCGAGATGATGGGCCGCGTCCACCGGTTCCTGGGCCTCGAGGTCGGCTGCATCCTCGCCAACATGACGCCGGCTCAGCGCCGCGAGCAGTACGCCTGCGACATCACGTACGGCACGAACAACGAGTTCGGCTTCGACTACCTGCGCGACAACATGGCCTGGTCCCAGGACGAGCTCGTCCAGCGCGGCCACAACTTCGCCATCGTCGACGAGGTCGACTCCATCCTCATCGACGAGGCCCGTACGCCGCTGATCATCTCCGGCCCGGCCGACCAGGCCACCAAGTGGTACGGGGACTTCGCCAAGCTGGTGAAGCGTCTCAAGCGCGGCGAGGCCGGCCAGCCGCTCAAGGGCATCGAGGAGACCGGCGACTACGACGTCGACGAGAAGAAGCGCACGGTCGCCATCCACGAGTCCGGCGTCGCCAAGGTCGAGGACTGGCTGGGCATCGACAACCTCTACGAGTCGGTGAACACCCCTCTGGTGGGCTACCTGAACAACGCCATCAAGGCCAAGGAGCTCTTCAAGAAGGACAAGGACTACGTCATCATCGACGACGAGGTCATGATCGTCGACGAGCACACCGGACGTATCCTCGCGGGCCGCCGTTACAACGAGGGCATGCACCAGGCGATCGAGGCGAAGGAAGCGGTGCCGATCAAGGACGAGAACCAGACGCTCGCCACGATCACCCTCCAGAACTTCTTCCGCCTCTACAAGCGCCACGACCACAACGAGAAGGAACAGCCCGGCCTCTGCGGCATGACCGGTACGGCCATGACCGAGGCCGCCGAGTTCCACCAGATCTACAAGCTCGGCGTGGTGCCGATCCCGACCAACCGGCCGATGGTCCGCAAGGACCAGTCGGACCTGATCTACCGGACCGAGGTCGCCAAGTTCGAGGCGGTCGTCGACGACATCGAGGAGAAGCACCGCAAGGGGCAGCCGATCCTCGTCGGCACGACCTCCGTCGAGAAGTCCGAGTACCTCTCGCAGCAGCTCAGCAAGCGTGGCATTCAGCACGAGGTGCTGAACGCCAAGCAGCACGACCGTGAGGCGACCATCGTCGCCCAGGCCGGCCGCAAGGGCGCCGTCACGGTGGCCACGAACATGGCCGGCCGTGGTACGGACATCAAGCTCGGCGGCAACCCGGAGGACCTCGCCGAGGCGGAGCTGCGCCAGCGCGGCCTCGACCCCGAGGAGCACATCGAGGAGTGGGCGCACGCCCTGCCCGAGGCGCTCCAGCGTGCCGAGAAGGCCGTCAAGAACGAGAAGGACGAGGTCGAGAAGCTCGGCGGGCTCTACGTGCTGGGCACCGAGCGGCACGAGTCGCGGCGCATCGACAACCAGCTGCGCGGTCGTTCCGGCCGTCAGGGCGACCCGGGCGAGTCCCGCTTCTACCTCTCCCTCGGCGATGACCTGATGCGCCTGTTCAAGGCCCAGATGGTCGAGCGCGTGATGTCGATGGCGAACGTCCCGGACGACGTGCCGATCGAGAACAAGATGGTCACCCGCGCGATCGCCTCCGCCCAGTCGCAGGTCGAGCAGCAGAACTTCGAGACGCGTAAGAACGTCCTGAAGTACGACGAGGTCCTCAACCGCCAGCGCGAGGTCATCTACGGCGAGCGGCGCCGCGTCCTGGAGGGCGAGGACCTGCACGAGCAGGTGCAGCACTTCATGGACGACACCATCGACGCCTACGTCCAGGCCGAGACCGCCGAGGGCTTCCCCGAGGACTGGGACCTAGACCGGCTGTGGGGCGCCTTCAAGCAGCTCTACCCGTGCAACGTCTCGATCGAGGAGCTGGAGGAGACGGCCGGCGACCGTGCCGGGCTGACCGCCGAGTTCATCGGCGACTCCATCAAGGACGACATCCACGACCAGTACCAGGCGCGTGAGGACCAGCTCGGCTCCGAGATCATGCGGGAGCTGGAGCGCCGGGTCGTGCTGTCGGTCCTGGACCGCAAGTGGCGCGAGCACCTCTACGAGATGGACTACCTCCAGGAGGGCATCGGCCTGCGCGCCATGGCGCAGAAGGACCCGCTGGTCGAGTACCAGCGAGAGGGCTTCGACATGTTCACCGCGATGATGGAGGGCATCAAGGAGGAGTCCGTCGGCTACCTGTTCAACCTGGAGGTCCAGGTCGAGCAGCAGGTCGAGGAGGTCCCGGTCGAGGACACCAAGCCGGTGGCCGACCTGGAGAAGCAGGACGCGGTGCCGGCGCAGGCGGGCTCCCGGCCGGAGATCCGTGCCAAGGGGCTCGACGTCCCGCAGCGGCGCAACCTCCACTTCTCCGCGCCGACGGTCGACGGCGAGGGCGGCACCATCGAGGGCGACTTCACCGAGGACGGCGAGCCGGTGCGCTCCGAGGCCGACGGCCTGACGCGTGCCGAGCGTCGCAAGCAGGCGCGGGGCCGTGGGCGCCGCAAGAAGTGACGGTCGGCTGAACGCCGTAGCGGCTTGAAGGGCCGGACACCTGAGGGTGTCCGGCCCTTCGGCTTCGAGGGCCTCAGTCCGCTTCGGGGGCCTCAGTCCGCTTCGGGGGCCTCAGTCGGCTTCTTCAGCGGCCTCAGTCGAGCGACGGCCTCAGTCGGCTTCCGGGCGAGGCGGGCGGGGGCCGCCGAGTTCGACCGCCGTGCAGCGCCACCGGCGGTCCCGCCCGAGTTCCAGGCGGAAGGCCATGGCGCGCAGCCGGTCGCCGGCACCGACACGGGCGAAGGCCTCGATGGCGCCCGGCCGGGGCTCGTAGTAGCCGATGTCGCGGACGACGGGACGGGCACCGCGGGTGCGCAGGGGGCCGCGTTCGGCCAGCCAGGCCAGCTCGTCGTAGGCGCGGCCACGGGTGTGCCGGAGCATCGAGTGGACGGGGCGGTGTCCGCTCAGCACGGCGACGAGGAGGTCGGCGAAGACGTCGGTGGGCAGGGGCTGGGGGATCGCCGCGGGGAGGGAACCCCGGGTGGGGACGTGGGGGGCCGGTCCGGCGTGGGCGGGGGCCGTTCCGGCCTCGGCGGGGGCCGAGGCGGCGGCGGCCGTGTGTGCCGGGGTGGTGGCCGTTCCTGAGGTCCTGCGGGGTGCTGTGCGGGTCGCGGAGGGGGTAGGCGGGCGCGTGTCCGACGGGCGGGTGCGGGAGGCCCTGGCACGGGCGGAGGCCGGCGGACGGCCGCCCGCGGCCGGAGGCCGGGTCCGGCCACTCCCGGGGGAACGCGGAGGCGCTGCGCCGGCGGGGGCGGCCGGTGCGGCTTCGCGCCGGGTGGGGAAGCGGGGTGGGGTGCTGCCGAGGGTGCCGGGTGCTGTGGTCACGGGATGACGTGGTCCTGTGGCGGCGGCGGGTGTGCTGGGGGTGGCGCCGGGCGAGGTGCGGGGTGGGGTGTCGTCCGGTGTGTGCGACGTGGTCCTGCCCAGGGCGCGGGGTGTGGGGCCGGCGGGTGTGCCTGGGGCAGTGCGGCCCGGGAGGCGGGGTGTGGTGTCGGCGGGTGTGCGCGGCGCAGCGTCGCCCGAGGTGCGGGATGAGGTGTCGGCCGGCGTGCGTGAAGCCGCACCGCCCGAGGCCCCGGGTGTGGTGCCGGCCCCTGTACGCGGCGCAGTGCCGTCCGAGGCGGGGAGCGTCGTGCTCCCCGGCGGGAAGGGTGCGGTCGTCGGGGTGGGGCGGTGGGTGTCGGGGCGGTTGCGGGTGGGGCGGGGCTGGGTCCTGGTCATGACCTTGTACATGGGGGTTCCCGTTTCGTGGGCCCGGTGGATACCGGGGAGTAACTTCGGGTGCTGATCTTGTACGGGGCCGACGGGGGCGGCGGCAAGGAAGCGGGACCCGCGTCGCGGGCGCCGGAATGTTCACCTATCCAGGTGATGTCGGAGGCGTGGAGCCCATGAGTGCGGGGGTGCTCCGGGTGAATTCCGGGCCCGGGGTGGACGCGTCGGGCGTCACGGGGCGGGACTCGAAAGGGGACGCCCCGCACGTATCCTGAAGGCCTTCCGGAGCCTTCCGCGGCCCTTCGGAGCCCCCGACCACGACCACGAAAGCGGCCAGCCCATGCGTGTCTACGTGCCCCTGACCCTCCCCGGTCTCGCCGAGGCGTACAGGACGGGCGAGCTGGGAGCCGGGCCGTTCGTCGCCTACGCCGTGACGCCGGGGCTGCGCGAGTGGTACGTCTCCGACGACACCGAGGAACTGGAGTACGCGGCGCTCGGCCGGGCCGCGCTGGCCTCGCTGCGCCTGCTGGCGGCCGAGCCCGAGGCGCCGCGGCGCCGGGTCGTGATCGCCGTCGACGTGGCCGACCGGGCCGTGAGCGCGGGTCCCGGCCGGGGGCCCGATCCGGCGCCGGGCGAGGTGCGGGTCGCGGGCGCGGTGCCGTTGGGCCAGGCGGCGTCGGTGCACGTCGACGCGGCGGACGCCCAGGCCGATGTGACGGCTGCCGCCGAGGCGCTGCCGGCGGCGGACGGCGGGGACGACGACGCGCAGTCCGTCGTGGACGGGGCGGAGGACCACGAGCTGCTGTGGTTCGCCACGCAGGAGATCGCGAACCTGGTCGGGCACGGGGACTGAACCGGCTCCCGGGGGCGCGTTGAGGCGCCGTCCTCTTGATTGTCAGTGGGGGCGGGTACGTTTTCAGGCATGGGGATGAAGACGGGCGCGCACATTGTCTGGGACTGGAACGGGACGCTGTTCCACGACATCGACGCGATCATCGGGGCGACGAACGCGGCCTTCGCCGAGCTGGGGCTGGAGCCGCTGACGCTGGAGAAGTACCGGGAGCTGTACTGCGTGCCGGTGCCGAAGTTCTATGAGCGGCTGATGGGGCGGCTGCCGACCGAGGCCGAGTGGGAGGCGATGGACGACGTCTTCCACCGGTACTACGCCGAGCACCGGACGGCGTGCGGGCTGACGGTGGGGGCCGTGGAGCTGCTGGCCGGGTGGCGCTCGGCGGGGCGCAGCCAGTCGATCCTGAGCATGTACGTGCACGAGGAGCTCGTGCCGCTGGTGCGCGGGTTCGGCATCGAGCCGCACTTCATACGGGTGGACGGGCGGACCGGGCCGTCGGGGGGCAGCAAGGCCGAGCACATGGTGCGGCACCTGGCGTCGCTGAGCGGGGTGGCTCCGGAGCGCACGGTGGTGATCGGGGACGCGGCGGACGACGCCGTGGCCGCGCTGCATGTCGGGGCCCGGGCCGTGCTGTACACCGGCGGGTCACACAGCCGGGTGAGCCTGGAAGCGGTCGGCGTACCTGTCGTGGACACGTTGGAAGAAGCGGTCGAGGAGGCGGAGCGGCTCGCGGCCTGACCGGTCCCTGGAAGTCCCCCAGACCGAAATGGGTGGCGGCACTGTGCAGAACGTCAAACTTCCAGGGCTGGTTTTGTACACATACGGCTCATGACGGAGCCCCTGTAAGGAGCGATAGCCTTGGTGGCGTGATCAGCGCGATAGTTCGCGGGGACGTCGTCGTCCCTGCCCTGCGCCCGGAGAGCACGGACGACATCCGTGACCGGGCGGCAGTCGCTGGTCTTCGCGGGCGGGACGTGCAGTCGAGGACTCCCGGGACGCCGAACATCACCAGGACCCGGGCGTCGCAGAGAGCGTCGTCACACCGGTGGCGCAGCTCAAGAATGGCTCAGACACCCCCGCTCATCTCACCTTGCGGCATAGCGTCGGATCAGACCGGATACCCCGTGTCACGACGTGAGGTCGTAAGCGCAGAGGCCGTACTTCCTTCTACGTCACGCAACGGCGCGCGACAGGAGCCAGAGGACAATGCAGACCAAGCTGGACGAAGCCAAGGCCGAGTTGCTCGAGAGGGCCGCCCGGGTAGCTGAGAACAGCCCGGTCGGGGGGCACCTACCGACCGGGTCGACGGGCGAGGAGACCCCAGACGCCCAGAAGGCCCCGGACCGCGAGACCCTCCTCACGTTCCTCCAGCGCTACTACCTGCACACGGCCCCGGAGGACCTCACCGACCGCGACCCGGTCGACGTCTTCGGAGCTGCCGTATCGCACTACCGGCTGGCCGAGAACCGCCCCCAGGGCACGGCCAACGTCCGGGTGCACACCCCCACGGTGGAAGAGAACGGGTGGACGTGCAGCCACTCCGTGGTCGAGGTCGTCACCGACGACATGCCCTTCCTCGTCGACTCCGTCACCAACGAGCTGACACGTCAGGGGCGTGGCATCCACGTCGTCATCCACCCCCAGTTCGTCGTGCGGCGCGATGTCACCGGCAAGCTCATCGAGGTCCTGTCGACCCCGGCGACCGGCGACCTTCCGCACGACGCGCACGTCGAGTCCTGGATCCACGTAGAGATCGACCGCGAGACCGACCGGGCCGATCTGAAGCAGATCACCGCCGACCTGCTGCGCGTGCTGTCCGACGCCCGTGAGGCCGTCGAGGACTGGGGCAAGATGCGGGACGCGGCGATCCGGCTGGCGGAGGGGCTGCCGGACGAGCCCATCCCCGCCGACCTGCCCGGCCCCCAGGTCGAAGAGGCCCGCGAGCTGCTGCGCTGGCTGGCCGACGACCACTTCACCTTCCTCGGCTACCGCGAGTACCAGCTGCGCGACGACGACTCGCTGGCCGCCGTGCCCGGCACCGGGCTCGGCATACTGCGCGCGGACCCGCACCACGCGGCCGAGGAGAGCCACCCGGTCAGCCCCTCGTTCGAGCGGCTGCCCGCCGACGCCCGGGCCAAGGCGCGCGAGCACAAGCTGCTCGTGCTGACCAAGGCGAACAGCCGGGCGACCGTGCACCGGCCGTCGTACCTGGACTACATCGGCGTCAAGAAGTTCGACGCCGACGGCAACGTCATCGGTGAGCGCCGCTTCCTCGGGCTGTTCTCCTCCGCCGCCTACACCGAGTCCGTGCGCCGGGTCCCGGTCATCCGGCGCAAGGTCGAGGAGGTCCTGAATCAGGCCGGGTTCTCGCCCAACAGCCACGACGGGCGCGACCTGACGCAGATCCTGGAGACGTACCCGCGCGACGAGCTGTTCCAGACCCCGGTCGACGAGCTGCGGTCGATCGTGACCTCCGTGCTCTACCTCCAGGAGCGCAGGCGGCTCCGGCTCTACCTGCGCCAGGACGAGTACGGGCGCTACTACTCCGCCCTCGTCTACCTCCCGCGCGACCGCTACACCACGGCCGTGCGCCTGAGGATCATCGAGATCCTGAAGGAGGAGCTCGGCGGGATCAGCGTCGACTTCACGGCCTGGAACACCGAGTCGATCCTGTCCCGGCTGCACTTCGTGGTGCGCGTCCCGCAGGGCACCGAGCTGCCGGAGCTGTCCGACTCGGACAAGGAGCGCATCGAGGCCCGGCTGGTGGAGGCCGCCCGCTCCTGGGAGGACGCCTTCGCCGAGGCGCTCAACGCCGAGCTCGGCGAGGAGCACGCGGCGGAAGCGCTGCGCCGCTACGCGCACGCCTTCCCCGAGGGCTACAAGGCCGACCACAACCCGCGCGCCGCGGTCGCCGACCTCGTCCACCTGGAGCAGCTCAACGCCGAAGCGGACAAGGACTTCTCGCTCAGCCTCTACGAGCCGGTGGGCGCCGCCCCCGAGGAGCGCCGTTTCAAGATCTACCGCACGGGCGACGCGATCTCCCTCTCGGCCGTCCTGCCGGTCCTCAACCGGCTCGGTGTCGAGGTCGTCGACGAGCGGCCCTACGAGCTGCGCTGCTCGGACCGCAGCGTGGCCTGGATCTACGACTTCGGTCTGCGCATGCCCCGCGCGAACGGCGGCGGGGACCACTTCGGCGACGACGCCCGCGAGCGCTTCCAGGACGCCTTCGCCGCCACCTGGACCGGCAAGGCGGAGAACGACGGCTTCAACGCCCTCGTGCTCAGCGCCGGGCTGACCTGGCGCCAGGCCGTGGTGCTGCGCGCGTACGCGAAGTACCTGCGTCAGGCGGCGTCGACGTTCAGCCAGGACTACATGGAGGACACCCTCCGCAACAACGTCCACACCACCCGGCTGCTCGTCTCCCTGTTCGAGGCGCGGATGTCGCCCGACCGGCAGCGCGCCGGCCACGAGATCGTGGACGCGCTGCTGGAGGAGGTCGACGCGGCCCTCGACCAGGTCGCCTCGCTCGACGAGGACCGGATCCTGCGGTCCTTCCTCACCGTCATCAAGGCGACGCTGCGGACCAACTTCTTCCAGGAGGCCGCGGGCGGCAAGCCGCACGACTACGTCTCCATGAAGTTCGACCCGCAGGCCATCCCCGACCTGCCGGCACCGCGCCCGGCGTTCGAGATCTGGGTGTACTCGCCGCGCGTCGAGGGCGTGCACCTGCGCTTCGGCAAGGTCGCGCGCGGTGGTCTGCGCTGGTCCGACCGGCGCGAGGACTTCCGCACCGAGATCCTCGGCCTGGTCAAGGCGCAGATGGTGAAGAACACCGTCATCGTGCCGGTCGGCGCCAAGGGCGGCTTCGTCGCCAAGCAGCTGCCGGACCCGTCCGTGGACCGGGACGCGTGGCTCGCCGAGGGCGTCGCCAGCTACAAGACGTTCATCTCGGCGCTGCTCGACATCACCGACAACATGGTCGCGGGCGAGGTCGTGCCCCCGGCGGACGTCGTCCGGCACGACGAGGACGACACCTACCTCGTCGTCGCCGCCGACAAGGGCACGGCGACCTTCTCCGACATCGCCAACGGGGTCGCCGAGAACTACAACTTCTGGCTCGGGGACGCCTTCGCCTCCGGCGGCTCCGCCGGCTACGACCACAAGGGCATGGGCATCACCGCCCGCGGTGCCTGGGAGTCGGTCAAGCGGCACTTCCGCGACATGGGCGTGGACTGCCAGACCGAGGACTTCACGGTCGTCGGCATCGGCGACATGTCCGGTGACGTGTTCGGCAACGGCATGCTGCTCTCCGAGCACATCCGCCTGGTCGCGGCCTTCGACCACCGGCACATCTTCATCGACCCGAACCCGGACGCCGCCACCTCCTACGCCGAGCGCCGCCGCCTGTTCGAGCTGCCCCGCTCCAGCTGGGAGGACTACGACAAGGAGCTGCTGTCGGCCGGCGGCGGCATCTTCCCGCGCACGGCCAAGGCGATCCCGGTCAACGCCCACATCCGCGAGGCCCTCGGCATCGAGGCCAAGGTCACCAAGCTGACCCCGGCCGACCTGATGAAGGCGATCCTGCACGCACCGGTGGACCTGCTGTGGAACGGCGGCATCGGCACGTACGTCAAGTCCTCCACCGAGTCGAACGCGGACGTCGGCGACAAGGCCAACGACGCCATCCGCGTCGACGGCAAGGACCTGCGCGTCAAGGTCGTCGGCGAGGGCGGCAACCTCGGCCTGACCCAGCTCGGCCGGATCGAGTTCGCGCTGCAGGGCGGCCGGATCAACACCGACGCCATCGACAACAGCGCGGGCGTGGACACCTCCGACCACGAGGTGAACATCAAGATCCTGCTCAACGGTCTGGTCCGGGACGGCGACATGACCGTCAAGCAGCGCAACAAGCTGCTCGCCGAGATGACCGACGAGGTCGGCCGCCTGGTGCTGCGCAACAACTACGCGCAGAACACGGCGATCGCCAACGCCCTCGCCCAGTCCAGCGCCATGCTCCACGCCCAGCAGCGCTTCATGAAGCACCTGGTCAGGGAGGGGCACCTGGACCGGGCGCTGGAGTTCCTGCCCACCGACCGCCAGATCCGCGAGCGGCTCGCCCAGGGCCACGGACTGACCGGCCCGGAGACGGCCGTCCTGCTGGCGTACACGAAGATCACGGTCGCCGACGAGCTGCTGCACACCTCGCTGCCGGACGACCCGTACCTGAGCACCCTGCTGCACGCGTACTTCCCGAAGGAGCTGCGCGAGCAGTACCCCGAACATCTCGTCAGCCACCCGCTGCGCCGCGAGATCACCACGACCGTCCTGGTCAACGACACGGTCAACACGGGCGGCACGACGTACCTGCACCGGCTGCGCGAGGAGACCGGCGCGTCGCTGGAGGAGATCGTGCGGGCGCAGACCGCCGCCCGGGCGATCTTCCGCCAGTCCCCGGTGTGGGACGGGGTCGAGGCGCTCGACAACACGGTCGAGGCCGAGGTCCAGACCCGCATCCGGCTGCACGCGCGCCGCCTGGTGGAGCGCGGCACGCGCTGGCTGCTCAACAACCGGCCACAGCCGCTGGAGCTCGCCGGCACGGTCGACTTCTTCGCCGACCGGGTCGAGCAGGTCTGGGGTGAGCTGCCGAAGCTGCTGCGCGGCGCCGACCTGGAGTGGTACCAGAAGATCTACGACGAGCTGACCGGCGCCGGTGTCCCGGACGAACTCGCCACGCGGGTGGCGGGCTTCTCCTCGGCCTTCCCGACGCTCGACATCGTCTCGATCGCCGACCGCATGGGCCGGGAGCCGCTGGATGTCGCCGAGGTGTACTACGACCTCGCCGACCGGCTGCGCATCACCCAGCTCATGGACCGCATCATCGAGCTGCCCCGCGCCGACCGCTGGCAGTCCATGGCCCGCGCGGCGATCCGCGAGGACCTGTACGCGGTGCACGCGGCGCTGACCGCCGACGTCCTGGCCGTCGGCAACGGCACCTCGACGCCCGAGCAGCGCTACAAGGCCTGGGAGCAGAAGAACGCGGCGATCCTCGGCCGTGCCCGCAGCACCCTGGAGGAGATCCAGAGCTCCGACGCGTTCGACCTCGCCAACCTGTCGGTGGCGATGCGCACGATGAGGACGCTGCTGCGCACGCACTCATAGGGCGTACGGCGTGACAGGCGCCCCGGGCCGGTCCGGCCCGGGGCGCCTCGTCTTCTTGGGGTGCCTCGTCTTCTTGGGGTGCCTTAAGGCGATTCGAGGGGAGGGCTTACCGAACCCGGCTAAGGCTTGGGGCGTGACTATGAACGTATCCGAGGAGCGAGCGGCCGCCCCCGCCCTCCCGGTCAGGCGCGTCGTCCTCGAAGCGGTGAACTTCGCACTGGTCGGCGGCAGCGGCGTCGCCGTGAACTTCCTGGTGTTCAACGTGCTGCTGCACGGACTGCACCGGGACGCCATGGTGGCGACCGTCCTGGCCAGCCTGGTCGCCGTGGGTACCAACTATCTCGGTTTCCGCTGCTTCGCCTATCGCGACCGGGCGTCCCGGACCCGGCGTCAGATCACGCTGTTCTTCGTCTTCAGCGCGATCGGCGTCGCCGTGGAGAGCGGGCTGTTCTACGCCGGCTATCACGGCCTCGGCCTGGACGGGCCGCTCGAAGCGAACGCGGTCAAGGCGCTGTCCATCGTGCTGGCCTCGGCCTTCCGCTTCCTCGTCTACCGGACCTGGGTGTTCCAGCACGACGCATGAGGCGCCCGGACACCGCCCGGCCTACTTCAGCGCGCTCGCCACCAGCCGCGCCGCCGACTTCGCCCTCGGGCGGGCCACCCTGCGTACCGTCGGGCGGATCAGCTTCGCCGTCACTCCCACCGGCTCCCAGCGGACCTGGAGACGGCCCGGGCCGTGGCCCTCCGGTTCCACTGTCAGGTGGTGGGAGGGCACGCGGGTCGTCAGCGTCGGGAAGGCCAGCGGCGCCAGCAGCAGACCCGTGTGGGACAGGCCCTGGTGCCGGAGGCGGAGCAGCGGGTGACGGATCCCCGCGAAGCCCTGGAGGGGGAGCCGGACCGTCCCGAGGTCGAGGTGGGCGTGGCCCTCGAAGATGCCGGGGCGGACGGGGGAGAGACGGAAGTGGACGTGCAGACGGTGGCCGCCCGGGGCGATGAGGAGCGTCGCCCGCTGCGGGCCGACGGGGAGGCGCAGCCCCGGGTCGTACGTGCGGATCGTGAGGTCGATCGATGCGCCCGGGCCCCGGGTGATCTCCTTGATCTCGTGGCGGAACTGGGCGCTCGGGAAGGGGCGCGTCTCCAGCTCCAGGTCGGAGATGTCCAGTTCGCGGCGGGACCACTCCGACTCGGGGACGCGGTCCCCCCAGTAGGTGCGCCCCTCCGCGTCGGCTGTCACGCGCCTCGGCGCCACCCCGTGTCCCAGGCCCCGGGCCGCCAGCCGGGCCTCCGGCAGGCGCCGGTCGCGGATCAGCTGGATGACGACGCGTTCGGCGCGCGGGAGACGGGCGAACGCTCCCGGGGTGAGCGTGTCGAGGTAGGGGGTGACGAGGTCCGCGAAGGACGCCAGCCAGGTGTCGTCCCGGTAGGGCAGGTCACCGGCGTACATCCGGAAGTCGTGCTTGAGGAACTTGTGGTCCTTGTCCTCGCGCAGCGATTCGTGCCCGCTCTCGGCCAGGAACGCGTCGATGAGGTGCTGGACGTGGATCCGGTCGCGGACGTTGGCGAGCTTGTGCCGCTGGTTGGATATCGAGGCCGTCTCGGAGGCCGCGAAGGGCGCCACGTACCAGCGGTAGACCGGTTCCGGGATGATCGTGAAGCTCTTGGCCAGGCAGTACGCCTGCGCCGAGAACAGCTGGTCCTCGTAGTGGATGCCCTCGGGAAAGCGCAGGTCGTGCCGGTCGAGGAAGGCGCGGGCGTACATCTTGCTGGTGGCCAGGTGCTCGAAGAGCAGGCGCGGGTCGGCCTCGATGCCGTCCAGGGCGCGGCGCTCGGCGACCAGGTGCGGCATCCACGTCGAGCGGCGGCCGTTGTCCACCCGGACCCGCTGCACCGCGCCCATGGCGAAGTCGATCTCGCGTTCGCGGTGTGCGGCGAGCAGCAGCTCGACGGCGTTGCCGGGGAGTTCGTCGTCGCTGTCGAGGAACATCAGGAACGGCGCCCGCGCGATCTGCAGGGCGCGGTTGCGCGGGGCGCTGCAGCCGCCGCTGTTCCGTTCCAGGCGGAGGTGGCGGATGCGGGGGTCCTCGGCCGCGAGCCGCTGGGCCACCGCGGGGGTCGCGTCCGTGGAGTGGTCGTCGCTGATGATGATTTCGAGGTTCGCGTGGGTCTGGCGGCGGACCGACTCGACCGCGCGGGGGAGGCGCTCGGCGTCGTTGTGGACGATGACCGTCACGGTGACGTCGGGGGTGCTCATGCGGTCGCCTCCTGCGGGGTCGGGGCCGGCGTGCGTTCCTCGATCGGCAGCACGGGCGGCAGGTCCCGTTCGTCCTGGCCGAGGAAGACCCGGCGGACGACGCGTTCGGCGGCGCGCCCGTCGTCGTACTCGCAGAACCGGCGCCGGAAGACGGCCCTGGTCTTCGCCGCGCTCTCGTCGCGCCAGGCGTCGGTGGTGAGGATCTCCGTCAGCTCCTGCTGGGTGCGTGCGACCGGGCCCGGGGCCTCCGCCATCAGGTCGAAGTAGACGCCCCGGGTCGTGCGGTACGTCTCCCAGTCGTCGGCGTGGATCACGATCGGCCGGTCGAGGTTGGCGTAGTCGAACATGATCGAGGAGTAGTCCGTGACCAGGACGTCCGCCGCCAGGCACAGTTCCTCGACCGGGTCGTAGGAGGAGACGTCGATGATCCGGCCGGTGCGGCGCAGGTTGGTGAGCGGGGAGGCGGCGCCGCCGTAGAAGTAGTGGCCGCGCACGAGCAGGACCGTGTCGTCGCCCAGGCGGTCGGCGAGGGCGGCGAGGTCCAGGCGCGGGGTCCAGCCGGCCTCGTAGTCGCGGTGGGTGGGCGCGTAGAGGACGGCACGGCGGCCCGGGGCGATGCCGAGGCGGTCGCGGACCGTGCGGATGTCGCCGGCGCCGGCCGTGTAGTAGACGTCGTTGCGCGGATAGCCGTGGTCCAGGGAGACGTAGCGCGAGGGGTACGCGCGCTCCCACATGCGGGTGGTGTGGCTGTTGGCCGAGACGCTGAAGTCCCATCTGTCGATGCGCTCCAGCAGCGCCTTGAAGTCCAGGCCCTGCGCGGCGGCCGGGAACGCCATCTGGTCGATGCCCATGCGCTTCAGGGGCGTGCCGTGGTGGGTCTGGACGTGGATCGCATCCGGGCGTTTGACCACGGCGTTCTCGAAGTTGACGTTGTTGACGAGGTACTTG
The DNA here is from genome assembly GCF_031348265.1 of Streptomyces collinus. Taxonomy (NCBI): domain Bacteria; kingdom Bacillati; phylum Actinomycetota; class Actinomycetes; order Kitasatosporales; family Streptomycetaceae; genus Streptomyces; species Streptomyces collinus. The sequence continues at coordinate 3,464,362 of NZ_CP133771.1, read as the reverse complement.
GCGGTCGCCAGCACCTCCCAGTAGCGGCGGCTGCCGGGCACGACGTGGTCGGTGCCGGTCGGCAGCAGGGCCGCGTTCTCCTCGGTGACCACCCACACCGCGTGGATCTGCGGGGCCAGTTCGGCGAGCTTGGCGGCGATCGCGGCGGGGTTGCAGGCGACGCCGCGGTTCCAGTACGCCGCGAACACCGCGAGGTGCGGATTGACGGGACGGCCGAGCGCCCTGCGGTACTGGTGGTCGCGGAGTCGGGCGCCCACCTGGCGCTTACGGGCCCGTACGGCCGACTTGGCGGTGCGGCGGGTGCGGTTGACGGCCTGGAAGGCCCGGTACTTCGCGTAGGCGCCCTCCTCCAGCAGGGAGCGGCGGACGCCTTCTAGTCCGCCCGGGCGGCGGTGGCCCTCGGGGCGGCGGCGCAGGGCGGCGAGGGACGCCCGGCGGAAGAACTCCCGCGCGACCTCCTCCTCCATGCCGCCGCGCGCGAAGGTGCGCAGGCAGTCGCGGACCATGAGGTCGTAGAGCACGGTGTGCGCGGTGCGCCGGTCGAGGGTGAGGTCGAGCAGGGACTCGTAGCGCTCGACGAGGCCGTAGCGCTGCTCGGGGGTGGCCGGGGGCAGGCTCGCGGGGCGCAGCCGGCGGTCCTCGTAGGCGACGTGCGGCAGGCAGGCGACGCGGTCGGCGAGCAGCAGGGCGGCCAGGGCGGCGTACGGCTCGTCGTCGGTGGTGAGCCGCGCCTCGTGCGCCCGCCAGAAGTCCGCGCGCAGGACGCGGGTGCCGAGCAGCGGGGTCAGCCGCAGCAGGGGCGAGCAGTCGTCGAGGGGGGCGTCGGCGCGGCCCGCCCGGGCGAGGAGCGGGCCGTCCGGGGAGGGCAGGCCGGAGGTGTGCCAGGTGCTGCGGACGTGGTCCACGAGGAGGACGTCGACCTCGCCGGGGAGCTCGGCCACCCGCTCGGCGACCATGCGCGGGGTGCCGGCGGGCAGGCCGTCCTTGGCGTGGACGAAGTGCAGCCAGCGGCCGGAGGCCCGGGCCGCGCCCGCCGCCCGGGCCTCCGCGTCCCCCGTGCCGTCCGGCAGCGGCACCACGTCGACCGCGCCGCCGTCCGGGGCGTGCCGTTCGGCCGTCTCCCGGGCCCAGTCGCCGACCGCGGCCACGATCACCTCGGCGTCCGGCAGGGGGTGGGCGGCGAGGGAGTCGAGGAGTTCCGTCAGATGGTCCTGAACGTTCGGCCCGTGGACGACGACGCTGAGCTCGGCCATCACGCGGACCCCTCTCGCAGCTGCACGGTATGCGGTCATGCTGCCATCAATGGGGCAAAAGGGCCGACCGAGTGCGCCTCACGAGGGAACGGCGGCCTTCGCCTTCGGCTTGTCCGCCTTGTCTCCGGTGAACGCCTCGTACTCCTTGAGCACGTCCTCCGTAGGCCCGTCCATGCGCAGCTCCCCGCGCTCCAGCCACAGCACGCGGTCGCAGGTGTCGCGGATGGACTTGTTGTTGTGGCTCACCAGGAACACCGTGCCCGCGTGCTTGCGCAGCTCGCGGATGCGCTCCTCGGAGCGCTTCTGGAAGGAGCGGTCGCCGGTGGCCAGCGCCTCGTCGATCAGCAGGACGTCGTGGTCCTTGGCGGCGGCGATGGAGAACCGCAGCCGCGCGGCCATGCCGGAGGAGTACGTCCGCATCGGCAGCGTGATGAAGTCGCCCTTCTCGTTGATGCCGGAGAAGTCGACGATCTCCTGGTAGCGGTCCTTGACCTGCTCGCGGGACATGCCCATGGCCAGGCCGCCGAGGTGCACGTTGCGCTCGCCGGTCAGGTCGTTCATCAGGGCGGCGTTGACGCCGAGCAGGGAGGGCTGGCCGTCGGTGTAGATACGGCCGTTCTCCACGGGCAGAAGCCCGGCGACGGCCTTCAGCAGGGTCGACTTGCCGGAGCCGTTGGTGCCGATCAGGCCGATCGCCTCACCGCGGTAGGCGACGAAGGACACGTTCTTCACGGCGTGCACCCTGCGCACGCCCGAGGCCTTCTCGGTCTGCTTGCGGCGCACGATGCGGTTGAGGGCGGCGGTCGCGGAGCCGCGTCCGGCGCCGGTGCCGTTGACGCGGTAGACGATGTCGACGCCGTCGGCGACGACGGTGGGGATCTTCTCGCTCGGGTGCTCAGCCACGGCCGTACGTCTCCTCAGCCTTCCAGAAGTAGATGAAGCCGCCGACGCCTGCGAGCAGTGCCCAGCCCGCGGCGATCGCCCACACGTGGGCGGGCAGCTGGCTCGCGTGGAAGCTGTCGATCAGGGCGAAGCGCATCAGGTCGATGTAGACGGCCGCCGGGTTGGTCGCCAGCGCGACCTTCACCACGTGGGGCAGGCTGTCCTTCTGCGCCAGCTTGTCGATGCTCCACATGACGCCCGAGACGTACATCCAGGTGCGCAGCACGAACGGCATCAGCTGGGCGATGTCGGGGGTCTTGGCGCCCATCCGGGCCATGACCATCGAAATGCCCGCGTTGAACGTGAACTGCAGGAACAGGGCCGGCAGCGCCAGCAGCCAGGAAGCGCTGACCGGCACGCCGAAGCAGAGCAGGATGACGACCAGGGCGCCCATCGAGAACATCAGCTGCTGGAGCTGCTGGAGGCAGAAGGAGATCGGCAGGGCGGCGCGCGGGAAGTGCAGGGCGCGCACCAGGCCGAGGTTGCCGGAGATGGCGCGGGTGCCCGCCATGATCGAGCTCTGCGTGAACGTCCAGATGAACACGCCCGTGACCAGGAACGGGATGTAGTCGGGCACCCCGTGCTTGGTGCCGAGCAGCACGCCGAAGATGAAGTAGTAGACCGCCGCGTTCAGCAGCGGGGTCATCACCTGCCAGACCTGGCCCAGCTTCGCCTGGCTGTACTGGGCGGTGAGCTTGGCGGTGGCGAACGCCGTGATGAAGTGGCGGCGGGCCCACAGCTGCCGGACGTACTCGGGCAGCGAGGGCCGGGCGCCACTGACCGAGAGGCCGTGGCGGGCGGCGAGGGCCGTGAGGTCGGCTTCGGCCGGGGCCGGGGTCTGGGGCGGTGTGTGGAGGACCGTACTCACATCCGCTGCTTTCGCTCGGGGGGTGGGACCTGGGGGTGAAGAGCGAGGGGGAGTCGGCTCTTACCGGACTCTTCACGACTTCTTACGTCGGGACGGGACCGTATCGTCGTAACGGGAGCGTACGACGGGCGAACGTCGGAACGCAACCGTTTCGTCGTGACGCCCTATGCTGTCGGCATGACGACGAAGCCCGACGAGCCCCAGCAGCCCCCGCGCCGCCGGGCCCCCGCGGGGGCGGCCGTACTGCGGGAGGACGTGACGGAAGCGATCCGGGCGGCCGTCTTCGAGGAGCTCGCGGCCGTCGGCTACGCGCGGATGTCCATCGAGGGGATCGCGCGCCGGGCGGGGGTCGGGAAGACGGCGGTGTACCGCCGCTGGCGCTCGAAGCTGCACCTGGTCCTCGACATCGTCTCGGCGCTCGCCGTGCAGGGCCTGCCCGCGCCGGACACCGGCTCCCTGGAGGGCGACCTGCGGCTCCTCTACGAGGTGACGTCCCGCGCCCTGCGCCACCCCGTGGCCTCGCAGATCATCCCCGACCTCCAGGCCGAGGCGGCCCGCAACCCCGACATCGCCGAGGCCATGCAGAAGGCCCTGCGCGAGGGGCAGGACGGCGTCGCCACCGGCATCGTGACGGCGGCGGCACGCCGCGGCGAACTGCGCGAGGGCATCGACCACGACCTCGCGCTCGACCTGATCTCCGGCCCGCTCTACTGGCGCTCGGTGGTCATCCGCAGCCCGAAGCTGCCGAAGGGGTATCTGGGCGCGCTGGCCCGGGCCACGTCGGAGGGGCTGAAGGCGTTGTAGGACGGGCCCCCGCGGCTCGGCCGGGCCTCGCGGCTCGGCGGACCCCCGAGGCTCGGCGGACCCCCCGCGCCTCGGTTGGGTCCCCGCGCCTCGGTCGGGCCCCACGGCCCGGCAGGGTTCGCTACCGACGTGAGTGAGCCCCGGCAGGCGCGCCGGGGCTCGTCGCTGTGCCGGGGCGGATCAGCCCCGCCCCGCCTCCGGATGCAGCCGCAGCCATCCCTCCCACGCCGACGTGATCATGTCCGGCACGTCGAGCCGGGCCTTCCAGCCCAGTTCCGCGGCGGCGCGGTCGGCGGAGGCCACGACCCGGGCCGGGTCGCCCGGGCGGCGGGGGGTGACGGCGGGCGGTCGGTCGTGGCCGGTGACGGTGTTGATGCGGTCGATCATCTCGCGGACGGAGACGCCCTCGCCCCGGCCGATGTTGAGCGTGAGGTCGCGGCCGGGGGCGGAGCGCAGGGCCCGGGCCGCCGCGACATGGGCCTCGGCCAGGTCGACCACGTGGATGTAGTCGCGCACGCAGGTGCCGTCCGGAGTCGGGTAGTCGTCGCCGAAGACGCGCGGGGGCGCGTCCTCGGTGAGCTTCTCGAAGACCATCGGCACGAGGTTGAACACCCCGGTGTCCGCGAGTTCCGGGCCCGCGGCGCCCGCCACGTTGAAGTAGCGCAGGCACGCGGTCGACAGTCCGGTCGCCCGGCCGGTCGCGCGGACCAGCCACTCACCGGCCAGCTTCGTCTCGCCGTACGGCGACATGGGCAGGCACGGCGTCTCCTCCGTGACGAGGTCCACGTCCGGCATGCCGTACACCGCCGCCGACGAGGAGAAGACGAAGGACGGCACCTTCACCGCCGTCACGGCGTCCAGCAGGACCCGCAGGCCCTCGACGTTCTCCCGGTAGTAGTGCAGCGGCCGTTCCACCGACTCGGCCACCTGCTTCTTCGCCGCGAGGTGGACGACGCCGGTGACCGTGTGGTCCGCGAGGGTACGGCCGAGCCGCCCGGCGTCCAGGGTCGAGCCCACCACCAGCGGCACCCCGTCGGGCACGCGCTCGGCGATGCCCGTGGACAGGTCGTCGTACACCACAGCCTGCTCGCCCGCCGCGGTCATCGCCCGTACGACGTGCGCGCCGATGTAGCCGGCGCCGCCGGTGATCAACCAGGTCATGTGCGGCCGTCCCCTCGTCAGTTGGCCAGTGGTGGTGGTGCGGTGCGCTGCTCCGTCGCGGTCTGGTGCTCTCAGTGAAGCAGGCGGCGCAGCCGCGCGCGGGCGACCGACAGCACACCGCGTACGCCGGGGGCCACCCGCAGCGCCAGCGCGCCGGAGTGGGTGGCGTACGGCTGTACGAGTACCACGCCGTGCCGGACGCTCGGGACGGCGCTGCGGCGCAGCAGACCGGCGCCCCTGAGCGCGTGTGCCGAGACGTCGCGGCTCACGCCGTCGCGAAAGCGGATACGAAGGCGCAGGTCCCAGGTGCCCGCGCCGAGCGCGGACAGCGCGGCGAGATCGACGGCCACCTCCGCCGACCAGGCGCCGCCGCGCACGGAACCGGCGGTCCCGGCGGGCTCGGCGCCTCGCGCGCACGGTCCGAGCGCCACGGCTCCGGCAGGCTCGGCGCCCCGTGCGAGCGCCACGGCTCTTGAACCGGCTCTCCCGGCAGGCTCCGGGCCCTGCGCGAGCGCCACGGCTTCGGAACCGGCGGTACTGGCGGGCTCGGAGCCGCTCGGGCACGGCGCGAGCGGCACGGCCGTGTCCCGGACCACCACGCCCCCGTCGTCCCGGTGCAGCCACTCCGCCTCCACCGACTCCGGCCCCGCCTGCGCCACCCGCCCGTACAGCTCGTGCAGCCGCAGCCGCAGCCGCAGCCGCAGCCGGGTGCCGCGCGCGCACGGCCGCAGCTCCGCGTCGACGGCGAGGGGCAGCGCGCGCACCGGCCGGGCCCGCAGCGGCTCCAGGGAGACCGGGAGGGCGTCCGACCAGACCGGCGTGCCGTCCGCGGCGCGGGCGTACGGCGGGCACAGGCGGGCCGGGCGGGCCGCTAGCTCCCGCAGCCGGGGCAGGTCGCACGGCTCCGGTGAGGCCAGCACGACCCGCCCGACCAGCCGGCCGGGAGCGGCCGGGTTGCGCGCCCAGTCGTCGGCGTCGTACTCCGCGAGGTGCGCCCGCGTGAGCTCCCACCACGCCCGCCGGTACGCGGCGTCGCGCAACCCCAGTTCGCGCACGTACATCCGCAGGTCGTGGTCGAGGAACTTGGCGCGCACGGCCCGCGCGAGTTCCTTCTGCCCGGCGCCCAGCAGCACCTCGTACGCCTGTCGGCACGCCTCGGTGCGGGCCCTCCAGTTCTCGACGCCGGACCGGTCCAGGGAGATCGACAGCCGCCCGGCCGACCGGCGCACGTGCCAGACGTACACCCGGTCCGGGACCAAGGCGATACGCGGAGCCGCGGCCAGGACGCGCGCGGTGAAGACGACGTCCTCGTACGGGAAGCGGCCCTCGGGGAAGCGGATGCCGTGCGCCCGCAGGAAGCCGGTGCGGTAGAGCTTGTTGACGCAGAGCGTGTCGTGGACCAGGCGCGGTCGCCGAGCAGGGCGCGGCACCACGGCGTGCAGCGCGTAGAGGCGTGGTTCCCAGGGCACTTCGCGCCCCGACGGCAGCTCACGGCGTACGCACAGACCGCCCGCGACCTCGGCGTGCGCACCCTCGGCCGCTTCGAGCAGCGCGTCGACGGCACCGGGCGGCAGGACGTCGTCGCTGTCCAGGAACATCACGTACGGCGAGGTCACCGCGTCGAGCCCGGTGTTGCGCGGGGTGCCGCAGCCGCCGCTGTTGGCCCGGCGGCGGATCACCCTCAGTCGGGGCTCCGAGGCGGCGAGCCGGTCGAGCAGGCCGGCGCTGCCGTCCGTCGAGCAGTCGTCGACGGCCACCACCTCGCGCACGGCCGGTCCCTGGGCGAGCGCCGACCGCACGGCGTCCGTCACATGGGCGGCGTCGTCGTAACCGATCACCACGACGGCGACCCCGGCAGGCGGCTTCCGGGCGTCCCTGTCGGTCTCAGTCTCGGCATTCATCACGGCGGATGGTAAGCCGGGCGAATGACATGAAAGTGATAACACACCATCAAACCCTCTTGAACCCCCTTATTCAGCACAGAATCGGGCCGTGGAGAGCGGACAGGCGAGGGGGAGCGGCCGGTTCGGCGCGGGGGCGGCGCCCGTGGTGGTGCCCATGGCGGTGATGCTCGCGACCGGGCTGTGGGGCCTGGACCGCGGCGGCATGTGGGGCGACGAGAGTGTCACCTTCCAGGTCGCGCAGCGTACGGTCCCGCAGATCTGGCGGCTGCTGCACGACGTGGACGCCGTCCACGGCCTCTACTACCTGTTCATGCACGCCGTCCTCACCGTCCACCCCGGCGAGGTCGTGCTGCGCCTGCCGTCGGTGTGCGCGGCGACGGCGACCGCCGGCCTGGTCGCCGCCCTCGGCGTCCGACTGGCCGGGCCCCGGGCCGGCCTGTGCGCCGGGGCCCTGTACGCGATCACGCCCATGACCGGCCACTACGCCCAGGAGGGCCGGTCGTACGCGCTCGTCGCGGCAGGCGTGGCGGGGGCGACGCTGCTGCTGGTGAGGGCCGTGGACGCCGGGGGCGCCCGGGTCTGGTGGCCGTACGGGACGGTCGTCGCCCTGACCTGTGCGCTGCACGAGCTGGCGGTGCCGGTGCTGGGTGCGCACGCACTGACGCTGGCCCTGCTGCGGGTGCCGGGGAAGGTGTGGCTCGGCTGGGGGCGTGCGGCCGGGGCGGTGGCGCTGCTCCTGCTGCCGCTGGTGTGGGTGTCGCAGGGGCAGTCCGGGCAGGTGGCGTGGCTGGTGTCACCGGGGTGGGACCGGGTCGGGAGGCTGGCCCGGAACTTCTCTCCCGGTCCGGCGGGGCCGGTGTTCTGGGGCTCGCTGCTGCTGATGGCCGTGGGACTGCGCGAGCGGCGCACGGCCGCGGTCGCGCTTCCGCTGCTGCTCGTGCCGCCGGGGATCCTGATGACCGTGTCGCAGGTGCGGCCGCTCTACCACGACCGGTACGTGCTCTACGCGCTGGCGGGCGCGTCCCTGCTGGTCGCGGCCGGGGCCGGGCGGGTGGCCGCGGTGCTGGGGCGGGTGCGGATCGAGGGGCGGCGGGTGCGGGCCGGGGGCCGCCGGGTGCGGGCCGTCGTGGGCGTGACCGGCGTCCTCGCCCTCACCGTCACCTTCCTGGACCAGCTCCCGGTGCACCGCCAGGACCGGTCCGCCGCCCACCGCCCGGACAATCTCGCCGTGGTCTCCGCGCTCGCCGTCAGCCGGATGCGCCCCGGCGACCCGGTGCTGTTCGTGCCGTCGGTCGGCAGGCTCGCCGCGCTGGCCTACCCGAAGGGGTTCCGGCAGGTGCGGGACATCGCGCTGCGGGAGTCCGCGCCCCGTTCCGGAACGCTGTGGGGACGGGAGGCGACCCCCGGGGAGCTGCGGCGGCGGCTCGCCGCGGTGGACCGCGTCTGGGTCGTCGCCGAGCGGTCCGCCCTGGACCCGCGACGGAGCCGGCCCGACCCGGTCGAGCGCACCAAGCTCGCCGTCCTGGTCGCGGAGTTCACCGTCCGTGAGGAGCACGTCCACGAGGAACGCGTCCGCGACGACGTGCTCCTGCGCCTCTACGTCCGGCGCCCGCCCGGAGACATCCCGCCCGGAGACGCCCCGCCCGGCGACGCCCCGCCCCGCGAACCGGCCGACGTCCGGCCACCCGGCGTGTCCGCCGGCGCCCCGGCTCTCGGCGCCCCGCCTCCGCCGTAGCGCAGCCCGGTGCGGTTACGGCCGCTCGTCGGCGGACGAGCCGCCCCGCGAGTCCGCGAGCGCGGCCGCCGCGTCCAGCGCGGTGGTGAGGTCGTCGAGGCGGGCGCGCAGGGCGCGGATCTCCTCGGGGCCGAAGCCGGTCGAGGTGGCGATCCGGCGCGGCACCTGAAGCGCCCGCCCGCGCAGCGCGACGCCCTCCTCGGTCAGTCGCACCTCCACCGACCGCTCGTCGCGGGCGCTGCGCTCGCGACGCACGAGACCGGCCGACTCCAGCCGTTTGAGCAGCGGCGACAGCGTGCCGGAGTCGAGACGCAGGTGCTCGCCGAGCTTCTTCACGGGCAACTCGTCGTGCTCCCACAGCACCAGCATCACCAGGTACTGCGGGTAGGTCAGCCCGAGGTCCTTGAGGATCCCGCGGTAGACCCCGTTGAAGGCGCGGGAGGCCGCGTGCAGGGAGAAACAGATCTGCTGGTCCAGGCGGAGCCAGTCGTCGTCGGGCGTGTTCATGTCTCCAGGGTAGCTCGTGCCCGCCATTCAATTGCGCACAACTCAATTGTGTGCTCTAATTCTGGGTGTCAGGCGGCCTGGAAGCGGGCCGCCGAACGTTGACGTGAGAGGGAAGGTTTTCCATGGACGCGCTCTACACCGCTGTCGCCACCGCCACCCACGGCCGCGAGGGCCGGACCGTCAGCTCCGACGGCGTGCTGGACCTCGCCCTGGGCATGCCCCAGGCGCTGGGCGGCAACGGCCAGGGCACCAACCCCGAGCAGCTCTTCGCCGCCGGTTACGCCGCCTGCTTCGGCAGCGCCCTCGGCCTCGTCGGGCGCGCCGCCAAGGTCGACGTCAGCGACGCCGCCGTGACCGCCGAGGTCTCCATAGGCAAGCAGGGCGAAGGCTTCGGCCTGGCCGTCACCCTCCGCGTGGAGCTGCCCGACAGCGTGGACGAGGCGACCGGCCGCAAGCTGGTCGAGCAGGCCCACCAGGTCTGCCCGTACTCCAACGCCACCCGCGGCAACATCGAGGTCGACCTCGTCATCGAGTAGGCGCGCCACCCGCGACCCGCGCCAGCACCTCCCCCGTCCGTCTGCTCCACGCCACCACCACGGCCTCCTCGGGCATCGGGTGCCGGCGTGTCAGCAGCAGCCAGCGCACGTGGTAGCGGCGGACGACGGCGGACCGCTCGGCGCGGGTCGAGCCGGGGGCGAGATAGGCGCGGACATCGGCCGCCCGGCGCTCCCGCTCCCGCTCGTCCAGGGCGGGGTCGGGCCAGATGGGCGCGGCGAGGTTCGGCCCGTACCCGGCGATGGCGTGACTGGCGAAGTACCCGTCGGTGATCACCACCTCGCCGGGCCCGATGTGCCGCGCGGCCCAGTCGTAGGACGGCCAGCGCGTCGGCTGCGCGAACCCCACCGGGTCGGCCGAGCGCGGCACGACCGCCCCGGCGTGCACGGTGACGAACCCGGCACACACCCCGGCCAGCGCCGCCCCGCCCAGTACCCGCCGGGCCCGCCGCCAGGGCCGGGGCGCCGCCAGCTCCACCGCCAGGGCGAACTGCAGCGGCACCAGCACGGCCCACAGGACCCGGGCGTACGTGTAGTGCCCGCTCACCCAGCCGTACGCCACCAGCAGGCACTCCAGCAGGAACATCAGCACCAGCGGATCACGCACCGACCGGCGCGCCCGTACCCAGAGTGCGGGCAGGCCGAGCAGGGCCAGCCAGGAGTTGGCGGGCATCCCCTCGTACAGCTGCCGGTGCATCGCGTCCATGCCGGTGTCGTTCACCAGCGTCAGGACGTCGTAGTACGGCCATGCCACGGCGACCGCCGCGCAGACCGCCGCGGAGAGCGCCCAGCGTGCCGCGACCGGCCGGCGCCAGCCGCGCTGCCGGGACGCCACGATCGCCACCGCCCCGGTGAGCGCCGAGGCCGCCGTGACGGGATGGGTGAGCAGGATCAGCGCGAAGAGGGCGCCGGTCCCGGCGTACCCCCACCAGCCGCCGAGCCCGCTCGGGCCGACGAACCGCACGGCGGGGGCGTCGTCCCGCGCGCGGGTGCCCGTCCAGGCCCACGCCCAGAACGTCAGCCCGATGGCGAGCGCGGACGGGTAGCCCAGGTTCGTCGTCATCGCCATCAGCCCGAGGTAGCCGCTCCACAGGATCCGCGCGGTGCCCCACAGCAGCGTCATGAACAGCAGGGCCCACACCGGCGCCCACGGGCGGGAGGTGAGGGTCCTGACGAACCGGCCGAGCCCCGTCAGCAGCACCAGCAGATGCACCGGCCCGGCGAGCTTCACGACCTCCCAGCCCGTCAACCCGGTCAGCCGCGCCACATAGCCCTGGGCGACGGCGTACGGCCCGTAGTACGGGCTCCCCTCGCCCGGCAGGTCCGCCATCGTGTGGGCCGGGTGGAGCAGGTCGGCCTTGAGGCGCTCGACGACCGCCGCGTGCTGTCCGGCGTCACAGCACAGCGGGATCCGCCAGTACGCCAGCGTCATCACCAGCCAGAACAGGGCGCCGTAGAACTGGTACGGGGTGAGCCTTGCGGCCCGGCCGCCGCGCAGCGCCGTCGCACCGCGCACGGCCCGCCGGACCAGGACCGGGGCGCTCACGAGAGGGTGGAAGGGGTCGGGGGCATGCGCCGAATGTTCCCGCCCTACGCGTGCCCTGACCCGGGATCACTTCATCGGGTGAGGCCGCTGCGCCCACCTGCCGGTCGGTCGCACAGCGCCTGCCGGGCCGCCGCGGGCCAGCGCGCGAAGCGGAACTGCGTCCGCTCGACCGCCCCGGTGAGGTTTCGCCAGAACCGCTCGGCGGTGAGCGGTGCGCGCACCGACTCCCGCAGCTCGGCGAGATCGCCGCAGTCCAGCGCGGCCCGGGCCGCCTCGACCGCCTCCCGCGGGGCCCCGGCCCGCAGCAGGTCGCGCTGCGGCGGATGCTGCGCCGCCCACTCGGCGAAGACCCAGTGGTTGCGCAGGAACTTCTCGTGCCCGGGCCAGCTCCACCGCTCCAGCGCCAGGTGCGCGCCGATCGGGCTGGCCAGCCCCCAGGCGTCGTTGACGTAGGCGTCCAGCGGCGCCGCCGCCCCCGTCACGCCGAGATGGCGGCCCACGATCACCACCTGGTACGGCGAGTCCGCGCGCATCGGCGTCGCGTGCAGCCGCCGCCCGGCGTCGAAGTAGAGCAGCGTCGGCACGGGCGCCCGCTCGGCCCGGGCCAGCATCGCGCGCCCCTCCGGCAGGGCGGGCCAGTTGCCCACCCAGGTGGCGGTGCGCACCGGGTTGTGGTCGCCGAGGCTCTCCACGTCGGAGCTGCGCACGTTGAACGATCCGGGCGTGCTGCGCACGTCGAACGGCGTCCGCAGCGGACTGACCGCCGCGCACAGCCACACCACCAGCAGCACGCCCGCCACGCCCGTGACCCTGGTCGCGGGCACGACCAGCACCGGCAGGAGCAACAGCACAAGGGCGGGCAGGATCATGCGGGCGTGCATGTAGTCGCCGCCGACGCGGACGACGTACCCGGCGAGCAGCAGCCCCGCCGCGAGCGGCGCCAGCAGCACCGCGAGTGAAACCCTGCCCGGGGCGCGCTCCCGCTGCTCCCGGCGGGTGCGCCGCACCAGCAGGACGGCCAGCGCCCCGAGCACCGGCACGACCGGCCACAGCCAGTACGGCCCGAGCGTCTCCTGCACATACCCGGCACCCCGGCTCCAGTCGCTGGCGCTCGCCTCCTTGGCGATGGCGGGCAACGGCACCAGGACCCCGTAGTACCCCGCCCGGAACACCTCGTACGCCAGCGGCACCGCTCCCGCCGAGGCCAGCATCGCCGCCGTGCCCCGCCGGGCGGGACGCAGCACCCACCACAGCGCGGCCAGGAAACAGGCCGTGACCACCGCGAGATCGGGCCGGACCAGCGGACCCAGCCCGAACACGAAGGCGGCCGTGCACGTCAGCCGGGCCTCCTGCCCGCGACGGGTCCGCGTCAGCAGCCACCACGACAGGCCGGTCCAGAAGGTGCCCAGACCGCTCTCCAGCCCCGAGGTCATGTACGACCAGAACGGCGGCACCGCCAGCAGCACGAACACACCGGCCGGGAGCAGCGGCCCCGCGCCCCGGTGCAGCCGGCACGTGGCGAGCAGAGCGAACGCGAACCCCGCGGTGCTCAGGACCAGGCCGAGACCGACCGCGAGGAACGCCGGGTCCTCGCCGGTGACCCAGGTGGCGAGGGCGAGCAGCCACTGCCACAGGGTGCCCGTCGAACTCTCCGCCCGCTCACCGACGTTGAACACGGGCCCGTTGCCCGCCAGGATCTGCCGGACCGGGCGCAGGTAGATCAGCCCGTCGTCGCAGATCCAGCGGCGCCGGTAGCCCAGCACGAACAGGGCCGCGGTGGGCACGGCGATCAGGGCGGCATGCCACCCGTGCACCGGCCGCAGCCCCTCGACCGCGGTCGGCGGCCGGGCCGAGAAGGCCCGCTGGCCGGGCAGGGAGGGGACGGCCTCGGGAGTCGCGGGAGTTCTCATCTCTCGATCAGCGCCTCGGGTCGGGTGCGGGCCCCCTCGGTCCGGCGGGCCGAGGGCAGCAGCGCACCGCCCCGCTCGCCCAGCATCAGCAGCCGGACGACCCGCTCGGCGGCCCGGCCGTCCTCGAACTCGCAGTACCGCTCACGGAAACCGGAGCGCAGCCGCGCCGCCTCCGCGTCCTGCCAGGTGCCGGAGGCGAACAGCCAGGTCAGCTCCCGGTAGGAGCGCGACACATGGCCCGGCGCGTCGGCCGTGATGTCGAAGTAGGCGCCCCGGCTCGCCGCGAACGCCCCCCAGTCGTCGGCGTGGACGACGATCGGCCGGTCCAGCAGGGCGTAGTCGAACATCAGGGCGGAATAGTCGGTGACCAGCACGTCGGAGGCGAGCATCACGTCCTCGACGTGCGGCTCGTCGGTGACGTCCACCAGCACGCCCCGCCGGTGCAGGTCGGACAGGCCGAGACCCCGCGCCACACCCGCTGCCAGTGACGGGTGCAGCCGGACGAGCAGCGTGTGCCCGGGGCCCAGGTCCGCGGCGAACCGGGCCAGGTCGAACCGGTCGACATGGCCGCCCCGCCGGTAGTCACGGCGGGTCGGCGCGTACAGCACGACCGTGTCACCGTCGGGGACGCCGAGCCGCTCGCGCACCGCCCGGCCCCGCTCGGGCCCTGCCCCGACCAGCGCGTCGTTGCGCGGGCTGCCGGTCCGCAGTGAGGTGAAGTGGCACGGGTATGCCCGCTCCCAGGTCCGCTCCGCGTGCCGCCCCGCGACCAGGCTGTAGTCCCAGCGGTCGGCGCGGCGCAGCATCTGCGGCACGTCGAACCCGTGCCGGGCACCCGGCTTGGTCAGCAGGTCGGCGCCCATGTACTTGAGCGGGGTGCCCTGGTGGGTGTGGATGTGCACGCTGCCGGGCCGCTTGGCCAGGGTGCCGGGCCAGTTGACGTTGTTCACCCAGTACGTGGCCCGCGCCATGACCTCGTGATAGCGCCGCGAGCCCGGCGTCACATGGTCGGTGCCGGGCGGCAGCGCGTCCACCGCGTCCTCCCGGACCACCCACACGCCCCGGATGTGCGGGGCGAGCTCGCGGGCCTTCTCGTGGATCGCGGCCGGGTCACCGGTCACACCCCGGTGGTGGGTCGCCGAGTAGACGGCGAGATGCGGGTCCAGCGGGCGTTTCGACTGGGCCGTGTACCAGCCGCGCAGGGCGGTCTCCGACGTCCTCTTCGCCACCCGCCGCCGCCCGCCCAGGGCGGCCGCGCGCAGGTCCCGCAGCCCGCGCGCCGCCGCGTACGTCGGGTAGGGCGCCGAGGCGAGCAGCCGCATCTCGGCCCCGCGCCAGCCGTCCGGCCGCGGGAAGCCGCCCCCGGGGAGGTGACGGCGGTGGAAGGAGCGGATCTCGCGGTAGAAGTCGCCCCGGTCGGCGGGGCGCACGCGGTCCTCGCGGGCCAGCACGAACAGCATGTGGTCCAGCGCCCGTTCCAGCAGCAGCGGACGCGCCCAGTCCAGGTCGGGGCGCTGCTCCAGGAACGCGAACAGGCCCTCGTACTGCGGGAAGATCTCGAAGTGCCGGCGCCCGGGTGTCTTGGTGATCGCGCCCTGCCGGCGCTGCCGGTACTCCACGCCGATCCGGTCCAGGCAGGCGATGCGCTCGGCCAGCACCATCGACCGGTAGGTGACCGGCGCGTCCTCGTACAGCCCCGGCGCGTACTGAAGGCCGTGTTCCTGGAAGAAGGAGCGCCGGTAGGCCTTGTTCCAGGCGACCAGGAACAGGTTCAGATACTGCGGGCTCTCCCGGATGCCGAACGTCTCCAGGCCCGCCGCGGCCAGCAGGTCCGCCGCCTCGCTGCGTCCGCCGCGGCCCCACCAGTGGGTGCGCACATGGTCGAAGACCAGGATGTCGGGGTCGCCGGTCGCCGCCAGACGTGCGGCGACGGCGGCCAGCAGGCCCGGTGTGTAGTGGTCGTCGCTGTCCAGGAACAGGACGTAGTCGCCGGCCGCCTGCGCGAGACCGGCGTTGCGGGCCCGGCCGAGGCCCACGTTCTCCGGCAGGTGCAGCACCCGCACCCGGGCGTCGCGGGCGGCGTACTCGTCGAGGATGGCGCCGCTGCCGTCGGGCGACCGGTCGTCCACGGCGATCACCTCGAAGTCGCCGTGGGACTGGCCGAGCACCGAGTCGAGACACTCGCGCAGGAAGCCCTGCACCTTGTAGACGGGGACGATGATGCTGAAGCGGGGCACTTCTTCGGTCAGCTCCTCACGAGGATGGCGGCGGGGGCCGGGACGCGCTCCGCGAGCGGGATCACGGGCGGGACCGACTCGGGCGGCTCGCCCAGCAGCACCCGGCGCACGACGCGTTCGGCGGCCCGCCCGTCGTCGAACTGGCAGAAGCGTTCCCGGAACGCGGCCCGCAGGGACGTGGCGGTCCCGTCCGCCCAGGAGCCGTCGCGGAAGACGGCCGCCAGCTCGCCGGGCGTCCGGGCGACCCGGCCGGGCGGGAGCTCCATCAGGTCGAAATAGACGCCCCGGGTCTCCCGGTAGACGTCCCAGTCGTCGGCGTACACGACGATCGGGCGGTCCAGGTTGGCGTAGTCGAACATGATCGACGAGTAGTCCGTGATCAGACCGTCCGCGGCCAGGCACACGTCCTCCGACGAGCGGTGCCCCGTGACGTCGATGATCCGCCCGCCGCCCCTGCTCGCCCCCTGGTCGTAGAAGTAGTGGGCGCGCAGCAGCACCACGTAGTCGTCGCCGATCGCCTCGCAGAACTCCGCCAGGTCCAGGCCCGTCTCGAAGCCGGTGGCGTAGTCGCGGTGCGTGGGCGCGTAGAGCAGGGCCTTCTTGCCGTCGGGGACACCCAGTTCCTTGCGGACGCGGGCGACGTCCTCGGCGGACGCCGTGCAGTAGATGTCGTTGCGCGGATAGCCGTACTCAAGGGTCTCGTGCGCGCTGGGAAAGGCCCGCTCCCACATCTCGGTGGAGTGCCGGTTGGAGGTGAGGTTGTAGTCCCAGCGGTCCACCCGGGCCAGCAGCCTGGCGAAGCTGCCGGTCGCCGCGGCCACCACGGGGTAGGTCGCCTGGTCGGCGCCCATCGTCTTCAACGGGGTGCCGTGCTGGGTCTGGAGGTGCACGCTGCCGGGGCGCTTGACCACGGCGTCAGCGAAGTTGGCGTTGTTGACCAGGTACTTGGCGCGGGCCAGCACCTGCCAGTACTTCCGGCTGCCGATCACCGCGTGCTCGACGCCCGGCGGCACGCTGCCCACCGCGTCCGGCTCCACCAGGAACACCGCGCGCAGGTGCGGGGCCAGCTCGCGGGCCTTGGCGTGGATCGCGGCCGGGTTGCAGGCGTAGCCGCGGCCCCAGTACGCGCAGTACACGACGAGGTTCCGGTCCAGCGGCATGCGCAGAGCGGCCGCGTAGCGCAGCCGGGTGCGCAGGCCCCGCGGGCGGGGGAGCAGCGCGGCGGCCCGCGATACCGTCCGGTTGGCGGCGCGCAGGGAGCGGAACGCCGCGTACGACCCCGAGGCCAGCAGCCGGTGCTGGACGCCGAGGCTGCCGCCGGGGGCCCGGTATCCGTCGGGGCGGTGCCGCCGGTAGAGCGCGCTCGCCCGCCGGAAGAAGGCCCGTCGTCCGGACGTCAGCCGCCGCGGGTGGGCGGCCGTCTTCAGCACGGCGGCGAAGAGCTGCTCGAACAGCGGCTTCAGCCGGTCCGCCGGCAGGTCCTGCTCCGCCGCCCGCGTCAGCACCAGCTCGGTCTGGTCCAGCAGCTCGGCATGGTGTTCGCCGGGCAGGCCCAGCAGGTTGCCCTGCCGGCGCAGCAGATGCCGGACGACGACCGTGCGCAGGGCCGCCACCCGCTCCGCCCGCAGGGCGACAAGACCGCCGAAGCCGACATCGGTGAAGTGGTCCCCGGGGAAGGTGATGTTCTGCTCGGTGAGGAAGGCCCGGCGGTAGACCGCGCTCCACGCCGGGAGCGTCACGCCCGTGAGCCGGGGGGCGCGGTCGGGGGTGAAGGCCCCGTCCGGCGTCCTGGCCAGCAGGGGGGCGGCCGGGTTGGTCGGCTCGCCCTCCCACCAGGGGGTGCGCTCGTGCTCGAAGTACAGGACGTCCACGTCGCCGGTCCCGTCCAGCCGGGCGTCCAGGGCCGCCAGCGCCCCCGGGACCAGGACGTCGTCACCGTCGAGGAACAGCACATGGCCGCCGACCGCCGCCCGCAGCCCGGTGTTGCGCGCCCCGGCCAGTCCGTCCGACGGCGGCGAATGCACCGGCGTCACCCGGGAGTCCCGCTCGGCGTACCCGGTGACGACGTCCGCCGCCGGTGCGTCGGGTGCGTCGCACACCGGGATCAGCTCGAAGTCGCCGAAGGACTGGGCGAGGACGGAGTCCAGAGCCTGGGACAGCCGGCCCGCGACCCCATGGGACGGGACGACGATGCTGAAGCGGGGCATTCTGCTCTTTCTGTCAGGAGGCGGGGCTGTCAAGAGGCGGGGCTGCCGGAGTCGGTAGTTCTCACCCGGCGCGCGGGCGTCCCGGCCGCCCGGATGGGCGCCAGGAGGACGGCCGGCTGGGTGTCGGCCGGGACGGGCTGGAGGGCATGCGGACTCCCCGGGGTGAGAACCGTGGTCAGAGGCTGTCGCTGACGGCGCGGGGGCCGGCCGGCAGCGGCACGGTGGTGAGCGGTTCGCGCGTCAGCGCGGCCGCCGCCGAGGGCACCGGGCGGCGCTCGCCGAGCGGCACGACCGGCGGCAGCTCCGACTCACCGAGGACGACCCGGCGCACCACCCGCTCGGCGGCCCGGCCGTCGTCCCAGGTGCAGAACCGCTCGCGGAACGCCGCCCGCAGCTGGGCCGAGCGGGAGCCGCGCCAGTGGCCGGTGGCGAAGATGTCGATCAGCTCGTCCTCTCCGCGAGCGACCGCGCCCGGCGGAAAGTCGCGCAGGTCGAAGTAGGTTCCCCGGGCCGCGTCGTACGCCTCCCAGTCGTCGGCGTGGACCACGATCGGCCGGTCCAGGTTGGCGTAGTCGAACATCAGCGACGAGTAGTCCGTGACCAGGGCGTCCGACGCCAGGCAGAGCGACTCCACGCTCGGGTGCCCGGAGACGTCGACGACCCGGCCGCAGGTGCTGGTCAGCGGTGCGTCGTAGGCGTGGTGGGCGCGGGCCAGGACGATGAAGCGCGGGCCGAGGCGGCGCACGATCCGCTGGAGGTCGAGGGGGTGGCGCTGGGAGCGGCGGTAGTCGCGGTGGGTCGGCGCGTACAGGATCGCCACCGAGCCCCGGGGGATGCCCAGCGAGGCGCGCAGCCGGGCCACGTCCGCCGGGGTCGCCGTCCGGAACACGTCGTTGCGGGGGTAGCCGTACTCCAGCGTGGTGTAGCGGCCGGGGTGGACCCGCTCGTTCGTCAGCGTGGTGTGGCGGTTGGCGGACAGCACGTAGTCCCACCGGTCGACGTCCTTCAGCAGTCGCGTGAAGTCCCGGCCGCGGGCCGCCGCGGGGCGCTCCTGGAGGTCGAGGCCGAGGTGGCCGAGCGGGGTGCCGTGCCCGGTCTGGATCAGGACCTGGCCCCGGCGCTTGGCCAGCCGGTCGTCGAAGCCGGTGTTGCTGACCAGGTAGCGGGAGCGGGCGAGGGCCGTCCAGTAGGCGGCCGTCCCGGGAACGAGGCGGCGCGGGCCGGGCGGGATCGTGTGGTGGTGCTCGCGGCGGGCGATCCATGCCGTGCGGATGTGCGGTGCGAGTTCCCGGAACGCGGCTTCCAGCGCGCCCGGGTTGCAGCCGTGGCCGCGGCCGTCGTAGGCGGCGAAGACGGCGCGGTCGGCGCGCAGCGGCAGACAGCGCTGCACGCGGTAGTGGGTGCGCAGGGTTGCCGACCGCAGGCCCCGCAGCAGCGTCCCGGTCGTCCTGGCGGCGGCGCGGTGCAGGGCGGAGGCCAGCTGGAGCGTGCGGTAGGTGCGGTGCAGGCCGAAGCGGATCAGGACGTGGTGGATCCGGCAGCGCAGGGGGACGGGCACGCCGGGGGTGCGGTAGCGGCGGTAGTGGCCGCGGGCCCGGCGCAGGAAGTCGGCGCGCGAGCCCCGGGGCAGCCGGTCCCGCCGGGAGTACACGATCGCCAGGTGGTGCACCATGCGGCGGAACAGCACCGGCCGCCAATGGGCCAGCCCGGGGCGCTCGTCGAGGAACGCGAAGACCCGCTCGTACTGCTCGAAGACGTCGAAGTGCCGCTCGCTGGTGGTGCGCAGGATGCTGCCCTGGCGCCGCTGCCGGTAGTGCACGCAGACCCGGTCGAGGGTCGCGATCGACTCGGCGGTCATCAGCACCGGGTACGTCCACGGCGTGTCCTCGTAGACGCCGGGCGGGAAGGCGAAGCCCTCGCGCTCGACGAACTCCCGCCGGTAGGCCTTGTTCCAGGCGACCATCAGCAGCCGCAGCAGCCCGGGCCGGTCCTCCAGCCGGAACGGCGCCGGGCCCTGCTCGGTGAGCTGCAGGGCCGCCTGGTTGCGGATCGCCTCCCCCGTCCAGTAGGTGCGCGCGTAGTCGAACACCAGCACGTCCGGCTCGCCGGTCTCCTTCAGCCGGTCGGCGATCGACCGCAGCGCGTCGGGCGTGAGGGTGTCGTCGCTGTCGAGGAACAGCAGGTAGTCGCCGCTCGCGTGCGCCACCCCGGCGTTTCTCGCGCGGCCCAGGCCCACGTTCTCCGGCAGGTGGACCGGGCGTACGCGCGTGTCACGGGCGGCGAACTCGTCGATGATCGCGCCGCACGCGTCCGGCGAGCAGTCGTCGACGACGATCAGTTCCAGATCGGGACAGGACTGGGAGAGCACTGATTCGAGGCACTCGTGCAGGTACGCCTGAACCTGGTACGCGGGGACAATGACACTGAACCTGGGCAAGAGGCCATCCATCGGTCGGCGCGGGCGTTCGGCCCGGGAACGGCCGATGGGCCGACTTGGTTACGGTGGCTACGGCATCCGGGGGAACGCGGAAGGGGCGGACCGCCCTCGGCCCGCCCCTTCAACTGCGCTGTTCTGAAGGCTACTTGACCGCGCCCGCCATGACGCCGGACACGAACTGCCGCTGGAACGCGAAGAAGACGGCCAGCGGGACCACCATCGAGATGAACGCGCCGGGTGCCAGCACGTCGATGTTGTTGCCGAACTGCCGTACCTGCGTCTGGAGCGCGACCGTGATCGGCTGGCTCCCGGAGTCCGAGAAGATCAGCGCGACCAGCATGTCGTTCCACACCCACAGGAACTGGAAGATGCCGAGCGCGGCGATCGCCGGACCGCCGAGAGGCATGACGACACGGAAGAACAGGCGCAGTTCGCCTGCCCCGTCGAGCCGTGCCGCCTCCAGCAGCTCCCTCGGGATCTCCGCGAAGAAGTTCCGCAGCAGGAACACCGCGAACGGCAGACCGAAACCGACGTGGAAGAGCACCACGCCGAGCACCGAGCCGAAGATGCCGATGCTGCCGAAGAGTTCGGCGATCGGGATCAGCGCCACCTGCACGGGCACGACCAGCAGACCGACCACGCCCAGGAACCACCAGTCCCGGCCCGGGAACTCCATCCAGGCGAAGGCGTAGCCGGCCAGTGAGCCGATGATCACGACCAGCAGGGTCGCCGGCACGGTGATCCAGACCGTGTTCAGCAGGGAACTGGTGATGTCCTCGTTCTCCAGCAGCTTCGCGTAGCTGTCGAAGGTGATCTGCGAGGGCTCGGTGAACACCTTCCACCAGCCGCTGGCCGAGATGTCCTCCGGCGCACGGAGGCTGGACAGCAGCAGCCCGATCGTCGGCACCAGCCAGAACAGTCCGACGACGATGAGGAACACCCGCAGCACCCCGCCGCCGACCGCCTCGGCGAGCCGCGATCCCAGCGACTGCTTGGCCTTCATCGCCGCACCTCCCGCCGCAGCCTGCGTACGTTGAACCACATCACCGGGATCACGAGCAGCAGCAGGAACACCGAGATGGCGCTGGCGATGCCCGGCTGGTCCTCGGAGAAGCCCTTGCGGTACAGCTCCAGCGCCAGGACGTTCGCGTCGTCCTGGGAGGAGCCGGGGGCGATGATGAAGACCAGGTCGAAGATCTTCAGCACGTTGATCATCAGGGTGACGGCGACGACCGCCAGGACCGGCGCCAGCAGCGGCACCGTGACCCGTCTGAACACCTGCCACTCGGTCGCGCCGTCGACCCGGGCGGCCTCCAGCAGCTCCCGGGGCACGCTCGCGAGCCCGGCCGCGATCAGCACCATCGCGAAACCCGCCCACATCCAGATGTACGAGCCGATGATGGCCGGGGTGACCAGGGACGGCCCGAGCCAGTCCAGGCCGTTGTAGGGCTCCTTGAAGTTGGACGCCGGGAGCCGGAGTTGGGCCCCGTCGGCCGCGGCCGGAAGCGTGAAGGTGCCGTCGTCGGCGGCCGTCGCCGACGCCACCACCTTCCCGTCCTTCACGGCCTCGACCTTCATCCCGGCATAGCCCAGTTCGGCCGCGTCGACGCTGTTGAGCGTGCCGACGCCCTTGCCACGCGTGAAGTCCTGCCAGGTCGTGCCCGTGACCTTGTCCGGCTCGGGCTTCGGCGCCACCGCGGCCTTGGCCCCGTCGGGCATCAGGTCCGGTGCCACACCCACCAGGGGCAGCGAGACCGCCTCGCCCGTGCGGACCGGCGACGTGGTGATGAACGCGCCCCCGCCGGCCGGTTCCAGCGGCGATTCCCGGCCCGGGTGGGCCTTCGGGAACGCCGACGCCTGGGAGAACGTGTCGTGCACGCCCACCCACACCGCGTTCGCGAAGCCCTTGTCCGGGTCCTGGTCGTACACCAGGCGGAAGATGATGCCCGCCGCCAGCATCGAGATCGCCATCGGCATGAAGACGACCAGCTTGAACGCCGTACCCCAGCGCACCCGTTCGGTCAGCACCGCGAAGATCAGGCCGAGCGCCGTCGCGACCGTCGGCGCGAACACCACCCAGATGATGTTGTTCTTCAGCGCGGTGCGGATGCCCTCGTCGGTGAAGAGGGCCTTGTAGTTGTCTATTCCGGCGAAGCCGTCGCCGGACTGGTCGTAGAAACTGCGCACGACCGAGTACCCGATCGGGTACACCACGAGCGCGCCGAGCAGGACGAGCGCGGGCAACAGGAACAGCGCCGCGACGGTCCTGCGGGTGCCGGTCACACTCTTGCGCGACTTGGGAGCGGCAGGGGGCTTGGTGCCCCCTGCCGCCGGAACCGACGACATGACGTCAGTTCCCGTAGGCCGCTGCCGCTTCGGCCTCCAGCTTCGCCTGGGTTCCCGCGATGTCCTTCGGGTTCTTCAGGAAGTCCTGGAGGATCTTCCACTCGCCCTTGCCGGGCGTTCCGCCGAAGGCCTGCGGGGCCTGGTCGGACATGTCGAAGCGGAAGTCGTCACCGGCGTCGATGAGCGCCTTGGCGATCTTCTGCTGCACCGCGTTCGGATAGTCGGAGTTCGGCACGTTCTTGTTCGGCGAGAGGTAGCCGCCCAGCTTGGCCTGGATCGACGCCGCGTCCGGGGAGGCGAGCCAGGTGGCCAGGGCCTGCGACCCCTTCGAGTCCTCCAGGATCACGGCCGCGTCGCCGCCCGAGACCACCGGTCCGTTGTCACCGACCGCCGGGAACGGGAACACCTTCGCGTCCGTGCCGATCTTCATACTGGAAGGGATGTTGACCTGCGCGAAGTCACCCGCGGCCACCATGGCGGCCTTGGGCTGGTCCCCGCCGGTGAACACCTGGGTGACGGACGCCGGGAAGTCGGTCTGCAACGCCCCGTTCGCCCCGCCCGCGATCCAGTCCGGCTTGCCCCAGACCTGCGCGAGCGTGGTCAGCGCGTCCTTCACGGACGGGTCCGTCCACTTGATCTCGTGCTTGGCCAGCTGGTCGTACTTCTCCGGCCCGGCCTGGGAGAGGTACACGTTCTCGAACCAGTCGGTCAGCGTCCAGCCCTCGGCGCCGCCGACGGAGAACGGGGTGACGCCGGAGTCGAAGACCGTCTGCGCGGTGTTGAGCAGATCCGGCCAGGTCTCGGGCTCACTCGCCCCGGCGTTCTCGAAGACCTGGTTGTTGTACCAGATCAGGGACTTGTTGGCGGCCTTGTAGTAGACGCCGTACTGCTTGCCGCCCACCTTGCCGATGTCCTGCCAGCCCTGCGAGTAGTTCTCGCCGAGTTCCTTGGCGGCCTCGGAGCCCAGCTCCTTGGCCCAGCCCTTGTCGACGGCCTGCTTGATGGCGCCGGGCTGCGGCAGCATCGCGATGTCCGGCGGCTGCCCGCCGGCCACCTTGGATCCGATGAAGTTGATGATCGGGTCCTGCGCTGGCACGAACGTGACCTTGGCGCCCGTGCGCTTCTCGAACTCCTGAAGGACCTTCTTGAAGTTGGCCTGTTCGGTACCGCTCCACACGGCGGCGACCTCGAGGCTCGTCCCGTCCAGCTTCGGAAGGGTGACGTTGTTGGTGGTTTCGTCGGTGTCGCCCGTGCTTCCACCGCTGCCTTCGTCGCTGCTTCCGCAGGCGGACAGCGAGAGCGCGAGGGCTCCCGCGGCGACGGCGGCCGCCGTCCTGGCGGCTCTGCGGTGCTGGGGGGTCGCCGTGTCCCGCTTGGGCGACCAGCGTGTACGGATGGTGCTGCTCGTCATGCGCATGACTGCCCCGTTCTTCGTTGAACGTCGAGCGCGCTCCCGTGCGATCTGGTCTACGCCCGGGTGTGCGGGGGCGGCAAGATGGCGTCGGCTGTCAAGCGGGGGATCGTGACTCCCTCGTGACCAGGGCCGCGGCCCATGACGCCAGTGGGGCCGGCGGCCGTCTCCGGCTACAGCAGCGACGGCACCTTCGCCGCCGCGACCTCCCGCGCCGCCCTTTCCAGCGCGCTGGCCAACAGTGCCAGGTCGGTCGGGCCGTTTCCGAGTTCCCGCACCGGACGCCGGGCCGGAGGGTCACCCATGCGGTGCCATTCCAGGGGTACGACCGTGGGGCGCAGCGTCGCCGTCCGGGGGATCCGGCCGGTGACCCGACCGCCCTGGAACGGGGTGACCCGCCCGTCCGGGCCGGTCAGCCGCCCCCGGCCGGGAGCGGGCTCGTCCGGGCCGGAGGCCGGCGCGTCGAGCGCGACGCGCAGGGTGGCCCGGCGCGCCGGTTCCGTCTCCGCCGTGCGGGGGCACGGGCCGGTGGCCGCCACCAGGTGGACGCCGAGCCGCTCGCCCTCCTTGGCCACGGCCTCCAGCGCGCGCATCACCGACCCGGCCGCGGGCCGGCCGGTCGAGCCGAGCGCCGGGGAGACCAGCGCGTCCAGGTCGTCGACGACCACGACGAGCCGGGGGAGCGGGGGCGCGGCCGCCTCCGTCTGCCGCCGGGCCGCTCCGGGCCGCAGCCGCATGGTCGAACTGGACGGGGAGTCGAGATCCCCGGCCCCTCCCTGGGGCGCGGTCTCGGCGCGCTCACCGCCCCGCGCCGTCGCCGTGCGCTGGGTGACCATACGGCCCGACAGCTCGCGCCCGGTGTGCCACTCGGCGAAGTCGGACCGCCCGAGCAGCTCGGCACGCCGCTTCAGCTCGGCGCTCAGGGACTGCGCGAACTCCCGCATCCGGACCGGGTCGTGGGCCATGAGCAGCGTGGTGACATGCGGTACGTCCGTACACACCCGCAGCCCCTCGCCGTGCCCGCCGCCGGCGCCCGGGCCGCCCCGGCCGTCGACCAGCACGATGCCGAGGCGGTCCGGCCGCTCGGCGGCGGCCAGCGACGCGACGACCGCACGCAGCAGCTCCGTACGGCCGCTGCCCGGCGGGCCCTCGATCAGCAGATGCGGGCCCTGGACCGCGAGGTCCGCGCAGACCGGCCCGCGCGGACCGGCGCCCAGCACCGCGCGCACACGTCCGCCCAGCGCGTCGGCGTCGTCGGCCGCGTCCGCCCAGCGCGCCATCAGCGACGCCGGGGTGGCCCGGGCCAGGCCCAGCTCGTCCAGCAGGCGGGCCGCCTGCGGCAGTGGTGCGGAGACGCGCGGCTGGCTCTCGCCCGCCGGGCCGTCCGTCCGCAGCGGCGCCAGAGCCCGCGCGAACCGCTCGGCCCAGGCCGGGGAGACGGCGTCGACGGTGGCGATGGTGCCGTGCCCGACCGGCCCGGCCGGCGCGCCGTCACCGCCGGCCCGGGCCACCCGCATCAGCCGCAGGGCCGTCGCCACGTCCCCGCTGAGCAGCGCGACCGCGCCGCACTGCCGGAACGTCGGCGCCACCGAACAGGCCGCCTCGTACGTCTCCGTCACCGGCGAGGCCGGGGAGGCGGCGGCCGTCTCGGCCAGGCAGACGACGTGGATCCCGGCCCGGGGGCCCTCCAGCGCCAGCCGCGCGACCGCTTCGCGCAGGTCGGCGCCGCCCGGGTCGCCGTCGACGACCACGACCGTGTAGGGGCCGGGGAAACCGGCTGCCGCGTCGGGACCGGAGGCGTCGTCCCGCGCCCAGGAGGGGCGGCGGGGGGCCGGGACGGTCGCGGCGGGGGACGAGGCGGTGCCGGCGGGCTGTGCGCCGCTCCCCGCGGCCGCGTCCGCCAGCTGGTCCTCCAGGCGGCGGGTGAGTTCGTCGGTGCGGGCCGCGGCCTGCTCGCGGTCGAGGGCCAGCAGCAGCCGGCAGTCCTGCCCGTGCCCCGGGCGCACGTGCGGCAGCCAGCCCAGCCAGGACCACTCGGCGGTGCGCTCCTCAAGAGGGCGGGAGCGGTCCGCGGCGATCAGGACGATCTCCAGTGTGTCCGGGGAGTGCAGCGCGGTGAGCTGAGCCAGCACGGCCCGCGCCAGCCCGGCCAGCCGCGCCCGCGGTCCGGCCAGGCCCAGTGCGCCGACCTCGCGCAGCCCGGCGGTCACGGGGACGGCGGGCAGCAGGCCCGAGCCGTCCGGCGCCGCCCGGTCGGCCGTACCGAGGCGCACGGCGAGCGCCTCCGGGTGGCCTGGACCGCGCTCCCAGAGCCGCGGCCCGGGCCCCAGGGCCGTGAGCAGCAGTGTGGCCGCGTCCGGCCAGGTCTCCGGCGCGGCCGGCACGACGACCGGGTGCCGCTCCGGCACCGCAGCGGCCGGGGCGTCCTCATACGCCTCGGGCACCTCCGCCGCCTGCTCGCCACGCCCTCCGGCCAGCCGTCGGGCCCATGCCCCGAGCCCGCCACGCCTGCGGTTCCCCAGGGGCACGTCGGTGCCGCGCAGGGGAGTGCCTTTGCGTCCGCGCCCGGCACGCTGGTCCGCGAGGGCCGGGTCGTCCGTACCGGGGGGAGCAGCCGGCCCGTCCTGGGCCCAGGGGTGCGGACCGACTCCGTCCGCGTGACCGGTGTCGTATGCCGCGATCCCGGAACGACCCGCGTGCGTGTCCCCGGCGCCGCTCGCGGCCCGGCCCGCATCGCGCTGCCGTACGGCGTCGGCCGGGGCTCCCGGAGGCGCCGCGGGCGCCGAACCGTGAGCGGCGTCGTGCTGCCGGGTACGCGTTCCGTGCGTCCCGGAGGAGGACTGCGCGGCCCCGGCGGACCCGGGCCGCGATCCCCCGCCGCCCGTCAGCCGACGGGCCTCACCCCCAGTGCCCCCGGGCGGCACCTCACTCCAGCCGTCCCCCGCGTGGGCCGCGCCCCCCGGGCCCGGGTGCGGCACCTCACTCCGGTGGCTGCCGGAAGGGGCCTCGCCCCGGTTGCCCGGGGAGGGCATGTCGTTCCGACGGCTGCCGGAGGGGGCCTCGCCTCGGTGGCCCGGCGTGGGTACGTCGTTTCGGCGGCTCGCGGAGGGGGCTGCACCTCGGTTGTCCGAGGGCGGCACCTCGCTCCGGCGGTCGCGTGAGGGGGTTTCGCCCCGGTTGCCCACGGTGGGCGCGTCGTTTCGGTGGCTGCCGGA
This sequence comes from Streptomyces collinus, assembly GCF_031348265.1. Taxonomy (NCBI): domain Bacteria; kingdom Bacillati; phylum Actinomycetota; class Actinomycetes; order Kitasatosporales; family Streptomycetaceae; genus Streptomyces; species Streptomyces collinus. Next base: position 3,437,325 of record NZ_CP133771.1, on the reverse strand, counting down.
GAGGGCTTCGCCTCGGTTGCCTGGGGCGGGTACGTCGTTTCGGCGGCTCGCGGAGGGCGTTTCGGCCCGGTTGCCCGGGGAGGGCATGTCGTTCCGACGGCTGCCGAAGGGTGCTTCGCCCTGGCCGCCCGGGGGCGGCACGTCACTCCAGCGGCTCCCGGAGGGCGCGTCGCCCCGGCTGCCCGAGGGCTGCACCTCGCTCCGGCGGTCACCCGAGGGGGCTTCGCCTCGGTGGCCCGGGGCGGGCACCTCACCCCGGCGGCTCTCGAAGGGGGCTTCGCCCCGGCTGCCCGTGGGTGGCACGTCACTCCGGCGGTCCTCCGCGCGAGCAGCGCCCCCCGCGGCCGGTGGGGACACGTCACTACGGCGGACTCCGGAGGGCGCGTCGCCCCGGCTGCCCGGGGACGGCACCTCGCTCCGGCGGTCACCCGACAGGGTTTCACTCCCGCTGCCGGCAAGACGGGCGCCGCTGCCCCCAGGTCGGGCACTGCTGCCCTGCTCCCACTGCCGCGGCGCGTCCGACGCCGCCCCCGCACTCCCGCTCTCGATCCGCGGCGCCCCGCCCTGCCCCGGTACCACGGCCGGATCAGCCGCGCCGCGCCCGGAGGCACCCGGCGTGCCCCAGGCGGCCGAGCCGTAGGTGTGATGGGCGGGACCCGAGGGGCCGGCCGGTCCCGGGTCCGCCACGGGCGGGGAGGAGAGGGACACCACCCCGTCCCCGGCGGGGCCGGCCACGCGCACGTGCCCCTCGCCGTCCGGCGTCGTCTCCACCCGGCCCCCCGGCCCCCCGGCCGGGGCCAGCCGCAGGGCCGACTCGCCTATCCGCAGCAGCGCACCCGGCGCGAACGGGACCACCCGGGCGCCGACCCGCGCGCCGTTCACCGTCGTGCCGTTCGTGGAGTCCAGGTCGGCGACCGCGACGCGCCCGTCCGCGCTCACCGTCACCGCGCAGTGCAGCCGGGAGACGTCCGGGTCGTCGAGGGGCACGTCGGCGTCGGCGGAGCGGCCGATGCGGATCTCGCCGCCGTGCAGCAGATGGACGCCGCCGGCGTCGGGGCCGGCCACGACCTGGAGCTGGGCCGGGGCGCCGTCCAGCTCGGGGTGCGGCTCCGGCTCGCCGGGCGCGCCGACGGACAGCACGGCACCGTCGGTCAGCGGGGGCTCGCCCAGCGTGCAGCGCTGCGCGTCCAGCCGCTGCTCCCCGGCGTACAGCACGGGCGTGCCCGAGCCGTCACCGCCGGAGACCAGCTGGACGAGCGCCGACGCCACCGCGGCGAGCGCCGTACCGGCGGGGGCGGTGACCAGGACGTCGCTGCGCGGGGCGCGGCCAGGCGCCGGCGCCGACGGGCCCAGCGGATCTACGACGGTCAGCCGGATCTGCATCGCCGTCAGCGGTCCCTTCTGCCCGGGCGCGGAGTCCCCCACCCCGCCCCAGCACGTCGGCCAGTACTGCCAGCATCCTCGCACCTGCCACTGACAGTGCACCCCTCGCTCCGGAAAAGGTGATCTTGATTGGTCGGCTCTGCCCGCAAAAGTGCCTGAGAGATGACCCACAGGCGACCTCTTGAGATCAGTCACGTCCGTTCCCGGCAACCACAAGACCGAGGTGAGCGTCTTCCCTTCGAACGAGTGTGAGGGCCGCTACGTAAGACCCACAGAAAGACGACACTCCGGTCCCCGGCCCCCCGGCACTACAGTGGGTCGGACAGGCCAGCAGGCAAGGCAAGCACCAGGGAGCGCATGACGTGCGGCCGGTAGGCAGCAAGTACTTGCTCGAGGAGCCGCTCGGACGCGGCGCCACGGGCACCGTCTGGCGAGCCCGCCAGCGCGAGACCGCGGGCGCCGAGGCGGCCGTGCCGGGGCAGCCCGGCGAGACCGTCGCGATCAAGGTCCTCAAGGAGGAACTGGCCAGTGACGCGGACATCGTCATGCGGTTCCTCCGCGAGCGCTCCGTCCTGCTCCGGCTGACCCACCCGAACATCGTCCGGGTCCGTGACCTGGTGGTCGAGGGCGAGCTGCTGGCGCTGGTCATGGACCTCGTCGAGGGCCCCGACCTGCACCGCTACCTGCGCGAGAACGGGCCGTTCACCCCGGTCGCCGCGGCCCTGCTCACCGCCCAGATCGCCGACGCGCTCGCCGCCAGCCACGCCGACGGCGTCGTCCACCGCGACCTCAAGCCGGCCAACGTCCTGCTCCAGCAGTACGAGGGGCAGATGCACCCGCTGCTGACCGACTTCGGCATCGCCCGCCTGGCCGATTCCCCGGGGCTGACCCGCACCCAGGAGTTCGTCGGGACGCCCGCGTACGTCGCCCCCGAGTCCGCGGAGGGCCGTCCGCAGACCTCCGCCGTCGACATCTACGGCGCCGGCATCCTGCTGTACGAGCTGGTCACCGGCCGCCCGCCGTTCTCCGGCGGCTCCGCCCTGGAAGTGCTGCACCAGCACCTGAGCGCCGAGCCGCGCCGCCCCTCCACCGTCCCCGACCCGCTGTGGACGGTCATCGAGCGCTGCCTGCGCAAGAACCCCGACGAGCGGCCCAGCGCCGTGAACCTCGCCCGCGGCCTGCGCGTCGTCGCCGAGGGCATCGGGGTGCACGCGAACTCCGCGCAGATCGCCGCCGCCGAGAGCGTCGGCATGCTCCTCGTGCCCGACCCGGCTCCCGCGCCGGTGCCGGACATGTCCGGCGACGCCGACCCGACCCAGGTCCTCCCGCAGGGCGCCGGCTCGTACGACCCGAACGCCGCGACCAGCGTCATGCCGCACACCGGGGGCCCGGCCGGCGCCGCCGACCCCACCGCCGTCATGAACCACCGGGGCGGGGCCGACCCGACCGCCGTCATGCCGCCGGTCCCGCCGGGCTCGCCCGGCCACCCCGGTCAGCAGGGGCAGCAGGGCGGCCCCGAGGACCCGCACCCCTGGCAGAACCAGCTGCGGGCGGCCCGCGACCGCAACGAACAGACGCAGGTCCAGTACCTCGACCCCGGCCAGGACCCGCTGCGCCGCCGCCCCCAGCGCCAGGTGGCCCGGCCCCAGCAGCAGCCCCCGCGCCGCCAGGCACCCCCGCCCGGACCCGGCTACGGCCACCCGCAGCAGCAGCCCCAGCCGCAGCAGTACGCCCCGCAGCCCCAGCGGCCCCAGCCGCCGCAGCGCTACGCCCCGCCCGCGCCGCCGCCCCAGCCGCAGCAGCCCCAGCCGCCGCAGCGCGAGCCCCGGCAGCCGCGGCAGCGCAGCGCCAACCCGATGCGGATCCCCGGGCTCGGCTGCCTGAAGGGCTGCCTCTTCACGATCGTCATCCTCTTCGTCGCGGGCTGGCTGATCTGGGAACTGAGCCCGCTCCAGGAGTGGATCGGCACCGGCAAGGGCTACTGGGACCAGCTCACCGACTGGTTCAGCACCGTGACCGGCTGGTTCGAGAAGCTCGGCGGGAGCGGTTCCGGCACGAACTGACCGGAGCCGATGACTGAACCGATGACCGGAACCACCCCGCGGGGTTGGTGATTTGTCGACATCCGGCAGGTGATTTCGGCTTCCACGGTGAAGGTTGGCTCTCCGGACGCGTAGTTTTAGCGACAACACGCGTCGGTAGGAGCAGCCTTGGCACGGAAGATCGGCAGCCGGTACACCGCCCACCAGATCCTGGGGCGGGGCAGCGCCGGCACGGTGTGGCTGGGTGAGGGGCCGGAAGGTCCCGTCGCCATCAAGCTGCTGCGCGAGGACCTGGCGTCCGACCAGGAACTCGTCGGGCGCTTCGTCCAGGAGCGCACCGCGCTGCTCGGCCTGGAGCACCCGCATGTCGTCTCGGTGCGCGACCTGGTCGTCGACGGCAACGACCTGGCGCTCGTCATGGACCTCGTCCGCGGCACGGACCTGCGCACCCGGCTCGACCGTGACCGGCGCCTGGCCCCCGAGGCGGCCGTCGCGATCGCGGCCGACATCGCCGACGGACTGGCGGCCGCGCACGCCGTCGGCGTCGTGCACCGGGACGTCAAGCCGGAGAACGTCCTCCTGGACATGCAGGGCCCGCTCGGCCCCGGCGGCTCCCACCGCGCGCTGCTGACCGACTTCGGCGTGGCCAAACTCATCGACACCCCGCGCCGCACCAAGGCCACGAAGATCATCGGCACTCCGGACTACCTCGCCCCGGAGATCGTCGAGGGCCTGCCCCCGCGCGCGTCCGTCGACATCTACGCGCTCGCCACCGTCCTCTACGAGCTGCTGGCGGGCTTCACGCCCTTCGGCGGCGGCCACCCGGGCGCGGTCCTGCGCCGGCACGTCACGGAGACGGTCGTCCCGCTGCCCGGCATCCCGGACGAGCTGTGGCAGCTGCTGGTGCAGTGCCTGGCCAAGGCCCCGGCCTCGCGGCTGCGGGCCTCGGAGCTCGGCGCCCGGCTGCGCGAGCTGCTGCCGATGCTGGCGGGCATGCCCCCGCTGGAGGTCGACGAGCCGGACACCGAGTCCGCGGAGGACTCCGACCGCGAGGAACAGCCCACCGGACCTGCCCCGGAGCGGGTCCGGCGGCGGGGCGCGGTCCCCCTGGTGCCGGGCGCGAAGCCGGCCGACTCCAACCGCGACACCCACACCTCGATGCGCGTCCCCGCCCCCGACGAGCTGGCCGGCGGCGCTCACGGCACGGCCAGGGCCCCGCGCACCGCGGGCACCCCCCGCCCCGGCTCGGCCCGCAACCGCGCCGCGGCCCGGCGCCGCCGGGTGGCCCTGGGAGCGGGCGCGGTCGCCCTCGCGGCGGCGATCGGCGTCGGCGCCTGGCTGACCACGTCGGACGACGACGGCGGCGCACCTCCCCAGGACACGAAGAACTCCGCCCCGCAGACGCCCTGAGCAGCCGGCACCGGCCGCCCGGCGATGGCCGCCGGGCGGAGCCGTTACGCTGGAGGGCGTGGCAGTCGTCGACGTATCCGAAGAGCTCAAGTCCCTCTCCTCGACCATGGAGTCGATCGAGGCCGTTCTGGACCTCGACAAGATGAGGGCAGACATCGCCGTGCTCGAGGAGCAGGCGGCCGCGCCGTCCCTCTGGGACAACCCCGATGAGGCGCAGAAGATCACCAGCAAGCTGTCCCACCTCCAGGCCGAGGTGCGCAAGGCCGAGGCCTTGCGCGGTCGCATCGACGACCTGGGCGTCCTCTTCGAGATGGCCGAGGAGGAGGACGACCCGGACACCCGCGCCGAGGCCGAGTCCGAGCTCACGGCCGTGAAGAAGGCGCTGGACGAGATGGAGGTCCGCACCCTCCTCTCCGGTGAGTACGACTCCCGTGAGGCACTGGTGAACATCCGCGCCGAGGCGGGTGGCGTCGACGCCGCCGACTTCGCCGAGAAGCTCCAGCGCATGTACCTGCGCTGGGCCGAGCAGCGCGGCTACAAGACCGAGATCTACGAGACGTCGTACGCGGAAGAGGCCGGCATCAAGTCGACCACCTTCGCCGTCCAGGCGCCCTACGCCTACGGCACGCTCTCCGTCGAGCAGGGCACCCACCGGCTCGTGCGCATCTCGCCCTTCGACAACCAGGGCCGGCGGCAGACGTCCTTCGCGGGCGTCGAGATCCTGCCCGTGGTCGAGCAGACCGACCACATCGAGATCGACGAGTCCGAACTGCGCGTGGACGTGTACCGCTCGTCGGGCCCCGGCGGGCAGGGCGTCAACACCACCGACTCCGCGGTGCGGCTGACCCACCTCCCCACCGGCATCGTCGTCTCCTGCCAGAACGAGCGCTCGCAGATCCAGAACAAGGCGACCGCCATGAACGTTCTCCAGGCGAAGCTGCTGGAGCGGCAGCGCCAGGAGGAGCGGGCCAAGATGGACGCCCTCAAGGACGGCGGCAGCTCCTGGGGCAACCAGATGCGCTCTTACGTCCTGCACCCGTACCAGATGGTCAAGGACCTGCGCACCGAGTTCGAGGTCGGCAACCCCGAGGCCGTGTTCAACGGCGAGATCGACGGCTTTATCGAGGCCGGAATTCGCTGGCGCAAGCAGCAGGAGAAGTAAGTTTGTCGACAAGGCAACTGCCGCCACCAGGGCGGCAGTTGCCTTTTCCGTACCCCCATGTCCGGGTTTTACATCACACTCACAGGCTCAGACTCCCGGCAAAGCTCCCGTAGTTGGACACGGTGGCTGCAAACGGCCTTGACGTGTTCTTGAAAAATGGGAAGGGTAAAGCGCGGCATGCGTGTCTCTGGGGCGCATGTGAACCGGGGGGCCTTCACTGTGGCTTTCCCCGTCGAGCACAGCCCCGAGCGCTGCCTAATGACGATGAGCTACTGGGGGTAGCAACCACATGACGAAGAAGACGCGGATTCGTGTCGCGCGGATCGCCGCCGGTGCCGTGATCGCCGCCGGTGCCTCGCTGACCGCCGCCGGTGCGGCATCCGCTCTCGACCTGGGCGTGAGCGTCGGCCTCGGCGACACCGGCGTCGGGGTCGGCGTGAGCGCCGGCGACGAGGACCCGACGGACCCGCCGACCGAGCTCCCGACGGACCCGCCGACGGACCTCCCGACGGACCCGCCGACGGACCTCCCGACGGACCCGCCGTCGACCGAGGAGCCCACCGACGAGCCGACCGAGCCCACCGACGAGCCGACCGAGCCCACCGAGGACCCGACCGACGTCCCGTCCGACCCCGGCAACGGGAACGGCAACGGCGGCGGCAACGGCAACGGCAACGGGGGCAGCATCGGCGACGGCAACAACGCCGACCCCGACGGCGGCACCTCGCCGCAGGAGGAGGGCTCCTCCTCCCTCACCGAGATCGGCTCGGACTCCACCCCGGCCTCGCAGGCCCAGGCCCAGGGCAACGGCCAGGAGCTCGCCGAGACGGGTGCCGCGCAGACCACCTTCCTGGTGATCGGCGCCGCCACGATGATCGCCGGCGGTGTCGGCTTCCGTCTGCTGCCGCGCCTCGTGGGCGGCCGCGGCGGGGCTGCCGCCTGACGGTAGCCGTGGCCGTACGGACCGTACGGACAGCGCACCACCGAGGGCCCGGAGCGATTCGCTCCGGGCCCTCGGCCATGTCCTGGGGGCTGCGTACCGCCTTACGCGGTCTGGTGCGCCAGCAGGGCCACCGCGGCGATCAGCACCGTCAGCAGCGCGATCAGAGCCATCGGGTTCATGCCCGCGAGGAAGTTCTCCTGCTGCATCCGCTCACGGTTCGCGCGGCACACGGGGCAGCGGCCCTCGTTCACGGGGGACGCGCAGTTTGCGCACACCAGCCGGTCGTACGTCATGCGCTTGCCCTCCTTGCGCCGGTTCCACGTGTCCAACGTCCGTGGGGGTGGGAATGTTCCCCCCTCCACTTTGCCAGGTTCCGGCGGCCGTCGCGCGGCTGCGCATTTTCTGTGGTTGTACGCACAGTCCCCCCGCGCCTCTCGGGGCTCGGTATAAAACGGCACATCCATGGCGCAACCACTGTCGGTGACTGCGATGTCCCACCCGGGTCGCGTATGGTCACGCTCATCTACCCCCGGCGACCCGTGGTGCATCCGTGATCCGATTCGACAATGTCTCCAAGGTCTACCCCAAGCAGACCCGCCCCGCCCTCAGGGATGTATCCCTGGAGGTCGAGAAGGGCGAGTTCGTCTTCCTCGTGGGGTCCTCCGGCTCCGGAAAGTCCACCTTCCTGCGGCTGATCCTCCGCGAGGAGCGGTGCAGCCACGGACAGGTGCACGTTCTGGGCAAGGACCTCGCCCGCCTCTCCAACTGGAAGGTCCCGCAGATGCGGCGCCAGCTGGGGACGGTGTTCCAGGACTTCCGCCTGCTGCCGAACAAGACGGTCGGCGAGAACGTCGCCTTCGCGCAGGAGGTCATCGGCAAGTCCCGCGGCGAGATCCGCAAGTCCGTGCCCCAGGTGCTCGACCTCGTCGGGCTCGGCGGCAAGGAGGACCGCATGCCCGGCGAGCTGTCCGGTGGTGAACAGCAGCGCGTCGCCATCGCGCGGGCCTTCGTCAACCGGCCCAAGCTGCTCATCGCCGACGAGCCCACCGGCAACCTCGACCCGCAGACCTCCGTCGGCATCATGAAGCTGCTCGACCGCATCAACCGGACGGGCACGACCGTGGTGATGGCCACGCACGACCAGAACATCGTGGACCAGATGCGCAAGCGCGTCATCGAACTGGAGAAGGGCCGCCTCGTCCGCGACCAGGCCCGCGGTGTCTACGGCTACCAGCACTGATACCGCACCCGAGATCCACGGAAAGGCATAACCAGTCGCCATGCGCGCCCAGTTCGTCCTGTCGGAGATCGGTGTCGGTCTCCGCCGCAACCTGACGATGACCTTCGCCGTCGTCGTCTCCGTCGCCCTGTCGCTCGCCCTGTTCGGCGGGTCGCTCCTGATGAGCGACCAGGTCAGCACGATGAAGGGCTACTGGTACGACAAGGTCAACGTCTCGATCTTCCTCTGCAACAAGAGCGACGCCGAGTCCGACCCCAACTGCGCCAAGGGCGCGGTGACCGACGACCAGAAGAAGCAGATCAAGGCCGACCTCGACAAGATGGACGTCGTCCAGGCGGTCACGTACGAGACGCAGGACCAGGCGTACAAGCACTACAAGGAGCAGTTCGGCGACTCCCCGCTCGCCAGCTCCCTCACGCCGGACCAGATGCAGGAGTCGTACCGCATCAAGCTGAAGGACCCGGAGAAGTACCAGGTCATCGCCACCGCCTTCAACGGCCGGGACGGCGTGCAGTCCGTGCAGGACCAGAAGGGCATCCTGGACAACCTCTTCAAGCTGCTGAACGGCATGAACTGGGCCGCGCGCGCGGTGATGGCGCTGATGCTGGTCGTCGCGCTGATGCTGATCGTCAACACGGTGCGCGTCTCCGCGTTCAGCCGCCGGCGCGAGACCGGCATCATGCGCCTGGTCGGCGCCTCGGGCTTCTACATCCAGGCGCCGTTCATCATGGAGGCCGCCGTCGCCGGACTCATCGGCGGCACCCTCGCGTGCGGCTTCCTGCTGCTCGCCCGGTACTTCCTCATCGACCACGGACTCGCCCTGGCCGACCAGCTCACGCTGATCAACTTCATCGGCTGGGGCGCGGTGCTGAAGTATCTGCCGCTCATCCTCGCGACGAGCCTTCTGATGCCCGCGTTGGCCGCGTTCTTCGCGCTGCGCAAGTACTTGAAGGTGTGACGCATACCAAGAGGGGCCGTGCGGTCAACCGACCGTACGGCCCTTCCGCTTGTCCTAGACTCACCGGCATGTCAGGTCGTGACCCGTTCTGTCAGCCCCGTCGCATCCGTCGCGGGGCCGCCCTGACCTTGGTGTTCGCGAGCGTGCTCGTCGCCGGAGCGGCCACCGGGGCGTTGCCGCAGAGCCAGGGGAAGTCCGCCCCGGACGAGGCCCGTTCGGCCGGTCCGGCCGGGCGCCACGCGGACGTCGCCCGGGCCGCCGAGGAGGCCATGGCCGACGGCAAGTCCCCGGTCCAGGCCGCGAAGCGCGCCGTCAGCCGCAGCGGCGACCGCTGGGCCGCCGTCTACTCCCCGGGCGAGTACGAGGAGTTCGAGGAGTCCCTCGACGGCCAGTACACCGGCGTCGGCCTGTGGGCCCGCAGCGGACAGGACGGCCGTATCGAGGTGACGAAGGTGCGCCCCGGCTCGCCCGCCGCCACCGCCGGGATCCGCCCCGGAGACCTGCTGCGCAGCGTCGACGGCGAGAAGACCGACGGCCGTCCCGTCACGGAGGTCGTCTCCTTACTGCGCGGGGACGCCACCGACGCCCCCGCCGGCACCGCCGTCCGCCTCGGCCTGGAGCGCGGCACCCGCGCGTGGACCGAGACCCTGCGCCGGGCCCAGCTCTCCACGGACTCGGTGACCGTCCGGGAACTCGACGGCCGGGTGACCGTGATCAAGGTCGCCACCTTCACCAAGGACTCCGGCCACCAGGTCCGCGAAGCCGTACGGCAGTCCCCGCCCGGTGCCGGAATCGTCCTCGACCTGCGCGGTAACTCAGGGGGCCTGGTCGGCGAGGCCGTGACCGCGGCCTCCGCCTTCCTCGACGGCGGCCTGGTCGCCACCTACGACGTCGACGGCGAGCAGCGCGCCCTGCACGCAGAGCCCGGCGGGGACACCGCCAGACCGCTGGTCGCGCTCGTCGACGGCGGGACGATGAGCGCGGCCGAGCTCCTCACCGGCGCCGTACAGGACCGCGGGCGGGCGCTCGTGGTGGGCTCCCGCACCTTCGGCAAGGGCTCGGTCCAGATGCCGAGCCGGCTGCCCGACGGCTCCGTCGCGGAGCTGACCGTCGGGCACTACCGCACCCCCTCCGGCCGCGGGGTCGACGGCCGGGGCATCACGCCCGACCTGGAGACCGGCGAGGACGCCCTCCCCCGGGCCCGGGCCGTACTGCGCGGTCTGGCGAGCCCCTCGTAATCGACTTTCCGCAGGGCCCCTCCGTAGTGCGAAAATGGCGGCACTATGGCTAAGGAAAAAGGGCGCAAGCTGATCGCGCAGAACAAGAAGGCGCGGCACGACTACCTCATCATCGACACCTACGAGGCCGGCCTGGTCCTCACCGGGACCGAGGTGAAGTCCCTGCGCCAGGGACGGGCGTCGCTGGTCGACGGCTTCGTGCAGCTCGACGGGAACGAGGCGTGGCTGCACAACGTGCACGTGCCGGAGTACAGCCAGGGCACGTGGACCAACCACAGCGCCCGGCGCAAGCGGAAGCTGCTGCTGCACCGCGCCGAGATCGACAAGCTGGAGTCGAAGTCGGGCGAGACGGGCCACACCATCGTGCCGCTCGCGCTGTACTTCAAGGACGGCCGGGCCAAGGTCGAGATCGCGCTGGCGAAGGGCAAGAAGGAGTACGACAAGCGTCAGGCGCTGCGGGAGAAGCAGGACCGCCGGGAGACCGACCGCGCGATCGCGGCGGTGAAGCGGAAGCAGCGCGGGGCGTAGGGAATACGCTGGCACCGACCTGCGTTGGTCACGTACGATGGTGCCTGCACCCCACAGCGGGTGCGTGCCCCTCTCCGGAGGGGATTGTCAACACAACATGGGGATGATCGGTTTCGACAGCGGCTGTCGAAGCAGGGGAAGCGTGTCGAGGAAGCGGCAATGATCTCGTAAACCATATGTCGCAAAAAATAATCGCCAATACCAAGCGCGATTCCCAGGCCTTCACCCTCGCTGCCTGATAAGCAGTGAGCGAAGGTCCCTAATGGGTGTCAGCCCGGGAGTGTTCCCGACCCGGATCCTGGCATAAGCTAGGGAACTAAACCATCGAGCCCGGTCACGGGGTTCGATGGGAAATCAAACAGTGACTGGGCCTGTCGACGACTTGTTCGCGTGATCGCCGGGGCCGAGAAAATCGCAGCGAACTGCACACGGAGAAGCCCTGATTCTGCACCGTTGGACGCGGGTTCGATTCCCGCCATCTCCACTCATCCCATGTGGGCGAAGGCCCCGCCGCTTGTGAGCGGCGGGGCCTTTGTCATGCCGTCCGCCGTGACGTGCTCGCCCTTTCCGTCAGCCGGGGCGGCAGCAGCGTCGTCTCCGGTACGGGGACGCCGTGCAGTTTCTGCGTCAGGAGCTCCACGGCGCGGGCGCCCAGCTCGTCGGCCGGCAGGGTCACCGATGTGACCGGGACGGGGGGCGTCGTCGCCAGGTCGTCGGGGCAGACCGCGGTGACGGAGAGGTCGGCGGGGACCCGCAGGCCGAGGTGCTCGAAGGCCGTGATCAGGGGGGCCAGCAGCGGTTCGTTGTGGATGACCACGGCGGTGAGGGGGGGATGCTCGTGGAGCAGCCGTTCGGCGAGCCGGGGGGCCGTGGCGGGGTCGGGGTCGCCCGGGTGGACGGACGTGGTGAGGCCGTGCCGGGCGGCTGCCGCGGTGAAGCCCCGCATGAGGTGGTGGGCGTAGGCCGTCTGGCGGAGGTAGACCTCCGGGGGTGAACCGACGAGGGCGACCGTGCGGTGACCCAGCCCCGCCAGGTGGTCCACACAGGCCTCGCCCGCCGCCCTGAAGTCGAGGTCCACGCAGGTCAGGCCGCGCGGGTTCGCCGGTACGCCGATCAGGACCGACGGGCTGTCCAGGAAGCGGAGCCGGGGGAGGCGGGGGTCGTGGAGTCCGACGTCCGTCAGCAGCAGTCCGGCCACCGGCACCGTGCCGAGGGCGCGGGTCAGGCCCTCCTCGGCCTCCTCCTGGGTGAGGAGCAGGACGTCGTGGTCGTGCGCGCGGGCCGTCGTCACCACCGACACCGCCAGCCGCATCACCACCGGGGTGTGCACGCCGGGGCGGAGCGGCGCCGCCAGGGCCAGGACGTTCTGCCTGCCGCCGGCCGGGACGCGGGCGCCCGTGTGGGGTCGGTAGCCCAGGTCGCGGACGGCCGCCTCGACGCGCCGCCGGGTCTCGTCGGAGATCGGGCGCTTGCCGCTCAGCGCGTAGGAGACGGTGCTGGGGGAGACCCCGGCCCGTCGTGCCACGTCCGTGATCCTGACCATCAGCCGAGCTCCAGCGCGATACGCCCCGTACCGGGCGGGGCCTGGACCTCGCGGTCGCCGGCCGCCAGGCTCCAGGCGGCCGCTGGGGCGCCGCACACCGCCCGCAGGGTGTTCCCCTCGCGGGCGACCGTGAAGGTCACGTCCCCGACCTGCACCGTCACCTCGTCCCCGGGCCGCAGACCGTACGCCCGCAGCGTCACCCCGTCGGCGTGGTCGTAGTCCGGGCGGTCGTCCCGCGCGCCGACCGGGATCACAGCGCCGGGACGCACCAGCAGCGGCGCACTCAGGAAGCCGTGGCGTTCGCGCACCCAGCGCGGGCCGGTCACCGTCCCGCCGGTCAGGAAGTGGGTCCAGGTGCCCTCGGGGACGTAGTACGTGACGTCGCCCTCGTCGCTGAACACCGGGGCGACCAGCAGGTCCGGGCCGAGCATGTACTGCCGTTCCAGGTGCGCGCACCCCGGGTCGTCCGGGAACTCCAGCACCATGGCCCGCATCATGGGCAGGCCTTCGGAGTGGGCCGCGCGGGCCGTCTCGTACAGGTAGGGCATGAGGCGGAGCTTCAGCCGGGTGAAGTGGCGGGCCACGTCCACCGACTCCTCGTCGAACTGCCAGGGGACCCGGTAGGAGCTGCTGCCGTGCAGGCGGCTGTGCGAGGAGAGCAGTCCGAACGCCAGCCAGCGCTTGAACAGGGCCGGGGTCGGGGTGCCCTCGAAGCCGCCGATGTCATGGCTCCAGAAGCCGAAGCCCGACAGGCCCAGCGACAGGCCGCCGCGCAGCGACTCCGCCATCGACTCGTACGTCGCCTCGCAGTCGCCGCCCCAGTGCACGGGGAACTGCTGGCTCCCCGCCGTCGCCGACCGGGCGAAGAGGACGGCCTCCTGCTCGCCCCGGTGCTTGCGCAGCACCTCGAAGACCGTGCGGTTGTACAGGTACGTGTAGTAGTTGTGCATCCGCTCCGGGTCCGAGCCGTCGGACCAGACGACGTCGAGCGGCACCCGTTCGCCGAAGTCGGTCTTGAAGCAGTCGACGCCCTGTCCGAGCAGCGCCTCCAGCTTGGCGGCGTACCAGTCGCGGGCGGCCGGGGAGGTGAAGTCGACCAGGGCCATGCCGGGCTGCCACATGTCCCACTGCCAGACGCTGCCGTCCGGCCGCCTCAGCAGGTGCCCGAGCGCCTTGCCCTCGGCGAACAGCGGGGAGCGCTGGGCGATGTACGGATTGATCCAGACGGAGACACGCAGGTCACGGTCCTTCAGACGGGCCAGCATGCCCTCCGGGTCGGGGAAGACCCGCTCGTCCCACCGGAAGTCGCACCAGTTGTACTCGCGCATCCAGAAGCAGTCGAAGTGGAAGACGGACAACGGCAGTTCCCGCTCCCGCATGCCGTCGATGAAGGACGTCACCGTCTCCTCGTCGTACTTGGTGGTGAAGGACGTCGACAGCCACAGGCCGAACGACCAGGCGGGCGGCAGGGCCGGGCGGCCGGTCAGGGCCGTGTACCTGCGCAGGATGTCCTTCGGGGCCGGGCCGTGGATGACGTAGTACGTCAGCTCCTGCGTCTCCGCGCTGAACTGCACCCGGGAGACCACCTCCGAGGCGACTTCGAAGGACACCTTGCCCGGGTGGTCGACGAAGACGCCGTATCCCGCGTCGGTGAGGAAGAAGGGCACGTTCTTGTAGGCCTGTTCGCTGCACGTGCCGCCGTCGGCCTGCCAGATGTCGACGACCTGGCCGTTCTTCACCAGCGGGCCGAAGCGCTCACCGAGGCCGTAGACGGACGTGCCGACGTTCAGGACCAGCTGCTCGCGCAGGTGGTGGGCGCCCGAGGCGTCCCGCATGATGCCCGCGTTCTTGTGGCCGCTGCTGGTGAGCTTACGGCCGTGCGCGAGGAACTCGACGTGCCACGGCCCGCCGCGGGCCAGCCGGACCGACAGGTCGCCGGAGGTCAGGGTCGCGTGCTCGTCGTCGTACGAGATCTCCGCGGTGGTGTCCGACGCCGTGAGCTCGAACTCGGGGCCGCGGGGCTCGCCGCCGGTGAAGTGGGTGAGGGTCAGGCCGATGACGCCGGGCATGGGGGTGTGTGCCCGGACCGTCAGGACCGGGCCGGTCATCAGGTCGCCGCGGGAGCGGACGGTCCGGGTCGGTGCGTGGATCTCCAGGGCGCCGTCCGACTCGGTGACGTCGAGGGCCTGGGCAGGGTGGGCCGCGGTGACGCCCTCGCGCAGGAGCCAGTAGCCGTCGGTGAACTTCATGTGGGGGTCCCTACTCTCCCGGCGCACGACGTCGAAGCGCTTCGACGATCGAACGTATGCGGGGGGCCTGAGGGCGTCAATGGGGTGTGGGGATAACGGTGAAGCGATTCGAAGCGCCTCGCAGGGACAACACCAGGGCCACGGACGCCGCCGTCACCGGGACCACGTAACCCGCCGTCGGCGAGAAGTGCTCCACCGTCCAGCCGCCGATCGCGCTGCCGCAGGCGATGCCGCCGAGCAGTCCCGCCACCGCGAGGGTCATGCCCTCGTTCAGCCGGCCCTCGGGGGTGCGCTCCTGCACCAGCGTCATGGTGGTGACCATCGTCGGGGCCGTCGCCATCCCGGCGACCAGCAGCGCCGCCGCCAGGGCGAGGAGCGAACCGGTCAGGGCCGCGGCCAGCAGCGGCAGGGCCAGCAGCGCGGCCATCGCCGCCACGCACCGGGGCAGCCGGCCCGCGGCCGGACCGGCGGGCTTCACGGCGCCGTACAGCAGGCCCGCCCCGCAGGAGCCCGCAGCCTGGAGCGCGAGCACGACACCGGCCGCCGACTGCCGCCCCTGCGCGTCGGCGAACGCCAGTGTGACGACCTCCGTCGCGCCGAAGACGGCGCCCATCGCCAGGCAGACCGCGAGCAACGGGGGGATGCCGGGGGCGCGCAGGGGCGCCTTGCCGGGTATGCGCGCGTGGGCCGGGGGCTCCGTCGCACGCCGGGTCGTGAACAGCACCATGCCGGTCAGCAGCAGCACCGCGCCCACGAGCGTGCCCGCCTCGGGGAAGAACGCCCCGCACAGGAAGGCCGCGAGCACCGGGCCCAGCATGAAGCACAGTTCGTCCGCCGCCTGCTCGAAGGAGTTGGCGGTGTGCAGCGCCTTCGGGTCGCCGGCCAGCAGATGCGCCCAGCGGGCCCGGGCCATGCCGCCGGTGTTGGGGGTGGTGGCGGTGGCGGCGTAGGAGGCGAACAGGGTCCAGTCCGGGGCGTCGTGGCGCACGCACAGCAGCAGACAGAGGGAGCCGAGGACGGCGATCACCGTGGCGGGCAGGGCCACCCGGGCCTGGCCGTGCCGGTCGACGAGCCGGGCGGTCCACGGAGCGACCAGGGCGGTCGCGGCGAGCCCCGTCGCCGTGACGGCACCGGCGAGGGCGTACGAACCCCGGCTCCCGGCGATCATCACTACCGCGCTGACGCTGAACATGCCCATCGGCAGCCGGGCGATGAGGTTCCCGGCGGTGAACGCGCGGGTGCCCGGCAGGCGGAACAGGCGGCGGTACGGGAAGAGTTGCGGCATGCGTCCACCGTCGCCCGGGGACGATCAAGCGGTCCAACACCTGTTCCGCGCCCAGTCACGCACCTGGGTTGTGGATCCGGGACGGGGAGGCCGGAAAGGTGTGGCGGAAAACGTTCGCTCCTTGTTCTTCATACAGGAATATGGAGATTTCTCATGCTCCTCATGGCGCAGAGAAAAGATGCTCATTCGGGAAATTCCTTCACTCGTTTGCCGCGCATCCGCCGAAGTGGGCCGACGGTTAGTCGGTACATGACCGAGGCGACCAGGAAAGACGGCTGGGCGGTAACGCTCGGCCCGTACACCTACATTCCCGCTCCAGTGCACTCGTCGGCGACCGTCAACGGGACGCTCACCAAAGGGGGTTGCCCGGTCGCGCTGAAGGTGACCGAGCCGGTGCTGCGTGATTTCATCGACCGCATGAGCGCGCTGGAAAAGGATCTCGCCCGACGATGGATCAGCGCCACGGATTGGCCCGCTTTCGCGCTCGCGGAATAGTCGGGTCCGCCATGTACGACAAGGTAGAGGGCACCGGCCGGCATCGGGCTCCGGCCCGGGATTTCATCACCCCCCTCACACCACCGGACCCCACCTGGGATCCCGCCGAGGAACTGGCGTTCATCCTGGAGGAGGCCCTCGGGGAGCAGGCGGCGAGGATTCCCGCCCCCCGGGACGAGGACCTGGTCCCCGCCGCCGATCCCGAACCGGCCGCCGCCGCGGGCACCCACATGCGGCGGCTCCAGGACATCACCGAGGAACTGCCGCCGGTACGGGAAGTACCCCGGCGGCACCGCAAGGTCCCGGCCCGCAAGGCCCACGGCTTGCTCCGCGCCACCAGCTTTCTCGTCGCCGCCCTGGCGGCCGTCATCGCCTCCGCGGTGAGCCTCCTGAGCGGCATCGTCGCCTACGACCCTCTGCGGCTGGTCGCCGTGTCTCCCGCGGCGGCGGGCCTGCGCACCTGGTGGCCGCTGCTGGTGTACGGGCCCTGGCTGGTGGGCTCCCTGTCCGTCCTGCGCGCCGCGCTGCACCAGCGCCGAGCCGTGCACTCCTGGTGCGTGGTCCTGCTGTTCTCCTCCATCGTCGTGCTGCTGTGCGTCGTCCAGGCGCCCCGGACGATCCTCGGCATCGCGGCGGCCGCCCTGCCCGGTCTCGCCGCCCTGGCGTGCTTCCAGCAGGTCGTCCGCCAGATCACCCTGACCAGGCCGCCGATGCGGTCGGTGCCCCGTCACCGGCTGGGGCAGGCTCCGCCGGATGCGGGTGCGGAGGGCCGGAAGAACGCGGAGGGCCCGATGGGAGCGGACGTTCGGACGGGCGAGGTCGGGACGTCCCTGAACGACACGGGCTCCTGGGCCCGGGAGGGCCGTCCCTGAGGGCCACGCACCCCTGCGCCTCCGGCCGCTGTAGGTTCGCGGCATGTCCGGGCACCTCGATCACCGTCTGCTGCGCGGCTTCGTCGCTGTCGCCGAGGAGTTGCACTTCACGCGTGCCGCGGTGCGGTTGCACGTGGCACAGCAGGCGCTCAGCCGGGACGTGCGGCGACTGGAGCGGGAGCTCGGCACCGAGTTGTTCGTGCGCACCACCCGGCAGGTGACGCTCACCCCCGACGGGGAGCGGCTGCTGCCGTACGCCCGCCGGGTGCTCCAGGCGCAGGACGAACTGCTCGCCGCCTTCGACCAGGCCCGGCCGCTGCTGGTCGACCTCAACTCCCCGGGCCTGGTCACACCGCGCCGGGTGCTGCACGAGGCGCGTGAACTCGCCCCCCGCCACGAACTGATGGCCCGCTACGAGAGCGGCCTGACCGGAGCCGCCGGAGAACTGCTCGCCGGCCGGCTGGACGCGTCGTTCGGACGCTTCGCCGGGCTGGAACCGGTGCTGCGGGCCGGGCTCGACCACCAGCCCGTGCGGCTGGAGCCGATGGCGGTCGTGCTGCCGGACGATCACCGGCTGGCCACGTGGGACGCCGTGCCGCTCGCCGAGCTGGCCGGCGAGAGCGTCTACGCGGGCGCCGGCAACCCGCGCACACCGGAGTGGACCGGCCTCGCACGGCTGCTGTTCGAGGGGCGGGGCATCGACATCGCGCCACCCGCTCCGCTGGCCGTCGGGGACGAGGAGTTCCAGCGGCTCATGGCCAGAACGCGCAACCCGGTCCTGGCCGTCGTGGAGTTCCCGGCGCTCCCGTCGATGGTGGTGCGGCCCCTGGTCGACCCGGTTCCGCTGGCCCCCGTCTCCCTGGTGTGGCGCAAAGGCCTGACTCATCCCGCCTTCGACGCGCTGCGCCGCGCGGCGGCCCGGCTGGCTGCGGAAAAGGGCTGGTTGCGCAGGCCCGCGGGCGCCTGGCTCCCGGCCGGAGACGATGTCCTCATGGCGTCTCACGGTTGACACGATTCGACACGGCGCACACACGGAACCTGCGCGTGCGCTACATTCGATGCCTGAGCACGGTGTGGTAAGAGGGGGCGCTCGGACGGGTGGGGGCCCGATCCGACGGCGGGTGCTCAGGTCGGAAAGCGCACCTGAACCATCCCGTGGGGGGAAGTGCGTGCGCGTGAAACAGTGGCGAGAAGACGCCCAACCAGAGTGGCCCGAGGCCGCTATGGCTACCGGGGAACTCCCGTCGGACAGCGGAGCCCGGGACGGGAGAGCCACTCAGGTCTTCCCCGACCGTGATGTCCGGACGACCGGCCACCGGCTGCCCGCCGGGACGGAGATACTGCGCGGCATTCCGCGCCAGAGCGAGGGCGAGGCCGACTCGCTCGCCCTGCGGCCGGGGAACAGGACATCGGTCCGCGACCCCTGGCAGGAGCAGGAGGAAGCCGGAGCCGAACCGTCGGGGGACACCCCCGACGCCGACGGGCAGACCCACGATCCGCACGAGGTCACCGTCCAGCTCGACGCCGTACAGCTCGGGGACGGCTTCCTGCGGCAGGCCAAGGAGGGCCCGGGCGCCGAGGCCGCCGCCGACCGGCCCGTCTTCGTCGACGAGTCCGGCCGCCGCAGCCGCCGCTACCGCCGGATCGGCATGGCCGTCGCCCTGGCCTGCGGGGCCTACGCCGTCGTCATCGTCGCCACGCTGCTGTCGGGCAACTCCAACGCCCCCTGGCTGCCCGTGCCGGCCAAGGACGACAACCCGCCGGCCGGGCAGGTCGACACCCCGTCGCTGCCCGCCGAGTCGGCACCCACCACGGACCCCGGCGCCACCGCACCGGGCAGCACGCCGGCGACCGGCCAGGCCACGGCACCCGCGCCCGGCCCCAGTGCCGCAGCACCCGAGGCCACCGCCGGCACCGGCCGGCTCGGCACATCCGCCAAGCCCTCGCCGAGCGCGACCCGGACCGTGCCGGCGCCGGGCGGCAAGGCCACCGCCCCGGCCCCCACCAAACCGGCGGACCCGCCGAGCACGCCGGCCACCGACCCGACCCCGACGGTCGAGCCCACGGCCACGCCCACCGAGACGACGGGCACCGGCGGCGACGGCGGCACCGTCGCCGAGGGCCCGGCCGAGCCGCAGCCCGTCGCCGAGGGCCCGGCCGAGCCGCAGCCCGTCGCGGAGACGCCCGCCGCCTAGCCCACCGCGTCCGTGAAAGCGGCGCCCGCCGCCCGGGTGCCGCTCCGCCGTCCTTGTCGGCGGGGCGCCGCTCCACCGTCCTTCTCGGCCGGGCGTCTCTCCCGCAGCGGTCCAGGCCGGTGGGGGGACCCCCGAGCTCTCCGGAGCGGCGAGGGGCACCTCCCGATCACCCGCACCAACCTGCTCCACCCGCTCAACCCGCTCCACCCACTCGTCCCGCTCCCGCAGCGGGACCTCAGGACGCCGCTGAGTGCGCCCACCCTGCGCAGCCGAGACGTCCCCGACCGGCCGGGCCCGACCCACCACACCCACCGTCCGCCCGCCTCCGTCCCCGTACCACCCCATCCCGCACCACCCGGAGTACCACCACCCATGGCATCCCGTACCCGCCGTTCCGGGCCCTCGTCGCGAGCCCGTGGCGGCTCCAGGCGCCGGCGCCTGCCCATGCGTCTGTTGCTGCCTCTGCTCGTGCTCGTCGCGCTCGGCGCGATGCTCATGCTGCGCGGTTACGTGCACAGCGAGATCCTCGCCGACCACCGCGTCGGCCCGCCCGCGGCGAACGACCGCGTCCCGAAGGACATCCTGAAGGGCGGGCCCGTGATCGACACCCGCAACGGGAAGCCCGCCGCTCTGGACCTCCCCGACGGCGAACTGGTCCTGACCTTCGACGACGGCCCCGACCCGATGTGGACGCCCAAGGTGCTCGACGTCCTGAAGAAGCACGACGCCCGGGCCGTCTTCTTCATCACCGGCACCATGGCCTCCCGCCACCCCGACCTCGTCCAGCGCATGGTCGACGAGGGCCACGAGATCGGCCTGCACACCTTCAACCACCCGGACCTGTCGCTGCAGACCAAGAGCCGCGTCGACTGGGAGCTGTCCCAGAACCAGCTCGCCCTGGCCGGGGCGGCCGGTATCCGCACCTCGCTGTTCCGCCCGCCCTACTCGTCGTTCGCCCACAACATGGACAACAACACGTGGCCGGTCACCGAGTACATCGGCAGCAAGGGCTACATCACCATCGTCAACAACACCGACAGCGAGGACTGGCGCCGGCCCGGGGTCAAGAAGATCATCAGCAACGCCACGCCGAAGGGCGGCAAGGGCGCCATCGTGCTGATGCACGACTCCGGCGGTGACCGCTCCCAGACCGTGGCCGCGCTCGACGACTACATCTCGGGGCTCCAGGACAAGGGCTACCGCTTCCACACCCTCACCGGCGCCCTGGACGCACCGAGCGCGCACACCCGCGTCGCCGGGCTGGAGTCGCTGAAGGGCGAGGCGTGGGTCTTCCTGGTGCAGGCCTCCGAGAAGGTGACCGGGGTTCTCGTCGCCGGCCTCGCCGTCGTCGGTGTGCTGGTCTTCGGGCGTCTCGGGCTGATGCTGATCCTCTCCGTGGCGCACGCCCGGCGGGTCCGGCGCCGCGGGTTCAGCTGGGGCGAACCCGTCACGGAACCGGTGTCCGTCCTCGTGCCCGCCTACAACGAGGCCAAGTGCATCGAGCAGACGGTCCGTTCGCTCGTCGCCAGCGACCACCCCATCGAGGTGCTGGTCATCGACGACGGCTCCAGCGACGGCACCGCCCGTATCGTCGAGAACCTGGGCCTGCCCGGTGTGCGTGTCGTCCGCCAGCTCAACGCCGGCAAGCCCGCCGCCCTCAACCGGGGCATCGCCAACGCCAAGTACGACCTGATCGTGATGATGGACGGCGACACCGTCTTCGAACCGACCACCGTCCGCGAACTCGTCCAGCCCTTCGGCGACCCGCGCGTCGGCGCCGTCGCGGGCAACGCCAAGGTCGGCAACCGGGACTCGCTCATCGGCGCGTGGCAGCACATCGAGTACGTGATGGGCTTCAACCTCGACCGCCGCATGTACGACGTGCTGCGCTGCATGCCCACCATCCCCGGCGCGGTCGGGGCGTTCCGGC
Source organism: Streptomyces collinus (assembly GCF_031348265.1). NCBI lineage: Bacteria > Bacillati > Actinomycetota > Actinomycetes > Kitasatosporales > Streptomycetaceae > Streptomyces > Streptomyces collinus. Next base: position 3,415,852 of record NZ_CP133771.1, on the reverse strand, counting down.
GCAGCGCACTGGAACGCGTCGGCGGCATGAGCGACGACACGCTCGCCGAGGACACCGACATCACCATGGCCATGCACCGCGACGGCTGGCACGTGGTGTACGCCGAGAAGGCCGTGGCCTGGACCGAGGCCCCGGAGTCCGTCCAGCAGCTGTGGTCCCAGCGCTACCGCTGGTCCTACGGCACCATGCAGGCCATCTGGAAGCACCGCCGGTCCGTCTTCGAACGAGGACCCTCGGGGCGCTTCGGCCGCGTCGGCATGCCGCTCGTGTCCATGTTCATGGTCGTGGCGCCGCTGCTGGCCCCCCTGATCGACGTGTTCCTGCTCTACGGGCTGGTGTTCGGCCCCACCGAGAAGACCATCGGCGCCTGGCTGGGCGTCCTCGCGGTGCAGGGCGTGTGCGCGGCCTACGCGTTCCACCTGGACAAGGAACGCATGACCCACCTGATCTCCCTCCCGCTCCAGCAGCTCCTCTACCGCCAGCTGATGTACGTCGTCCTGCTCCAGTCCTGGATCACCGCCCTCACCGGCGGCCGGCTGCGCTGGCAGAAGCTGCGGCGCACGGGTGCGGTGGGCCTGCCCGGGTCCGGAACCGGCATGCCCCAGCAGATGACGGAGAAGAGGCCGGTCGGATGACCATGCCGGTGACCACCGCGGCCGAGGCCGCTCCTCAGGAACGGACCTCCTCGCAGAAGCCCGGCCGCGACCGGTACTTCGACCTGCTGCGCGCCCTCGCGCTGTTCCGCGTCGTGCTGTACCACCTGACGGGCTGGGCCTGGCTGCCGCTGGTGTTCCCGTCCATGGGCGTGATGTTCGCGCTCGCCGGGAGCCTCATGGCCCGCTCGCTGAAGCGCCCGGCCGTGCAGGTGATCCGCGGCCGGATGCGCCGGCTGCTGCCCCCGCTGTGGCTGCTGGGCGTCGTCGGCGTCACCGGCATGGTCCTGCAGGGCTGGGGTCCGGACGCGGACGGGCACCCCGGCTGGTGGCTGCTCCACCTCACCTTCTGGATCGTCCCGCTCAGCGACCCGCCCTACGCGGAAGGGCTGCCCGGCGTCCACGGCTTCATCGGCGAGAACTGGGCCGCGGACCTCGCGGGCCCGCTCTGGTACATCCGCGCCTACCTCTGGTACGTCCTGCTGTCCCCGCTGCTGCTGAAGGCCCTGCGCGCCCTGCCGGTCGTCACGATCCTCGCGCCGATCGCCCTGGCCGTCGCCTTCGAGCAGGGCTGGCTCATCCTGCCCGGCGAGCGGATCCCCTCGGCGCTCACCGACTTCTCCACCTTCGGCGCCTGCTGGATCCTCGGCATGGCCCACCAGGAGGGCATCCTGCAGCGGCTGCCGCGCTACATCGTGCCGTCCGTCGCCCCCGTCATCGCCCTGGCCGGCCTCTGGTACGCCCTGCACCACGACTTCGGCACCGGGAACGACCTGGACAGCATGCCGCTGGCCCAGGCGCTGTGGTCCTTCGGCACGGTGTTCCTGCTGCTGCACCTCAGCCCGTCCTGGACGGAGTGGCCGCGGCGGCTGCGCCCCTTCGCGGGGACGATCACACTGCTCAACTCCCGGGCCGTGACCATCTACCTGTGGCACAACACCTGCATCCTGATCGCCGCGACCCTGTGGGACCGCCTGTGGGGCTTCCCCCTGCTGGAACAGAACGTGCCCGGCCTGCTGGAGAGCGTCTGGCCGGTGCTGCTCCTGGTGTGGATCCTCATCGGCGGCTGCGTCCTGGCCTTCGGCTGGGCGGAGGACCTGGCGGCCAAGCAGAACCCGCGGCTGTGGCCGACGAAGGAGCCGGGGGTGAGGGCTCGCGGGGCGCGGAGGCGGACGGTACCCGGCAGCTGAGCAGGGCCGCCGGTGTGGAAAACTGCCCGGGTTGCGCTTGTGAACAAAGTGGTCGGCGGGAGCGGTGGGGATGAGTAAGCGGCAGATGCAGAAGATGCTGCGGCTGATGGCGAGCGGGGAACCCGTCGAGCTCACCAGCCCGATGGCGTCCGTGAAGAAGCTCGCCCGGCTGGCCTTCGTCGCCCAGCAGTTCGGGTACGAGTACGCCGACGTCCGGCAGAGCAGCGGCCGCAACGGCGCGCTCACCATGCTGCTCCTGCCCGACCCGAGCCCGCAGGCCCGGGCCCGGGCCGGGCAGAACTGGGCGCAGTACCCCGACGCGGCCGACGGCGTCTCCGTACCGCCCGTCGTGCCGGACGCGTTCGAACTCCTCAAGGCCCGCATCAACTTCGACCTCACCGGCAAGAACGCCGAGAAGCGCATGGGGTACGGGGCCCTGGGCGTCTCCGTCGGCTGTGTGATCCTCGGCTTCCGTTTCGGGGGCGAGTCCGGCGACTTCGTCGTGGCCGGTGTGCTGTGGCTGCTGTTCATGGCGGTGTTCGGCATCGGCCTCGTGGTGACGCGCAAGCGCAACGTCAAGTTCGCGGCCCGGTTGCAGGCGGCCGGTTTCCTGCCGGTGACGGACGAGAACGGCCGGACGCGGTATCTGCCGCCGGGGGCCCAGCTGCCCGGGCAGGGCAATCCGTTCGCGGGCGGACCGTACGGGCAGCAGGCGCCCGGGCCGTACGTCCAGCAGGCCCCGGGCCCGTATGCCCAGCCGGCACCGTACGGCGGTCAGCCCACCCCGGGCCCCTACGGCGGTCAGCCCGCCGCCGGTCCCTACCCGGGTCAGCCCGCCGCCGGTCCCTACCCGGGTCAGCCCGCCGCCGGTCCCTATCCCGGTCAGCCCGCCCCGGGCCCGTACCAGGGCCAGCCCGCCCCCGGCCCCTACGGAACGCAGTCCCCGGGCCCGTACGGACAGCCGTACAGCCAGCAGCAGAACCCGCACTGGCAGCCTCCGCAGCACTGACGGGTCTCCGAAACCCGCCTGAATCTCTCATCCCGCCCGAGCCCGGGGTGAGAGCAAAGTTCCCTCGCGGACACCCGCGGTGCCACAGGCAGGAAACGCGTCCTCCCTACCTTCGGGGTCAGTCACTCGAAGCACGACCGAGCCCCGGAGCACAGTGGAGGCGTCATGACAGGCCCTGGCACGGCACCCGTACCCCCGAGCAAGGGCGGACGCTGGATCCAGCACTGGGATCCGGAGAACGAGACGTTCTGGAAGGAGACGGGCGAGAAGGTCGCCCGGCGGAACCTCTTCTTCTCCGTGCTCTCCGAGCACATCGGATTCTCGATCTGGACCCTGTGGTCCGTCCTGGTCCTCTTCATGGGCCCGGAGTACGGGCTCACCCCGGCCGACAAGTTCATGCTGACCTCGATGGTCACGCTGGTCGGCGCCGTCGTCCGCGTCCCCTACACCTTCGCCGTGGCGATCTTCGGCGGGCGGAACTGGACGATCATCTCCGCGGCCCTCCTGCTGATCCCGACCTGCGCCGCGTTCGCCGTGATGGAGCCGGGGACCTCCTTCTCCACGTTCCTGCTCGTCGGCCTGCTGGCCGGTATCGGCGGCGGCAACTTCGCCTCCTCCATGACCAACATCAACGCCTTCTTCCCGCTGCGGAAGAAGGGCTGGGCCCTCGGCCTCAACGCGGGCGGCGGCAACATCGGCGTACCGGTGATCCAGCTGGCCGCCCTCGCGATCATCGGCGCCGGCGGCGGGCCGCGCGTGCTGCTCGGGATCTACATCCCGCTGATCCTCGTCGCCGCCGTCATGGCCGCGCTCTTCATGGACAACCTCGAGAACGTGAAGAACGACACCGGTGCCGCCAAGGACGCCGCGCGGGACGCCCACACGTGGATCATGTCCTTCCTCTACATCGGCACCTTCGGGTCGTTCATCGGCTACAGCTTCGCTTTCGGGCAGGTCCTCCAGAACCAGTTCGGACGCACCCCGCTGGAGGCGGCGTACGTCACCTTCATCGGTCCGCTCCTCGGCTCGCTGATCCGGCCCCTGGGCGGCTGGCTGGCCGACAAGTACGGCGGCGCGAAGATCAGCCTGTGGAACTACGTCGGCATGGGCGCCGCCACGGCGATCCTGATCGGTGCCTCCATGGAGAAGTCGCTGGCGCTGTTCACCGCGGCGTTCGTGGTGCTGTTCGTGCTCAGCGGGCTCGGCAACGGCTCGACGTTCAAGATGATCCCGGGCATCTTCCAGAACAAGGCTCTGGCCAGGGGGCTGGAGGGTGAAGCGGCCGCTGCCTACGGGCGACGGCTCTCCGGGGCCTCCATGGGGCTGATCGGAGCCGTGGGCGCGCTCGGCGGCGTCGGCATCAACCTCGCCTTCCGCCAGTCCTTCCTCTCCTACGGCTCGGGCACCGGGGCGTTCGTCGCCTTCCTCGCCTTCTACGCGGTCTGCTTCGTGGTCACCTGGGCCGTATACCTTCGCCGTACGGCTCCCCGGGTACCCGTCACCACGGCGACCTCGGAAGCGAAGCCGCAGCTCAGCTACGCCGAGGTGTGACGTAACACCAGCGACATCAAGCCGATCCGGGCCTGTCACGAGCCGTTGACAGGCTCGATCGGCATGTAGGTACGCCGTACCCACGCAGTACGACGACTCGAGTGCGGGACGAGAGCCATGTACGAGGAAGAACAGCGACCGGACCACGGACCCCTGGCGGGGTTCACCGTGGGTGTGACGGCCGCGCGCCGGGCCGATGAACTCGGGGTGCTGCTGCAGCGACGCGGAGCCGCCGTCCTGCACGCCCCTGCCCTGCGCATCGTGCCGCTCGCCGACGACAGTGAACTGCTGGCCGCGACGAAGGAGATCACCGAGCGGGTGCCGGACATCGTCGTGGCCACGACCGCGATCGGCTTCCGCGGCTGGGTCGAGGCCGCCGACGGCTGGGGGCTCGGGGAGGAGCTGCTGGCGCGGCTGGGCGGCGTACGGATCATGGCGCGCGGGCCGAAGGTCAAGGGCGCGGTCCGGGCCGCCGGGCTGACGGAGGAGTGGTCGCCGTCGTCGGAGTCCATGGCGGAGGTGCTGGACCGGCTGCTGGAGGAGGGCGTCGACGGTCTGCGGATCGCCATCCAGCTGCACGGTGAGCCGCTGCCCGGGTTCGTGGAGGCGCTGCGGGAGGGCGGGGCCGAGGTCGTCGGGGTGCCCGTCTACCGCTGGATGCCGCCGGAGGACATCACCCCGGTCGACCGCCTGCTGGACGCGACGGTCGGCCGGGCCCTGGACGCGGTCACCTTCACCAGCGCCCCCGCAGCGGCCTCCCTGCTCTCCCGGGCCGAGGAGCGCGGACTGCTCGACGAGGTCCTGGCGGCGCTCGGCCATGACGTCCTGCCGGCCTGCGTGGGCCCGGTCACCGCCCTGCCCCTGCAGTCCCGCGGCATCGACACGATCCAGCCGGAGCGCTTCCGGCTCGGACCCCTGGTGCAGCTCCTCTGCCAGGAACTCCCCGCGCGGGCCCGCTCCTTCCCCGTCGCCGGGCACCGTGTGGAGATCCGGGGCCACGCCGTCCTGGTCGACGGCCACCTCAAGCTGGTCCCGCCCGCCGGCATGTCCCTCCTGCGCGCCCTCTCCCGGCGCCCCGGTTGGGTCGTGGCCCGCGCGGACCTCCTGCGCGCCCTGCCAGGCTCCGGCCGCGACGAACACGCGGTCGAGACCGCCATGGCCCGCCTCCGCACGGCCCTCGGCACCCCGAAGCTGATCCAGACCGTGGTCAAGCGGGGCTACCGCCTGGCCCTGGACCCGAGCGCGGAGACGAAGTACGCGGACGCGTGATCCCGTCCGGGGGTTGAGCCGAAACGCGCCAGACCCGGCCGCCCGGCCCGAGCGGGATGCCTTGCGCCCAGGGCCCGTCGGAGTGTGAGACGCCGGCCCCGGAGCCCGGCCCGAGCGGGAGGTGGCCCGTCGGAGCACGGCCTCCGGCCCCGGCGTGGCCTGAACGCGCGTCCCCTGCGGGCGGCCGTCGCGACGAGGCGTGTGCGAGGGGTTTCCGGCGTCGTAGCGGGCAGGCACTGTAAGAGGGAGCGGTTTACCGGCCCTCTCACTGGCGTCTCACCCAAGCCCTCGCGACCGGGGTGAACCCTAGGCGGTGACAGGCACATGGCACTGGGTACGGCCACGGCCCCCTACGAGCTGCGCTTCGATGCCGGGCGGACCTGCCTGGACCTGCTCTCCACCACGCACCCGGAGGAGCGGCTCGACTCCGTCGACGTGCTGCGCGCCTGGATCACCGGCTCCGGGCTCGTCCCGGCGGACACCGCCCTGACCCACGCGGACACCGGCTGGCTGCTCTCCTTCCGCGAACTGCGTGCCCAGATCGACCGGTTGGTCCGCTGCCGGCCGAGACCCGGCGTCGCGACGTACGACCTCGCCCTCGCCCGCGTCAACGATCTGGCCCGCACCGCGCCCCCGGCCCCGCGTGCGGTCCGCGGCGAAGACGGCCAGCTGCTGCGGCGGTTGGACGGCCCGCCCGGCTGCGCCGCCCTGCTCGCGGCCGTCGCCCGGGACGCCGTGGACCTGCTGACCGACCCCGTCGCCCGCGCGGCCCTGCGCCAGTGCGAAGGCGACAACTGCCCCATCGTGTACCTCGACACCTCCCGGGGCCGCAGGAGGCGCTGGTGCTCCAGTGAGGTCTGCGGGAACCGCGAAAGGGTCGCCCGGCACCGTCGCCGCGCGGCACTCTCCCGCGCCTGAAACGGAATTGAGTGGTCCGTGCACTCAATTTCCCTGTCCTAAATGCGACTTCTGCGACCGCACTGTCGAAGTGATTTCGATTACATGCCGTTTACCTACGCCACCGTAGGGAAGGCCTGGCTTGATCTTGCCGATGTGGCGGAAATGTAAAGAACGCGGGGTGGGAATGTGGCCCCATGTCCAGCTCGTCACGTCATCCCGAAGAAAACTGTCACGTCTCTTTGAACACCCAACGGCTCGCGTCCGTACGGCTTGTGGAGCGACCGACTGGGGGAACCCCCGGACACCGGAGGTGGGCGTGCGCAAGGATTCCGTCGTGGCCAATGAACGTGCACCGAGGGCCCGACATCGCATGTCCCAGCCCTCGGAACCCGATGAGGAGCTGATGCGTGCGCTCTATCGCGAACACGCCGGACCCCTGCTGGCATACGTCCTGCGTCTGGTCGCCGGAGACCGGCAGCGCGCCGAGGACGTCGTCCAGGAGACGCTCATCCGTGCCTGGAAGAACGCCGGTCAGCTCAACAGAGCGACCGGATCGGTACGCCCCTGGCTGGTGACGGTCGCCCGGCGCATCGTCATCGACGGCCACCGCAGCCGGCAGGCCCGGCCGCAGGAGGTCGACCCGTCGCCGCTGGAGGTCATCCCCGCGGAGGACGAGATCGACAAGGCGCTGTGGCTGATGACTCTCTCGGACGCACTCGACGACCTGACGCCCGCCCACCGGGAGGTGCTCGTCGAGACGTATTTCAAGGGGCGTACCGTCAATGAGGCGGCCGAGACCCTGGGCATACCCAGCGGCACCGTCCGCTCCAGGGTGTTCTACGCCCTGCGTTCCATGAAGCTGGCACTGGAGGAGCGGGGGGTGACGGCGTGATGAGTGTTTACGGGGGTAACCAAGGGTTCGGTACGGGAGGCATGGGTATGTCTGGCCCCATGCAGGAATCTCCGGTGCCGAACGAGCACGAGACCGTCGGCGCCTACGCCCTCGGCATCCTCGACGACGCCGAAGCGACCGCATTCGAAGCCCACCTCGCGACCTGCGAATGGTGCGCCCAGCAGCTCGACGAACTGGCCGGCATGGAGCCGATGCTCGCCGCCCTGGCCGATCTGCCCGGCTCCGGCAGCACCCCCGCGATCGGCGAGTCGCTGTCCGCGAAGCCCCGGCCGCGCCTGGTGGAGAAGCTGGTCGACGAGGTCGCCGACCGCCGCGCCCAGAAGCGCCGCCGCAGCTTCTACATGGTGGCCGCGGCCGGTGCGCTGATCATCGGCGGACCCTTCGTCGCGGTCGCGACGAACGGCGGCGACGGCGGCAGCGGCGGAGCGGAGAACCGACCGCTCGCGGCGAGTCCCGCGAAGGCCGCCTTCGAGGGCATCTCCGACAAGATCACCGCCACCGACCCGAACACCAAGGTCTCTGCGACGGTCGCCGTGCAGAAGAAGGACTGGGGCACGGGCGCGGTCCTGGAGCTGAAGAACGTCAAGGGCCCGCTGAAGTGCGCCCTCGTCGCGGTCGGAAAGAACGGCGAGCGCGAGACCCTGGCCTCCTGGTCCGTCCCGGAGTGGGGCTACGGCATCCCGGACGCCGAGACGGACAAGGCCAAGGAACCCCTCTACGTCCAGGGCGGCGCCGCGTTCGACCCGAACCAGATCGACCACTTCGAGGTCGTGGAGTTCGACGGCAAGCGCCTGGTCGAGGTCGACGCATAGGGCTGTCCGGACGCCCGGCAGGAGCCATTGGGGCAACAGGTCCCGCGCCTGCCCGCCAGCCCGTAGCTTCCAGGGGTCCCCTTCGCGTACGGTTGACGGCTGCCCAGCACGTCAGAAGGGGGCCCGGTGGCCGCTCAGGCTCACAGACAAGACGCGGTCGGTTCGGTGCACGATTCGGTTCGTGACCAGGAGATCCGCGTCGAACAGGAACACCTCGACCGGGTGTACCGGCGCCTTGAGGAGAAGATCCACGAGGCGGAGTTCCTGATGCAGGACGCGGCCCGCCGCGGGCAGGTCGGCACCCCCGGCGCACTCGCCGAGCGGGACGCGCAGGTCTTCCGCGCGGGCATCCACCTCAGCCGGCTCAACAACGAGTTCGAGGACTTCCTCTTCGGCCGGATCGACCTGCTGACCGGCAAGGACGGCAAGAAGGGCCCCGACGGGGCGTACACCGCCGTCGAGCCGGCCGAGGGGGCCGTACGCCCCGACAGCACCGCCGACATCGCCGAGACCCTGCACATCGGCCGCATCGGCGTCCTCGACCAGGACTACGCGCCGCTGGTGATCGACTGGCGGGCCCCGGCCGCCGCCCCCTTCTACCGCTCCACCCCGGTCGACCCCGGCCGGGTCGTCCGCCGCCGTGTCATCCGTTCCAAGGGCCGCCGGGTTCTGGGCGTCGAGGACGACCTGATGCGGCCCGAGCTGACGGCGTACCTCGACGGCGGTGAGCTGCCCGTCATCGGCGACGGCGCCCTGATGGCCGCGCTGGGCCAGGCCCGCAGCCACACCATGCGCGACATCGTCGCCTCCATCCAGGCCGAGCAGGACCTGGTCATCCGCGCCCCCGCCGCCTCCGTGACGTACGTCGAGGGCGGCCCGGGCACCGGCAAGACCGCCGTCGCCCTGCACCGCGCCGCCTACCTCCTCTACCAGGACCGTCGCCGCTACGCCGGGGGCATCCTGATCGTCTCGCCGACCCCGCTGCTCGTCGCCTACACCGAGGGCGTGCTGCCCTCCCTCGGCGAGGAGGGCCAGGTCGCCATCCGCGCCATCGGCTCCCTGGTCGAGGGCAGCGAGGCCACGCTCTACGACTCCCCGTCCGTGGCCCGCGCCAAGGGCTCCTCCCGCATGCTCAAAGTGCTGCGCAAGGCCGCGCGCGGCGCCCTGGAGCTGAACGACCCGCCGGAGCGGCTGCGCGTGGTCGCCTTCGGCCGCCGCCTGGAGCTTCAGGCCCGGGAACTGGACGGCATCCGCCGCTCCGCCCTCGGCGGCACCGCCCCCGTGAACCTGCTGCGCCCCCGCGCCCGCAAGCTCCTCCTCGACGCCCTGTGGGAGCAGTCCGGCGCGGCCGGCCGGCACTCGGACCCCGAACTCGCGGCTGAGCTGCGTTCCTCCTTCGACGAGGACATCACCTCCGAGGACGCCTTCATCGCCTTCCTCGACGCCTGGTGGCCGGAGCTGACCCCGGCGGCCGTCCTGGACGCCATGGCCGACGAACGGCGCCTCGGCCGCTGGGCCCGCCGGATCCTCAACCCCGGCGAGGTCCGCAAGGTCGCCCGTTCCCTCAGGCGCGAGGGCCGCTCGGTGCACGACGTCGCCCTGCTCGACGAGCTCCAGGCCGTCCTCGGCGCCCCGGCCCGCCCCCGCAGGAAGCGCGAACTCGACCCGCTCGACCAGCTCACCGGCCTGGAGGAGCTGATGCCGGTGCGCGAGGAGTCGCAGCGCGAGCGTGCCGAACGCCTCGCGCAGGAGCGCGTCGAGTACGCCCACGTCATCGTCGACGAGGCGCAGGACCTCACCCCGATGCAGTGGCGCATGGTCGGCCGCCGCGGCCGGCACGCCACCTGGACGGTCGTCGGCGACCCCGCCCAGTCCTCCTGGTCCGACCCGGACGAGGCGGCCCAGGCCCGCGACGAGGCCCTCGGCACCCGCCCCCGCCGCCGCTTCGAACTCACGGTGAACTACCGCAACCCGGCCGAGATCGCCGACCTGGCTGCGAAGGTCCTCGCCCTCGCCATGCCCGGCTCCGTGTCACCGAAGGCGGTCCGCTCCACCGGCGTCGAACCCCGCTTCACCGTCGTCGAGGACACGCTCGGCGCGACCGTCCGCGACGAGGCGGCCCGGCTGCTGGACCGCGTCGACGGCACGGTCGGTGTGGTCGTCGCCATGCAGCGCCGCGAGGAGGCCCGCCGCTGGCTCGCCGGTCTCGGCGACCGGGTCGTGGCGCTCGGCAGCCTGGAGGCGAAAGGCCTGGAGTACGACGCGACGGTGGTGGTCTCCCCGGCGGAGATCGCCGACGAGTCTCCGGCCGGCCTGCGCGTCCTCTACGTCGCGCTGACCCGGGCCACCCAGCAGCTCACGGTCGTCTCGGCCGACCGGGACGAGCCCGACGCGGCGGGAATCCCGGACCTGCTCAGGGACTGAGCGGGGATACCCACGTGCCGGCGAAATGAACTCCCGGTACGGGAATGGCCTTACGGGATCTGTTTGTTAGCCTGGATGTGGCACCGGCCCGATCCAAGCCCCCGGGCCCAACCTTCGTCGCTACGAGCGACCACTTGCCGCGAGGCGAGCATGGCGGGCCGGTGCCACTTGACTGAGAAGAGACCCACGTCCACGTGACGTGGGTCTCTTCTTTCTGCCCCATTCCGCGAACAAAACGTTCGCAATCGAGGGCGGCTACCTGCTACTCAGCGGTAGGTGCGACGATCGGACGGCACAACTCAGCGTCAGGTGAAAGCAGAGGAAGTCGGCCATGGCAACGGCGCCCAGCGTCTCCTACTCGATGACGGTCCGGCTGGAGGTGCCCGCGAGCGGAACCGCCGTCTCGCAGCTCACCACCGCCGTGGAGTCCTCCGGAGGCTCGGTGACCGGCCTCGACGTCACCGCATCCGGTCACGAGAAGCTCCGTATCGACGTCACCATCGCGGCCACGTCGACCGCGCACGCGGACGAGATCGTCGAGGAACTCCGCGGCATCGAGGGCGTCACCCTGGGCAAGGTCTCGGACCGGACCTTCCTCATGCACCTCGGCGGCAAGATCGAGATGGCGTCCAAGCACCCCATCCGCAACCGTGACGACCTGTCCATGGTCTACACGCCGGGCGTGGCCCGCGTCTGCATGGCGATCGCCGAGAACCCCGAGGACGCCCGCCGCCTCACCATCAAGCGCAACTCCGTTGCGGTCGTGACGGACGGCTCCGCCGTGCTGGGCCTGGGCAACATCGGCCCGAAGGCCGCGCTGCCCGTCATGGAGGGCAAGGCGGTCCTCTTCAAGCGGTTCGCCGGTATCGACGCCTGGCCGATCTGCCTCGACACCCAGGACAGCGACGCGATCGTCGAGATCGTCAAGGCGATCGCCCCCGGCTTCGCGGGCATCAACCTGGAGGACATCTCCGCCCCGCGCTGCTTCGAGATCGAGGCCCGGCTGCGCGAGGCGCTCGACATCCCCGTCTTCCACGACGACCAGCACGGCACCGCGATCGTCGTCCTCGCCGCGCTCACCAACGCGCTTCGTGTCGCCGGCAAGACCATGGAGAACCTCCGGGTCGTCATGTCCGGCGCGGGCGCGGCCGGTACGGCCATCCTCAAACTGCTGCTCGCCGCGGGCGTCAAGAACGCCGTCGTCGCCGACATCCACGGCGTCGTGCACGCGGGCCGCGAGGACCTCGTGGACGCCGCCCCGGACTCGGCGCTGCGCTGGATCGCCGACAACACCAACCCCGAGGGCCTCACGGGCACGCTCAAGGAGGCCGTGCGCGGCGCGGACGTCTTCATCGGCGTCTCCGCCCCGAACGTCCTCGACGGCGACGACGTGGCCGCCATGGCCGACGGCGCCATCGTGTTCGCGCTCGCGAACCCCGACCCCGAGGTCGACCCGGCAATCGCCCGCCAGACCGCGGCCGTTGTCGCCACGGGCCGCTCGGACTTCCCGAACCAGATCAACAACGTGCTGGTCTTCCCGGGTGTCTTCCGCGGTCTGCTGGACGCGCAGTCCCGCACCGTCAACACCGAGATGATGCTGGCCGCCGCGACGGCTCTGGCGGACGTGGTGACCGAGGACGAGCTGAACCCGAACTACATCATCCCCAGCGTCTTCAACGACAAGGTCGCGGGTGCGGTCGCCGGAGCCGTGCGGGAGGCCGCCAAGGCCGTCGGCGCGACGGCGGGCAGCGCGTCCGGCGTCTGAGGCCGGGTCCGTCCGGGCCCCCACGGGGGCCCGGGAGCCGCCGGCGCCCGGACTGTGAGTAACCCCACGGCGGCCCGGGAACCCGGCGCGTCGCAAGAACCCTGTCAGCAGCGCAGCTATCGTGGCGCCAGGCTCAGGCCCTCTTTTCGTGTGACTCCCCAAGGGTGTTCTCACGACTCCTGCGGGTGCCGGATTGGCTTTCCCGCCGCAGGTAGGGGCAGGATGCGTCCCTGGGCGCGAGGGTCTGACGACGGACCCGGGTCCGGGGACTCATCGAGGACCCTGGCAGCATCGGCTTCGATCTGACGCCTCAACGGCAAGATGAACACGGGAGTAACAACATGAACCGCAGTGAGCTGGTGGCCGCGCTGGCCGACCGCGCCGAGGTGACCCGCAAGGACGCCGACGCCGTCCTGGCCGCGTTCGCCGACGTCGTCGGCGACATCGTCTCCAAGGGCGACGAGAAGGTCACCATCCCCGGCTTCCTGACCTTCGAGCGCACCCACCGTGCCGCTCGCACCGCCCGCAACCCGCAGACCGGCGAGCCCATCCAGATCCCCGCGGGCTACAGCGTCAAGGTCTCCGCGGGCTCGAAGCTCAAGGAAGCGGCCAAGGGCAAGTAACCCTGCCGTTCGCACGCCGACGGTGTGCGAACCACAGTGAGTGACATCAAAGGGGCGGCCACCCGAACCGGGTGGCCGCCCCTTTGGCGTCTTCGCGTGCGCTACCCGAGCGCCTTGCCCGGCAGCTCCACCTTCGCGCCGAGCTCCATGAGCTTCTCCATGAAGTTCTCGTAGCCGCGGTTGATGAGGCCGATGCCGTGGACCCGGGAGGTGCCCTGGGCCGCCAGCGCCGCGATGAGGTACGAGAAGCCGCCACGCAGGTCGGGGATGACGAGATCCGCGCCCTGGAGCCTGGTCGGGCCCGAGACGACCGCGGAGTGGAGGAAGTTGCGCTGGCCGAAGCGGCAGTCGGAGCCGCCCAGGCACTCGCGGTACAGCTGGATGTGCGCGCCCATCTGGTTCAGCGCGGACGTGAAGCCGAGGCGGGACTCGTAGACCGTCTCGTGGACGATGGACAGGCCCGTGGCCTGCGTCAGGGCCACCACCAGCGGCTGCTGCCAGTCGGTCTGGAAGCCGGGGTGGACGTCCGTCTCCAGGGCTATGGACTTCAGCTGTCCGCCCGGGTGCCAGAAGCGGATGCCCTCGTCGTCGATCTCGAAGGCCCCGCCCACCTTCCGGTAGGTGTTCAGGAACGTCATCATCGAGCGCTGCTGCGCGCCGCGGACGTATATGTTCCCCTCGGTCGCCAGCGCCGCCGACGCCCAGGACGCGGCCTCCAGCCGGTCCGACAGGGCGTGGTGGGTGTAGCCGCCGAGCTTGTCGACACCGGTGATGCGGATCGTCCGGTCGGTGTCCATCGCGATGATCGCGCCCATCTTCTGCAGCACGCAGATGAGGTCCTCGATCTCCGGCTCGACGGCCGCGTTGGACAGCTCCGTGACGCCCTCCGCGAGGACGGCCGTCAGCAGCACCTGCTCGGTCGCGCCGACGGACGGGTACGGCAGCCGGATCTTCGTGCCGCGCAGCCGCTGCGGCGCCTCCAGGTACTGGCCGTCGTCCCGCTTCTCGATGCGGGCGCCGAACTGGCGCAGCACGTCGAAGTGGAAGTCGATGGGCCGGCCGCCGATGTCGCAGCCGCCGAGACCGGGGATGAAGGCGTGGCCGAGGCGGTGCAGCAGCGGACCGCAGAACAGGATCGGGATGCGGCTCGAACCGGCATGGGCATCGATGTCAGCGACGTTGGCGCTCTCCACGCGCGTCGGGTCCATCACCAGTTCGCCGGGCTCGTCACCCGGACGGACCGTCACACCGTGCAGTTGCAGCAGACCCCGTACGACCCGAACGTCGCGGATGTCCGGAACATTGCGCAGCCGGCTCGGAGCGCTGCCCAGCAGCGCTGCGACCATGGCCTTCGGTACGAGGTTCTTCGCACCGCGGACACGGATCTCGCCCTCCAGCGGGGTTCCGCCGTGGACAAGCAGGACATCGTCGTTGACGGTCATGAATCTCGCGTTCCATGGAGTCGGGCAGGGGCCAGGAGGGAAAGGGTAATCGCCCACCACCCCCCTTCCGTAAGCCTGAGTGAGACCCAGCCACGTCATAGCTCTGTCACAACACGAACCGTTCCGTGCCGGGCACATGGGGTCACGGCCGGTTTCGTGCGCGTGGGACGCATCAGTGCGCCCTGAGCTGCGTTCCCTCCCTGTGCCGCATTGCCTCCCCAAGCGAAGGGGGAATGCGGGATCATGTCTGCCATGACCGAGGTGTCCTCGCTCACAGGGCGGTTGCTCGTGGCCACCCCCGCCCTGGCGGACCCCAACTTCGACCGCACGGTGGTGCTGCTCCTCGACCACGACGAGGAGGGCTCCCTCGGTGTCGTCCTGAACCGCCCCACCCCGGTGGACGTGGGCGACATCCTGGAGGGCTGGGGAGATCTCGCCGTGGAACCGGGCGTCGTCTTCCAGGGCGGCCCGGTGTCGCTGGACGCGGCCCTCGGGGTCGCGGTCGTTCCCGGCGGTGCCTCCGGCGAGACCACCCCGCTGGGCTGGCGCCGGGTACACGGCGCGATCGGCCTGGTCGACCTGGAGGCCCCGCCCGAGCTGCTGGCCTCCGCCCTCGGCTCCCTGCGCATCTTCGCCGGGTACTCCGGCTGGGGCCCGGGCCAGCTGGAGGACGAGCTGGTGGACGGCGCGTGGTACGTCGTCGAGTCGGAGCCCGGCGATGTCTCGTCCCCGTCTCCCGAGCGGCTCTGGCGCGAGGTGCTGCGCCGCCAGCGCAGCGAGCTGGCGATGGTCGCGACGTACCCGGACGACCCTTCGCTCAACTGATGCGTGTGAGCTTCAGTACCCTTGGCCCTATGAGCACTCTCGAGCCCGAGCGCGGGACTGGTACGGGGACCCTCGTTGAGCCGACGCCGCAGACCTCCCACGGTGACGGTGACCACGAGCGCTTCGCCCATTACGTCCAGAAGGACAAGATCATGGCGAGCGCCCTCGACGGCACCCCCGTCGTGGCGCTGTGCGGCAAGGTCTGGGTGCCGGGCCGCGACCCGAAGAAGTACCCCGTGTGTCCCATGTGCAAGGAGATCTACGAGTCCATGAGCTCCGGGGACGACGACAAGGGCGACAAGTAGGCCCTGCCCGCGGGGCGTGAAGCCCCCAGGGTGCGTTTTGCGCGCCCTGGGGGCTTTTGTGCTGTCCGGGTGTTGCACGGGGTGCGTCTGCCGGTCACAGAGTGGTTGAGACCTCTTGTGGGCGTGTTCATACAGTCCCTAGCCTCCGATGTGTTGTGCACAGCGAAACCGTCATTGCGCATGTTGCAACACTCTCTCGGAGGAGCACTCCATGAAGCTGTCCGTCCGATGTGCCGGGCTCACCGCGCTCGCCGCTCTCCTCGCCACCGCCTGCGCGCCCCAGACCTCCTCGAACTCCTCCTCCGACAAGGACGAGAAGACCGGCACGCTGCGCGTGTGGCTCTTCCAGGAGGTCGGCAACGCCCCCAAGGAGAAGGTCGTCGACTCCGTCGTCGCCGGCTTCGAGAAGGCCCACAAAGGCACGAAGGTCGTCGTCGAGTACATCCCGATCGACACCCGCGCCCAGCGCGTCAAGGCCGCCTTCAACGACCCCGCCTCCGCGCCCGACGTGATGGAGTACGGCAACACCGACACGGCCGGCTACGTGAAGGACGGCGGACTCCTCGACGTCACGAAGGAGTTCGGCGACTGGAGCGAGGCGAAGGACACCGACCCGACGGCGAAGCAGTCGGTGACGGTGGACGGCAAGCTCTACGGCGCCCCCTTCTACGTCGGCGTCCGCGCGCTCTACTACCGCACGGACGTCTTCAAGGAGCTCGGCCTGTCCGTCCCGAAGACCATGGACGAACTCGCCTCCACCGCCCGCGCGATACGCGCCGCCGAGCCCGAGCTGTACGGGCTGGTGGTCGGCGGCGCCTACACCTACGGAGCGATGCCGTTCGTGTGGGCCAACGGCGGTGAACTCGCCAACGGCAAGAGCGGCTCGTACGCGTCCGGTATCGACAGCCCCGAGGCCCGCAAGGGCATCAAGGCGTACACGTCCCTGTTCGGCGACGACAACTGCCCGGCCGCCAAGTGCGCGGGCATGGGGGGCAACGACACGATCTCCGCGTTCGCGGCGGGCAAGGCGGGCATGGCCATCGGCGGCGACTTCAGCCACACCGCCGTCGAGGCCGGCAAGGTCAAGGGCAAGTACGCCGTCGTCCCGCTGCCCGGGGTGAAGTCCGGCTCGATCGCCCCGGCCTTCGCGGGCGGCAACAACATCGGCGTCCTGAAGAGCACGTCCCACCGCACGCTGGCCGTGCAGCTGATGGAGCAGCTCGCCTCGAAGAAGACCCAGGGCGAACTCTTCGACGCGATGGGCTTCCTGCCGACCTTCACGGACGTCCGCCAGCAGGTCGCGCGGCAGGAGCCGTTCGTGAAGCCCTTCGTGCGGACCCTGTCCGCCGGCACCAAGTTCGTCCCCGCGTCACCCGCCTGGGCCCAGATCGACTCCTCCCTCGTCCTGCCGACGATGTTCCAGGAGGTCATCAGCGGCAAGAAGGACGTCGCGAAGGCCTCCGACGACGCCGCCAAGAAGATGAACGACGCGTTCGGCTCCGCCGGGTGAAGCCGATCAACGACCGCGGTTCCGTGAAAACCCCCATGACCACCGCGGCGCCGACCGTGCGGGCCGGCCGGTCCCCGCGTGAGGCCGTCGACGCACCGGGCCGCCGCACCGCACGGGGGGCCGCCCGCCGCACCGGCGGCCGGACGCCCTGGCTGTACCTCGCGCCCGCGCTCGTCGTGCTGGGCGGGCTGCTCGTCTACCCGATCTACCAGCTCGGGCTGATCTCCCTCTTCCAGTACACCCAGGCGCAGGTCAGCGGCGGTGAGCCGGCCACCTTCGAGGGGTTCGGGAACTACACCGAGCTGTTCGGGGACCCGCGGTTCTGGCAGGTGCTGCTCGCCACCGTGCTGTTCGCGGCGGCCTGTGTCGTCTCCACGCTCGCGGTCGGCTGCGCCCTGGCCGTGCTCCTCACCCGTGTGCGGGCCCTGCCGAGGCTCGCGCTGATGCTGGCCGCGCTGGGAGCGTGGGCGACTCCCGCGGTGACCGGCTCGACCGTCTGGCTGTTCCTCTTCGACCCGGACTTCGGCCCCGTCAACCGGATGCTGGGCCTCGGCGACCACTCCTGGACGTATGGCCGAATCAGCGCCTTCTTCCTCGTTCTACTCGAAGTGGTCTGGTGCTCCTTCCCGTTCGTGATGGTGACCGTGTACGCGGGGATCCGCGCCGTACCCGGCGAGGTACTGGAGGCCGCCTCCCTCGACGGCGCCTCGCAGTGGCGCATCTGGCGCTCCGTACTCGCCCCGATGCTCCGGCCGATCCTGGTCGTCGTCACCATCCAGTCGGTCATCTGGGACTTCAAGGTCTTCACCCAGATCTACGTCATGACGGGCGGCGGCGGCATCGCCGGCCAGAACCTGGTCCTGAACGTCTACGCCTACCAGCAGGCCTTCGCGTCCTCGCAGTACGGCCTGGGCTCCGCGATCGGCGTCGTGATGCTGCTGATCCTGCTCGCCGTCACGCTGGTCTACCTGCGGCTGCTGCGCCGGCAAGGGGAGGAACTGTGAACCTTCCACGCGCCCGTGTGCGCCGCCCGGGCCGACTGGCCGCCGAGGCCTCCGCTCTGCTGATCGCGGTCGTCGTCGCCTTCCCCCTCTACTGGATGGTGCTCAGCGCCTTCAAACCGGCCGGGGAGATCGAGTCGAGCGAGCCCAGGCCGTGGACGCTCGCGCCCTCCCTGGATTCCTTCCGGCGCGTCTTCGGGCAGCAGGAATTCGGCCGCTACTTCCTCAACAGCCTTCTCGTCGCGAGCTGTGTCGTGATCGCCTCCGCGCTCATCGCGTTTCTCGCCGCGACCGCCGTCACACGATTCCGCTTCCGCCTCCGGACCACCCTTCTGATCATGTTTCTGGTGGCCCAGATGGTGCCCGTGGAAGCGTTGACGATCCCCTTGTTCTTCCTCATGCGGGACGCCGGTCAGCTGAACACGCTGGGTTCGCTGATCCTGCCCCACATCGCCTTCTCACTGCCCTTCGCGATCTGGATGCTCCGGGGGTTCGTGAAAGCCGTCCCGGAGGCCCTGGAGGAGGCGGCGTACATCGACGGGGCGAGCAGGGCGCGATTCCTCTGGCAGATCCTTTTCCCGCTCGTCCTGCCGGGTCTCGTGGCCACCAGCGTGTTCTCGTTCATCTCCGCATGGAACGACTTCCTGTTCGCCAAGTCGTTCATCATCAGCGACACCTCGCAGTCGACGCTGCCGATGGCCCTGCTCGTCTTCTACAAGCCCGACGACCCGGACTGGGGCGGGGTCATGGCCGCCTCCACGGTGATGACGATCCCGGTCCTGGTCTTCTTCGTACTCGTACAGCGCCGTCTGGTCTCCGGGCTGGGCGGAGCGGTGAAGGACTGACGTGACCGAACTGATTCCGGCGCCCCGCAGTGCCGTCGCCGGTCCCGGCGAGGTGCGGCTGACGCGCCGCTCCCGGGTCCACGCCGGCACCGGGACGGAAGGCGTCGGCCGCTGGCTGAGCGCCGCCCTCCGGCAGGCCACCGGCCTGCCGCTGTGCGAGGGACGGGACCCCGGCGAAGCGGAGGGCGGCATCGGGCTGCGACTCGGCCCCGGGCTCGGCCCCGAGGAGTACCGCCTCGTCAGCGACGGCAACGGCGTCCTCATCGAGGGCGGCAGCGCGGCCGGTGTCTTCTGGGGCGCCCAGACCCTGCGGCAGCTCCTCGGCCCCGACGCGTACCGCAGGGCCCCGCTCGGCCGCGACCGCGCCTGGACCGTGCCGTACCTGACGATCGAGGACGGCCCCCGATTCCGCTGGCGCGGCCTGATGCTCGACGTCGCCCGGCACTTCATGCCCAAAGAAGGGGTCCTGCGTTACCTCGATCTGATGGCGGCCCACAAACTCAACGTCTTCCACTTCCATCTGACGGACGACCAGGGCTGGCGCATCGAGATCGAGCGGCATCCGCGGCTGACGGAGACCGGCTCCTGGCGCAGCCGTACCAAAACCGGCCACCGGGCCTCGCCGTTGTGGGAGGACAAGCCGCACGGCGGCTACTACACCCAGGACGACATCCGGGAGATCGTCGCCTACGCCGCCGAGCGGCATATCACCGTCGTCCCCGAAATCGACGTACCGGGCCACTCGCAGGCCGCCATCGCCGCGTACCCGGAACTCGGCAACACCGACGTCATCGACACCACCTCCCTCTCCGTCTGGGACACCTGGGGAATCAACCCGAACGTACTCGCCCCCACTGACAACACCCTGCGCTTCTACGAGGGCGTCTTCGAGGAAGTACTCGCTCTGTTCCCCTCGGAGTTCGTCCACGTCGGCGGCGACGAATGCCCCAAGGAACAGTGGCGGCGCTCGGAGACGGCCCAGGCGCGCATCAGGGAACTCGGGCTCGCGGACGAGGACGCGCTCCAGTCCTGGTTCATCGGGCACTTCGACACCTGGCTCGCCGAGCGCGGCCGCCGGCTGATCGGCTGGGACGAGATCCTGGAAGGCGGGCTGGCCGAGGGCGCCGCCGTGTCCTCCTGGCGGGGCTACGCGGGAGGCATCGCCGCCGCCCGGGCCGGCCACGACGTCGTCATGTGCCCCGAGCAGCAGGTGTACCTGGACCACCGTCAGGACCCGGGCCCCGAGGAGCCGGTACCGATCGGGTGGGTGCGCACGCTGGAGGACGTCTACCGGTTCGAGCCCGTTCCGCCGGAGTTGACGCCCGAGGAGGCCCGGCACGTGCTGGGCACGCAGGCCAACCTGTGGACCGAGGTGATGGAGGACCACGCGCGCGTGGACTACCAGGCCTTCCCCCGCCTCGCGGCCTTCGCGGAGGTCGCCTGGAGCGCCCTGCCGGCTCCGGCGGCACGGGACTTCGCCGATTTCGAACGCCGGATGACCGCCCACTACGGGCGGCTGGACGCCCTGGGCGTGGCCTACCGGCCACCCACGGGCCCGCTGCCCTGGCAGCAGCGCCCCGGGGTGCTGGGCCGCCCGATCGACGGGCCCCCGCCCAGCCGGTAGGGCCGCCGCCCAGCCGGTAGGGCCGGCGGTCGCGACGCCGGGCGACCGGTCCTGCCGTCCGTCGCGACCGAACAGCTCGAACAGGCCACGGAAAAAGCGCACAAGGGTCACCGAAAGTGCCAATCGGCATGCACTGGGGAACCTGTGCGAAAACGGACCATCTCGCCGGTGAGGTGGGCGAATGCCTCCTAGCGGACCCGTGTCTTCGGCTCTCGCCAAGATGTGCCAGAGTTGCCACGTCCGCCCTGTCAGCACGTACCGTACGGCAGCACAGGTGGGACCAGGTGGGGCAGCGGGAAGGGGCAGCCGGTTTGACCACGCACGCACCGCAGGCGGGGCAGGCCGTCACGCTGCCCACGACGCTGGACGAGGCCGTCGCGGCGCTCACCGCCATGCCCGCCGCCGTGCCCGTCGCGGGCGGCACCGACCTGATGGCCTCCGTCAACTCCGGGCAGCTCAGGCCCGCCGCGCTGGTGGGACTGGGCCGGATCAGCGAGATCCGCGGCTGGCAGTACCTGGACGGTCACGCGCTGCTCGGCGCGGGCCTCACGCACGCGCGCATGGGCCGCCCCGACTTCGCGGCCCTGATCCCGGCGCTCGCCGCCGCCGCGCGCGCCGCCGGCCCGCCGCACATCCGCAACGCGGGCACCCTGGGCGGCAACATCGCCTCGGCCGCCCCCACCGGGGACGCGCTGCCGGTGCTGGCGGCCCTGGAAGCGACCCTGATCATCGCGGGCCCGGGCGGAGCCCGCCGGGAGATCCCGGTCTCGCACCTGCTGGCCGGGATGGACATGCTGCGCGCCGGCGAACTCATCGGCTACGTGCGCGTGCCGCTGCTGCACGCTCCGCAGGTCTTCCTGAAGGCGACCGGCCGGACCGGCCCGGGGCGGGCGGTGGCGTCGGTGGCCCTGGTCCTGGACCCCGCGCGCCGGGGTGTGCGCTGCGCGGTGGGCGCCATAGCGCCGATGGCGCTGCGGCCCCTGGAGGCCGAGCAGTGGGTGGCCGGCCTCATCGACTGGGACAACAACCGGGCGCTCGTCCCGGAGGCGCTGAACGCCTTCGGGGAGTACGTCGCCGCGGCCTGCATCCCCGACGCGGCGCCGGCCGAGGACGGCTCGGTCGCGCAGCTTCCGCCCGCCGTACTGCACCTGCGGCGCACCGTCGCCGCGCTGGCCCGACGAGCACTGGGGAGGGCGCTGTCGTGACCGACGACCAGCACGGAGAGGGCACGCCCCGGGGCGGCAGCCGCTGGGACCCGCTGCCCCAGGGCGAGTACGACGACGGCGCCACCGCCTTCGTCGAACTCCCCGAGGGGGGCGTCGACGCCCTGCTGGCCGCCGACAGCCCGCTGGCCGCGCCCGGCCATGGCTACGTACCGCCGCAGATAACGGTCAACCCGGCCTCCACGGCCGGAACCGACCCGGCCGCCACGGGCGCGTGGCCCGTACCGGGCCCACCGGTCGACGGGCCGCAGTGGCACGACCCGAACGCCGGGCACCCGCAGCACGGACACGAGCACGGCGCGCACCAGCAGCAGGGCCACGACGTGCCCGAACAGCCGTACGGCGGCCCCGACGCGCCGTACGACCCCGGGACGCCCTACGGCTCCGGCGCGACGGCGCCGCAGCACGGCGGCGACGACCGGTTCACGTACAACCCCGGGGCGACCGGGCAGTGGAACTTCGAGGAGACCGCGGCGGCAGGTGCCGCGCCCGGCCATGACGTGACCGGGCAGTGGTCCATCCCCGTCGCCGGGGGCGACCTTCCGGACGAGTCGGGCGAGTTCACCACGTCCTCGCTGGTCGAGCAGTGGGGCGGCACCCCGCCGGCCACGCTGCCCGGCGGCGCGCCCGCGCCCTGGGCGACCCAGGCCGCGGGCCGGCCGTGGGGGCAGGAATCGCAGGACATGGCCGGGCAGGAGGAGGCCCACCCGGGCTACCCCCACGAGCACGGTCACGAGCAGGACCACGGGCAGCAGGACCACGGGCGGCAGGGCGACGCCGGACCGGCCTCCGGATACGCACCGGAGCAGCAGGCCGCCGGGCCGCTGCCGCGGGAGGAGGGCCCGGGCGAGGCCGGACCCGGACACCCGCACGACGCCCACGCGCCGGGAGCCCACGAGGACACCGGCCCCGCGCACCGGCCGGGCGAGGTCGGCCACGCGCCCGAGCCGCCTGCGGTCGCCGGCCACGCGCCGGAGCCGCCCGGCACGGATCACGCGCCTCAGCCGTCGGAGTACGCGCCGGAGGAGCCTGGGGCAGCGGCCGGCCACGCGCCTGAGCCGTCCCGTTTCGCCGACCACGGGACCGACCACGGGACCGACGTCGGGACGGTCGGGACCGACCACGGGGCCGGCCACGGGTTCGAGCCCTCCGACTTCCCCGAGCACGGACCGGAGGCATCCGCCCCCGACGGTCACGCTTTCGGGCAGCGGTTTCCCGGTGCCCCCGGCGGGTTCCCCGGGGAACCCGCGCCCGAGGCACACCCGGAAGCCCCCGCGCCCCCGCAGGACGCCCAGGAAGCCTCACAGCCCGCTCCCGGCCCCGGTGAGCCCTCCGAGGACGCCGAGGACGCCTCCGGGGCCCCAGAGGCCGCCGACGACCCCTCCGAGCCCGCTGCCGGGGCCCTCCCGGCCTCCGCGGACGCCGACGGCGACACCGGCCCGGAGACCGCCGACGGCGAGAGCCAGGACGACCCGGCCCCGGACGAGACCCAGGCTGCCGGGACGGTGGCCGAGCCGGCCGGCGCCGCCCCCCACGACGTATCGCCCGCCGCGCCCCAGGAGGAACACCCCCTCGCCTCCTACGTCCTGAGCGTCAACGGCACCGAACGCCCCGTCGCCGACGCGTGGATCGGCGAGTCCCTGCTGTACGTGCTGCGCGAGCGGCTCGGACTCGCGGGCGCCAAGGACGGCTGCTCGCAGGGCGAGTGCGGTGCGTGCAACGTCCAGGTCGACGGACGGCTCGTGGCGTCCTGCCTGGTCCCGGCCGTGACCGCGGCCGGCAGCGAGGTCCGCACCGTCGAGGGCCTGGCCGAGGACGGACAGCCGTCGGACGTGCAGCGGGCGCTCGCGCGCTGCGGCGCCGTGCAGTGCGGCTTCTGCATCCCGGGCATGGCGATGACCGTGCACGACCTCCTGGAGGGCAACCCGGCGCCCACCGAGCTGGAGACCCGCCAGGCGCTGTGCGGCAACCTGTGCCGCTGCTCCGGCTACCGGGGCGTGGTGGACGCCGTCAAGGAGGTCGTCGCCGAGCGCGAGACCCACTCCGCGCCCGCCGACGGCGACACCGACGAGGCCCGCATCCCGCACCAGGCGGGCCCGGGCGCCGGTGGCGTGAACGCGTCGGCCTTCGGAGCGCCCCCGGAACCGCGCACCCCGCAACCGCACTCTCCAGAACCGCACTCCCCGGCACCGCACGACCAGCCCTACGGCCAGGACGGAGGCCCCGCGTGAGCAACGAAGCAGCCACCGCCCAGGCCGCACAGGCCGCGGAGGCCGCCCCCGCCCCCGAACCGCTTCCGCACGGCATCGGCGCCTCGCTCCCGCCCGCCGACGCCCGTGCCAAGACGGAGGGCACCTTCCCGTACGCCGCCGACCTGTGGGCCGAGGGCCTGCTGTGGGCGGCCGTGCTGCGCTCCCCGCACCCGCACGCGCGCATCCTGTCGGTCGACACCACCCACGCGCGCGAGATGCCCGGCGTCCGCGCCGTCGTCACCCACGAGGACATCCCCGGCAGACCGCTGCACGGCCGCGGCACGGCCGACCGCCCGGTCTTCGCCTCGGAGATCGTGCGCCACCACGGCGAGCCCATCGCCGCCGTCGCCGCCGACCACCCGGACACCGCGCGCATGGCCGCCGCCGCCGTCATCGTCGAGTACGAGGTGCTCGACCCGGTGACCGATCCGGAGCAGGCCTTCGAAGCGGAGCCGCTGCACCCCGACGGCAACCTGATCCGGCACATCCCGCTGCACCACGGCGACCCGGAGGCGGCCGGCGAGATCGTCGTCGAGGGCCTGTACCGCATCGGCCGCCAGGACCCCGCGCCCATCGGCGCCGAGGCCGGCCTGGCCGTACCGCGCCCGGACGGCGGGGTGGAGCTGTACCTCGCCTCCACCGACCCGCACGCCGACCGCGACGCGGCCGCCGCCGCGTTCGGCCTGGAACCCGAGCGCGTCAAGGTCGTCGTGACCGGCGTCCCCGGCGCCACCGCCGACCGCGAGGACCAGGGCTTCCAGCTCCCGCTCGGCCTGCTCGCGCTGCGCACCGGCTGCCCGGTGAAGCTCACCGCCACGCGCGAGGAGTCCTTCCTCGGCCACGTCCACCGGCACCCCACCCTGCTGCGCTACCGCCACCACGCCGACGCCGAGGGCAGACTCGTCAAGGTCGAGGCGCAGATCCTCCTCGACGCGGGGGCCTACGCCGACACCTCCTCCGAGGCCCTGGCCGCCGCCGTCGCGTTCGCCTGCGGCCCCTACGTCGTCCCGAACGCCTTCATCGAGGGCTGGGCCGTACGTACCAACAACCCCCCGTCCGGCCACGTACGCGGCGAAGGCGCCATGCAGGTCTGCGCCGCCTACGAGGCGCAGATGGACAAGATCGCCAAGAAGCTCGGCCTCGACCCGGCGGAAGTGCGGCTGCGCAACGCCCTGGCCACCGGCGACGTGCTGCCGACCGGCCAGACCGTGACCTGCCCGGCCCCGGTCGCCGAACTCCTCCAGGCCGTACGGGACTTCCCGCTGCCGGCGCTGCCCAAGGACGCCCCCGAGGACGAGTGGCTGCTGCCCGGCGGCCCCGAGGGCGCGGGCGAACCGGGCGCGGTGCGCCGGGGCGTCGGCTACGGCGTGGGCATGGTGCACATGCTCGGCGCGGAGGGCGCGGACGAGGTCTCCACGGCGACCGTGAAGGTCCACGACGGCGTCGCCACGGTCCTGTGCGCGGCCGTCGAGACCGGCCAGGGCTTCACGACCCTGGCCCGGCAGATCGTCCAGGAGACGCTCGGCGTGGACGAGGTGCACGTGGCGCCGGTCGACACCGACCAGCCCCAGGCGGGCGCGGGCTGCCGCGGCCGGCACACCTGGGTGTCGGGCGGGGCGGTGGAGCGCGCGGCCAAGATGGTCCGCACCCAGCTCCTCCAGCCGCTCGCCCACAAGTTCGGCATGTCGACGGAGCTGCTCCAGATCACCGACGGCAAGATCACGTCGTATGACGGGGTCCTCTCGACGACCGTCACCGAGGCGCTGGACGGCAAGGAGCTGTGGGCCACCGCCCAGTGCCGCCCGCACCCGACCGAGCCGCTGAACGAGGCCGGGCAGGGCGACGCCTTCGTGGGCCTGGCCTTCTGCGCGGTCCGCGCG
This sequence comes from Streptomyces collinus, assembly GCF_031348265.1. Classification (NCBI taxonomy): domain Bacteria; kingdom Bacillati; phylum Actinomycetota; class Actinomycetes; order Kitasatosporales; family Streptomycetaceae; genus Streptomyces; species Streptomyces collinus. The sequence goes on along the minus strand of NZ_CP133771.1, from coordinate 3,389,836 downwards.
GTGGTGGACGTCGACATCGAGATCGGTTCCGTACGGGTCGTCGAACTGGCCGTCGCCCAGGACGTGGGCCGGGTCCTGAACCCCGCCCAGCTGACGGCCAGGATCGAGGCGGGTGTGACCCAGGGCGTGGGCATCGCCCTCACGGAGAACCTCCGCACGCCGCGCGGCATCGTCCGCCACCCCGACCTGACCGGTTACGCCCTCCCGACCGCCCTCGACGCGCCCGACATCCGCATCGTCCGGCTGGTGGAGGAACGGGACGTGGTCGCCCCCTTCGGGGCCAAGGCGGTCAGCGCGGTGCCGGTGGTGACGTCCCCGGCGGCCGTGGCGTCCGCCGTGCGGGCTGCCACGGGCCGCCCTGTGAACCGGCTCCCGATCCGCCCCCAGGCCGCGGTGGTCACCGAACGGGGCTGAGGGGATTCCGCGGAAAGGGAACGCGCGGGGGTGCTCCGAGCGTCTTGTGAGGTGACGCGGCGTGGTCGCCGGGCGCGCGTCGCTGTTCCGGGGCGTTGTCAGTGGTGGGGCGTACTGTTCTGAGCAGTGGGGAACGGCTGCCGGGCTTCGCCGGGCGGTCTGCCGTGCTCCGCCAGGGGACGGTGAGCAAGCACATGCGGGGGAGCCCATGAGTACGACCGACGCCGGTTCCGCGGTGATCACCCTGACAGAGTCCGAGCTGGACCCGTGGGTGACGCACGCGTCCACGCGGCACTGGCTGACCGGCCCCGGACTGCCCGGCGACAGCGGCGTATTGAGCTTCGCGGAGCTGAGCCGCGAGGGCCTGCGCACGGTCGCCGACTCCACGGGCGACCCGGACGACCGCCTTTCGGCGGAGCTGCGCGAGCAGCTGGTCATCGGCGGACTGCTGGGCCCCGCCGGCCTGGAGACGGAGTCGGTCCTGCTCGACGGCGCGACGGGCGAGATCTCGACGACGTACGTCCTGCACGACCGCCCCGACCTGATGGACCGCCGCCCCCTGGCCCCCTCGCTGCGGACGCTGGTCCGCTTCGCGGAGGCCACGGACGAACTGGCGGGCCTGCGCGGCCAGTTCGCCTCCTATGCGGGCCGCTTCGGCCCCAAGGCGGTGGCGGCGGCGTCCCAGCACCTGCTGGCGGTGTTCCGGGACGGCGCGGACGGCGAACCGGCCCCGTTCTGGAAGATGGCGGCACTGATCCGCCCCCTGTCCCTGGTGGCGGGCCGGGGCGGCGTGTCCGGCCTCTCCCTGGACCTCCCGCACCGCCTCCTGGACCAGGAGTTCGGCCCCGGCAAGGTCGCGCGCTTCGAGGACGTCGACTTCCCCGCGACCCTCACGCACGAACCGACCCGCCGCTTCCTGCGCGAGGTGGGCCTGCCGGAGGACGCCCACGTCTTCTCCCTGGACACGGACGTCCCCCTGGCGACGCTCGCCGAGTACTACTCCGACACCGGCGCACCGGCCGAACTCCCCGCCGGTGCCCACCGCCTGATCCGCCTCGGCCACCTGGTCGAGGACAACAGCCTGGTCGTCGACGGCGCGACGGGCGCGGTCCTGAACTGGAGCGAACCCGAGGCGACGCTGTACCCCCTCAACACCGACGTGTCGACCCTCGCCTTCACGCTCTGGCTGCTGCACCGCGAGCGCGCGATAGACGCCCAGTCGTCCCACGAACTGACGACCGACACCTACGACCAGCTGGCCATGACGATGCTCCAGGTCCTGTCGACGGTGGACCCGACGGGTGCGACCGCCGGCGGAACGGTCCGTCACTACTGGACGGACGCGTTCCAGGACGAGGCGGGCGGGGTGCTCTGACGGCCCTGCCGTCAGGCGGACCTGGCGGCGCTGCGTCGGCGCACGGCGAACACCAGGCCGCCGCCGATCACCGCGGCGGCGGCAGCGGCACCGGCGAGGAGCGGGGTGCCGTCGGAGCCAGTGGCGGCGAGGTTGCCGCCGGTGGTGCTGCCGGTCGTGCTGCCCGTGGAACCACCGGCCGAGGTGCCGTCGGAGGCCGTGGCCGAGGGTGAGGCCGTGGCGCCCGTGCCGCCGGCGGCCTGCCCCTCGGGGGCGTTGCCGTCCCCGCCGTCGCCGGTGCCACCGTCCGCGCCGTCCGAGGGGCTCGGCTCCGGCTCGTAGTCGCTCGGCAGGTCGATGCTGATCACGGCGGTGTTGTTGGCCCGGTTCGTGTCGTACTTCGGGGCGATGTCGTAGACGGACGACGCCTTGACCTCGCCCTTGGTGTCCTGCGCGGACTCCTTGATCTTCAGCGTGAACGTGTAGGCGAGGGACTGACCGACGTCGAGGGTCCCGCCCTGCGGCCAGCACACGTACTTGGGCTTGCCCGGGGTTCCCTGCGGCCCGCTCGGCCCGTCGATCCCGAACGGCGCGCAGTCCTTCGGCACCCCCACGGCGACGGTGCCCGGCGGGATCTGCACCAGCAGGCCCGGAAGGTCGTCGCTCTCCTGGTTCTGCACCCAGCCGGGACCGTCGTTGCGCAGGGTCGCCGTGATCGACTGCTCCTCGCCGGCCAGCGCCTCCATCTCCTCACCGACGGCGACGAGATCGGCGGTGTTGTCCGCGGTCAGGGTGAGCCGCCGGTAGCTGTCGTCGTACCCCTCGCCCGGCGCTTCACCGCTCGCGCTCGTGCCGTACTCGACGGCCTCCATCAGAGCGCTGTCCAGCGCCTTGAACCGGACGGGCGTGGTGACGGAGGCACCGGGCTCGACGACCGTGTCGAGTTCACAAACCGCCTGCCGGATCTGCTCTTTGACGGTCGAGTAGGTGCAGCCCTTCACCTGCTCGGGAAAGTCCAGCCCGCGCGTCAGACGCACCCGGAAGGTGACCCCGTCCACGGCGGCCGTGCCCTTGTTCGTGAGGGTGACGGACTTGTCGTACACCTCGCCCGGCTTGGGAGCCGCCGACGGCAGCGCCGACACGACCAGCTCGGGCGCGCCCTCCTCGGCGTGCGCCAAGGGCGCGGCGACAGCGGGACCGGCGACGGCGATCACGGCGGCGGCCAGGACGGCTGCCGGGGGGCGGAGGTGCACGGTGGTTCTCCTCGTCGGGTTTCCTCGTCGGCCCGGAAGGCACGACGACCGGAGCGTGGGCTACCGGTCATGTTCTGGACACGCGAGGGGTGCTCGGGGTTGTGCACGACTTTGCCCGGAGTCTCAGGACGAGGCGGGCGGGGCGGGGTGGCAACCGGGCGTGCGGCGGAGAGCGGTCCAACCGTCCCAGCCGCGCTGCTTCAGCAACTCGATGAGCCGGCGGGCGGCCGGCACGGTGTCGAAGGCGAGCGTGTCCATCAGCTCGACGAACGTCGGCTCGAAACCGGCCGGGCCGCCGAGGTACTCCTCGCCCCGCTCGTCGGCCAGCTCGGTGAGGTAGGCGGCCACCCGGTCGGCCAGCTCGACCAGCGCCGGGTCGTCGTCACCTCGTCCGAGAGCCTCACTCAAGTCCAAGTAGAAAGCGGTGAACTCCGGGTCCCCGATCTGCTCCTGCTTGCGCGCGATCCACTCCGCCACCCGCCCGGGTGAGCGTGCCGCCAGCGGGATCCAGCCGTCCCGTTCGGCCTGGACGATCCGTTCGTCGACGCCGAGCGCCCGCAGCCGGTCGAGGAACCCGACGACCTCGGAGGGGAGGGCCAGACCGTCCCCCGGAGAGAGCCGGGCGATGCGCTCACGGTGCCGCTGCCGCTCCTGGATCTCGGCCTCCAGCCTCCTGTCGATGTCCGCGACGGCCGTGGCGAACTCCTCCTCACCGGCCTGGAGCAGCTCCCGCACCCGCGCGAGGGGGACCCCGGCCTCGGCGAGGGTACGGATCCGCAGCAGCTCCACGACGGCACCGGCGTCGTACCGCCGGTAGCCGGAGTGGTCCCGCTCGGGCTCGGGCAGCAGTCCCTTGGCGTGATAGTGCCGCACAGCGCGGACGGTGACTCCGGCGTACGCCGCCAGCTCGCCGATGGTCAGCATGGAGCCAGTCTGCTCCGGATGATCTCGGCGACGTCAGGGGCATGCGTGAAGACCAGCCGGTGGTCGGCGTCGATCCAGTCGGCGGAGATGTGCGGCTGCTCGTGCATGAGCCGCTCCACACCGGCACGCCACAGGCGGTTGTGCCGAGGGGCGCGCCCTTCGAGGCTGTCGCCGGCGATCGCAGTGGACATGATGGCGTGCACGGGCAGGTCGATCTTCTGATACCGGTCGAGGATCCCGCCGCGGACCACGTCCATCTCCTTGCCCAAGCCGAAGATGTCCTCGGCGGTGAGCGACCCGTGACGTGCCGCCTCGGCCTCCGCGATGGCCCGGAACTCCGTGAGGTCGGCGTCGGTGAGGAACGGCTCCGGCAGCGGATTCGCCCCGTCGATGAGCACGAGCCCGGCGATGGTCCCAGGACACGCGGCCGCATAGTGCACGGCCAGGTCCGCGCCCAGGGAGTAACCCACGAGCACAGGTGACGAGGGCAGGTCGAGGTCCGCCAGCACGGCGACGAGGTCACCCAGGAAGGCATCGAAGGAGTACCGCTCGGCGGGGGAGGCGAGACCGTGCCCCCGGAGATCGAAGGTCACGACATCGTGATCGCGCCGCAGCAGCGAGACCAGCTCGTACAGGTCGGCCTGCGTGCAGTTCAGTCCCGGACACAGCACCAAGGGGCGCCCCCGGCCGTCACGTGACACCGGGATGGAGACACCGTCGTGCCGAACGGTGTAGCACCGGATGCCGCTGTCGCTTCTCACAGTCATGCGGACATGCTGGAGGGCTGACCGTGCGTCAGGGTCAATCCCGGGTGGGGAGGGCGATCCGATCGGCGGGCGTCCGGCGATGGAGGCGGGCGCTTCTGTCCCTGAATCGCCTGTCGGCCGTCTGGCAGGATCGACGCGTGACCAGTGGACCTGGGCGGCCGGACCGCATGAAGTACGTCCTGTTCGACGTCGATGGCACATTGATCGACGCGGTGAGCAACCAGCGCCGGGTCTGGGAAACCTGGGCGGAGCGCTACGGGCTGGACGCGGACGAGGTGTACCGGGTGGCCCTGCGGACACGGCCCATGGAGACGTTCGCCCAGGTCGCTGCCGACCGTGACCCCAGCGAGTGCCTGGCCCTGCTGCATGACTTGGAGGACGAGGACGTCCGGTCCGGCGTCTATACGGCTTTCCACGGCGCGTCGGAGTTGCTGCACGGTCTGCCGCCGGGGGCCTGGGCGCTGGTGACCTCGAACTACGAGCACCGGGTGCGCGGCCGTTTCGAACGGACGGGCCTGCCTGTGCCGGAGGTGATCGTCGACGCGGCCGCTGTGGAGGAGGGCAAGCCCTCGCCGGTGCCTTATCTGCAGGCTGCCGCACGGCTCGGTGCGTTGCCGGCGGACTGCTTGGTCATCGAGGACGCCCCGTCCGGAGTGCGGTCCGGGATACGCGCCGGTATGACGGTGTGGGGCGTGAACGCCGCTGCCGCGGTGGAGGGCGTGCATCGCCACTTCGCCAGTCTGCGCGAAGCGGTCCCGCACATCCTGGCCTGGACGTCCGGGCCGCGAGGGAGTGCCGCTGTCTGAGCCCGCGCTGCTTCGGCGTCACCAGGTCGGCGCCCCGGGGGCCATCCCATCCATGCGCTTGCCCGGTCATCATCGTTGAGGCCGTGGCGGGATTCGAACCCACGTAACTCGCTTTGCAGGCGAGCCCCTGAACCACTCGGGCACACGGCCGTGTTCTCACTCGGTGGAGTGACCGTAAGGCGGGATGGAGCCCGGCTCAAGGGCCTCAGGTGGGCTGCAATGTGACTGCCATACGCAGTTCATGAAGGTGTGGCCGAGAAGTGGGGTCTACGACCAAGGTCTCAGGGCCGAACCGCCTTGAGACAGGTGTCAACGTCGGGTGTGGACCTTACGCTGGCGGGCATGACCGTCCCGAAGCCGCGTGATGCCGATGTCGAGGAAGTCGTTGATCCGCCCTCCGTGGCCGAGCGGGACGAAGGCGTGCTGGGGGCGGCGTACCGGGCGTTGAGTGTCGGGATCGTCTCCGTCGTGCTGCTCATCGCCTTCGAGGCGACCGCCGTGGGGACGGCGATGCCCGTCGCGGCCCGGGAGCTGGACGGGGTGTCGCTGTACGCGTTCGCGTTCTCCGGGTACTTCACGACCAGCCTGTTCGGGATGGTGCTCTCCGGGCAGTGGTCGGACCTGCGTGGCCCCCTCGGGCCGTTGACGACGGGCATCGCCTCCTTCGGCGCCGGGCTGCTGCTGTCCGGCACCGCCGGGTCGATGTGGGTGTTCATCCTGGGCCGGGCCGTGCAGGGACTCGGCGGCGGGCTGGTGATCGTCGCGCTGTACGTGGTCGTCGGGCGGGCCTATCCGGAGCGGTTGCGGCCGGCCATCATGGCCGCGTTCGCCGCGAGCTGGGTGCTCCCGTCGATCGTCGGCCCGCTCGCCGCCGGCTCGGTGACCGAGCAATTGGGGTGGCGGTGGGTGTTCGTCGGGATACCCCTGCTCGTCGTCTTCCCGCTCGCGCTCGCGCTGCCGCAGATACGGCGTCGTGCGTCCGGCCCGGCGGGGCGCACCGCCGCCGAGTCCGCCACGGTGGAAGGTCCCGATGTGCCCGTCCCGGCGGAACGGACCGCCCTCGCCGACCGGCCCGTCACTCCTGATCCGGTGCGGACGACCGACCGGCCTGCTCCGCCGGATCCGGTGAGGGCAACCGACCGCCCCGCCCCGCCGGCCACCCCGCCCGCCTCCTTCGACCGCCGGCGCATCCGGCTCGCCCTGGCCATCTCCCTCGGCGCCGGCCTCCTCCAGTACGCCGCGCAGGACTTGCGTCCCCTCGCGCTCCTGCCGGGTGCGCTCGGCGTGGCGCTGCTCGTGCCCGCCGTGCTCGGGCTGCTGCCGCGCGGTACCTACCGGGCCGTGCGCGGCCTGCCGTCCGTCGTGCTGTTGCGCGGCGTCGCCGCCGGGTCGTTCATCGCCGCCGAGTCGTTCGTGCCGCTGATGCTGGTCACGCAGCGGGGGCTCAGTCCGACGCTGGCCGGATTCTCGCTCGCCGCGGGCGGCGGGACGTGGGCGCTGGGCTCGTGGGTGCAGTCGCGGTCGCGGGTGGAGCCGTACCGGGAGCGGCTGACCACCGTCGGGATGCTGCTGGTGGCCGCGGCCATCGCCACGGCGCCGAGTGTGCTGGTCGACTCCGTGCCCGTCTGGACCGTCGCCGCCGCCTGGGCCTTCGGATGCTTCGGGATGGGGCTCGTGATCTCCTCCACGAGCGTCCTCCTGCTCAAGCTCTCCGCCCCCGAGGAGGCCGGCACCAACTCCGCAGCCCTCCAGATCTCCGACGGCCTCTCCAACGTCGTCCTGCTGTCCGCCGGCGGCGCCGCCTTCGCCGCGCTGGGCGGCGGCACCGTGACCCACTCGGCCACCCACGCCTCCGGCTCCCACCCGGCCGCCTTCGCGGCGGTGTTCCTGCCGATGGCCGGGGTGGCGCTGGCCGGGGCCTGGGTGTCGACGCGGCTGCGGGAGCGACGGCCGTAAAGCGGTCGCCTGCTCCACGACCCGGCCGTAGCCTCTGCGCATGTCCCACCTCGATCTGCCCCTCGACCCCGCCCTGCGGACCGCCCTCGACGACCTCGCCGACGCGCAGGGCCGCACGCCCGAAGAGGTGGCGCTGCACGCCGTACGCGCCTACCTGAGCCAGGAGGGCGCCCGCGTGCGCGCCGTCGCGGAGGGACTCGCGCGCCACCACAGCGACCTGCTGAGGAGGCTCGGCGAATGACGGGGGACACGGGTGACACCCGGTACCTGAGCGTCGACGAGGTCACCGCCATCGCCGAGGTCGCCTTCGGCGGGCGGCCGCCCGAGGCGCGCGCTCCCGGGCTGCTCGCCTCCGCCGTGCACCGCCCCCGCGCCCGGATGTTCGGCACGGCCGCCTACGACGACCTGTACGAGCAGGCGGCCGCCCTGCTGCACGCCCTCGCCGCCAACCACCCCCTCGTCGACGGCAACAAGCGCACCGCCTGGCTCGCCACCGCCACCTTCCTCGCCCTCAACGGCGTCGACCTGGCCGGGACGGACCAGGACACGGCGTACGCGCTGGTCGTCGACGTCGCCTCCGGCACCGAGGCGGAGGTCGGGAGGATCGCGGGGCGGCTGAGGAGGTTGTGACGTCGGTCCCACCCGCAGGTGACCCGGGCCGGTCCGCGCGTTGACCGGCTCGGGGCGCCGGTAGGGTGGCCCGGTTGTCATACGTAGCCGAGCCGTCAGGCTCCCTCGCACGAGCCGCCCGACCCCCAACGGAGACCGTGACTACCACCGCCGGCACCAGTTCCGCCTCGCACCACCTGTCCCCGGCGTTCCCCGGCCGCGCCCCCTGGGGTACCGCCAGCAAGCTGCGCGCCTGGCAGCAGGGCGCGATGGAGAAGTACATCCAGGAGCAGCCCCGGGACTTCCTGGCGGTCGCCACCCCCGGCGCCGGCAAGACGACCTTCGCGCTGACGCTCGCCTCCTGGATGCTGCACCACCACGTCGTGCAGCAGGTGACCGTGGTGGCCCCGACCGAGCACCTGAAGAAGCAGTGGGCTGAGGCCGCCGCCCGCATCGGGATCAAGCTCGACCCGGAGTACAGCGCCGGGCCGCTCGGCCGGGAGTACCACGGCGTCGCCGTGACGTACGCCGGTGTCGGCGTCCGGCCCATGCTGCACCGCAACCGCGTGGAGCAGCGCAAGACGCTCGTCATCCTCGACGAGATCCACCACGCCGGTGACAGCAAGTCCTGGGGCGAGGCCTGCCTGGAGGCCTTCGAGCCCGCGACCCGACGGCTCGCCCTGACCGGTACGCCCTTCCGGTCCGACACCAACCCCATCCCCTTCGTGACGTACGAGGAGGGCAACGACGGCATCCGGCGGTCGGCGGCCGACTACACCTACGGCTACGGCAACGCCCTCGCCGACAACGTCGTGCGGCCCGTCATCTTCCTCTCCTACAGCGGCAACATGCGCTGGCGCACCAAGGCCGGTGACGAGATCGCCGCCCGGCTCGGCGAGCCCATGACCAAGGACGCCATCAGCCAGGCCTGGCGGACCGCGCTCGATCCGCGTGGCGAGTGGATGCCGGCCGTGCTGCGGGCGGCCGACCAGCGGCTGACCGAGGTGCGCAAGGCCATCCCGGACGCGGGTGCGCTCGTCATCGCCGCGGACCAGGACTCCGCCCGCGCCTACGCCAAGCTGATCCGCGAGATCACCGGCAGCAAGGCCACCCTCGTGCTGTCCGACGACGCCGGCGCGTCCAAGAACATCGACGACTTCAGCGGCAACAACGACCGGTGGATGGTCGCCGTGCGGATGGTGTCCGAGGGCGTCGACGTGCCGCGCCTGGCGGTCGGGGTGTACGCCACCACCATCTCCACGCCGCTGTTCTTCGCCCAGGCCGTCGGGCGTTTCGTGCGGTCCCGGCGGCGGGGCGAGACCGCCTCGGTGTTCCTGCCGACCGTGCCCGACCTGCTCTCCTTCGCCAACGAGATGGAGCGCGAGCGCGACCACGTCCTCGACAAGCCCAAGAAGCAGGGCGAGGAGGACCCGTACGCCGAGTCCGAGAAGGAGATGGACGAGGCGAACCGGGAGCAGGACGAGGACACCGGCGAGCAGGAGCAGTTCTCCTTCGAGGCGCTGGAGTCCGAGGCCGTCTTCGACCGGGTCATGTACAACGGCGCCGAGTTCGGCATGCAGGCCCACCCGGGCAGCGAGGAGGAGCAGGACTACCTCGGCATCCCCGGGCTGCTCGAACCCGACCAGGTGCAGCTGCTGTTGCAGAAGCGGCAGGCCCGGCAGATCGCGCACAGCCGCAAGAAGCCGGACGAGGAGGCCGACCTGCTCGAAATGCCCGCCGAGCGGCGGCCGGTGGTCTCCCACAAGGAGATGATGGAGCTGCGCCGGCAGCTCAACACGATGGTCGGCGCCTACGTCCATCAGAGCGGCAAGCCGCACGGAGTGATCCACACCGAGCTGCGGCGCGTGTGCGGGGGGCCTCCGGCGGCCGAGGCGACGGCGGGGCAGCTGCGGCAGCGGATCACCAAGGTGCAGGAGTGGGCTACGCGGATGAAGTGAGGCCCCTCGCCGGTCCTGCCCGGACGGGTTCCGGATGTGTGGGTGTCGTGTGTGCTCCTGGTGCAGAGCGAGTCCCGTGTTGCACGTACCTGGGCAAACGGAGCCACCCGTGCCCGGATTCTGGACGGAGCCTTCCGCTCAGCGAACCTGCTTCGCTACTGTCCCGCTACGCACACGCCCCGTGGCAGCGCCGCCGCGGAGCGCAGCCGTGAAGCGACGCGGCCCGGACAGGCCGGGCCGCCGGCCGATCGGCGGCCTCTGAAGCGCGTTACCGACGGGACTCGGTGACGCATCCGCCGACCGGGGGGCCGCCGACCTCACCACTAAGGAGTGGGCGTCGTGACCGCGGAGACCTCCCAGACGCTCGACCGGGGACTGCGTGTCCTCAAACTGCTCGCCGACACGGATCACGGGCTGACCGTGACCGAGCTGTCCGTCCGGCTCGGCGTGAACCGAACCGTCGTGTACCGGTTGCTCGCCACCTTGGAGCAGCACGCCCTCATACGCCGTGACCTCGGCGGACGTGCCCGGGTCGGGCTCGGGGTGCTGCGTCTGGGACGTCAGGTCCACCCGCTGGTCCGTGAGGCCGCGATGCCGGCACTGCGGTCACTGGCCGAGGACATCGGCGCGACGGCGCACCTGACCCTGGTCGACGGGGCGGACGCGCTGGCCGTGGCCGTGGTGGAGCCGACCTGGACGGATTACCACGTCGCCTACCGGGCCGGATTCCGGCACCCGCTGGGCCGGGGCGCCGCCGGCAAGGCGATCCTCGCGGCCCGCCAGCACCCGATGGCCGACCCCGGCTACATGCTGACCCACGGCGAGCTGGAGGCGGGCGCCTGCGGGGCGGCTGCGCCGCTGCTGGGCGTGACGGGCGTCGAGGGCAGTGTGGGTGTCGTGATGCTGGCGGAGGCGGTTCCGGAACGGGTGGGGCCACGGGTCGTCGACGCGGCCCGGGAGGTCGCGGAGGCGCTGCGCTGACGCACGCCGGGTCGCGGGAGACGGCCCCCGGACGCCCTGGTCCCGGCGGTCTCCCCCTCCCGCGTTAGATTGATCCCGTGTTCTCTCGCCTCACGCGCCCCCAGGCCATCGCCGTCTGCGCCCTGCCCGTCGTGGCCCTGCTCGCGACGGCGGCGCTGGCGCCGTTGCCGTTCTCGGTGGCGCAGCCGGGGCTGACGGCGAACGTGCTGGGCGAGAACAAGGGCACGCAGGTGATCACCGTCTCGGGGGCGCCGGTCCGGGACACCAAGGGCCAGCTGCGGATGACCACCATCGAGGCGACCTCCCCGGACACCCGGGTCTCACTCCCCGACGTCATCGACAGCTGGTTCCGCACCGACCAGGCGGTCATGCCGCGCGACTCCGTCTACCCCAGCGGGGACAACGTCAAGGAGATCGAGCAGCACAACGAGGAGCAGATGAGGGAGTCCCAGGACGCGGCGACGCAGGCCGCGCTCGGGTACCTCGGCCTCGACGACAAGGACGTGAAGGTCAGCCTGAAGCTCGCGGACGTGGGCGGGCCCAGTGCGGGGCTGCTCTTCTCCCTGGGGATCGTCGACAAGCTCGACGGCGACGGCACCGGCGGGGATCTGACCGGCGGCCGGGTCATCGCCGGTACGGGCACGATCGACGCGGCCGGCCGGGTCGGTGCGGTCGGGGGCGTCGCCCTCAAGACCCAGGCCGCGAAGCGGGACGGGGCGACGGTGTTCCTCGTCCCCAAGGCGGAGTGCGGGGACGCGCGTGCCAACCTGCCGAAGGGCCTGCGGCTGATTCCGGTGACCACGCTGAAGAGCACGGTGTCTTCCCTGGTGGCCCTGGAGACGGGCAAGGGCTCCGTGCCGAGCTGCTAGCTAGTGTGCGGTCGCCGTTCCGGGCCGGGCGGCGAGTCTTAACCCCACTTCCACGAGGGTCCAGCCCAGACGCGTACGGAGGTCGGGACGGCGCGCCGGACGGGGCCCGGCCTCGGCGCGGAGTTCGGCGGCGCGGGCGTGGTGCAGGGGGAGATGGATGTCCGGGTGCATGGGTGATGGCCTTTCACGGCGTCGTCTGGCTGGGGAAGACGTGCGTGTGGACGCGTACCGTCTCGGCGTCCGGGGTGCCCTCGGCCAGCGGACGGTAGCTCTGGACGAGTTCGTGCATCTTGCCGACCAGCTCACGGGTGAGTTCGGGAGTGAGCCGCAGCGTGAAATCGCTGAGGTCCGTGGCGCCGTCCCATTCCTCGCCCCACTCGCTCGTGTTGCCGAGCCAGGTCGCGACCTCCCGGGTGTGCACGTTGGCGAGCTCGTACCGGAACAGGGCGACGGCTCCCCGCACGGCTGGGTCCGGGTCCTTGATCAGGGTCTCGTCGAGTTGCACGCCCTGGTCCACCGCCTTCCACCAGCGCTCCCGCCCCTTGCCCCGCTCCGGGTCGTCGGCGACGAAGCCGTGCGCCGCGAGTTGCCGTAGGTGGTAGCTGGTGGCACCGCTCGACTCGCCGAGCTTCTCCGCCAGTCGGGAAGCGGTCGCGGGTCCGCCGCGGCGCAGTGCGATCAGCAGCTGCATCCGCAGGGGATGGGCCAGGCCCCGCAGGGAGCGGGCGTCGAGAAGGCGCGGAGCGGGTTCGTCGGGCATGCATGCAAAGGTAGCGTTGCAAAGCTCTCTTTGCAACGGGTTCTTTGTAGCGGGCGTCGCAACTCACCCCTCCTTGACGAACCCCTCCTCCACCATCCAGTCCAGCGCCACCTGGTGCGGATCCTCCCCGTCGACATCCACCTTCGCGTTCAGCGTCTGCGCCACGGAGTTGTCCAGCCTCGCCGTCACCGGGTTCAGGACCTCCGCGATCGCCGGCCACTCCTTCAGGGACTTCGCGTTGATCATCGGAGCGGCGTTGTAGTTGGGGAAGAACTTCCGGTCGTCGTCCATCACCGCGAGGTTCATGGACTTGATGCGCCCATCGGTCGTGAACACCTCACCGAACGTGCAACTGCCCTTGTCCGTCTGGGTGTAGATGATCCCGGTGTCCATCTGCGTGATGTTCCGCGCCGGGACGTCCATGCCGTAGGCCTTCTGCATGCCCGGCAATCCGTCCGCCCGGTTCGCGAACTCGACCTCCACGCAGAGCTTCACGGCCTCCGGATCGGACTTCGCCAGCTTCGCCACCTCCGACATGGTCTTGGTGCCGTACTTCTTCGCGTTCTCCTGGTTCATCGCCAGCGCGTACGTGTTGTCGAGCTTCGACGGCGACAGCCAGACCAGCCCGTTGCCCGCGTCCTCCTTCTTCACCGCCTCCCACTGCTCCTGCGGATCGGTGATCGGCTTGCTGTGCCCGAGGTAGGTGATCCAGGCCGTGCCCGTGTACTCGTACCCGGCGTCCGCGTCGCCCTTGCGGACCGCCTCGCGGCTGCCGATGGAACCCTGGATGCCGGTGCGGTCGATCACGTCCGCCCCGGCCGCCTCGAACGCGATGCCCATGATCGAGCCGAGGATCAGCTGCTCGGTGAACGACTTCGACGTCACCGTCAGATGCGCGCCCTTCAGCGGCTCACCCCGGCCGATCGACCCCGGCTCCACGTCGTCCGTCAGCGGGGAGCCGCTGGTCAGGCCGCAACCGGCCGCCGCCAGCAGCAGGCCGGCCGCCGCCAGGCACGTACGCCGCCTCATGGCTGCAACCCCCGCGGCCGCAGCAGCAGTTCGGCGAGCGACGCCAGCCAGTCCACCAGCAGCGCCAGCACCACCGTGAGGATCGAGCCCAGCACCAGCACCGGCATCCGCTGGTTGGTGATCCCGGTCGTGATCAGCACGCCGAGGCCGCCGCCCCCGCCGAAGACCGCCAGGGTCGCCGTACCCACGTTCAGGACGAGCGCCGTGCGCACGCCCGCCAGGATCAGCGGGACCGCCAGCGGGAGTTCGACGCGGGTCAGCACCCCCGTCGGGGACATGCCGATGCCGCGGGCCGCCTCCAGCAGGGTCGGGTCGTTCGCCTTCAGGCCGGTGATCGTGTTGGAGAGCACGGGCAGGATGGCGTAGACGATGATGCCGATCAGGGCGGCCCTGCGGCCGATGCCCAGCCAGATCACCAGGAGGGCGAGCAGGCCGATCGCCGGGGTCGCCTGGCCCATGTTGGCGAACGCCATCGCCACCGGGGTGGCCCTGCTCATCGCCCCGCGGGTCAGCAGGATGCCCAGCGGGATCGCGATGATCAGCACGAAGAACGTGGAGATCACGGTCAGCTGGATGTGCTGCCACAGCGCCTTGGTGACCTGGCCGCCCGACAGGGCGTTGCGGGTGAGCGCGTCCAGGTCGGCCTGCCGGAACCACAGCCAGGTGGCGAGCAGCACGGCGATCAGCGTCACCGGCAGGAACGTCAGCTTCTGCCAGGTGAGGCGGGACGGCCGGCGCTCTGGCGGGGGCGCCTCGGACTCGTCGAGGGGTTCGGAGGTCTCCTCGATCTCCGTGGCGGTCACTGCCGCCCTCCCGGGCCGCTCACGCCCGCCGGACCCGCGGCCCCCTCCTGCTCCGCGTGCGTCTGCGAGGCCCGCAGCGACTCCAGTTCGTGCTGGTGCTCCATCGCGTCGAGCCGGTCGGCCTCCAGCATCTCGTGCACGGAGTTCATGAGCGTCTCCATGTCGACGACGCCCGTGTACTCGCCGCGCCGCCCGGTCACCGCCACCCGCCCCGCGTTGTCGGTGAGCACCGCCTCCAGCGCGTCCCGCAGGGTCGCGTCCCGGGTGACCGTGTCGCTCACCAGCGTTCCGGCGCGGGCCAGTGTGCCCCGGGCCCGCATGAGGTCGCCGCGCCGCAGCCACTTGTAGGGGCGGCGGCGCCGGTCGAGCAGCAGGATCTCGTTGCTGCCGCTGGTCCGCAGCAGGTTGAAGATCTGCTGCAGCGGGTCGTCGACCGTGACCGTCGGATAGTCGGTGATCTCCACGTCCCGTACGCGGGTCAGGTTCAGCCGCTTCAGCGCCGCACCGGCGCCCACGAAACCGGACACGAAGTCGTCGGCCGGGTTGGTCAGGATCGCCTCCGGGGTGTCGAACTGCGCGATGTGCGACCGCTCGCGCAGCACGGCGATCCGGTCGCCGATCTTGATGGCCTCGTCGAAGTCGTGGGTGACGAAGACGATCGTCTTGTGCAGCTCGTGCTGGAGCCGGATCAGCTCGTCCTGGAGGTGGTCCCGGGTGATCGGGTCCACCGCACCGAACGGCTCGTCCATCAGCAGCACCGGGGGATCGGCGGCCAGGGCCCGGGCCACGCCCACGCGCTGCTGCTGTCCACCGGAGAGCTGACGCGGGTAGCGGCCGTGGAACTCCCCGGGGTCCAGGCCCACGAGGTCGAGCAGCTCCTCGGTCCGTTCCCTGATGCGGGGCTTCGGCCAGCCGATCATCTTCGGGACGATCCCGATGTTCTGCGCGACCGTCATGTGCGGGAAGAGCCCGGCGGACTGGATGGCGTAGCCGACCGTGCGGCGCAGCTTGACCGGGTCCATGTCGGTGACGTCCTCGCCGCCGATGCGGATGCGGCCGCCGGTCGGCTCGATCAGCCGGTTGATCATCTTGAGCGTGGTCGACTTGCCGCAGCCCGAGGGGCCGACGAAGACGACGACCTCGCCCGCCTTGATCTCCATGCTCACGTTGTCCACGGCCGGCTGGGGACTGCCCGGGTAGCGCTTGGTCAGGCTCTCCAGCGCGATGGACGCGCCGTGGTCGCCGGTCTCAGGCACGGATCCCCCTGGGGATGGTCAGCCGTCCGATCAGGACGTACGCGGCGTCGAACAGCAGGGCCAGGACGATGATGCCGAGCGTGCCCGCGAGGACCTGGTTGAGCGCGTTGGCGCTGCCCAGCGAGGCCAGGCCGCGGAAGATGACGTTGCCCAGGCCCGGCCCCGAGGCGTACGCGGCGATGGCGGCGATGCCCATCAGCATCTGGGTGGACACCCGGATGCCGGTCAGGATCGGCGGCCAGGCCAGCGGCAGCTCGACCCTCAGCAGCCGGGCCGGGCGGGACATCCCGATGCCCGTGGCCGCGTCCACCAGCGTCGGGTCGACCCCGCGCAGCCCGACGATCGCGTTGCGCACGACCGGCAGCAGCCCGTACAGCGTCAGCGCGATCACCGTGGGCGGCACGCCGAGACCCACCAGGGGGATGAGCAGACCGATCAGGGCGAGCGCCGGCACGGTCAGGATGGTGGCGGTGGTCGTGGTCGCGAGGTTCCCGGCCCACTCGCTGCGGTACGTGGCGACGCCGATCAGCACCCCGAGCAGGGTCGCCACCACCATGCACTGGAAGACGGCGCTCGCGTGCTGGTAGGCGTCCGTGAGCAGCTGCTGGTGCCGGTTGACCAGGTACTCCCAGAAGTTCACACGCGCTCACCCCACGACTCAGGTCTCCTCCGCGGCCTGCTCCACGAGCGGGATGATCCGCAGCGGAACGGGGTTCTCCATGACGATCGCCGTGGAGGCCCGGACGATGCCATCAAAACCGACGACCCGGTCGATCACACGCTGGAGATCGGCGTTGGAACGGGCCACGAGCCGGCACAGCATGTCCCCGGTGCCGGTGGTCGTGTGCAGCTCCAGCACTTCCGGCACGGTCGCCAAGTGGGCCCGTACGTCCGGCCCTTGCCCCTGCCGGATCTGCAGCGTGGCGAACGCCGTGACCGGGTATCCGAGCGCGGCCGGATCCACCTGCGGGCCGAATCCGCTGATGACTCCGTTCGACTGAAGCCGGTCCAGCCGCGCCTGCGCGGTGCCGCGGGCCACCCCCAGCCGCCGGGACATCTCCAGCACCCCGATCCGCGGCTCGCGGGCGAGCAGCAGGATGATCCGGCCGTCCAGATGATCGATCGCCACAGCAGCCTCCCGGCATGGTCATCCTGTACAGAAGGGCCGCTGATACGGCCGTAATGCTGAACAGATTGCCCAGTCAAAATACAAACTATTGCGCACCTTGCCGAGCGGGGAGACCCTGCGGCTATGACGCAGACCACACACCACACTCCCGACACCGCCCGGCAGGCCGACCCCTTCCCGGTCAAGGGAATGGACGCGGTCGTCTTCGCCGTGGGCAACGCCAAGCAGGCGGCGCACTACTACTCCACCGCCTTCGGCATGAAGCTGGTCGCCTACTCCGGACCGGAGAACGGCAGCCGCGAGACCGCTGCGTACGTCCTGGAGAACGGCTCCGCCCGCTTCGTCCTCACCTCGGTCATCAAGCCCACCACCGAGTGGGGCCACTTCCTCGCGAAGCACGTGGCCGAGCACGGCGACGGCGTCGTCGACCTCGCCATCGAGGTCCCGGACGCGCGCGCCGCCTACGCCTACGCCCTGGAGCACGGGGCCCGCTCGGTCGCCGAGCCGTACGAGCGGAAGGACGAGCACGGCACGGTCGTCCTGGCGGCCATCGCCACGTACGGCGAGACCCGCCACACCCTCGTCGAGCGCACCGGTTACGACGGCCCGTACCTGCCGGGTTACGTCGCGGCCCAGCCCATCGTGGAACCGCCCGCGCAGCGCACCTTCCAGGCGATCGACCACTGCGTCGGCAACGTCGAGCTCGGCCGGATGAACGAGTGGGTCGGCTTCTACAACAAGGTGATGGGCTTCACGAACATGAAGGAGTTCGTGGGCGACGACATCGCCACCGAGTACAGCGCGCTGATGTCGAAGGTCGTCGCCGACGGCACGCTCAAGGTCAAGTTCCCGATCAACGAGCCGGCCATCGCCAAGAAGAAGTCCCAGATCGACGAGTACCTGGAGTTCTACGGCGGCGCGGGCGTGCAGCACATCGCGCTCAACACGGGCGACATCGTCCAGACGGTCCGTACGATGCGGGCGGCCGGTGTCGAGTTCCTCAACACGCCCGACTCCTACTACGACACGCTGGGGGAGTGGGTCGGCGAGACCCGCGTCCCGATCGACACCCTGCGCGAACTGAAGATCCTCGCCGACCGCGACGAGGACGGCTACCTGCTGCAGATCTTCACCAAGCCGGTCCAGGACCGTCCGACCGTCTTCTTCGAGATCATCGAGCGCCACGGCTCGATGGGCTTCGGCAAGGGCAACTTCAAGGCCCTGTTCGAGGCGATCGAGCGCGAGCAGGACCGCCGCGGCAACCTGTAGCCGCCGGCGGGCGCGGGTCGCGGGGGTGCGGGTCGCGGGGGTGCGGGTGTCACGGGGCACCCGCACCCCCGCGACCGCTGCGCATGCCCGCCGCACTGCGCTACCGCCGCGCGGCGACGAAGACGCCCTGGGGCCGCCGCCCCTGTTCGCGGGGGCGTTGCCGCAGGGCGAGCCCGCGCGTCGCCGGGCGACCGGCGGAGGCCTCCGTACCCGCCGCGCACCGGGTAGGGCGAGTTGGTTCCTCGCCGGGGGGCAGTCGTCGTGCCGCCGTCCCGGCGTGCGGCCACGATCGCGCCCCTGGGGCGCTCGGGTCTGCGCCCTGCCCGGGGGCCCGCCGGCGCGTAGTGCGGGCCCGTGCCTCGCCGGGTGGTCGGCGGCAGCCGCGGCGGGGTTCCCGGCCACCCCGCCCCGTCGTGCAGATCCGGCCCTTTCGTCCGCCGGCTCGTCCAGCGCCTCGACGGCCGTCCGCGTGCTGCGGGCACCTGCTCGGCGGGTTCGTTCCCCCGCCTGGTGGCAGTCGTCGGGCCTGCCATACCGGCGTGCTGTGACGGCGCCTCACGACCGCACGGGGATTTCGGTGCAGTACGGCGAGTTCGTTCCTCGCCGAGAGGCAGTCGTGTTCGCCGTACCGGCGTGCGGCACGACCGCGCCCTGGGGCGCCCCGGGGCGCCGCACCGCCGGGGCCCGTTGGCCTGCTGTGGGCCCGCTGCCCCGCCGGGTGGCCGACGGCAGACGCGGCGGGCCGTAGCGCCTACCGCGCCCCGGCGTCCATCTCCGGCACTCCCTCGTCCGGCGGCTCGCCCAGGGCCTCGACCGCGGCCCGCGCCGCGGGCGCGTGCAGCGGAGAGAAGTGCGGGTTGATCCGCAGGGCCTCCGTGAGGTGTCGTCGGGCGGCGCCGTGGTGTTCCAGGTCTTGTTCGATCATGCCCCGGTGGTACATGTACAGCGCGTCGCCCAGCCCGCCGCCGCGTTCGGGGTCCGTCGCCCGCAGGGCGAACCACAACGCCTGCGCGGGCTCCCCGGCCCGGTACAGCGCCCATCCCAGCGCGTCGGCGACCTCCGGGGCGGGCCGGCGCCGCCACTCCGCCCGCAACCGCCGTACCGCCGCCGCCGGATCGCCGTGATCGGCCTCCAGCCGACCCAGCACCAGCCCCTCGTCGGCCCCGCCCGCGGCAGCGCCCCGCACCCGCTCCCGCAGCAGGCCGTACTGGGCCCGGGCCGCATCCGGCATGCCCAGCGACTCGTACAACTCGCCCAGTTGCAGGGCGTACTGCGGACACGGCTGCCCGGCGAGGGCCACCCGGTAGGCCTTCAGGGCCTGCGCCGTCCGGCCGAGGGCCGCCAGTGCCCGGCCTTGCCCGGCCTGCGCGGCCCGCTGGTCGGGGTCGAGGCGGGCCGCCTCCCGGAAGTGCCGCAGCGCGGCATCGGGATCGCCGCGTTCGAAGGCGAGGCGCCCGGCCTGCTCCAGATAGGCCGCCCGCTCCACGGGAGCCCGCGCGCCCGCCGCCGCGTCCGCCAGCGAGGCCGCCGCGTCCTCCGGCCGGCCCCGGTCGCGGTGCACCGCCGCGGCCCGCGCGAGCACGGCGGGGCCGGAGCGCAGCTCCGTGAGCCGGTCCAGCGTCCGCTTGGCCGCCCTGTGCTCGCCGAGCCCGGTGTAGGCGTCGATGAGCAGCGGATACGTCGTCCACCGCCGCGGCTCCAGCTTCAGCGCCGCCTCGCCCCACCGGCGCCCGGCGCGGAAGTCCCGCCGGGCGTTCGCCAGCGCGGCGAGCCCCGCCACGGCCCGGGTGTTGCGCTGCGGCTGTGCCTCCAGCGACGCACGCAACGCCTTCTCCGCTCGCGGGTAGTACGCCGGATCCGCGAGCCGCCGCCCCCGCTCCACGTAGGCCGCCCCGAGCACCGCCCAGGACGCCGCGTCCCCGGGCCGGGCCCGTACGGCCTTCTCCCGCTCGCCGATCAGCTCCGCCAGGCCGGGCAGCGTGGCCGGCACCCCACTGCCCACCGCAGCCATGGCCACCGCCCCGGGCGACGGGCGAGCGGGCCCGGCGGGCTCCCGCGGCAGCAGCACCAGCACCCCGCCCAGCACGGCACACCCCGCCACGGAGGCGATCAGCACCCGGCGGCGTCTCACGCTTGCCTCCTGCCGCACCGGGCCCTCCTGCTGCTTCTCCATGGCGCTCACTGTGCGTCAGTACGACGACCGCACCCGGGCAGCCGAAGGGCCCGGCCGACGGGGTTCACACCGATGGCCCCGGGTGCGAACCTGTGATCATGAGCCGTATCGAAGCGCCCAGCTCCGAGGACACCGCAGCGACCGGCGACCTCGTGGACCTGCTGCTCAGCGGCCTCCCGGCCGAAGCGGTCCTCACCGACCCCGACGTCACGGCCTCCTACGCCAACGACATGGCGAGCTTCTGCCCGGCCGGCGCCCCGGCCGTGGTCGTGCTGCCCCGCACGACCGAGCAGGTCCAGCACGTGATGCGCACCGCCACCGCCCTGCGCGTCCCCGTCGTCCCGCAGGGCGCCCGCACCGGGCTGTCCGGCGCCGCCAACGCCTCCGACGGCTGCATCGTGCTCTCCCTGACGAAGATGGACCGGATCCTGGAGATCAACCCGGTCGACCGCATCGCCGTGTGCGAACCGGGCGTGGTCAACGCCGCCCTGTCCCGCGCCGTCGGCGAACACGGCCTGTACTACCCGCCGGACCCCTCCAGCTGGGAGATGTGCACCATCGGCGGCAACATCGGCACCGCCTCCGGCGGCCTGTGCTGCGTGAAGTACGGGGTCACCGCCGAGTACGTCCTCGGACTGGACGTGGTGCTCGCCGACGGGCGCCTCATGTCCACCGGCCGCCGCACCGCCAAAGGCGTCGCCGGCTACGACCTCACCCGCCTGTTCGTCGGCTCCGAGGGCTCGCTCGGCATCGTCGTGCGGGCCGTCCTCGGGCTGCGCCCCAAGCCGCCCGAGCAACTGGTGCTGGCCGCCGAGTTCGCCTCCGCCGCCGCGGCCTGCGACGCCGTCTGCCGGATCATGGAGGGCGGCCATGTGCCGTCACTCCTCGAACTCATGGACCGTACGACGGTCAAGGCCGTCAACGACATGGCGCAGATGGGCCTCCCCGAGAGCACCGAGGCCCTGCTCCTGGCCGCGTTCGACACCACCGCCCCCGCCGCCGACCTCGCAGCCGTCGGCGCCCTGTGCGAGGCGGCCGGGGCCACCCAGGTCGTCCCCGCCGACGATGTGACCGAGTCCGAACTGCTCCTCCAGGCGCGGCGGTTGTCGCTCACCGCGCTGGAGGCGGTCAAGGGCGTGACGATGATCGACGACGTGTGCGTGCCGCGCTCCCGGCTCGCCGAGATGCTCGAAGGCGTCGACAGGATCGCCGGAAAGTACCAGCTCACCATCGGTGTCGTCGCCCATGCGGGAGACGGCAACACCCATCCGACGGTCTGCTTCGACCCGGCCGACCCCGACGAGTCCCGGCGCGCCCGCGAGTCCTTCGACGAGATCATGGCCCTCGGCCTGGACCTGGGCGGCACCATCACCGGCGAACACGGCGTCGGCATCCTGAAGAAGGAGTGGCTCGCGCGCGAGATCGGCCCCGTGGGCATGGAGATGCAGCGGGCCGTCAAGCAGGCGTTCGACCCGCTGAACATCCTGAACCCGGGCAAGCTCTTCTGAGCCCCGGGCCCTCACTGGGCGAGCAACTGGGCCAGTTCGTCGTCGAGGCCCAGCTGTTCGCCCTCCGTCCCCGGCGGCACCACCCGCAGCGTCCGCTCCAGCCAGGCCGACACCGCCGCCGCGGGGGCCTCCAGCAGGGCGTCCCCGGCGGGTGAACTCAGCGCCATCAGCACGACGCTGCGCCCCTCGGTCTTCGTCGGCCACACCCGCACGTCCCCCTGCCCGCACGGCCGGAACACGCCCTCGACCAGCAGCTCCCGGGCGAACGTCCAGTACACCGGGTGCTCGGTGTCGATGTGGAAGGTGACGTGGACGGCGTAGGGGTCGTCCGTGAGGTACCCGAGCCGGGCCGGCACGGGGATCCTGCGCTCCGGCGACAGGACGAGTTTCAGCTCCACTTCCCGCTCCACCACGGTGTGCACGGCGGTCTCCCTTCTCCTGACGGCTGCCCGCGAGGGCCGGTCAGGAGGAGAGAGCGGGCGGGGGCCGCGGCATTACGCGCCTTCCCGGAAGTTTTTTTCGCACGGGGATCCGCCGGAGCGGCGCGGCGCGTAGCACATCGGTGCTCGAAAGGGGTGGGTCCGGTGGGAGCGCCGGTGGGGCTTGCGCACGTCTGATAGATGTGGAGGCCCCCATTTGGCCCCCGAGCAGATACGGGACGACGGACATGAGCGCCCCAACCCCGGCCCCCGGTGACGACAGGCCCCGCGAAGGGTATTACCCGGACCCGTCCATTCCTGGATATGTCCGGTACTGGAACGGTGCCTCCTGGGTGCCGGGCACCAGCCGTCCGGCACCCCGGGACGGCGAGTCGCTCGCGCCGCCGCCCGGAGCGGGGACGGCGCAGCCCGCCTCGGTCGAGGAGACCGGCCCGCACTTCTTCGACGAGGACCCGGTCGAGGAGCCCGAGCCGCCGTCCGCCGCCGACGCCCAGCACGGCAGCCGTCCCGAACCGGCCTCCGCCTGGGGCGCGGACCGCTCGCGCCAGTCCGGCTTCGGCGGCGACCAGGACCGCCGTGTCTCGTGGGGCGCGCCGCAGGGGGCGCAGGGCGCCGACCCGAGGGTGTCGCCCGCAGGCCGGCGCCCCGACGGGGAGGCCGCCCGCACCGACGGCACGGCGAACGTCACGCCGTCCGACCAGGAGGCGAACGCGGCGGCGGAGGGCAGCACGTTCGTGTTCCGCCGCCCGACGGGGCAGACGGGACAGCCCGGGGGAGGGGCCCCGGCCGATGCCCCCGACGACGGCACGATGACGTTCCGCGCGGTGTCCCCGCGCACGGGCCCGGCCGGCGGCGGCTCGAAACCGGCCGGGGGGCCGGGGGGTCCGGACCGCGGGGCGACGGCTTCCGGCGGCAACTCCGGCGGCGCAGGCTTTGGTCCGGCGGGATCGGGCGGCGGCGCGGCGGCGTCCGGCTTCGGTCCGGCGGGACCGGGCGGCGACCCGGCCGCTTCCGGTTCCGGCGGGCAAGGCGGAGCAGCAGGTTCCGGCTTCGGTCCGGCCGGCCCGGGCAGCGGCACGGCGGCAGCCGCCTTCGGCGGCCCGCCGGGAGCGGCGGGCGCGGGCCCGTCGGGACCGGCGTTCGGCGCGCAGGCCGGGCCGAGCGGGTCCGGGAACGCTTCCGCAGGGCCCGGCTTCGGCGCGGGCAAGGCGGTCGCCGCCCGCGCCTCCGCCGGGCAGGCCGGGGCCGCCCCGACGGCGCTGTCCGGACCCCAGGCGGCGCCCACCGTCCCCGCGCAGTCCGGCGGGCCCGGCAGCGCCCAGCCCGGCGCCGCGGCCTCCTCCGGTACGCCCCTCAGCGCGGGCCCCGGCGGCGGCCAGTCCTCCTGGGCGCAGCAGGTACACCGGCTCGCCGGAGCCGGTGACGAGCAGCCCGTCACACCCTGGAAGCCGCCGGTCGAGGACGTGTTCCAGGCAGCCGCCCGGCGCCAGGCGGAGGCCCGCCCGGCCGGACTCGGCAAGCGGCTGGTGGCCCGGCTGCTGGACACCGTCGTGCTCGCCGCGCTCACCGCCGCGGCCGCCGTCCCGCTCGGCACCAAGGCGATCGACCACGTCAACGAGAAGATCGACGCGGCCAAGCTCTCCGGCGAGACCGTCACGGTCTGGCTGCTCGACGGCACCACCTCGGTCTACCTCGGCATCATCCTGGCCGTGCTGCTGCTCGCCGGCGTGCTCTGCGAGGTGCTGCCCACCGCCAAGTGGGGCCGCACCCTCGGCAAGAAGCTGATGGGCCTCGACGTCCGCGACATCGAGGGCCACGACTCGCCCGGTTTCGGTGCGGCCCTGCGCCGCTGGCTGGTCTACAGCGTGCCCGGGCTCCTCGTGGTGGGGATCGTCGGCGTCGCCTGGTGCCTCTTCGACCGGCCCTGGCGCCAGTGCTGGCACGACAAGGCCGCACACACCTTCGTGGCGGGCTGACCTCCCTCGGACGGCCGTCCCTGGGTGCGGAGGCCGGGGGTTCGCGGTCGACTCGGGCCATGAGCAGCGAACCGCCCTCCGGCCCCGGTCAGCAGCCCCCGGAAGACGACCCGTTCCGCAAGCGCCCCCCGAACGAGCCACCCGGCCAGGGCGGGGGCTCGCCCTACGGCAGCGAACCCCCGCCGTACGAGGGCGGCGGTCCCGGAGGCCCGGGCGGTCCCGGTGGTCCGGGCGACGGCTTCGGAGGCGGCCCCTACGGCGGCGATCCGTACGGCGGTGGTTCCTACCCCACCGACCCCCTCGCCGGCATGCCCCCGCTGGCCGACAGCGGCAAGCGCACGCTCGCGCGCATCATCGACATGATCCTGGTGGGTGTCGTCGTCTGGCTGATCACGTGGGGCTTCGACGTCAACGAGTACGACGTGGACAGCGACCGCATCGAGGTCAGCAAGTCGTTCTGGCAGTCGGGGGTCGCCGCCGTCCTCTACATCGCCTACGACACCGTTCTGACCGCGCGGACCGGCCAGACCCTCGGCAAGAAGCTGCTGCGGATGCGGGTGGCCAACCTGGACAACGGTGCGACGCCCTCCGTGCAGAACGCGCTGGCGCGTGCCGCGGTGCTGTGGATCCCGTTCGCCTTCTGCTGCGCGTGCGTGTGGACCGCGATCTGCGGCGGCTGGAGCTTCTTCGACCGGCCCTACAAGCAGGGCCTGCACGACAAGGCGGCCAAAACGGTCGTGGTCAGCACCGATTGAGGCGCAGAGGGGTCGACCGGGGTGCAGCGGGCGGTCAGGAGGCCGCCCGTTCGCGTACCGGTTCCGGGGCCGGCGCCGGGATCGAGGCCCGTACCGGTTCCTGGGGTGCGGGCTGTTCCACCGCGGCGGGGCGCTTCTGGGACAGCGGCACCGTCATGGCGACCAGCAGCCCGAGGGCGAGCGCCGCGACGGCGATGACCGCGATCCCCGCGCCCGAACTCGTCTGAGACAGCAGCAGCATGGCGAAGGTCGAGAAGATCACGGTGCACGCACCGTAGGCGAGCTGTGCGGCAGTCGGACGGGGCATGGCCATCATGTCCTCGAAGTGGGGGTCCACGGCGGTGTCGGCCTGGCATTGCGCCGGTTTCCGGGCGTTCGGCCTTCCGACATTCTCACCGGCAGGGTGCCCGACCGGAACCGGCGGTAAGCGTGACCTAATCAACAAGGGCGGTGCACAGGGGGCGCACGGAGTCATGACGTCCACGTAGTGGACATATGCACGCGCCCGCACGGCCGATGGGGAGTGCCTCGGGACAACCGTTTGGTTGTCCGTAAAACGAACGTTGCCTCCGCATAGTGCACTTGACTTGTGCAAGTCAAGGTCTGTCTTTTCTTCTAAACCTCTAGTCAAATGTCGTCACTTGACTACACGCGTTGATCACGCGCGCGCGGACTTCCACGACCGGGACCCTGCCTGCCGCGCGCCCGAACGCGGGGGAGGATCTCAAGTGACCAGTAGACCCTGGACGTTCAGAGCGGCCGCCATAAGCGTGGCGCTCGCGGCGGCCACTGCCACCGCCTCGACCTACGCGGTGGCCGACGACGCCCCGGCTCCCCGGCCCACCACCGTGGACCGGCACGACCCGGCGGAACGTCACCATGACGAGCACGACCTCGAAGGCCCCCTGAGCAAGACGCAGGACGCCCAGCGCCAGGAGGCCCTGAACCAGGTCCTGTCGGGCAAGAGCAAGGTCAAGAACCGCGAGGGCTCGAAGGTCGTCCAGCTCAAGAGCAAGAAGGGCGACGCCAAGTACGTCGAGCTCGGCCGCGAGAAGACCGACAAGATCTTCACGATCCTGGTCGAGTTCGGCGACCAGGTCGACAGCCGCTACGGCGGCACCCCGGGCCCGCTGCACAACGCGATACCCAAGCCCGACCGCAAGAAGGACAACTCCACGGCCTGGCGGGCCGACTACGACCGGGACTACTTCCAGGACCTGTACTTCGGTTCCGGCAAGGGCGTCGACTCCGTCAAGACCTACTACGAGAAGCAGTCCTCGGGCCGCTACTCGGTCGACGGCGAGGTCTCGGACTGGGTCAAGGTCCCCTACAACGAGGCGCGCTACGGCAACAACGCCTGCGGTGACACCAACTGCTCCAGTGTGTGGAACGTCGTCAGCGACGGTCTGAACGCCTGGGTCTCCCAGCAGAAGGCAGCGGGGAGGACCGACGCGCAGATCAAGGCGGACGTCGCGCGCTTCGACGAGTGGGACCGCTACGACTTCGACGGCGACGGCGACTTCAACGAGTCCGACGGCTACATCGACCACTTCCAGATCGTGCACGCCGGCGAGGACGAGTCCGCGGGCGGCGGCGCCCAGGGCACCGACGCGATCTGGGCCCACCGCTGGTACGCCTTCGGCACCGACGCCGGCGCCACCGGCCCCGAGAACAACAAGCTCGGCGGCGCGAAGATCGGCGACACCGGCATCTGGGTCGGCGACTACACCGTCCAGCCCGAGAACGGCGGACTCGGCGTCTACGCCCACGAGTACGGCCACGACCTCGGCCTGCCGGACCACTACGACACCGCGGGCGGCGAGAACTCCACCGGCTTCTGGACGCTGATGTCGTCCGGTTCCTGGCTCGGCACCGGCAAGAACGAGATCGGTGACCTGCCCGGCGACATGACCGCCTGGGACAAGCTGCAGCTCGGCTGGCTGAACTTCGACAAGGCCAAGGCCGGCGTCAACTCCTGGCACAAGCTGGGCGTGGCGGAGTACAACACCAAGCACAAGCAGGCCCTGGTCGTCGACCTCCCCAAGAAGGCGGTCACCACCGAGGTCGTCGCCCCCGCCGAGGGCAAGACCCAGTGGTGGAGCGGCAGCGGTGACAACCTCAAGAACACCCTGACGCGTGTCGTCGACCTGACCGGCAAGTCGAAGGCGCAGCTGACCCTCGACGGCTGGTACGACATCGAGGCCAACTACGACTTCCTCTACACCGAGGTCTCGACCGACGGCGGCGCCAACTGGACCGCTGTCGACGGCACGGTGGACGGCCAGCCGATCCAGCGCGACGCCAGCGACAAGCCGGTCCTGACCGGCACGGTCGACGGTTACAAGAAGCTCGCCTTCCCGCTCGACGCCTACGCGGGCAAGAAGATCGACCTCCGCTTCCGCTACCAGACCGACGGCGGCGTGGCCCAGAAGGGCTTCGCGGCCGACGCGATCACGGTGACGGCCGACGGCGCGCCCGTCTTCTCCGACAACGCCGAGAGCGCGGACGCCGCGTGGAAGGCCACCGGCTTCTCCCGCATCGGCGCGTCCTTCACCAAGGACTACGCGCAGTACTACATCGCCGAGAACCGGCAGTACGTGTCGTACGACAAGACGCTGAAGACCGGCCCGTACAACTTCGGCTTCACGGCGCGTCCGGACTGGGTGGAGCACTACGCGTACCAGAACGGCCTGCTGATCTGGAAGTGGGACACCTCCCAGGTCGACAACAACACCAGCCAGCACAAGGGCACCGGTCTGGTCCTGCCGATCGACTCGCACCCGGACCAGCTGAAGTGGGCCGACGGCACGCTGATGCGCAACCGCATCCAGGCCTACGACTCGCCGTTCAGCCTCTACCGCACCGACGGCATGACGCTGCACAAGGCGGACGTGGCGAAGTACATCCCGGGGTCGAAGGGCGTCTCGGTCTTCAACGACCGGAAGAACACCTACTACGACGAGTCGAACCCCACCGCGGGCGTCAAGATCACTGACACCAACACGAAGATCAAGATCCTCAAGGAAGCCAAGGACGGCTCGACGATCGAGCTGGAGGTCGGCGCCGCGGGTAGGTAATCCGCATCCTTGCAGGTCAGAACATGATCGGCGGTGACCCACTGGCGGGTCACCGCCGATCCGTGTTTAGGTGCGTCCTGTGGCTCTCTTATTGACACCGACCGACACGGGGGGATGAGCGCATGGCCGCAGGAGGCTTCTGCAAGCTGCCGAACGGCACGGTGGTGGTGGCACTGAACCTGCCCAGCCCCGCCGCCGACGGCCCCGGCGCCGTCCGCGTCCTCGTCCACTCCGTGAACCGCGCCCGGGCCCTGACCAGGCTCCGCAACCTCGGTCTGCGGTCGGTCTACCTGCGCGGCAACGCGGCCCCGCCGACCCCCGACGAGATCACCGCGGTCCTGCACCACCCGGACGGCCTCATATGGCGCACGGCCCCCGACAACGGTGTCGCGTCGAGCCCGGACCTGGCCCAGGAACTGTGGCGGCCGATCAGAGCGCTCCTCAGGCGCCCGACGGCCCAGACCTGACCGGCGGACGCCCCTCTGGACGCCGGGGCTACTGCACGACCGGCTTGCCCGACAGCTCCACGCCCGCCTGGCGCAGCTCCTCCAGGGCCCGCTCGGTGCTCTCCTGGGCCACCCCGGCCGTCAGGTCCAGCAGGACCTGCGTACGGAAGCCCTCCCGGGCGGCGTCGAGGGCCGTGGCGCGCACGCAGTGGTCCGTGGCGATGCCGACCACGTCGACCTCGGTGACGTCGCGGGAGCGCAGCCAGTCGGCCAGGGGCGTGCCGTTCTCGTCCGCGCCCTCGAAACCGCTGTATGCCGCCGAGTACGCCCCCTTGTCGAACACCGCGTCGATCGAGCCGGAGGCGACGGCGGGGGCGAAGTTCGGGTGGAAGCCGACGCCCTCCGTGCCGGCGACGCAGTGCGCGGGCCAGGAGCGGGCGTAGTCCGGGTTGGCGGAGAAGTGGCCGCCGGGGGCGATGTGGTGGTCGCGGGTGGCCACGACGTGCTGGTAGCCGGACCCGGCCGCCTGCCCGATCAGCTCCGTGACGGCGGCGGCCACGTCGGCACCGCCGGACACCGCGAGGCTGCCCCCCTCGCAGAAGTCGTTCTGCACATCGACGACGATCAAGGCGCGGCGCATGGTCGGTGTCCTTCGGCTATGAGGTCGGCAAGCCCGGCCGTTGAACCACCGAGCCTATTGACAGAGGGGAGCGGACGGGAGGGGGTACGGGTCGGCGCGTCACGGCACACGCAATTAGCTACCCGAGCTCTCGTGCAGGTACTCCGTGGGAAGGACGGGCTCCCCGCGCGAGAGCTGCGTGGCCGACATCGGGAGACCCGCGCGCGCCCTCGTGTGCCGCTCGCGCGCCGCGTCCAGGGGCTCGCGCGCCACCACCTCGCCGCCCTTGACCAGCTCCACCTGCAGCTGCCGGTCCGCGAGGCCGGACGGCACCGGCCCGGTCCCGATCACCTCGGCCTCGGCGACCCCGTAGGAGTCCAGCCGCCGCGCGGCCCACTTGCGTCCGCCGACCGACGTCTTGCCGCCCGTGGACTTCTTCGCCACCGGCACCAGCGGCGCCTTCGGGCCCGTGGACTCGGCCCGCGCGACCAGCTTGTAGACCATCGAGGACGTGGGGTGGCCGGAGCCCGTCACCAGCTGCGTACCGACGCCGTAGGCGTCCACCGGCGCCGCGGCCAGCGAGGCGATCGCGTACTCGTCCAGGTCGGAGGTCACGACGATCTTCGTATCGGTTGCGCCCAGCTCGTCGAGCTGCTGGCGCACCCGGTGCGCCACGAGCAGCAGGTCACCGGAGTCGATCCGCACCGCGCCCAGCTCGGTGCCGGCGACCTCGACGGCCGTGCGGACCGCCTCGGCGACGTCGTAGGTGTCCACCAGCAGTGTGGTGCCCCGGCCCAGCGTGTTCACCTGGGCCTGGAAGGCGTCCCGCTCGCTGTCGTGCAGCAGGGTGAAGGCGTGCGCGGAGGTGCCGACGGTCGGGATGCCGTAGCGGAAGCCGGCCGCCAGGTCGGAGGTGGTCGCGAAGCCGCCGACGTACGCGGCCCGGGAGGCCGCCACCGCCGCCAGCTCGTGGGTGCGCCGGGCGCCCATCTCGATCAGCGGCCGGTCACCGGCGGCCGCCGACATGCGCGAGGCGGCCGCGGCGATCGCCGAGTCGTGGTTGAGGATCGACAGGATCACGGTCTCCAGCAGCACGCACTCGGCGAAGGTGCCCTCGACCCGCATGATCGGCGAGCCCGGGAAGTACACCTCGCCCTCGGGGTAGCCCCAGATGTCGCCGCGGAACCGGTAGCCCGCCAGCCAGTCCAGGGTCTCCTCGTCGACGATCTCCCGCTCGCGCAGGAAGCTCAGCACGGCCGTGTCGAAGCGGAAGTTCTCCACCGCGTCCAGCACCCGTCCGGTGCCGCCCACGACGCCGTAGCGGCGCCCGTTCGGCAGCCTCCGGGTGAAGACCTCGAACACGCTCCGCCGCTCGGCCGTGCCCGACGCCAGGGCGGCCCGCAGCATCGTCAGCTCGTACTGGTCCGTGAAGAGCGCCGTCGAGGGAACGTCCACCGGCAGCCCAAGGTCCGCTACGTCCACGTCAGCTCTCCTCGCCATTTCTCGCCGTGTGGTGTGTCGGCCGGGGGTCCGGGGGTTGTCCCCCGGTGTCCGCAGCATGGTGAGGAGCGTACCCCCATTTCGTCAATCTGACGATTGCGGTCCGCGGACACGCGATCGCCTTGCGGCCAGGCCCGTTTGTGCGACTACCCCCCTCGGGTGGCAGCATGGGCAGTGTGACGTCACCCGCGCCCCTGGAGATCGAACGCACCGAGTCGGCGGAGGAGGTCTTCGCCGTACCCGAGCCGGACGTCCCGTGGGTCACCATCGTCCACAACGACCCGGTCAACCTCATGAGCTATGTGACGTACGTCTTCCAGTCGTACTTCGGCTACTCCAAGGACAAGGCCACCAAGCTCATGCTCGACGTCCACCACAAGGGCCGGGCGGTCGTCTCCAGCGGCAGCCGCGAGGAGATGGAACGCGACGTGCAGGCCATGCACGGCTACGGCCTGTGGGCCACTCTCCAGCAGGACCGCAAGTAGCCAGCTCCCCGCCCAGCAGCGAAAAGGCGTTCATGCCCGGAACCTTCGAACCGCTCCCCGGCGGCGGCGCGGCCGTCGCCCTCGACGACGTCGAGATCTCCATCATCCGGTCGCTGGCCGTCCAGCTCCTGGAGCTCATCGGCCCCGGCCCCGCCGAGGACAGCGGCGACCCCCTCGCCGATCTGTTCGCCGAGGGCCCCAGCGAACCGCCCAGCGACCCGGTCCTGAGGCGGCTGTTCCCGGACGCCTACAGCGACCCGGAGGAGCCCGCCTCGCCGCGGGACGCCGAGGAGCAGAAGGCGTACTCCGCGGAGTTCCGGCGCTACACCGAGAACGATCTGCGGGCCGGCAAGCGGGACAGCGCCCTCGCGGTGATCCGCTCCCTCGACGCGCTCTCCTCCGCCTCGGCCGGCGAGGGCGGCGCGGTGCTGAAGCTGTCGCCGGCGGAGTCCCAGCAGTGGCTGGGAGCCCTGAACGACCTACGGCTCGCGATCGGCTCGCGGCTGGAGATCACCGAGGACGAGGACACCGACCTCCTCTACCGCCTCCCGGACGACGACCCCCGCAAGCCGATGGTGATGGCCTACCTCTGGCTGGGTGGACTCCAGGAGACGCTGGTCGGAACCCTTATGGCCTGATCAGTGCAGGTTGTGTGACCGGCAGGTGACCGAAGAGTGTTCGCTCAGAGGACACTCAAATCCGGATAACGATCCCGTCACCGCACCCGCCTCCTATGGCCCCCTCGAAAGCATTTTGTCCGCTTTTCCCTGTGCGGTGTGCCACATCCCCTCCCTGTGATCAGTGTTGCGGCCGTGATAAATCTTCACGACCGCCCGGCAGAACACCACCCGAATGTTCGGCCGGGTGCGCCACCGAGCCGGCAACCGCCGGCCAGGCACGAGCGGGCTTCCGGGCCCGCTCAGCTCCATCATTCCGGGGGGATCGAAACCCGATCCGAGGCCGACGAGGGCCCGGATCGGCATGGAGAAAGGCGCACCACACATGACCTCTGCGCAGGTCGACACGGAAAACGTGCCCGAGGAGGGCTACGAGCGGGGACTCGGCAGTCGCCAGGTCCAGATGATCGCGATCGGTGGCGCCATCGGCGTCGGCCTGTTCATGGGCGCCGGTGCGAACATCGCCAAGGCCGGCCCCAGCATCATCCTCATGTACGCCCTCGCCGGCGTCGTGATCTTCTTCATCATGCGGGCCCTGGGCGAGCTGCTCCTCTACCGGCCCGTCTCCGGCTCCTTCGCCGAGTACGCCCGCGAGTTCCTCGGCCCGTTCTTCGGGTTCGTCACGGGCTGGACGTACTGGCTCATGTGGGTGGTCACCGGCATGGCCGAACTGACGGCCGCCGCGATCTACATCCACTTCTGGTTCCCGGAGATCCCCCAGTGGGTCAGCGCCCTGGTGTTCCTGGTGGTGCTCTTCGGCGTCAACCTGATCTCCGTCAAGATCTTCGGCGAGGTCGAGTTCTGGTTCTCGATGATCAAGGTCACGGCCATCATCGGCATGATCGTCATCGGTCTCGGCGTGCTCACCCTCGGCTTCTCCGACGCCGGTGACACCGCCACCGTCTCCAACCTCTGGGCGCACGACGGCTTCTTCCCGAACGGCATCGGCTCCAGCCTGATGACGCTCCAGGGCGTCATGTTCGCCTACCTCGCCGTCGAGCTCGTCGGCGTCACCGCGGGCGAGTCCGAGAACCCCGAGAAGACCCTGCCCAAGGCCATCAACACCCTGCCCTGGCGCATCATCGTCTTCTACGTCGGCGCCCTGCTGGTGATCCTCTCCGTCGTGAAGTGGACCGAGTTCTCCGCCGGTGAGAGCCCGTTCGTGCACGCCTTCGGCAAGATCGGCATCCCGCTCGCCGCGGGCATCGTGAACTTCGTGGTGCTCACCGCGGCCCTGTCGTCCTGCAACTCGGGCATGTACTCCACCGGCCGGATGCTGCGCGACCTGGCGTCCAACAGTGAGGCGCCGCAGGCGTTCGGCAAGCTCAACGCCCGCAAGACGCCCGCCGTCGGCATCACCGTCTCCGTCGCGCTCATGGGCATCGGCGTCGTCCTGAACTACGTCGTCCCGGAGAAGGCGTTCCTCTACGTCACCTCCGTCGCCACCGCCGCCGGCATCTGGACCTGGATGATGATCCTCGTCAGCCACATCCGCTACCGCGCCGCGGTCGACGCGGGCCGGCTGCGCGCCTCGTCCTTCCCCGCTCCCGGCGGTGCGCTCTTCAGCTGGGTCGCGCTGCTCTTCCTCATCGGCGTGACCTGCATGATCGCGTACGACAAGGACGCGCGGGTCTGCCTGTACGTCGCGGCCGGCTGGGCCGTCGCCCTCGGCGTCGGCTGGGCGGTCCTCAAGCGCCGCAACCCGCAGCTCACCGAGCGCCGCGGCGACGCGGAGTTCGAGAAGGTCGGCTGACCACCCCAGGACGTCCAGCCGCAGGGAGTACTCGTGGCACCCCCTGCGGCTGCCGCTCAGGGCGTCCGGCATATGGGCCGTTCCGTACCAACCCTCGGTACGGAACGGCCCTTCTGCTTATCCTGACGAGCATGCTGACCATCACCCAGGCCCTCGTCGACCAGATCGTCGCCCACGCGCGCAAGGACCACCCCGACGAGGCGTGCGGCGTCGTCGCCGGCCCGGCGGGCTCGGACCGCCCCGAGCGCTTCATCCCCATGCTCAACGCGGCCATGTCGCCCACGTTCTACGAGTTCGACTCCGGCGACCTGCTCAAGCTCTACCGCGAGATGGACGACCGCGACGAGGAGCCGGTGGTCATCTACCACTCCCACACCGCGACCGAGGCCTACCCCTCGCGCACCGACATCTCCTACGCCAACGAGCCCGGCGCCCACTACGTCCTCGTCTCCACCGCCGACACCGACGGCGCCGGCGAGTTCCAGTTCCGCTCCTTCCGGATCGTCGAGGGCGAGGTCACGGAGGAGGAGGTCCAGGTCATCGAGGCATACTGAGGACGCCTGAACAGCGCGGTCTCACTCCCCGGCCCGGAAACGTCCGCCATGTGGGATCACATTCCAGAACCCGGACCGGGAATCGATACGATGAGCCCATGGTTTTCCACGACGTGAGCGACAAGACGCCGGGCGAGCTGCTCGTGGCGCGGCTGCACGTCGACCTGTGCAGGCTCGCCAGCGCCATCTGTTGACGCAGGTCCCTGCCGCCGTACGGCCGTGAGCCGCGGCGCCGCACACACGCACCACCCCGCCGTTCCTGCGCTGCCGCGCGCCCCGACCGACTACTCCCGACAGGAGCCCTGAAGCCATGGCCATCGAGGTCCGCATCCCGACCATCCTCCGCACCTACACCGACGGTCAGAAGGCGGTGGAGGGCAGCGGTGACACCCTCGCCGACCTGTTCACCGACCTCGAAACCCGCCACGCCGGCATCCAGGCCCGCATCGTGGACGGCGACAGCCTGCGCCGCTTCGTCAACGTCTACCTGAACGACGAGGACGTCCGCTTCCTCGACGGCATCAACACCAAGCTGTCGGACGGCGACAACGTCACGATCCTGCCGGCCGTGGCCGGCGGCATGGTCTGATCACCGATGCGTTACGACTCCCCCCTGGCCGCGGTCGGCAACACCCCTCTGGTGCGCCTGCCGCGGCTGTCGCCGTCCGCCGACGTCCGCATCTGGGCGAAGCTGGAGGACCGCAACCCGACGGGATCGGTCAAGGACCGTCCGGCCCTGCACATGATCGAGCAGGCGGAGAAGGACGGCCGCCTGACCCCGGGCTGCACCATCCTGGAGCCGACGTCGGGCAACACCGGCATCTCCCTGGCCATGGCGGCGAAACTCAAGGGCTACCGCATCGTCTGCGTGATGCCGGAGAACACCTCGCAGGAACGCCGGGACCTGCTGGGCATGTGGGGCGCGGAGATCATCTCCTCCCCGGCGGCGGGCGGCTCCAACACCGCCGT
Source organism: Streptomyces collinus (assembly GCF_031348265.1). NCBI lineage: Bacteria > Bacillati > Actinomycetota > Actinomycetes > Kitasatosporales > Streptomycetaceae > Streptomyces > Streptomyces collinus. Next base: position 3,354,767 of record NZ_CP133771.1, on the reverse strand, counting down.
GCGCGTCGCCAAGGAGCTCTCGGCCGAGCACCCCGACTGGGTGATGCTCTACCAGTACGGCAACCCGGACAACGCGGGCGCCCACTACGCCACCACCGGCCCCGAGATCCTCGCCGACCTGCCGTCCGTCACGCACTTCGTGGCCGGCCTCGGCACCACCGGCACCCTCATGGGCGTGGGCCGCTTCCTGCGCGAGCACAAGCCGGACGTCCAGATCGTCGCCGCCGAACCGCGCTATGACGACCTGGTCTACGGCCTGCGCAACCTCGACGAGGGTTTCGTCCCCGAGCTGTACGACGCGTCCGTCCTCACCAGCCGCTTCTCGGTCGGCTCGGCGGACGCGGTCACCCGCACCCGCGAGCTGCTCCAGCAGGAGGGCATCTTCGCCGGCGTGTCCACGGGCGCCGCGCTGCACGCCGCGATCGGCGTCGGCAAGAAGGCCGTCAAGGCGGGGGAGAGCGCCGACATCGTCTTCGTCGTCGCCGACGGCGGCTGGAAGTACCTCTCGACGGGCGTCTACACGGCGGCCACCACGGAGGAGGCCATCGACACCGTCCAGGGCCAGCTCTGGGCGTAGCCGACGGCGAACACCGACACGACGAAGGGCCGGAGTCACGACTCCGGCCCTTCGTCGTGCTCAGCCCGCCAGGTACCGCACCCGGTCCCACAGCGCCGGATCCACCACGCCGATCCGCCGCCGGAATCCCCACACCGGGACCTCCCGCAGCTCGTCCGTCTCCAGGAAACTCGCCCGGGCCCGGACGTCGCCCACCGAGCCGGGCGGCAGCGGGATCACCCCGGCGCGATCGCCCCGGAACCGGGTGGTGATCTTCGCGACCGTCGCCCGCTCCCCGCGCACCGCCAGCACCAGACAGGGGCGGTCCTTCGTACGGGTCTCGTCCTCGTAGGGGACGTCCGCCCACCAGATCTCCGCCGGCTGCGGCCGGCTCTCCGGCGCGGCGGCCGGTGCCGCCGTCCGCACCCGCCGGGCGGACGGCCGCCGGCCCCGGCCCCAGCCGTCGACGAGCGTGGCGACGAGCGCGAGCAGTACCACCGCGGCGAGCGCCAGCCACCAGGACGTGTCCATACTGAGACGTTACCGGCGCCGCCCCTGCCGCGCGCCCCCCTCACGAGGATCACCTGCCGGCCCTGCCAGCCGAACCGGTGACAGCACAGGTGAGTTCGCCCACAACAGGCCTTTGTGGAGGAGCTACCGGAGGTTTTGCGCCTTACGCTCGACGGACCGCACGACCCCCCGACGCCCCTCTCAGACTTATCCCGCCAGCGGAGGTTTCTGCTTCATGAAGCTCACCGTCGTCGGCTGCTCGGGGTCGTTCCCGTCCGCGGAATCGGCCTGCTCGAGCTACCTCGTCGAGGCCGACGGCTTCCGGCTGCTTCTCGACATGGGCAACGGTGCCCTGGGCGAGCTGCAGCGCCACTGCGGTCTCTACGACCTCGACGCGATCTTCCTCAGCCATCTGCACGCCGACCACTGCATCGACATGTGCGCGTACTTCGTCGCGCGCTACTACCGCCACGACGGCGGCCGCTGCGATCCACTCCCCGTCTTCGGCCCCGAAGGCACGGAACACCGGCTGACCACCGCCTACGCGGACACCCCCTCCGCCTCCTCCATGAGCGAGGTCTTCGACTTCCACACGGTCAAGCCGTCCACCTTCGAGATCGGCCCGTTCACGGTGCACACCGAGCGCGTCGCCCATCCCGTGGAGGCCTACGGCATCCGGATCGAGCACGGCGGCAAGGTCCTGACGTACTCCGGTGACACCGGCGTGAGCCCCGCGCTGGACGAACTCGCCCGGGACGCCGACCTGTTCCTGTGCGAGGCGGCCTTCACGCACGGCAAGGAGAACATCCCCGACCTGCACCTCAACGGCCGCGAGGCGGGTGAGACGGCGGCCCGGGCCGGAGCACGCCGCCTGGTCCTCACCCACGTCCCGCCGTGGACGGACCCCCAGGTCAACCTCGCCGACGCCCGCGAGGTGTACGACGGTCCGGTGGACCTCGCGGCGCCCCGGCAGGCGTACGAGATCTAGGCCCCGGCGCCCGCACACGCGAAGGCCCCGGAACCCGCTCGGGTTCCGGGGCCTCCTGCGTGGCGCTGGCCTACTTGGCCTCGGCCTTCTGCAGCTCGGCGAGTTCCTCGTCGGACTCGCGGCCCGGCGTCGGCAGGTTGAACTTGGTGATCGCGAAGCGGAACACCACGTAGTAGACCGCCGCGAAGCACAGACCGACCAGGGCCAGGCCCCACGGGTTGGTCGCGATGCCGAGGTTCAGAGCGAAGTCGATCGCACCGGCCGAGAAGCCGAAGCCGTCCTTCATTCCCAGGGCCCAGGTCAGCGCCATCGAGACACCGGTGAGCACGGCGTGGATCGCGTACAGCACCGGCGCGATGAACATGAAGGTGAACTCGATCGGCTCGGTGACGCCGGTGACGAACGAGGTCAGCGCGAGGGACAACATCATGCCGCCGACGACCTTGCGACGCTCTGGCCGCGCGCAGTGCACGATCGCGAGGCAGGCGGCTGGCAGGGCGAACATCATGATCGGGAAGAAGCCGGTCATGAACTGCCCGGCGGTCGGGTCGCCGGCGAGGAAGCGGGCGATGTCACCGTTCTTGCCCTCGTACTCGCCGGCCTGGAGCCACGGGAACGAGTTCAGCAGGTGGTGCATGCCGACCGGGATCAGCGCGCGGTTGGCGAGACCGAAGATGCCCGCGCCCACCGCGCCGGAACCGACCAGCCACTCACCGAAGTTGTGCAGGCCCGCGCCGAGGACCGGCCAGATGTATCCGAAGACGATGCCGATGATCAGACCCGCGAAGGCCGACAGGATCGGGACCAGCCGGCGTCCGCCGAAGAAGCCGGCCCAGTCCGGCAGCTTGGTGCGGTAGAAGCGCTGGTAGAGCAGGGCGACGACGATGCCCATGACCACGCCGCCGAGGACTCCGGCGTTGACCGCCTTCTCCACCATGACGACCTTGCCGTCGACGGCGGTCGGCACCTTCGGCTGGTTCGGGTCGGTGAAGGTGGCGAGCACCCGCTGGAAGACCAGGTAGCCGGTGACGGCGGCGAGCGCCGTGGAGCCGTCCGACTTCTTGGCGAAGCCGATCGCGATACCCACGGCGAACAGCAGCGCCATGTTGTCCAGGATCGCGTTGCCGCCCGCGGCCATGAAACTGGCGATCTTCGTCAGGAAGGCGGGGAACTCAGGGCGGCCCAGCATGTCGTCGTTGCCCAGCCGGACGAGCAGGGCGGCGGCGGGCAGTACGGCGACCGGCAGCATCAGGCTGCGGCCGATCCGCTGCATGACGGCCATCACGGCCGAGCCCTTCTTCGGGCTCGCGGGCGCGGCAGTGTCTGTGGACATGATCTTCCTCCAGGGGGCACGGCGCCGACCAGGAAGCATGCGAAGGGGGACGGCGGCGTCTCAAAGAAAGGGGAACGCGGTCATCGCCGCGCGACCTCCACCAAGTGGTGTAGACCAGTTGTAGCACGGTAGGCCGAACGAGTGGAACCCGCCAATTCCACCCCGCTGTGACGATCACGCCTTGGCGCTGTCCTCGACCTCTTCGGCCGGCTCACGCCCCGGGGTCCTCAGGTCGAACTTCGTGATCGCGAACCGGAAGATCACGTAGTAGAGGAGCGCGAACCCCAGCCCGATCGGGACGATCAGCCACGGTCTGGTCGCCAGATTCCAGTTGATGACGTAGTCGATCAGCCCTGCCGAGAAGCTGAACCCGTCGTGCACCCCCAGCCCCCACGTCACCGCCATCGACACCCCCGTCAGCAGCGCGTGCACCACGTACAGCGCCGGCGCGACGAACAGGAACGAGTACTCGATCGGCTCCGTGATGCCCGTGACGAACGACGTCAGCGCCACCGACAGCATCAGGCCACCGACCTCCTTACGCCGGTCCGGCCGCGCACAGTGCGTGATCGCCAGCGCCGCCGCCGGCAGGGCGAACATCATGATCGGGAAGAACCCCGAGGTGAACTGGCCGGCGTCCGGATCCCCCGCCAGGAACATGTTGATGTCACCGTGCACCACCGTCCCGTCCGGCTTGGTGAACGAGCCGAACTGGAACCAGATGGGCACGTTCAGGAACTGGTGCAGCCCCACCACCAGCAACGCCCGGTTCGCCACCCCGAACACGCCCGCGCCCCACGCGTCCAGCCCGTCCATCCAGTCGCTGAAACTCTCCAGCGCGTCACCGACCGGCGGCCACACCCACAGGCACAGCGCGGCGAACGCGATCGCCACGAACGCCATGATGATCGGCACCAGCCGCCGCCCGTTGAAGAACCCCAGCCAGTCCACCAGCCGCGTCCGGTGGAACCGGGCCCAGAAGAACGCCGTGAGCAGCCCCATCACGATCCCGCCGAACACCCCCGGATTCTGGAACGCGAACGCCGTGACCTCCCGGCCCCCGTCGGTCACCTGACACCCGACGTTCGGCACGGCCACCGACCCCTCGGGACAGCCCTCGGGGAACTGCCGCAGCACCGTGAAGTACACGAGGAACCCCGCCACGGCCGCCAGCGCCGTCGAACCGTCCGACTTCTTCGCCATCCCGATCGCAACGCCCACACAGAACAGCAGCGGCAGCCCCAGCGAACCGTCCAGCAGCGCTCCGCCCGCCCCCACCATCACCTTCGAGACGTTCGTCCAGCCCAGGCCGTCATCCCCGAACACGTCCGGCTGCCCCAGCCGGTTGAGGATCCCCGCCGCCGGCAGCACCGCGATCGGCAGTTGCAGACTGCGGCCCATCTTCTGCAGCCCCTGGAACAGCCGGTTCCAGCGAACACGGGCGGGGCTGACGGCGGCCTCGGCGCCGGCGGGGCTGTCGGCACTCATTCCGGTCCCTTTGTCGGGAGGCCTACTCGTGGTGTAGACCAGTCGTTCGACGGTCGCGCTGATGTGACGCCATCCTTCGGCACACACGACATGGCCGCTCGCGAAGTTGGGCCAACTGTGGGTTACTGCGACAAAGCGGTTCGGATCAGGGAGAACGAACATGGCCAGCAAGGCTGAGAAGATCGTTGCCGGGCTCGGTGGCATCGACAACATCGAAGAGGTCGAAGGCTGCATCACCCGCCTGCGGACCGAGGTCGTCGACCCCGCCAAGGTCGACGAGGCCGCCCTGAAGGCCGCCGGCGCCCACGGCGTCGTCAAGATGGGCACCGCGATCCAGGTCGTCATCGGCACCGACGCCGACCCCATCGCCGCGGACATCGAAGACATGATGTGAAGAGCGGGGATCGTCCCGGGCTACATCCCCTGACACACCCCCGGCACACCAAGGCCCCTCCCACCGCGGGAGGGGCCTTCGGCACGTACGGATAGGCTCAGCCGCATGTCTCGAATCGACGGCCGCACCCCCCAACAGCTCCGCCCCATCACCATCGAGCGCGGCTGGAGCAAGCACGCCGAAGGCTCCGTCCTGGTCTCCTTCGGCGACACCAAGGTCTTCTGCACCGCCTCCGTCACCGAAGGCGTCCCGCGCTGGCGCAAGGGCAGCGGCGAAGGCTGGGTCACCGCCGAGTACTCCATGCTGCCCCGCGCCACCAACACCCGCGGCGACCGTGAGTCCGTCAAGGGCCGCATCGGCGGACGCACCCACGAGATCAGCCGCCTCATCGGCCGCTCCCTGCGCGCCGTCATCGACTACAAGGCGCTCGGCGAGAACACGATCGTCCTCGACTGCGACGTCCTCCAGGCCGACGGCGGCACCCGCACGGCCGCGATCACCGGCGCCTACGTGGCACTGGCCGACGCCGTCGCCTGGGCCCAGGGCAGGAAGCTCATCAAGGCCGGCCGTAAGCCCCTCACCGGCACCGTCTCCGCCGTCTCCGTCGGCATCGTCGGCGGCGTCCCCCTCCTCGACCTCTGCTACGAGGAAGACGTCAAGGCCGACACGGACATGAACGTCGTCTGCACCGGCGACGGCCGCTTCGTCGAGGTCCAGGGCACCGCCGAAGCCGAGCCCTTCGCCCGCGACGAACTGAACGCCCTCCTCGACCTCGCCGTCGCCGGCTGCGCCGATCTCGCCGCCCACCAGCGCACCGCACTCGACGCCGTCCTCGAAAAGTAAGCCGCCCTCGAAAAGTAAAGGGCACACCAAGACGGGTGCTCGGCTCGGGCAACCGAGCGGAGCCCACTGGCGTCTGAAGGAGTACGGGCGCACGGCTCATCCCTGTGCGCCCGGCCAGCCACGCGGGCCCGACCGGCCCGCCGAACGAGAGGGACCGCTCCATGGCCGCGAGCCGCCGACGCCGCACCGCAGCCGTCGCCGCCACCCTGGCGGCCGTCGCGCTGACCGCCGGACTGACCACCGGCTGCGCCGCCGTCGACAAGGCGCTGGACTGCGTCCAGACCGCCGACGCCATCGCCGACAGCGTCACGGAACTCCAGCAGGCGGTCGACAGCGCGGCGAACGACCCGACGCAGCTCAACGAGTCCCTCGACTCCATCGACAAGAACCTCGGCGAGATCGGCGACAAGACCGACAACGCGGATGTCAGCAAGGCCGTCGACGACCTGAACAAGGCGGTCGACAACGTCCGCACGTCGATCGAGAACGGCGACGAGACGCCCGACATCAGCCCGGTCACGGACGCGGCGGGCGAACTGACGAAGGTCTGCACGCCGTGACGCCGCGCTAGCTGAGCCTGGCCTCCTCGTCTGCCGGGTTCCGCTCGGTGGCGGGCAGCGGGTTCGTGGTGGTCGCTCGCGCAGTTCCCCGCGCCCCTGCCGGGGCGCGCTCCCGGCCATACTGGTGGCCATGAGTCGCCTGATCCTCGCCACCCGTAACGCCGGGAAGATCACCGAACTTCGCGCGATCCTCGCCGAAGCCGGGCTGCCCCATGAACTCGTCGGCGCCGACGCCTACCCGGACATCCCCGACGTCAAGGAGACCGGGGTGACGTTCGCCGAGAACGCGCTTCTCAAGGCCCACGCCCTCGCCCGGGCGACGGGCCTCCCGGCCGTCGCCGACGACTCGGGCCTCTGCGTGGACGTCCTCAACGGCGCCCCCGGCATCTTCTCCGCCCGCTGGGCCGGCCGGCACGGCGACGACAAGGCCAACCTGGACCTCCTCCTCGCCCAGCTCTCGGACATCGCCGACGGGCACCGCGGCGCCCACTTCGCCTGCGCGGCGGCCCTCGCCCTGCCCGACGGCACGGAGAGGGTGGTCGAGGGACAGCTCCGCGGCACCCTCCGTCACGAGCCGACGGGCACGGGCGGCTTCGGCTACGACCCGGTCCTCCAGCCGGAGGGCGAGCAGCGCACGTGCGCCGAACTGACCCCCCAGGAGAAGAACGCGATCAGCCACCGGGGGAAGGCGTTCCGGGCGCTGGTGCCCGTCGTGCGCGAGCTGCTCGGCTGAACTCTGGTGCGGCCGGAGGGACTCGAACCCTCACGGGAGTTACCCCACTGGGACCTAAACCCAGCGTGACTGCCAGTTCCACCACGGCCGCCTGGCGTTGCCCGGCCATGCTACTGGTCGGGCAACGTCCTCAGACTCCCAGATCCTTGATGATCTTGGCGACGTGGCCGGTGGCCTTGACGTTGTACAGGGCGCGTTCGACCTTGCCCTCCTCGTCCACCACGATCGTGGAGCGGATGACGCCGACGACCGTCTTGCCGTATAGCTTCTTCTCGCCAAAGGCGCCGTAGGACTCCAGGACCTGCTTGTCCGGGTCGCCGAGCAGCGTGACCTTCAGGGACTCCTTGTCGCGGAACTTGGCCAGCTTCTCCGGCTTGTCGGGGGAGATGCCGATGACGTCGTAGCCCGCGCCCGCCAGCAGCTCCAGGTTGTCCGTGAAGTCGCAGGCCTGCTTCGTGCAGCCGGGCGTGAGGGCCGCCGGGTAGAAGTACACGATGACCTTGCGGCCCTTGTGGTCCGACAGGGACACCTCGGTGCCGTCGGCGTCGGGCAGGGTGAAGGCGGGGGCCACGTCCCCCGGCTGGAGTCGCTCGCTCATCTGGCCAGCGTAACCGGGGGTGCTGACAGTGTGATGACCCGTGGAGCTGACAGACTGTCCTGCACAGGCTTCACACCGACTTCGGAGGCGACACGGTGGCGGACACGGCGGACTCCAGGACCCCGGCGCAGATCGAGGCGGACATCAGGCGCCGCCGCGCGACCCTGGCCGAGACCCTCGACGAGATCGGGGTGCGGGTGCACCCCAAGACGATCGTCGGGGATGCCAAGGCCAAGGTCGCTTCCAACATCGACCACACCCTCGGACGGGCTTACGTGGGGGTGAACCGGGCCGTCACCGATGTGCGCGCCCGGTTCGTGGACGAGGACGGCGCGCCCCGGCTGGAGCGTGTCGTGCCCGTCGCGCTCGTCGTCGTGGGCGTGGTCGGGCTGCTCGCGGTCAGCACGCGGCGGCGCAAGGGCTGACCCGACTGCGTACGTTTGCGGGGGAGACAGGTAGGTTTCAGGGCGTGAGCGCCAAGAGAAACGAGCACAGTACCCATCCGGACAAGCTGCCGATCCGGATGCTGCACGACCGCGTACTCGTGCGGCAGGACACCAGCGAGGGCGAGCGGCGTTCCGGCGGCGGCATCCTGATCCCCGCCACGGCCGCGGTCGGCCGGCGCCTGGCGTGGGCCGAGGTCGTCGCGGTGGGGCAGAACGTGCGGACCGTGGAGACGGGCGACCGGGTGCTGTACGACCCGGAGGACCGTGCCGAGGTCGAGGTGCGGGGAGTCGCGTACGTGCTCATGCGCGAGCGTGATCTGCACGCCGTGGCCGCGGACCGCTTCGAGGGCGCCGAGGACTCGACGGGCCTGTACCTGTAGGTCCGGCGGCGGTAGCGCGAAAAGGGGCCGGTGACAGTGGTCACCGGCCCCTTCGCCGTGTCGTGGGGCTTTGCTACGTTGGAGGGACCCCGACGAGACGCGCCGTACCGGGATCAAGGGCAAAGACGACGCACCGACACCGTCAGCCCGTATCCCGGAGGTGCCCGTCATGGCCTGGGTTCTGCTCGTCGTCGCCGGTCTGCTGGAGGTGGGCTGGTCCGTCGGCATGAAGTACACCGATGGCTTCACCCGCCCGCTGCCCAGCCTGCTCACCGGCGCCGGCATCGTCGCCAGCATGCTGCTGCTGTCGCAGGCCGCCAAGACCCTCCCCATCGGTACCGCCTACGGCGTGTGGGTGGGGATCGGTGCGGCCGGGGCGGCGGTGTTCGGCATGGCGGTGCTGGGTGAGCCGGCGACCGCCGCCCGGATCTTCTTCGTGTGCCTGCTGCTGGTCGCCGTGGTGGGGCTGAAGGCGACCAGCGGTCACTGAGGGGTCCTGGGGGCTCGGGGCGCTACTCGCGGCGGGCGGTCTGCGGCACCACACCCCAGCCGGGGCCGGTCGGGCCGCCCGTCGCGCCGCCGTCGCTCGTGTCGCCGCCGCCACCGCCCTCCGTGGTGCCGCCGTCGGCCGTACCGCCGTCCGTGGTGCCGCCGTCGGTCGTGCCGCCGTCCGCGGTGCCGCCGCCCGTGGGCGACTCGCCGCCGGTGCCGCCGTCCGTGGTGCCGCCGTCGGTCTGCCCCTCGGTCTGCCCCTCGGTCTGCCCCTCGGGGGCGCTGGGGCTCTGGCCGGGCGTCTCGGTGGCGGTGTCCTCGCCGCCGGTGGTCGTGCCGCCGTCGGCGGTGCCGCCGGTGGTCGGGTCGGCGGGGGCCTCGCTGCTGGGGGCCTGCGAGACGTCGGAGCCCGGCTGGAGCCTGAGGTCGAACTCCTTGACGGGCTTGCCCTTGAGGGCGTCCTGCGTGAACTGCGTCCAGATCTCCGCCGGCGCCCCGCCGCCGTTGATGCGCGGCAGGCCCATCGCGCCGTACAGCGACTTGTGCGCGGCGGTGACCGGGTCCTGGCCCATGACGGAGACGACGGTGGCGAGGTCGGGGGTGTAGCCCGCGAACCAGGCCGCCGTGTCCTCCTCGGCGGTGCCGGTCTTGCCGGCGACCGGGCGGCCCGCGGCCTGCGCGGCGGAGGCCGTGCCGTTCTGGACGACGCTGCGCAGCATGGAGGTGGTGGTGTCGGCGGCCTCGCGGCTCACGGCCTGCCGGGTGCGCCGCTCGGGCAGCTCGATCGGCGTGCCCTCCTTGGTGACCTTCTCGACCACCGTGTAGGTGCCGTGCCGCCCGTGGTTGGCGAGCGTGGCGTAGGCCTCCGCCATGTCGAGGACGCTGGCGGTGGCGGTGCCCAGCGCGATGGCGGGGCCGTCGGCGAGGTCGGGGGTGGCCTCGGGGACGCCCAGGTCGATCGCGGTCTGCTTGACCTTCGCGGGGCCGACGTCGGCGGCCATCTGCGCGTACACCGAGTTCACGGAGCTGTCGGTGGCCTCGGTGACGGTGATGTCGCCGTAGGAGCGCTGGTCCTCGTTCTCGGGGTTGTACGGCTCGCCGGCCCAGCCCTGGACCACGCGCTTGTTGGTGCCGTCGTAGATCGTGTTCGGGGTGATGACGCGGCCGTCCTGGGTCTCCGAGTGGTTCTCGACGGCCGAGGTGAACACGAACGGCTTGAACGTGGAGCCGACCTGGAAGTCCCTGCGGGTGGCGTTCGGGGTGTACTGCTTGACGTAGTCGACGCCGTTGTACATCGCCACGACCTTGCCGGTCTTCGGGTCGACGGAGGCGCCGCCGGCGCGGACGTAGCCGTCGACCTTGTTGTCCTTCTTGTCGAGCTTGGACATCAGCTTGTCGTTGACGGCCTTCACGAACGCGTCCTGCTTGCCCTTCTGCAGGGTGGTCGTGATGCGGTAGCCGCCGGCGTCGAGCTTGCTCTCGTCGATGATCTTGTTGTCGGTGAGGTAGTCCTTGACGATCCGGACGATGTAGCCGCGCTGCCCGGACATGCCGGTGGAGAGGGTGGACTCCTTCGGCATGGGGAACTTCATGCCGGCCCGCTTCGACTCGCTGAGCCAGCCCTTCTTGACCATGCCGTCCAGGACGTAGTTCCAGCGGGACTCGGCGGCCTTGCGGTTCTCCGGGTGGGCGACGACGTCGTACTGGCTGGGGGCGTTGACGAGCGCGGCGAGGTAGGCGGAGCGGGCCGGGTCGAGGTCCTTGGCGTCCATGCCGTAGTAGGCCTGGGCGGCGGCCTGGATGCCGTAGGCGTTGCGGCCGAAGTAGCTGGTGTTGAGGTAGCCCTCCAGGATGTGGTCCTTGCTGACCTCGCGGTCCAGCTTGATCGCGATGAAGAACTCCTTGGCCTTGCGCGTGACGGTCTGTTCCTGGCGCAGGTAGTAGTTCTTCACGTACTGCTGGGTGATCGTGGAGCCGGACTGCTTGCCCTTGCCGAGGGCGGTGTTCCAGGCGGCGCGGACCATGGCCTTGGGGTCGACGGCGGACTCGGTGTAGAAGTCGCGGTCCTCGGCGGCCAGGATCGCGTGCCGGGCGGGCTTGGAGATCTGCGGGAGGGTGACGTTCTCCCGGTTGACCTCGCCGTCGCGGGCGATCACCGAGCCGTCCGCGTAGAGGTAGACGTTGGCCTGCTTGGTGGCGAGCGCGTTGGCCGGGGGGATCTTCACGAGGGAGTAGCCCAGGAAGAACCCGCCGACCAGCAGCAGGACGACGATGACGAAGCCGCCGAGCGTCATGCGCCAGGTCGGGATCGCCCGGCGCCAGCCGGTCCGCTTCGGTTTCCCGGCCGCCGTGGCCGCGGGCGTGCCCGGGTCGCCGTCGGCGTGCGCCTGCGGCTGGCTCGCTGCCCAGCCCGGATTCGGCTGCTGCGGCTGAGGCTCGTCACTCATGTCGTGCACGGACTCCTGTTTCGCGTCGTACGTCGTTCCCGTACGTCTCTGCTCGCTCTTGCGCCCCTGTGATGAAGACTGTCCCATCCGTTGATCAGTTCCCTGATCGAGGGCCGGGTCGTGTGCCGTGTGGTGAGGCGGGCCGCGTGCGGGCGGGTGCGCGGGCGGGCACGGGGTCAAACGCGTTGCTCCGCACGCCTGCCCGAATCGTGATCTCGCCTGCGCGACATTCGCCCGAAGGGGGACACGGCCGTGGATCGCGACGGCTCGTACGCTCCGCCCGGCCGGCACCGCCGCCACGCTGCTCGCCCTGGCCACGGGCGCCTCGGCCCACGCGGACGCAACGGATCGTACCGTCTGGGCAGGTGCGCACTCGCCCCGCGGCACCCCCGCCGCTCCCCGAAAATGCGTGGCACGCCCGATCACCGGACCACTAGGCTCCTGCGCTTCGGTGCCGGTGGCGAGGAGGGCTGTGGATGTGGGCTCGGGACGGTTGTACGCGGCCGTCGCGGCGGGAGGCTTCCGGCGGTACGCGACCTATCGGGCGGCCACGGTGGCCGGGGTGTTCACCAACACCGTCTTCGGCGTCATCCTCGTCTACACGTATCTGGCGCTCTGGCACGAGAAACCGCACCTCGGGGGGTACGACCAGGCGCAGGCCGTGACCTACGTCTGGCTGGGGCAGTGCCTCTACGCGACCCTCGCGATCCAGGGCGGCGGCGCCGAGAAGGACCTGATGGAGCGCATCCGCACCGGTGAGATCGCCGTCGACCTGTACCGGCCGGCCGATCTCCAACTGTGGTGGCTGGCGGGCGACGTGGGGCGGGCGCTGTTCCAGATGCTGGGGCGGGGGGTGGTGCCGTTCGTGTTCGGCGCGGTCTTCTTCCCGATGGCGCTGCCGACGGACGTCACCCCGTGGGCGGCCTTCGGGGTGACGCTGCTGCTGGCGACGGTCGTGAGCTTCGCCCTCCGCTACCTGGCGGCACTGAGCGTGTTCTGGCTGATGGACGGCATGGGCGTGAACCAGGTCCTGACGGTCACGGGGATCTTCTTCTCGGGCATGGTGCTGCCGCTGAACGCCTTCCCGGGCACGCTCGGCGAGGTGGTGCGGGTGCTGCCGTGGGCGGCGCAGATCCAGATGCCGGCGGACGTGCTGATGGGGGAGACCGACCCGCTCGGGGCGTTCGCCTTCCAGGCGGCGTGGGCGGTGGCGCTGCTGGCGGCGGGGCGGCTGTTGCAGTCGGCCGCGACGCGCAGGGTGGTGGTGCAGGGTGGGTGAGCGCAGTGCCGTGGCCGAGGGGCTGCGGGCCTACCGGCTGATCGCCGGGATGTGGATCCGGTCGAGCATGACCTACCGCACCTCCTTCGTCGTCACGGTGCTCGGGAACCTGACGGTGACCGGCCTGGACTTCGTGGGGATCCTGCTGATGTTCTCGCAGGTGGACTCGCTGGGCGGCTGGTCGCTGCCCGAGGTCGCCTTCCTGTACGGGCTGTCCGTGACGTCGTTCGGGATCGCCGATCTGGCGCTCGGCTCGATGGACGTCCTGGGCGCCCGGATGCGCGACGGCTCCTTCGACACGCTGCTGGTGCGTCCGGCGCCGGTGCTCGCCCAGGTCGGCGCCGACCGCTTCGCGCTACGGCGGCTGGGCCGGATCACCCAGGGGACGGTGGTGCTGGGCTGGGCGCTGGCGTCGGTGGACGTCGACTGGAGTGCGTCCAAGGTGCTGCTGGTGCCGGTGATGGTGGTCAGCGGCGCGGCGATCTTCTCGGCGGTGTTCGTGGCGGGCGCGTCCTTCCAGATCTACGCCCAGGACGCCGCCGAGGTGCAGAACGCGTTCACCTACGGCGGGACGACGCTGCTGCAGTATCCGCCGACGGTGTTCGGCAAGGACCTGGTGCGGGGCGTGACCTTCATGCTGCCGCTGGCCTTCGTCAACTGGGTGCCCGCCACCTACGTGCTGGGGCGGCCGTACCCGGTCGGGCTGCCCGGGTGGACGGCGTTCGCCTCGCCGCTGGTGGCGGCGGTCTGCTGCGTCCTGGCCGGGATGGCGTGGCGGACGGGGCTTCGTTCGTACCGGAGTACAGGGAGTTGAGTTGACCGGGTCGGAGAGCGGGTCCAGCAGGGAAGGCGGACCGGAAGGCGCCTTCATCGAACTCCACGGCGTGGAGAAGGTCTTCGAGGTGCGCAAGAAGACCGGCTTCATGAAGCGGGAGCGGCGGCGGGTGAGGGCCGTCGACTCGATCTCCTTCCGGGTGGAACGCGGCGAGATGGTCGGCTACATCGGCCCCAACGGCGCCGGCAAGTCCACCACGATCAAGATGCTGACCGGCATCCTCACGCCCAGCGCGGGCCGGCTCAGGGTGGCCGGCATCGACCCCTCCCGGGAGCGGACGCGGCTCGCGCACCGCATCGGCGTGGTGTTCGGGCAGCGCACGACGCTGTGGTGGGACCTGCCGCTGCTCGCCTCCTACCGGCTGATGCACCGCATGTACCGGATCCCGGACGCCCGTTACCGGGAGAACCTCGCCCGTCTGGTCGACCTCCTCGACCTGGGCGACCTGCTGGACGTGCCGGTACGGCAACTCTCCCTCGGGCAGCGGATGCGCGGCGACATCGCGGCGGCGCTGCTGCACGACCCGGAGGTGCTGTACCTGGACGAGCCGACCATCGGGCTGGACGTCGTGTCGAAGTCCAAGGTGCGCGAGTTCCTGCGGGAGTTGAACACCGAGCGCGGCACCACGGTGCTGCTCACCACGCACGACCTCCAGGACATCGAGCAGTTGTGCAAGCGGGTGATGGTCATCGACCACGGGCGTCTGATGTACGACGGCCCGCTCGCCGGGCTGCACGAGGCGGGGGAGAGCGAGCGGACCCTGGTCGTGGACCTGGAGCGGGAACTGCCGCCGATCGAGGCACCGGCGCCGGCCCGGGTCGTCCGGGTGGACGGTCCGCGGCAGTGGCTCGCGTTCCCGGCGGGGGAGTCGGCGGCGCCGCTGGTGGCGCGGATCGCCGCCGAGTACCCGCTGGTGGACCTGTCGGTGCGGGAGCCGGACATCGAGGCGGTGATCGCCAAGATGTACGTGGAACAGGCCGAGCGGGCGATCTCGTAGCCCCCGGCGGGGTGAACTCGTAATCTGCTGTGTATGACCGACGACGCCCTCCCGGACCTCCGCGCCTCCGACGCCGACCGTGAACGGGTCGCCGAGATCCTGCGGGACGCCCTCGCCGAGGGCCGTCTCGACATGGCGGAGTTCGAGGAGCGGCTCGACGCGACGTACCAGGCCCGGACGTATGGGGAACTGGCGCCGATCACCCGGGACCTGCCGGCCGCGGGCGTGACGGTCCCCGCGGTGTCCCTGACGAAGGACCCGGCGGCCGGCCCGGACTGGTCCGGGCGGATCACCGGCGGCGAGGGGTCCTCCACGTGGGCCGTCGCCGTGATGTCCGGCTTCCAGCGCAAGGGGCACTGGACGATGCCCCGGCGGTTCACCTGCTTCGCCTTCTGGGGCGGCGGGGAGATCGACCTGCGCGAGGCGAACTTCGCCGACCGCGAGGTCGAGATCAACGCCATCGCGATCATGGGCGGGGTGGACGTGATCGTGCCGCCCGGCGTCGAGGTCGTCGTCCGCGGCATCGGCATCATGGGCGGCTTCGACCACCGCGAGGAGGGCGTGCCGGGTGAACCGGGCGCCCCGCGGGTCGTCGTCACGGGCTTCGCGTTCTGGGGCGGCGTCGGGGTGCAGCGGAAGCTGACCCGGGCGGAGAAGCTGCGCATCCGCGAGGAACGCCGCCAGGAGAAGCTGGAGCGCAGGGCGGGGCGGCGGGAGCTGGACGGGGAGCGCTGAGCAGCGGTGTGCCCGCCGCCCGAGACCGGGCAGCGGGCACAGGACGGGACGAGCCGGGGACTACAGTTCCGCCGGCGCCGAACCCTTCAGCGTCTCCAGGTCGAAGGACTCCGCCATCCGCGCGTACCCCTTGTCGCTGGGGTGCAGATGGTCGCCGGAGTCGTAGTCGGCCCGCAGCCGCCGCGGGTCGTACGGGTCCCGCAGCGCCTGGTCGAAGTCGGCCACGGCGTCGAACACCCGCCCGGCGCGGATCTCCGCGTTGATCGTCTGGCGGACCGCCTCCCGGGCCTCCGTGTACCCGCGGTGCCCGTAGAACGGCATCAGGGTCGCGCCGACGACCTTCACCCCGCGCGCGTGGGCCTGCCCGACCATCGTGCGCAGGCCGTTCAGGATCGCGTTCGGGTCGGCGAGCCGCGGGTTGCGCAGGATGTCGTTGACGCCGAGGTCGATGACGACGACCTTGACGTTCGTCCGCTCCATGACGTCCCGCCCGAAGCGGTTCAGACCGCTGGGGTTGTCCGCGGGGCGGCCCAGCCCGTCGGCGAGGACCTGGTTGCCGCTGATGCCCTGGTTGACGACGCTGTAGCGGGGCAGGTCACGCCCGGCCGCGATCTGAGCGCGCAGCCGGTCGGAGAGCACGTCGGTCCACCGGCTGTTGGTGTCCGGCGTCGAGGTGATGCCGTCGGTCAGCGAGTCGCCGAGGGCGACGATCGTGCCGTCGGACTCGTTGCTCAGCACGTCCAGCGCGGTCAGGTACCGCCAGGAGCCGGTCCGCTCGGTGTACGGCGTGCCGGTCGCGTCCTGCGTGTGGTCGCCCTGGGCGACGTAGGAGACCTGCCGGGCGTGCCGGTGGTAGGTCACCGGGCCGGAGCTGGTCGGCGTGTAGGTGGTGATCAGGACGTCGGAGTCGTGCGGGACGACGACCCGTACCGCGTCGCTCATGACCTGCCGGCCGGGCGGGATGACGACCGTGGGGCCACCGCCGAAGGTCAGCTGCCGCATGGTGTCCGCGAGTGCCGCCGCCGTGCCGCTGCCCGCGGACACGGCGATCGTCGCCCGCGTGATGTTCAGCGGCGACTGGCCGTAGAGATTGGACAGCGTCACGCGGGCACCCGTACCCCCGACGCTGGTGTGGACGACGTTGCGTACCGAACGGTCCGCCATGCCGGTCGTCTCGGTGCCGGGTTCGGCGGCGGAGGGGGACGTGGACCAGGTGCCGACCCAGGTGCCGGTGGAGGCGGGGGCGGCGGAGTTGTGGGGGGCGCGGCCGTCGCCGAGGGCGTTCCGGTTGCGCAGGCCGTCGTCGGACGCCACGCCGACGTATATGGCGGTGGAAAGGGCCACGATCGCTGCGACGACCAGGGCCAGGAGGGCGTAGCCACGTCCTCGGGTCATGCTGTTCAGTTCTCCTCGGGCGATGGGAGCCCAAGGCTCCGATCTGATGTGCCCATGATGCGGCATGGGCCGGGGGGAGCTCACAGGACCCCATGGCATTACCCCCTCCCGACAGACGCCGGGAACTCCTGTTCCGTTCCAGGAGTCGGTCAGGAAGGGACAATGTGTGCGGGATCACCGAGCGGGTGGAGCGGATGGAACGGACGAAAGCAGTAGAAAAGGGCGCCGGCGCCGGAGGGCAGCATGCCCGGCCCGGCGGCGCGGTGAACCGTGCGATGACGACCTTCAGCCCGGCGGACGAGGAAAAGCAGCGCGGCGTGCGGCAGATGAAGCTCACCGCCACCGGTCTGCTGTTGTTCGTCGCCCTGGTCTACGTCCTCGCCAAGTGGGCGCAGAACTCCGGCGCCGGCCCCTGGGCGGGCTACGTCGCCGCGGCCGCCGAGGCGGGCATGGTCGGCGCGCTCGCCGACTGGTTCGCCGTCACCGCCCTCTTCCGGCACCCCCTCGGCATCCCCATCCCGCACACCGCGATCATCCCCACCAAGAAGGACCAGCTCGGCGTCTCCCTGGGCGAGTTCGTCGGGGAGAACTTCCTCTCCGAGGACGTCGTACGGCAGCGGCTGCGCGCCGTCGGCATCGGCAGCCGCCTCGGCGCCTGGCTCGCCGTCCCCGAGCACGCCGACCGGGTCACCGCCGAGCTGTCCACCGCCCTGCGCGGCGCCCTGACGGTCCTGCGCGACTCCGACGTCCAGGCGGTGGTCGGCGAGGCCATCACCCGCCGGGCGAACGCCCAGGAGATCGGGCCCGGCATCGGCAAGATGCTGGAGAAGGTCGTCGCCGACGGCGGCCACAAACGGGTCGTCGACCTCGTCGTCAACCGCGCGCACGACTGGCTGGTGCTGCACCGCGACGAGGTGATGGACGCCGTGGAGGGCGGCGCCCCCGGCTGGACGCCGAAGTTCGTCGACCGCAAGGTCGGCGAGCGGGTCTACCGGGAGCTGCTGCGCTTCGCCACGGAGATGCGCGACATGCCCGGTCACCCCGCCCGCGGCGCCCTCGACCGCTTCCTCACCGACTTCGCCTCAGACCTCCAGTCCGACACCGACACCCGGGCCCGCATCGAGCGGCTCAAGGGCGAGGTGCTGGGCCGCGGCGAGGTCCAGGACCTCATCGCCAGCGCCTGGATGGCCGTACGGTCCATGATCGTCGCCGCCGCCGAGGACGAACGCAGCGAGCTGCGGCTGCGCGTGCGGGCGTCCCTGCTGTCGCTGGGCTCCCGGATGGCGGCCGAGCGCAAGGTCCAGGACAAGGTCGACCGGTGGGTGGAGGACGCGGCCGTCTACGTCGTCACCACCTACCGCAAGGAGATCACCTCCCTGATCACGGACACGGTGGCGAGCTGGGACGCCGAGCACACCACGAGGAAGATCGAGGCCAACATCGGCCGAGACCTGCAGTTCATCCGCATCAACGGCACGGTCGTCGGCTCCCTGGCCGGCCTGCTGATCTACACGGTGTCGCGCGCGCTGGGGGCGTGAGTCTTCGGGCGTAAGAGAAGCCGGTCAGGGCACTCGATCGCGGTTCCGCTCGAAGAGGAGGGGGCCCATGACGACCGCCCAGGCCGACACCGGCCGCACCGTGACCACCGACATCCCAGCCCGCCTCGACCGCCTCCCGTGGTCGCGCTGGCACTGGACTATCGTCATCGGTCTCGGCACCGTGTGGATTCTCGACGGACTCGAAGTCACCGTCGTCGGCAACATCGCGAGCCGCCTGTCGGAACCCGGCAGCGGTCTGCCCATCACCTCCGGTGAGGTCACCGGCATGGCGGCCGCCCTGTACGTGGCGGGCGCCTGCCTGGGCGCGCTCTTCTGGGGCCGTCTGACCGACAAGTGGGGCCGCAAGAAGCTCTTCATGATCACCCTGGCGGTCTACCTGGGAGCCACGGCCCTCACCGCGATCTCCTTCGACACCTGGTGGTTCTTCCTCTTCCGCTTCCTCACCGGCTTCGGCATCGGCGGCGAGTACGCGGCCATCAACTCCGCGATCGACGAACTGATCCCCAAGGAGTACCGCGGCCGCACCGACCTGATGATCAACGGCAGCTTCTGGCTGGGAGCCGTCTTCGGCTCGCTGCTGTCGATCGTCGCGCTGGACACGGACATCTTCGCGGCGGACGTCGGCTGGCGCCTCACCTTCGCCCTCGGCGCGGTCCTCGCCCTGGTGATCCTCCTCGTCCGCCGGCACGTCCCCGAAAGCCCGCGCTGGCTCCTGATCCACGGCCGCGACGACGAAGCGGAACGCATCGTCTCCTCCATCGAACGCAAGATCGAGGAGGAGAGGGGTGAGCCGCTGCCGCGCCCCGAGGGCGAGATCACCATCCGCCAGCGCCGCAGCGTCTCCTTCATCGAGATCGGCCGCACGGTCTTCTCCGACTACCGCAGGCGCGCCATCCTCGGCTTCTCCCTCTTCATCGGCCAGGCCTTCCTCTACAACGCCATCACCTTCGGCTTCGGCGCGATCCTGACCACGTTCTTCGCCGTCCCGAGCGGCAACACCGGCTACTACTTCGCGGTCATCGCACTCGGCAACTTCTTCGGCCCGCTGCTGCTCGGCAAGCTCTTCGACACGGTCGGCCGCCGCATCATGATCTCCGGCACGTACATCCTGTCCGGCCTGCTCCTCTTCGGCACGGCCTGGCTCTTCGACCAGGGCTCCCTGAGCGCGGCCACGATGACGGCGTGCTGGTGCGCGGTCCTGTTCTTCGCCTCGGCCGGCGCGTCCAGCGCCTACCTCACGGTCTCCGAGGTCTTCCCCATGGAGACCCGCGCCATGTCGATCGCGTTTTTCTACGCCATCGGCACGGCAGCGGGCGGCATCAGCGGCCCGCTCCTCTTCGCCAAGCTCACGGAATCCGGCGTCGTCGGCGACACGGTCCTCGCCTTCTCGATCGGCGCGACGCTGATGTGCCTGGCGGGCCTGGTCGCGGCGCTCCTGGCGGTGAAGGCGGAACGCCGCTCCCTGGAGGACATCGCCACGCCGCTGACGGCGGCGGGGGGTGACGGGTCCGGCGACGGTTCCAAGGGTGGCCCCACCGGGGAGGAAACTCGGCCGGCGACGGCGTAGCGAGTCGTTCCGGCGTGGCATCGTCCGGCTCCGCGCTCACATGGCCCGGAGGATCGACGGGCAAGGGTCCCACCCCGCTCCCGGGACGGGACCCTTGCACAAAAATCAGCCGCCTTGGTGCTCAGGCTGTGACGGTGAGGCCGACGCCGCATTCGTCCTGCTCGTACCACGTGGAGCCCCACTTGATGGGGCACACTTTGTAGTACAGCTTGTAACCCTCGGTGAAGTCCTTGTTCTGGTAACGGCCTTCGCCGACACCTTCCGTCATCCAGATCGAACCGCCGCGCACGAGCGTTCCGCTGGTGTTTCTGAGCTCCCATTTGACAACGGCGGACTTATCGTCCTTCGCGTTGTCCTTGACCCAGAACCAGTCGCCGTCCTCGGCGTACCGTGCCGTCGCGTACGCGGTGACTTCACCGGACCACGGCGGACTTGCGGTCGTGGTCGTGGCGGTCGCAACGTCCTTCTCCCAGTCGATGGCGGACGCCTGGGAGGTGATGAGGGTGAACGCCGCCGCCGTAGCAGCGAGGACCGTGGCTGTGCGCTTCATCTGGACCTGTTTTTCTCGGAGTTGGCTTGACAAAACCAGGGGCACAGTAACACCAAGACTTCACAAATTCGGACGCTTGTAGGTGTCATTCGCGGAAGTCTGGGTAGTCGCAGTGATCCTAAGTGCGCGAAAGCGGAGCAAGTCGCCCTTTCTCATCGGTTGATGGGGTGCGAACGCGTTCAATTCTCGAGAACGGACGCGTTCGGGCCGGGAACGACTACGGCGGACACGCGTGCCCCCCATTCGGGGCCGGGCGCTGGTGGGCCATGCGCCCCAACCGCCCCCGTCGCACCCGCGGTACCTCCGCAACACCCCACGCCGCTATCCGCCCCACCCTCGCCGGCGCAGCAGCAGCAACCCACCCGCGACCGCGCCGACCCCCGCCGCCGCAGCCCAGCCCACGGCATCCCCGAAACCGGTGGCGGCAAGGTCGTCGCCCGGGACAGGGGTCGCTGAAGCATGCGGCCGGGCACCCCTGGCATCCGACGCGGCACCGGACGGACTCGGCGCCTCGGCCGCCGCCTCCACCCGGTCCCGCGTGAACGCCAGCGTCCCGAACCCCAACTGGTCGAACCCCCCGCTGTTGGGCCCGTAATCCCCGCCCCCGCCCTCCGGCGCGGCCTTGGCCGCCGCCCGCGTGAGGTACGACGCCGGCAGCCCCCGCCGCTTGGTGTAGTGGTTGGCGATCATCGCCCAGACGGGCCGGGTCATCGACGGATCCACGCCCGCGACGCCCGACGCGGTCTCGCTCCCCGACCAGCCCCCGATCGCCCCCTTCCGCCGCGTGTTGGCGGTGTACGGCACATCCCCGCCCAGGCTCCACTTGGCCACGTACTGCGCCCCCTTGAGGAACCGGCTGTCGTCGTAGCCGTACAGGTCGATCCCCTGGTTCCACGCCATCTCGCACACCGTGCCCATCAGCCCGACCCCGAGCAGCGCATGCCCCTGGTCCCGCCCGGCCTCCACCCACTCGCCGAGCCCGTCCTCGTGGACGACGGGAATGGCGTGCTTCACCGACCCCATGCCGTCCCCGTGCTTGAAGTACTCCACGGCCCGCTCGACCAAGGCCCGTTCGTCGCAGAAGATCCCGGTGGCGAGCACGCACGCGATGGCCGTCAGGTCCCAGTTGGGCCAGTAGTTGGTGACGACGGCGTTGTTGTGCCTGGTCAGGAAGTCGTCGCTCAGCGGATGGAAGACGTTGCGCATCAGCTCCCGTGCCCGCCCCAGGTCGAAGTCCCCGTGCTCCCGCACCAGTTCGGCGGCGTTCGCGAACTGGTAGCCGTACAGCCCCGCCGCAAGGAACCGGTCGGCACTGCCCTCCAGCCCGGTCAGCTTCCCCGACCAGGCGTTGAGGATCGCCACGGCGGTGTCGGCGTGCGCCTCCTCACCGGTGACGTGATAGCGCAGGGCGTTCTGGTACGCGGCGTGGATGTCGTTGTAGAGGATCCGGTAGTTCTCGGGCGTACCCGACCCCCGGTACACCACGGCCTGCGGATTCGGCCGCCACCCGCTCTGCGCATGCCGGTTGGCGGTGAGCTTGGCGAACCCGGCGGCGTACGGTCTGGCACCCGCCTTCACCTTGGCGGCCATACGGTCCAGATCGGCACGGGTGTGCAGCAGCCCGGGGTGAGCGAGAGGGGCGCCGGCGGCGTCGGCCGGGGTGGCGAGGGCGGTCGGGGTGGCGAGCGCGGTCGCACCGGCACCGATGCCGATGCCCGTCGCCTTGAGCATGCTCCGGCGGCTGAACTGTCGTGTCACGTCGTCGTACCTCGGCGTCGTAAGTCGCGTACCTGCGGGGGACGGTGAGGAGACGGCCCGGTGGTGCGGGCGATAACAGAAACTGCGCTATAGTTGATCTGCGTCCAGTCGCCGGAACTCCGGTGAGCGGACAGTGCGTTGGTGGTCCAAGGAAAGACGCCCCACTTCCTGTGGGGAAATGCAGGTGCAAGGCCTGCCCGGCGCTCCGAACAAGAACCCGGCCCTGGGATTCAGGGCCGGGTTCTTTGCTGTCGCCTACTCGCCGGGGCTCCGCCGATCCGCGACCGCCCACGACGCCAGCCCGACGGCCCCCGCCACCCCGAACACGGCAGGCCAGGCGCCCACCTTCTTGGCGAGCGGATGCGACCCGGCGAAGGCGGCGACATACGCGGCCGACAGCGCGCCCGCAGCCACTCCACCGGCCTGCTGCCGCCACTGCCGCGCGGCCACCACTCCGGCCGCGGCCAGTACGACCCCGCCGAGCGGTCGCTGCCTGGTCCAGCGGGCCACGCCGTACCCGCCCACGAGCCCGCTCGCGGCGACCACCGCACTCGGAACCTTCGCCATACCTGCCTCCTGCGTCCTGCACCCTGCTAGGGATCTCGGCTGGGGATCTTGAGGCTAGCCCGCAGGCTCCCGAAACCCGAACCTGAGCCCAGGCTTGTCAAGTTTCCTCCTCCGAGCTATATAAGAAGACGTAGACCGTAGGGCATCGCACCACTGCACCTGAAGAGAGGAGTGACCAGTGATGCTCATGCGCACGGACCCCTTCCGTGAACTCGACCGACTCACCCAGCAGGTCTTCGGCCCCGCCGCCACCCGCCCGTCGGCGATGGCGATGGACGCCTACCGCTCCGGGGACGACTTCTTCGTCCACTTCGACCTCCCCGGCATCGACCCCGAGACGATCGAACTGGACGTCGAGCGCAACGTCCTCAACGTGCGAGCCGAGCGCAGGCCCCCCGCCCCCGAGGGCGCGGAACCGCTCGTCGCCGAGCGCCCCACCGGCACCTTCACGCGCCAGCTCTTCCTCGGCGACACACTCGACACGGAGCGCATCGACGCCTCCTACGAGGCCGGCGTCCTGACCCTGCGCATCCCGGTGGCCGAGCAGGCCAAGCCCCGCCGCATCCAGATCTCGGGCGGCGACACCCGCAGGCAGCTCAGCGGCTGACCGCACCGCACCGCCCCGCTTACCGGTACGCCGCACCGCCGGCACGATCCGCCGGCGGCGCGGCACACCACCCGCACCCCCACCCACGCACACGCCCGGAGGAAAACCCCGCACATGAGCACGACGACGGTGCCCCGTGTGACTCCCAGCCGTGCCCCCCACACCACCGACGGCAACGGCTGGCCCCAGCTGATCGAAGCGGTCCGCGAGACGGGCCTGTACCCCACCCGGACGAAGGCGGAGCAGGTCACCCGCACCGTCCTGGCCGCCCTCGGCACCCATGTCACCGGCGACGAACGGGTCGACCTCGCCCGCGCCCTGCCCGGCGAGGCCGCCCGGCTGATCGCCGCCCAGATCCCGGCCACGCACCGGCTCACGGCCGCGCGCTTCGTCGACGAGGTCGCCTCACGCACCCCCGGAGCCACATCCGCCACGGCCCGCTGGGACGTCAGCTCGGTCCTCGGCACGCTGCCGCCCCTGATCGGCGACGACCTGGTCAACCGCATCCTGGCCCAGCTCCCCGCGGGCTACGCCCTCCTGTTCGGCCGAGCCGACCTGACCCCGGCGTCGTAGGCCCGCGCAGCGCGCAAGGCGGCCACCCCTTGAGGCGCGGGGGTGGCCATTCCTTGAGGCGTATGGGCAGCCATTCCTTGACCTCAAGTTCCCTTGAGGTCCTACGTTGACCGCATGAGCGCACAGACGGAGAACCTCAAGGAGTACTCCCCGGAGGAACTGGCCGCCCAGCCGATCGGCGCCTGGACCGGCGAGGCCTGCCGCAGAGTGGTGGGTGCCCTCCGCGCCCAACTGGCCGTGGAGAACCTCACCCAGCCCCACTGGTGGACCCTCAACCACGCCTCCGGCGCCCCCGGCCACTGGACCCGCGCGACCCTCACCGACCGCCTGACCCCCTACGACGACCAGCACACCGACTTCGACGCGGTCTACGACGACCTCATCGCCCGGGGCTGGCTCACCCAGGACGCGACGGGCGTCATGACCCTCACCGAGGAGGGCGAGGCCGGCCGCCTCCGCGCCCGGGAACGCAACCTCCGCGTCCACGACCGGGCCCACGACGGCATCACCCAGGCCGACTTCATCACGACGATCAACGTCCTGCGCCGCATGGTCGCCAACCTGGGCGGCAACGGAAACCTCCCCGAGAACCCCAAATAGTTCGACAGACCCCGGCCTCCCCACGCATCCTGCGAGGCGCACCTCGCAGAACACCCCTGAGGGAGAAGGCCGTTGAACCCGACCATCCGCCACATCACCTTCGACTGCACCGGCGAGCCCTATGAACTGGCCCGCTTCTGGTCCGAGTTCCTGGGCCACCCGATCTCCGACATCGACAAGCCCGGCGACGACGAGGTCCTGCTCGAACTCCCCGACGGATCACCCGGCCTCCTCTTCGTCAGAGTCGAGGAGGCCAAGACGGCGAAGAACCGCATCCACTTCGACCTGGGCCCCACCGGCCGCACCCGCGCCGAGGAGGTCGAACGCGCGGTCTCCCTAGGCGCCCGCATCCTGACGGACCGCACCCTCCCGAACGGCCGCGGCTGGGTGGTGATGGCGGACCCGGAGGGCAATGAATTCTGCGTCGAGCGGGGGGAACGGGATCGAGTGGAGCCCTGACCGGCTCCGCCACTCTCGGTGGAGCCGGGAGGTCGTGAGTAGCTCCCGGCCAACCGGTGGTCAACACCCCTGGCGACGACAGCCGAGCCAAATAACCCGATTGCGCAGGCGCACGGCGACACCTACGGTCGGAACCCGCCGAGCCGAACCAGGAGGGACGCTTGTCACCGGCCGACGACCAACCACGCGTGTACGAGATCCGCATCGCCGGACACCCGAGCACGGAGGAGGCGCTCGCCCTCCAGGACCCGATCCAACGCCTCCTGTGCCCGGACCCGGACCATGCGCCCCCATGCGAAGTCCCCTGGAGCTTCACCGTCGCCGACGACGGGCCCGACCACTCCACGGCTCTGGTCCTGGGCGTGTATACGTCCGAGGGGCAGGCCAAGCGGCTGGCGGCCCAGGTGCGCACCCTCGTGGGCGAGGGGAGGGACGTGGCTGTGAGTGAGGGCGATGCCGGGGAGTGGGAGGAACTGGTGGAGCAGTATCGGTTCGAGCAGGGGCTGCGCTAGGTCTTGTCCTGGTTAGGGGCGTGTGCTTGCACGCCTCAGGCCCACGACGAAGGAACGCCACGCGTCGCCGCTCACAGCGATCATGTGCGTGTCCGTCGTCTTCGAGTCGCGAATGAGAGCGCCGTCACCGGTGAGTGCACACTCGACGCACTCGCCTCCGGCACCGTTGCTGTAGGACGACGTGAACCACACCAGAGGGCTGCTGGCGCCGGACTCGGGCATTATCACTACGTGTAATCCTTCAAGATCGACTCGATCAACAGGGCCGAGCGTTGAGGGCTTAGGGCTGCCGCTCGCAGGCCGTCGAACGCCCTCGTGTACTCACGTACATGATGCTCGCCCTCCAGGTACACGGCATCCGTAATGCCGTCCCGGTAAACGATGTCCGGATCCTCCGGGGCCGGAAAGCCCAGCATGGTGAACGAACCGGTCGTCGGACGGGTCCCTGAGTCGAAGGGGAGCACCTGCAGCGTCACAGTCGGCAGATCAGCCGTCTCCAAGACTCGTTCCAACTGCTCGCGCATCAAAGCGCGATCACCGATGACGTGGCGCAGAGCGCCCTCGTTCACGATGAACCAGGCGTCCGGAGCCTCCGCCTGCCGCAGCATGGCTTGGCGCTCCATTCGTACACGCACCGCCTTTGCGATGTCCTCTACGGACATATGCGCCCCAGCCTTGTGAAGCTCGGACGCATACACCTCAGTCTGCATGAGGCCGGGCACCACCTCGCACTGGTACTGGCGGAAGGTCGAAGCATCTTGCTCCAGGCCGATGTAGATGTTGAACCACTCGGGCACGCCCGCGCCGTGGACCTGCCACCAGCC
Organism: Streptomyces collinus; assembly: GCF_031348265.1. Taxonomy (NCBI): domain Bacteria; kingdom Bacillati; phylum Actinomycetota; class Actinomycetes; order Kitasatosporales; family Streptomycetaceae; genus Streptomyces; species Streptomyces collinus. Next base: position 3,328,182 of record NZ_CP133771.1, on the reverse strand, counting down.
GCGCACTTTCGCTTGCCGCGCCAGTGTCTTGAGGAACTCTCGCAGTTCATTGCTCGTGTCGTAGAAGCGGCACAGGGCGTCGATGTCCGAGGGCTGGACGCGTCCGCTGCCCGTCTCCATCCGGTTGACCTTGGAGCCGCTCCAATCCAGGGCCTCGCCGACCTGGGCACAGGTGAGGGCGCTCTTCTCGCGGAGCTTCTTCAACTCGATCGAGAGGCGCCGTCGGCGTGCCGTGGGTGATCCGGCCATCTCAACCCTCTTTCCAATAGCGAGCGTTCAGTCTCGCGCCAAGGGGTGGGCTTGCCAATCACTCAGAAGTGGGAATCCCTTCGTGCACATTGCAGAACGGGATGCGATCCCAGCACTCTGTTACCAGCGCAACTCACCGTGAGCATCCGTGACGTTGTGCTGCCGATGTGGTGCCAACTGCAACGAAAGGGGTCGCGTGAGTCAGGGAGCCTGCATGCCGCGCAAACCATGGGACATCGCCTTTACGGCCGAACCTGCGGAAGTGGCGGCCTTGCGTCGGATCATGCGGCTGCACCTCGGGATCTGGGGATTGCAGCACCTGGTCGATGGAGCCCAACTGTGCGTCAGCGAGCTGGTGTCCAACGTCATCACTCACGTGGGACCCGGCACGCCCGCCACGCTGTCTGTCTCCATGAAGGGCACGCACCTGCGCATCGAGGTGCACGACCCGGACACACGCGCCCTGCCCACCCTGCGCGACGCCGGCACGGAGTCCGAGGAGGGGCGAGGGATGGCCCTCGTGGATGCCGTCGCCGATTGCTGGGGTGTTTTGCTACACCCGGATCGCAAGGTCACGTGGTGCGAGCTGACGACACAGCTCCCCACGGCTGACGGCCATGGGGAGGCTTCCAGTGTGATGCGGGCCGAGGCCCTTCTACGTCACTACGCCGCCGCTGTGCAGCCAGGGCGCAGGGCGGGAGCGGGCAGATTGGCCTCGACCGTGGCGGAAGAGACCGTGATCGCGGCGATCACCGACCTTCTTCACTGGTTCCGAGCGCACGGCCGAGACGCGGACGACATGCTCGACCGGGCGCAGATGCGCTTCGAGGCCGAGTACGCCGTCCCGCGTCAAGGGTTGTGAGGCACTACCCGGCGGCGATCGCTGAGTACGTCCAGACGTCGGCCGGAATCGGGTGCTTCAACTGCCATGTGATGGCCATGGGCTTGCTGCCCGTGTGCTCCACATACTCGGCAGGGCCGAGCAGCATCCACGGCTGGGCGCCGCCGATGTCCGTGGTCTTGTAGCGCCGCACGAAGAGCAGCACGTGACTGCCGTCAGTGGCGTGGCGCTGGTACCGCAAACCTGTGGGAGACGTTTCCGAGGTCTGGTTCTGAGACTCCCAGTGGAAACGGGTCTCGCTGAGGGCGTAGTCGTGGTAGCGGGTCTGTGGGGAGAAGTCCTTCTCATCCTTCTCCAGGGTGATGAGGAGGGCGTCGGTCCTGATGGACTCGCACCACTTCACACCCTCGCGGAAATCGCTGGACATGAAGCCGCCGATCGTGGACTGACCCAGTGCAGGCAGGATCTCCTCGCGGCTGTACGAGGCGTGGACGGTCAGCGGGATGCCCGAGGCAGCTCCGATCCCGAGGAGCGGAATGGGGACGTGTTCCGTGTGGGCGAGGTTGTACGCCAACATCTGACGGAGTTCATCCCGTACGGCCTGCTGCTTGCGTAGTGCCGCGAAGCCGGAGTCGTAGCTGGCGAAGCCCTTGCGAATCACACCGCCGAGGGGCCAGAGCTGGAAGAAGAGCATGCGGGCATACGCCTGTCCCTGCTCATCTAGCTCACCATAGGAAGGCGCGTCATCTTCCAACATTCTGGTGTATGCGGCTACCCGCAGTGGATCGTCCACGTGCAAGAACGCAGGAATACGTTTGAGGAGCGTCGCTTCACCTTCAGGTGCCTCGCCCTTTAGGAGCCCTGCGCGGCGCAGTAGGCCCGTCCAGGAGTTGCCATTGCCCCGGTAGAGCTCCTTGATTTCACGGCCGCTCTCCTCCAGATAGCGGCTGAGCCTCGGTTCGGCATAGTCCGCGACTTCGCGCGCGAGCGCCGTGACGTTGACACCGATCTGATCCTTGATGTTGGCGATGATCGCCTTCTTCGCCTTCTCTTCAAGGATGATCTGGCAGCCGGAGGGGAGCTGGGGGAAGTCATGCTCGATGTGGTCCAGCAGCCGCTTGCGGGTCAGGTTGGTGAGCGCTCGGAACTGGGTCTCGAAACGGAATTCCTTGCGATGCTGTCCGATGAAGTCCAGTACGGTGAGCACCGCCTTGCCTTCGGACCGCCGAAGCCCCCGGCCTAGCTGCTGCAAGAACACCGTGGCGCTGGACGTGGGACGCAGGAGCAGCAGCGTGTCCACGTCTGGGATGTCGAGGCCTTCGTTGAAGAGGTCGACTGAGAAGATCACCTGCCGCCTGCCCGATGCCAGGTCCTTCAGTGCCTGCTTGCGCTGCTCGGCCGGCGTTTCCCCAGACAGAGCTATGGCCTCAAGGCCGGCTGTCCGGAAGACCTCAGCCATGAAGTGGGCATGGGCTACTGACACGCAGAAGCCCAACGCTCGCATGGTGCTGGGATCGGATAGCTTCTCCCGCACGGCCTTCACCACAAGGCGGGCGCGCCTGGCATTGCTGGACAACACATTGCTCAGTGCGGCTGGGTCATATGTCCCGCGCTTCCACTCCACCGTGCTGAGGTCCGTGGCGTCGCTGATGCCGAAGTAGTGGAAGGGGCTGAGTAGATCGTTTTCGAGCGCTTCCCATAGGCGCATTTCGGCTGCGATCCGCCCGTCGAAGAACTCGTCCTGAATGTTCTTCCCGTCCATGCGCTCAGGCGTGGCGGTAAGTCCTAGGAGCTCCAACGGCTGGAAGTGATCGAGGATCTTGCGGTACGTAGGCGAGGTCCCGTGATGGAACTCGTCGATAACGATCACATCAAAGTGATCCGGAGCGAGGCGATCCAGGCCCTTCGCGCTCAGCGACTGCACGCTGGCGAAGACGTGCGACCAACGCTCGGGGATTTCGCCGCTGTGGAGGGATTCGCCGAAATTCGCGTCCACCAGGACGTCTTGGTAGGTCCTCATCGACTGATCGAGGATCTCCTTGCGGTGGGCAACGAAGAGTATCCGCAGGTCACGGCCGTGCTTCTTGCGCAGTTGCTTGTAGTCGAGCGCTGCCATCACGGTCTTGCCCGTGCCCGTTGCCGCCACGAGCAGATTGCGGTGCCTGTCGTGTACTTCCCGCTCCACTTCGAGCCGCTCAAGCATGTCGCGCTGGTGGGGATACGGCCGTACCTCCAGACCGGACAGAGTGATCCCGCGCTGAGTTGGGGATGTTGACGAAGTTCCGCCCGCAATCGCCAGGGCTTCCTGAAGACGTTCGCCGTCAGCCTGAGGGTCGTAGGTCTCGAAGGACGGGTCGCTCCAGTAGGCGTCGAAGGTAGCTTCGAATTTGCGCATCACGTCGGGCGTGGCGACAGAGGAGAGCCGGACGTTCCACTCCAAGCCGTCGAGAAGCGCCGCCTTGGACAGGTTGGAGCTCCCCACGTATGCCGTGTCGTATCCGCTCTTGCGACGGAACAGCCACGCCTTGGCGTGCAACCGCGTCGAGCGGGTCTCGTAGTTGACCTTGACCTGCGCGTTGAACTCTTCCACTAGCCGGTCCAGCGCGCGCCGCTCGGTAGCACCGATGTAGGTCGTCGTGATGACCCGGATCGGTACCCCTCGCGCATGGGCTGCCTTCAGTGACTGCTCTATGATCCGCAGGCCATGCCACTTCACGAAGGCGCACAGCAGGTCCACACGGTCGGCGGTGGCGAGTTCCGTGCGCAGTTCGAAGCCGAGGCTCGGGTCTTCCGGCGAGTTGGTGATCAGAGCGGCGTCGGAGAGTGGGATACCCGGGCGTACGGCAAAGACGCCCGGTGCCTCTTGCTTGGTGACCGCTAGGAGTTGGCGTGGTCCCTCGGCGACCAGGTCCACCCACTCCTTGGCGCCGTGCAGTGTGCTGAGGGACTCCAAGATGTGGTTCGCCGCGTAGACCCGTTCCTCTGCTGGAAGGTTCTGCAACACCTGCCGAACCGTTCCCCCGATGTGCCGAGCTAGGACGTGTGGCACGGACTCAGTCCCCACGACCTCGCTGATGGGATGCCATCCGAGGCTGACCAGCTCTTTGAGCTGCTGTTCAAAGCGGAGCGTGATCAGCTGCTCGTACAGTCCATCGGCCGGGATGGAGACATCGGTGCGGCTCTCAGACACAGGCATGCTCCCCCGATTGATCGCGGCGCTCGACGATGAGGCAGTTCTATCAAGAGGCACTGACAGGGCCTCGGGAGTAGTCAGTCGGTGTCACGAGCTGGGCACGGTCGGTCTTCAGTCTGAGCGATGTAGATCTCCTCGGCGACATAACTGATCGCGTGGAGTTAGGTTCTGAGTGTGCACTTACGTGACCTGCTCATACGCATAGCGGAGACCTACGATCCCAAGGCTGGTACGGCTAGCGGCGTGTCAGCCCAAGACCTCCTTCGGGAGGTTGAAGGGATGTCCGATCTGCCGTTACCCCACGGCTTCGTCGCTTCGGGGTACGGAGGCAAGGGGTCTGCGAGCAGTACTCCGTGGATCGGCGTGTTCGGCAAGGCGATCAATACGCAGGCCCAAGAGGGCCTGTACCTCGCCTACATCTTCGACGCGACTTTGGCTTCGGTGACCCTCACGTTGCAGCAGGGTGTAACGAAGCTCTCGGATGAGTACCCCAAACTGGGCGACCGGCTCAAGGAACTGAAGCGGAGAGCAAGGCGCCTCAGGGCAGGTATCGAACCCGAGCTGGCCTTGCATTGGGCCCACACGCCGGCCTTCCGATCCAAGCTCGAACGCCCCCGTGCGTACGAGGCAGCGAGCGTGGCAGCCCGCCGGTACGAGATTGCGAGCATGCCAGAAGAGGAAGTCCTCGCAGGAGATCTCCTCGTTGCGTCTCTGCTGCTCCGCGACGCTGCAGCAGGCCATCGTGTCTGGCTTCAGCAGCCAACAGAGAACGAGCCCATCGTTTACGAGAGGGAGATTCATCTCCCCGCTGATGACCCCCTCGACCGTTTTCGTCCCAACGACAGCAGCGACTACTACGTCCACATCAAAGGTGGCCGTCGGCGCAGGGAGCGGCGCCATGAGGAACTCATCAAGGACTACGGCCTTCATGTCGTCACGCGCGGATATCAACCGATCACGCAAGGCATGCACCCGAGGGACCTGGTCCTGCGCCGTCCCGCAGTGGATCGGCAGCGCTCCTGGCTCGTGGAGGGCAAGGCCGTGAAGAGAGGCAATACGACGCAGGCCGTACGTGAGGCAGTGGGGCAGCTCTACGAGTACAGCTACTACTGGCACGAGAAGCGCAGCGAGCCGAAGCCGCACCTTGTGGCCCTCTTCACGGAGGACATAGGGCATTACGCCGAGTACTTAGAGGAACGCGGCATTGCGTCGATCTGGCGCACCGAGGGCGGGGGTTGGGCGGGTTCTCCCACCGCCGTGTCGTGGGATTTGACTTCAGCAGCCTGAGCAAGGGACAGGAATGCTGGGCGCCAGTCCGGTGTGCATGTGCCCGGCGTGACGGGCGCGTCAGCGGGTCCGCGCACGCCGGGTTGGCCTAGCGGCGTGCGGCCTGGGCCGGGGTCAAGCAGCTGAGCCTGTTGTGGGCGGGTCCCGGTGCGCTGAGGATGAGGCGCATGTCTGAAGCCCCCGATGTTGCTACGGCCTGGTCCTGGCTCTTGGAGCGCAAGCCTGGAACGCGAGGAGCTGCGCATGCCTCTCTGACCGTCGTCGTCGAAGCCGCGTATGCCGAGCCGTGCCTGCGCAGCCTCTACCCGTTCCCGACGCACGGGGCACTGCACTTTCTGCGCGGCGCCCCGCCGTGGTGTGAACCGGGCTACGACGACCTCCCCTTCATCTTGTACGGCGGGCCCCCGTACCAGGTCTACTCCTCGGGCTACGCCGACCTGCTCGGGGAGGTCGCTACGCCGGAGGCAGCCGCCGCTCTCGCGGTGAGCCACCTGCCGGGGCAGGTGGCCACGGAGAGCGGCGAGTGATGCGGCGAGCCGCCCGTGGGGGCTCCGGCCTGTCGGCTAAGCCGCCGAACCGTGGCACTGGCCATACGCCGTACCCGACCCACACCAGCAAGCCGCCCCCTGCTGCGGCGGCCAAGCCACCGCCCGCCCCCGCGCCGCCAATGTCGTCGCGTACTGCGGCAGCAGCGTCGTGTCGTCCGGGGAGGAGAGTTCCGACGCGGCGAAGGCCTCGTAGGACGGGACCGTGCCGGTGACGATGCCCAGGTTGGGGGTGCCGGAGGCGGACAGTTCGCGTAGGGCCGTCTCTATGGTCGCGAGGTGTTCCTCGTGGGTCGGGTATTCCGACGCGAGGGTCGGGTACGCCTCCAGGAGTTCCGAGAGTTCCGTCGCCGGCCAGTGCAGGACCGCTACCGGGAAGGGTCGGGAGAGGGCCTCCCGGTAGGCGCCCAGTTCTGCTCGGAGGCGGAGGATCTCCGCCTCCAGTTCCGCGGGGTTCTCCGAGCCCAGGGACCAGACACGCTTGGGGTCGTGGAGTTCGTCCAGGGTGATCGGGAGGGAGTGGACGGTGTCCGCCAGGGCGTCCCACTCGTCGTGGGACCTGCCCAGCATGCGCCGTACGCGGTGGCGGCCGAAGAGGAGGGGGTGGGTGGCGTAGGGGGGCTCCTCGACGTTGCTCAGGAGGCGCTGTACGGCCTCCGTGAACGTGTCGTGGGCCGCTTCCAGCTCGTCGTGGGACTCCAGGGACTCCGCCACGATCACCCAGGGCGCCGGGTCCCTGGGGGACGCCACCCGGACGCCCTCGATGATCGCGCGGGCCTCGGCCTCGTGGCCGTACTCCCAGAGGTTGGAGGCCTTGAGCGCCCGTACCAGGTGGGGGTTCTCCAGGCCGTCGGGGGAGGACAGCAGGCGGTCGTAGAGCGTGGACGCGGTGGGGCGGTCGCCGGCGAGTTCCAGGTGGGCCGCTGCCCGCAGCAGCAGGGCCTCGGCGTCCTCGGGATACAGGCCGGCGGTCCGCTCCAGGCGTGCCGCCTCGGCGGTGTGGTCGACGTTTTCGGCAGGCGTGTCGGGGCGCATGGGGGACACCGTACTGCCGGGAGGTGACGAGCGTGAGAGATGCGCAGGCCAGACCACCCGGCCTCCCGACTTCCCATGCTCGCCCCCCAGGCTTCACGGTCGCCCCGAACCGCCGCCGCGGACTTACAGCGTCACGCCGTCTATTTGGAGGGTTTGGACCGACTTTGCGGCGAATGGGACGCTTACCGATTTGCCTGACAGGCGGATGTCCGAGCGGGCCGTGTAGAGGTCGCCGCCGCCCGTCGTGACCGTGTTCCAGCGGGGGACCAGGCCGCCCGAGCCGCCCGTGACCGTCGAGAAGCGGGAGAGGTCGAAGGTGAGGGTCTGGGCTGAGGTGGAGGTGTTCACCGCGACGATCACCAGGCGGCGGGCCGTCGCGTCGTAGGCCGCCACCGCGTAGCCCACGCCCGTGTCCAGGATCGTCATGCCGGGGCGGATGTGGCGGCTGAACTGGGCCATCACGTAGTGCTTGGTCTGGACGGTGGTCGGCTGCAGGGTGTTCGCGTCGTAGGCGATCATCGCCCAGCCCGACGACGGGTCCATGACCTGCCAGTAGCACCAGGCCGTGGGGTGCAGCCAGCGGAAGTCGAGGCACAGGTTCGAGGCCATCGTCAGGCCCGTGCCGTCGCTGTCGCCCGTCTCGGAGTTCCACAGCTTCTTGCGGGAGGTGGTGACCACGTCCGTGTAGAGGAGGTCGCGGCGGCCGCCCGAGCCCTGGTAGCCGTGCACGTTGACCTGGGAAACCAGGCCCTTGGTGGTGGAGTTGAAGGACGACCAGGTGGAGCGGGCCGTGTCGTAGTTCGTCTCGTCCGAGGCCGCGATGCGCAGGCCCGTGAGGCCGCGCTTGTCCAACTCGCTGCGCATGTAGGGGAGGACTGCCGCCTGGACCGCCGGGTCCATGTGGCAGCCCTCCTGGGTGCCCGTCGCGGTCCACCAGGTGGAGGCCGGCTCGTTGAAGGGGTCGACCGTCGCGAAGTTCACGCCCCAGTTGTTCTTCGCGTACAGGGCCGTCGCCGCCAAGTGGCTCGCGTGCTGGCGGTAGTTCCAGGTCTGGAGGTTGTTGCCGCCGCCCGACGCGCCCGAGGGGTTGTGGTTGGAGCACATCCACCACATGGGGGAGTTGGCGAAGAGTTCGGTGATCGCGCCGCGCTGGGTCGCCTTCACCAGCATCGCGCGCTGGTTGGCGTCCGCCGTCCACTTCCAGGCCGAGGAGGTGGGGTCCTCGTTGTTCCAGTCCTGCCAGAAGCCCTCGATCTGCTTGAAGGCGGGGATGTTGGGCGACTTCACCATGGTCTCGCCGCCGACGCTGTTCCAGCTGCACGCGCCGAGGTTGTAGCGGGCGATGTTGAGGCCCAGGCCGGGGAGGGAACGGCCGTTGTACGTGACGGACTTGGTGGTGAAGAACAGGTCGGCGAAGTCGTCCCGGGCGCCGAAGACGTTGGCCCACCAGGCGAGGGAGGTGCCCCAGCCCTCCCAGGTGCCGTACGTCGTCGACGGGTTGACGGCGATCGTGGCGTCCGCGTGCGCGGTGCCCGTCGCCAGGGCGCTGCCGAGGAACGTACCGCCTGCTGCTGCCAGCAGACTCCTGCGTCGGATCACGGCTCCTCCGTAAGGGAGATGGGGGCAGACGCCGGTCCCCGGCCCGGCGTCACAGGGGTGTCCCCGTGGTTGGTGACGAGAAGCATCGGGTGTGGCGGGTGGGTTGTCGAGAGTTCTGACGAACCTTTCTCAAACCCGTGTACGAAGTCGTGGGCCCGGCTGGAAGGGTGGTCCTGTATAACGGACGGCAGGGCATACACACGTACGAGGGGAGGGGCAGTCGATGAACCGGAGCTGGGCGACGCTGCGTCCCGCCCTCGCGTTGTTCTTCCTGCTCGTCGAGGTGGTGCTGCTCGACACCGGCAGCCTCTCCGCCACCGTCGCCCTCGCCGCGACCACCGCGGCCTCCGCCGCCCTCGCGCTCTGCGCCGTCGTCGCCTCCCGCTGCGCGCCCACCGTGCCGCGCACGCGGGTGCGGACGGCCATCCGTGACCGGGATCGGCGTACGGCCTTCCTGCCCCAGCGCGATCCCGACGCCCGGGGGCGCACCCGGCCCCGGGCACCCGGTCACGCCCTCCGGGCGACCGTCGCGTAGGGGCGTATCCACACCAGGCTGAGGGCGTAGCCACACCTGAGGTGACCCCGCGCGGGTCGTCATGCCGCCATGACCTGTTCCGGCACGACGAGACCCCCGGAGGGCTCACCCATGTCCGTCTTCGCCAACCTGGTCGAGCACCTTGCCGACCTGCTCCAGCCGCTGTTCGGCGCCTCGGCCGCCGCCGCGGCGATCGTCCTGTTCACCGCGCTCGTACGACTCCTCGTCCACCCCCTGTCCCGGGCCGCCGCGCGCGGCCAGAAGGCCCGCACCGCGCTCCAGCCGAAGATCGCCGAGCTGCGGAAGAAGCACGGCAAGAGCCCCGAGAAGCTCCAGAAGGCCGTGCTGGAGCTGCACGCCGAGGAGAAGGTGTCGCCGCTGGCCGGCTGCCTGCCCGGGATGCTCCAGATCCCCGCGTTCTTCCTGCTCTACCACCTGTTCTCCAGCGACACGATCGGCGGCGAGCCCAACGGGCTGCTCGGCCACCAGCTGCTGGCGGCGCCGCTGGGGGAGCGGTGGGCGGACGCGCTCCAGGGCGGTGTCCTCAGCGGGGCGGGGCTCGTCTACGCCGGGCTGTTCGTGGTCGTGGCCTGCGTCGCCGCGTTCAGCTACCGGCTCAGCAAGCGCATGATGGCCGCCAACCCGGCCGCCCGTGCCGACGGCGGGGAGCAGCTGCCCGGGCTGGGGGCGGTGACGAAGGTGATGCCGTTCATGTCGTTCTTCACGCTGGTCACCGTGGCCGTCGTGCCACTGGCCGCCGCGCTGTACGTCGTGACCAGTACGACGTGGAGTGCCGTCGAACGGGCCGCGCTGTACAGGTGACCGGGCGGCCGGGGTCCAGTACGTGAACGGGGTATTGCGGAGTGCACGCCCAGCTTGGAGGATCGACCAGTCCTCCGATGGCTGTCCCGCCGCATCCGGGTCGCGCGCATCGGCCGGGCGCCCGCGATCGAGGGAGACTGATCATGAAGCTGCTGCGAGTGGGTACGGCGGGAGCGGAGCGGCCCGCGCTGCTCGACGCCGAGGGGACCCTGCGGGACCTGTCGGGCGTCGTCGCGGACATCGACGGCGCGCTGCTCGCCGACGCCGAGGCACTCGGCCGGATCCGGGCCGCTGCCGACGCCGGTGACCTGCCGGCCCTGGACGCCACCGGGCTGCGGGTCGGGCCGCCGCTGGCGCGGATCGGCAAGATCGTCTGCATCGGGCTGAACTACCACGACCACGCGCGCGAGACCGGCGCCGAGCCGCCCGCCGAGCCGGTCGTCTTCATGAAGGCCCCGGACACCGTCGTCGGGCCGAACGACACGGTCCTCGTGCCGCGGCGGTCCCTCAAGACCGACTGGGAGGTCGAGCTGGCCGTCGTCATCGGGCGTACGGCCCGGTATCTCGGGTCCACGGAGGAGGCGCTGGCGCATGTCGCCGGGTACGCCGTGGCCCACGACGTGTCCGAGCGGGAGTTCCAGATCGAGCGCGGCGGGACCTGGGACAAGGGGAAGAACTGCGAGACGTTCAATCCGCTGGGGCCCTGGCTCGTCACGGCGGACGAGGTGCGGGACCCGCAGGGCCTGTCCCTGAAGCTCTGGGTCAACGGGGAGCTCAAGCAGGACGGGACGACGGCCGAGCAGATCTTCCCGGTCGGGGAGGTCGTGCGGTACCTCAGCCAGTTCATGACGCTCTACCCGGGCGATGTGATCAACACCGGGACGCCGGCGGGGGTGGCCCTGGGTGCGCCCGAGCCTAAGCCGTTCCTGCGGGCCGGGGATGTCGTGGAGCTGGAGATCGAGGGGCTCGGGCGGCAGCGGCAGGAGTTCAAGGACGCTTAGCCTCGCCGTTGCGCGAGGCGGGCTGCCCCCACGGGTGGTCGCGACGTGCAGAAAGTGCCTCTGACCTGCGAGAATGAGGATCGTTGAGGTCCTTGTTCCCGTCACCGTCGGAGGCACTTTCCAGGTGTGGGTGCGAACTGCGCCGCCAGGTCGGCTCACTCTTCGATGTCGACCACGACCCAGTCGCTGGTCTCCTTCCACTGGGCGGATCGCCTGCTGATGGAAGGGGTGGACCAGTGTCCCAGCAGCCCGGAGTTCCCGTCGTCAGCCTGCCGCTTGAGGACCGGATCAGCCGTAGATCGCTGGTGCGATGTCCGGTCGAGCGCGCCTACGGGTGGGTGTCCGTGATCGCGATGACCTCGTCGAGGCGGTCCAGGGCGGCTTGCAAGTCGTCGACCTTGGCCTGGATGCGGTCCCGCTCGGCGCGCAGCATGGCTCGTTGCTCGGCGTCGGTGTGCCCGGCGTCCCAGCACGGAAGGAGTTCCATGATCCTTCGGCTGGTCAGGCCGGCGGCGAACATCTGCTGGAAGAAGCGGACCAGGGTGACGGCGTCCTGCCGGTAGAGGCGCTGGCCGGACGGGCTGCGCTCCGCGACGAGCAGTCCCTGCTGCTCGTAGTAGCGCACGGCGCGTACCGAGACGCCGGCACCCCGCGCCACCTCGCCGATGCGGATCAGCCGCTCGGCCGCGGGCTCCGTGACGGTCATGGCGATTCCTCTCCCCCGGCCCTGATGATCAGCACTTGCCTCTGACGTTAGCGTCAGGTTTTAGCGTACGGGGCATGGACATCACCAACTCAGTTGCCCTTGTCACCGGAGCCAACCGCGGCCTGGGCCGCGCCTTCGCCCAGCGCCTGCTCGAACGGGGCGCCCGCAAGGTCTATGCGACGGCCCGCCGGCCCGAGACCGTGGACCTGCCCGGGGTCGAGGTGCTGCCTCTCGACATCGCCGATCCCGCATCCGTGCGGGCCGCCGCCGAGGCCGCCCCGGACGTCTCGCTGCTCGTCAACAACGCGGGGATCCAGACGGGGACCGACCTGGTGACCGGTTCGCTGGACGCGGTACGGCACGAGCTGGAGACCAACATGTTCGGCCACTTGTCAATGATCAGGGAGTTCGCGCCGGCGCTCGCCGGGAACGGCGGGGGCGCGATCGTCAACGTCCTCTCCGCCATGTCGTGGTTCGGGGGCAAGGGCGCCAATGCCTACCACCTGACCAAGGCCGCCGCCTGGGCCATGACCAACGGCGTCCGCCTGGAACTCGCCGAGCAGGGCACGCTCGTGACAGCGGTGCACCTCGGCCTGGCCGACACGGACATGGCCGCGGGCTGGCCCGTGGCCAAGATCGCGCCGTCGGACCTGGCCGACGCGGCGCTCGACGGTGTCGAGGCGGGCTCCGCCGAGGTCCTCGCCGATCAGTGGAGTCGGGACGTCAAGTCCCGGCTGCCGCTGACGCCGGAAGAATTCAACGCCGCGATGGACCGCGCCCTGGCGGCACTGACGGTGGCATGAGGGGGCCCCTCGGGCCGTACCGGCTTCGGTCGGTTGCTGCCTGAGCGGGCTCGCCCGCCGCACCGTGGACGGCAAGGCGGACATCCCCCTGGGACACGTGAACGGTGCCGCACCCGTCGGCACCGCCTCACCCTCCAAGGTCCACAACTACGCCTGGAGTACTAGGTCGTTCTCATGCGAGGAGACCTGCCAGATCCCGCCAGGCCTTCCTCGGGAGGGCGTCGCGGGGCTCGCCGGTCAGGACCTGGAGGGCGAGGTGGTCCGCGCCCGCCTCGACGAAGGCGTCGATCTTCGTGCGGATCGCCTGGTCGTCGCCCCAGGCGAACAGGGCGTCGACCAGGCGGTCGCTGCCGCCGTCCAACAGGTCGTCCTCGGTGAAGCCGTGCCGGAGGAAGTTGTTGGTGTAGTTCGGCAGGGGGAGGTAGATCTCCAGGAACTCCCGGGCCAGGGCGCGGGCACGGACCGGGTCCGTCTCCGGGACGACGCCCAGCTCCGGCGCCAGCAACGGGGCTTCGCCCAGGATCTCGCGGGCGTGCGCCGTGTGCTCCGGGGTGACCAGGTACGGGATCGAGCCCGCCGCCCGGTCGCGGGCCAGCCGCAGCGACTTCGGGCCCAGGGCGGCCAGCAGCCGGCGCTCCGCCGGAACGCCCGCGGTGTCCAGGCCGTCGAGGTGGCCGACCAGCGCCGAGTAGGGGCGGGCGTACTGCTCCACCCGCTTGGCGTGGCTGACCCCGAGGCCCAGCAGGAAGCGCCCGGGGTGGGCCGACTCCAGTTCCGCGAAGGCCGTTGCGGCGGCGTCCGGTTCGTGCTGCCAGATGCTCTGGATGCTGGTGCCGACCGTGAGCGTCGAGGTCGCCTCGATCAGCGGGGCGGCGTTGGCGGCGGAGCTGTTGCCGCCCAGCCAGACGGCGCCGTAGCCGAGTTCCTCCAGTTCGGCGGCGGCCTCGGCGAGTTCGCCGCGCCGGTCCGGGTCCTCCGAGCGCAGGCCTACGCTCCAGATGCCGTACCGGCCGACGGTCTCCTTCAGGGGGGTGGTCATGGGGTGGGGTCCCTCCGGTGGGCGCCGTTGTCGATCACGCGTACGCAGGTGCCAACCGGAGAGGGTCCCCGCTCATTCCGGGAACGGAGTCAGCGGTCCAGGAACCGCTCCAGCGCCTCCACCACCAGCCGGTGGTCCTGGAGTTGCGGCAGCCCGGACACCGTCACCGCGCCGATGACGCCCACGCCCTCGACGGTGATCGGGAACGAGCCGCCGTGGGCCGCGTAGCTGTCGGGGTCGAGGCGCGAGGACTCCTCGAAGGTGCTGCCCTTGGCGCGGAAGCGGGCGCCCACCAGGTAGGAGGCGGAGCCGTAGCGCTCGACGACGCGGCGCTTGCGGGCGATCCAGGCGTCGTTGTCCGGGGTGGAGCCCGGCAGGGCCGCGTGGAACAGCTGCTGGCCGGCGCGGTGGATGTCGATGGCGACCGGGGCCTGCCGCTCCCGGGCCAGCTCGACGAGGAGCGAGCCGAGCGCCCAGGCGTCGTCGTACGTGAACTGGCGGAACACCAGGTGGCGTTCCTGCTTCTCCAGCTCCTCCAGGCTCGGGGTGAGCTCCGGGTGGAACTTCGGGGTGAGCCCCTGGCTGTGGGAGGGGTTGCTCTTGTGGGTCACAGCGTCACCGTCACCTTCTCGCGGGCCGAACGACGGGCGGCCTCCAGTACGTCCAGGGCGGCGGCCGCCTCCCGTGCGGTCACCGGGTTCGGGGCGCCCTCCAGCAGGGCCTTCGCCACGGCCGCATAGTAAGCCGGGTAGTCGCCCGGGAGGGTGGGTTCGGCGCGGCCGCCGCCGGTCACCGGGGACTCGCCGGAGCCGACGCGGCCCCACAGCGACTCGTCCTCCGTACCCCAGCCGGGGCCGGGGCGCAGGCCGTCCCGGAGCGCCGCCTCCTGGGGGTCGAGGCCGTACTTGACGTAACCGGCGGAGGAGCCCAGGACGCGGAAGCGGGGGCCGAGTTGGGCGGTCGTCGCGGAGACGTAGAGGTGGGAGCGGACTCCACTGGTGTGCGTGATCGCGATGAACGTGTCGTCGTCCGTCTCGGCGCCCGGGCGGCGGATGTCCGTCTCCGCGTGGACGGAGGCCGCCGGGCCGAACAGGACCAGGGCCTGGTCGACGACATGACTGCCGAGGTCGTAGAGCAGACCTCCGATCTCTGCGGGGTCGCCGGACTCCCGCCAGCCGCCCTTCGGCTTCGGACGCCAGCGCTCGAAGCGGGACTCGAACCGCCACACGTCGCCCAGCTCGCCCTCGTTCAGCAGCTTGCGCAGGGTGAGGAAGTCGTTGTCCCAGCGGCGGTTCTGGAAGACGGAGAGGAGCAGCTCGCGTTCCTCGGCCATGGCGGCCAGCTCGCGGGCCTCGGCCGCGGTGCCCGCGACGGGCTTGTCGACGACGACCGGCAGGCCGGCCTTCAGCGCGGTCGTCGCGAGCGGCACGTGCGTCTTGTTCGGGGACGCCACGACGATCAGGTCCAGCTCGGCGGCCCGGGCGAACAGCTCCTCCGGTGTGGCGGCGAGGCGTACGTCCGGGAACCCGGCGCGGGCCTGCTGCTGCCGCTCCGGGTTCGAGGTGACCACCGTGTCGAGGGCGAGGCCCTCCGTGGCGGCGATCAGCGGGGCGTGGAAGACGGAGCCGGCGAGGCCGTAGCCGACGAGGCCGACGCGGAGGGGTGTGCCAGTCATGCCACCCACTTTGGCAACGCTGTTGCCAAAGTGCAAGCGCCGGTGACAATGGGGGTGTGAACAGGGCGGACGACCGTAGGGGCGGAGTGGGTGGCATGCGCGGGGCGGGAGGACCGGGGACACCCGGCCCGGCTGGGCCGGGCGGCGGCGGGGTGAACCTGCTCGCCCTGCGCAGCCACAACGCCGCGCTGGTGCTCGACCTGTTGCGGGCGGCCGGGGACGAGGGCATCAGCCGGCTCGAACTCGCCGAGCGCACCGGGCTCACCCCGCAGGCGGTCAGCAAGATCACGGCCCGGCTGCGGGAGGACGGCCTCGCGGCGGAGGCCGGGCGCCGGGCATCGACCGGGGGCAAGCCGCGCACGGTACTCCGGCTGGTGCCGGAGGCCGGACACGCGGTCGGGGTCCACCTGGACCGGGACGAGGTGCGGGCCGTACTCGTGGACCTGCGGGGCACGGTGGTGGGGGAGCGGCGGGCCGCACTGGACCTGGGGGCGGGGGCGGAGGCCGTTCTGGGGGCGGTACGGGAGACGGTGACCGGGGTGCCGGCGGCCGGGATGGGCGGGGAGGGCAACGCATCCCCGCTGGGCCCCGCCCGGCCGGGCCAGGCCCGGCCGGACCCCACCCTGCTCGGCGTGGGCGTCGCGTTGCCCGGCCCGCTTGATCACTCCCGGGGAGTCCTGCACCGGGTGACCGGGTTTCCCGAGTGGGACGGCTTCCCGCTGCGGGAGGTGCTCGCGGAGCGGCTCGGCGTGCCGGTCGTGGTCGACAAGGACACCAACGCGGCGGCGCTGGGCCTCGCCGCCGGGGGCCAGGGCGGCTCCTTCGCGTACCTGCACCTCGGCACGGGACTGGGAGCAGGGCTGGTCATCGGCGGCAGCGTGCACCGCGGCGCCAGGACCGGGGCCGGGGAGTTCGGCCACCAAGTGATCCAGCTCGACGGCCCGAACTGCACCTGCGGGAACCGGGGCTGTGTGGAAGCCCTGTGCCTCCACGCGGTGGAGCGCGGTGATCTGCGGGAGGCGGCACGGGTCCTGGGGGCCGGGGCGGCGAACCTCGTCGGACTGCTCGACATCGACGTCGTCCTGCTCGGCGGCCGGACGGTGGCGGCGGCCCCGGAGACCTTTACGGACGGGGTCGGGGCGGTGCTGGAGGCCTGGGCCAGGCGCACGGGCCAGGACGCCGTGCCGGTGCGCGTCGCGGCCGGTGGCGGCGGGGCCGTGGCGGTGGGGGCGGCTGAGCTGGTGCTGGGACCGGTGTTCGGACGCGGGGGCGGCTGATGCGCGGGGAGCGGCGCTGAGCCGGTGCTGGGGCCGTTGCCAAGGCCCGGTACTCAGGGCCCGGTGCCCGGCCCTTGTCGGGGCGGTGACGGTCGATGTCCGGGCACATGCCCACGCCCAGGCCCGGTGGCTTCGGCGGGGAAGATCCTCGCCAGGTGGTACTCCAGTACCGTCCGCACCCCCGCGAGGGACCGGCGTTCGTGTACGACGTCCAGGCCCAGCCCGACGGCTCCCGACACCAGCAGGTCGGCCTCGTGCGCCCGGTCGATGCCCGGGGCCGTGCTCCCCGCCGCCTGACCGGCCCCGATGATGTCCGCGACGAGGTGTTCCAGCGGCTGCTCGGCCGCCAGGAAGACCGCCGCGAGCTCGGGATCGGTCAGGCTGCGCGCGTAGTACGCCGTGAACACGCGCAGCGCGAAGGCGCGTTGCTCGTCCAGCGGCAGGAACTCGTCCAGCACCGCCCGCAGCAGCGCGCACGGGTCCGTCATGTCGTACGGGATGCGCGCCCGGGCCAGCCGCTCGTTTTCCTCGTGCAGCAGGCGCAGCGCGTCCACCAGGAGGGCGTGCTTGGACTCGAAGTGGTACTGCACGACCCGCAGTGACACCCCCGCCTCCACCGCGATCCTGCGCATGCTGGCCGCGTCCAGGCCCTGCCCGGCCGCGATCCGCCACACCGCCTCGGCGATCCGGCGCCGCTGCCGCGCCCGGACGTCCCTCGGCGGGGAGGCGGGCGGCGTGCCTGGCTCGGGCAGCGGCTGCCTGCGCCTGCGGTACGCCCGGGCCTGACAGCTCCGGGAGCAGTACACGGCCGGACGGCCCCGGCTGGGACGGGCCAGCCCCGCACCGCAGACCCGGCACGTCCGCTTCTTTTCGTCACGCACCTCTTCACGATAGCGCGTCCGAGAAAGTGTGACGTAAGCAGGAGATTGCCAGCTGCACAAGGCCTGAGCACCCGCATCGATTGATACGTTCGTAACGTAGCCCTCATCGCGGAAAGGAAGGCCATGAAGTACGACGTCTTTCAGGTTCTCGGCATGCTGCTGCTGGCGGTGTGCGTCCAGGGGCTCGTGCGGCTCCTCATCGACGACAGTGAGCGCGGGGTGCTGGGAGGGCTGCCCGGCGGCTTCGTCCCGCTGCTGCTGACCTACGCCTCCCTCACCGCCGTCGGCGTCCTCCTCGCCGGCTGGGCCCACACACGCGCGAAGTCCCTGGGACGCAGGTAGATCTGTCCGCCGACCGGGCGGATCCGTGCCGCCGTTCGGGGACGGTTCGCGGCGGCGCCGTGTCGCGACCCTTGGCGGTCGGAATGTCACATCATCATGCGACTCTGCACGCCCGCTCATCTCTGCCTGGCGGCGGCAGCGGCGGCCGCCGTCCTGCTGCCCGGTGCTCATCCGGCTCGCGCGGACGCCCCGGCGCCCGCTTGTGCCGCGCCCGACGACCACACCTTCCCGCTCACCACCCGCATCCACGGCGGGCCGGACTCCTACACGACCGGGGGCGGGTTCGGGACCTGGTACGTCGACCTGACCAACACGACCGACCGGACCTGCACCGGCATCCATCCCGTCGTCGTGCTCGTCGACGACAAGCGCGCCCTGGAACCGTCCCAGCCGCGCCTCGAATTCTTCGAGGGGCCGCGGGCCCACCCCGTGCGGTTCGAGAAGACCGGCGAGGACGAGCTCGTCGGGGCCTTCGCCGACGAGGAGGACCGGTTCGCCGGGTTCACCGTCGGGCCGGGCAGGACCGTCACCGTGAAGGTGCGGCTCATGCTCACCTCGGACGCCGTGCCCAACGACGTCACGGCCAACGCCGCGGTGGTGCAGCGGCACGACGACGACGGCGACTGGGTCGGGCAGTCGAACGACTACCGGTTCGGTATCGACGGCGGGGACGCGGGGACCGGCACCGGCACCGACACCGACACCCACACCGACCCGGGCACCGGTAAGGAGACCCGCCCCGGCACCGACCCCGACGCCTCCGTCCCGCCCCGCGAGGACCGGCTCCCCTTCGCGGAGGAACTGGCCCGGACGGGCACCGGCACGCAGGTCGCCGCCGCCGCGGCCCTGCTGCTCACCGGGGGCGGGGTACTGCTCGTCGCCCGCCGTCGCCGCTGAGCAGGGCGTCCCGCCAGTCGGGACGCCGCACGCGGGCCATTCCGCAAGATCCCGCCACTGTCTAGGCTGGGTCGCACGCTGGACCGCGTACGGCAGGAGATCCCGCACATGGCAGACCGCAAGCCCATCGAATCGTGGCTCACCGACATGGACGGTGTGCTCATCCACGAGGGCGTACCGATCCCCGGCGCCGACGCCTTCCTGAAGAAGCTCACCGAGTCCGGGAAGCCCTTCCTGGTCCTCACCAACAACTCGATGTACACCCCGCGCGACCTGCACGCCCGGCTGCGCCGCATGGGCCTGGAGGTGCCGATCGAGAGCATCTGGACCTCGGCCCTGGCCACCGCCCAGTTCCTGGACGACCAGCGGCCGGGCGGCTCGGCGTACGTCATCGGCGAGGCCGGCCTGACCACCGCGCTGCACGACATCGGCTACATCCTGACCGACCACGAGCCGGACTACGTCGTCCTCGGCGAGACCCGCACGTACTCCTTCGAGGCCATGACGAAGGCCGTGCGGCTCATCCTCGGCGGCGCCCGGTTCATCTGCACCAACCCCGACGAGACGGGCCCCTCCACCGAGGGCCCGCTGCCCGCGACCGGCGCCGTGGCCGCGCTGATCACCCAGGCGACCGGCAAGAAGCCGTACTTCGCGGGCAAGCCGAACCCGCTGATGATGCGGACCGGGCTGAACGCCATCGGGGCCCACTCCGAGACCAGCGCGATGATCGGCGACCGCATGGACACCGACGTGCTGGCCGGCATGGAGGCCGGGATGCAGACGTTCCTGGTGCTCACCGGCCTGACCCGGCCCGAACAGGTCGAGGACTTCCCGTACCGGCCGTCGCAGGTCGTGGACTCGATCGCGGACCTCGTCGACCGGGTCTGAGCCCGGGCGGCGGCACACGCGGGACTCAAACCCGTCGTCACCCGCACGGAGCAGCCGCCGCGTCCCTGAGGATGCGGCGGCCCTTCGGGCGGGGGAAGCTCCAGGCGTCTGGAGGTTCACGATGGGTTCCCTGAGAGTCACTGTCTGTACGAGCGTCCTGGCCGTCGTCGCCCTCGCCCCCTCGGCGTACGCGGCGGACGAGGTGAGCGTCTCGGTGACCCCGGCGGCCCCCGCCCCCGGCAGTGACGTCACACTCCGCGTGACCGGCTGCGCGCAGCGGACGGCCGTGGCCGCCTCGGCGGCGTTCGTCGCGGACGCCCGCCTCACCGTCACCGGAGCGCGCGAGCTCGCCGGTGAGAGCCGCGTCCGCTCCACGGTCGAACCGGGTCCGTACGCCGTACGGATCACCTGCGGTGCCACGAAGCAGACCGGCACACTCACCGTCCGGGACGGCGCGGCGCGGCGGCCGGACGCCGCACCACTCCCCGTGCCCGGGGCCGGTGGACAGCAGCCCGTGCACGATGAGCCGGTGAACGGTGAGGCCGGACAGCCGCCCGCGCACAGTGAGCCGGTGAACGGTGAGGCCGGACAGCCGCCCGCGCACAGTGAGCCGGTGAATGGTGAGGCCGGACAGCGGCCCGCGCCCGGTCAGGGCGGACAGCAGCCCGCGCCGGAAGGGGGCGGGCAGCCGTCCGCTCCCGGCCGTGACGGGGAGGCGTTCCCCTCTCACCGGCCCGGCGCGCCGGCCTCGCCCGTCGCCCCCGTCCGGGCGGGCGGTGGCGGTGCCGCCGAGCTCATCGCCGCCGAGGAGCGGGGCGCCGGTCCCGGCGCGGCGCAGGGGGTGACCGGGCTGGTGCTCGCGGGGGCGGCCGCGGCGATCGCCCTGCTGCGACGCGGTGTCCGCCGGGGGACGGGCTGACCATGCAGGATCGCGATCACATGGAGAGACGCTTCTCCGGCACCGGCCGCCTGCTGACCGGCATGGCCTGGGTCGTGCTGCTGCTCGGGCTGTGGCTGTGGGGCCGCGAGGTCACCGAGATGCGGCACGGCATCTCCGCCCCCGCCACGGGCGACATGGCGGCGGCCGGGCGGCCCCCGGACATCAAGCTGCCGCCCGAGCACCGCCCGCTGGGGGACGCGCTGCCGCAGCGCGTCGACATCCCCGGGCTCGGCGTCCAGGCCCCCGTGGTGGCCCGCGGCCTCGACGCCGACGGGGCGCTCGACCCGCCGCCGTACGACCAGCCGGGCGTCGTCGGCTGGTACGCCGGCGGGGTCGCGCCCGGGGCGCCCGGCACCGCGCTGATGGTCGGTCATGTCGACACCGACTCCCGGCCGGCCGTCTTCTACAAGGTCAGTACCATGCGGCCCGGCCAGACGATCCGGGTGCTGCGGGCCGACGCCAAGGTTGCCGAGTTCACCGTCGAGTCCGTCCAGGTCCTCACCCGCGACCGCTTCGACGCCCACCAGGCCTACGGGCCCCGCGAGTCGGGGCGGGCCGAACTGCGGCTGGTCACCTGCGGCGGCAGCTTCGACCGTACGACCCGCAGCTACACGGCGAACGTGGTCGTCTCGGCGTACCTGACGGGGACCGGCCTCTGAGGGGCCGGGCCCGAGCGAAGAAGACTCCGGAACCACAGGGCCACCCCGGCCCAGAGGTTGCGTAACGCCCCGTCCCGGCACGGGGGCGCTGCGTCATCCGCGCAGGTGGGGTTCGCCTCGTGGGTGCCGCGGGACGTATGTCAGGATTGAGACTTGTCACGCTGCACCCAAGGGGGAGTTGGATGTACGGCAGCAGGGGGGCCGGGGTGTTCGCCGGGAGGCGGATGTCCGCAGTGGTGCTGGGGGCGGCACTGCTGATCACGGGGTGTTCCTCCTCCGACGGAGGAGACGGACCGGAGGAGCCCGCCGACGCGGGCGCCGGGATCACCCAACAGCCCAAGGAGAAAGCCCCGTTCTGGGTCAATCCGGACGGGACCGCGGCTCAGCAGGTCGCCGAGCTGGAGAAGTCGGGCAAGAAGCAGGAAGCCGAGGAGATCCGCAAGATCGCGGAGCAGCCGACCGCCGAATGGGTCGGCCCGGACGACCCGCAGCAGCAGACCCGCGGCCTCACCGAAGCCGCCGACAAGGCCGGCCGCACGGCCCTGCTGGTCCTCTACAACATTCCGCACCGCGACTGCGGCCAGTACTCGCAGGGCGGTGCCGCCGACGGCAACGCCTACCGCGACTGGGTCGACGGCGTGGCCGCGGGCATCGGAGACCGGCCCGCCACGATCGTCCTGGAACCGGACGCGCTGCTCCACCTCGTCGACGGCTGCACGCCCCAGCAGTTCCACGAGGAGCGCTACGACCTCCTCAAGGGCGCCGTGACCAAGCTGAAGTCCCTGAAGAACACGAAGGTCTACCTCGACGCGGGCAACGCCGGCTGGCAGAACCCCGACCAGATCTTCGAACCGCTGAACCGCGCGGGCATCGCACAGGCCGACGGCTTCTCGGTCAACGTCTCCAACTTCTACTCCACCGAAGACTCCATCGCCTACGGCAAGAAGCTCTCCGCCAAGGTCGGCGGCAAGCACTTCGTCATCGACACCAGCCGCAACGGCAAGGGCCCCTACAGCGACGGCAACCCCGACGAGCGCTGGTGCAACCCGCCGGGCCGCTCCCTGGGGGAGACCCCGACGACGAAGACGGCCGACCCGCTGGTCGACGCGTACCTGTGGGTGAAGCGGCCGGGCGAGTCGGACGGCGAGTGCAAGGGCGGACCCAAGGCGGGCCAGTGGTGGGCGGACTACGCCCTGAAGCTGGCGAAGGCCACCGGCTGACGACCGGTCCCTGCCGGACCAGACGAAAGGGGCGCTCTCCTCGCGGAGAGCGCCCCTTTTCCGGTTGCCTGTCAGGGCACCTTGACCCACTGCGCCTTGCTCGGGGTCCCGTCGGCGTCCGTCACGAACATCATGTACCAGCCCGCCTGGACCAGGTTCCGGTTCTCCGGCACGGTCACCGTCAGCTTGCTGCCGGACGCTTCGAAGTCCAGGGCGATCGACCGCTGGTCGACGTCGGTGACGTGCGTGGCGGCGCTCGGCCGGATCAGCCGGACCTTCTTGATCTTCGCCGCGTCCGACGAGGTGAACGTCCCCGTCCCGCCGCGCTCGATGGTCTGCGGCCCGCCCGACAGCGAGGGCCGGTCCCCGTCGCCGTAGAGGTACGGCGGCGTGTAGATCTCGATGCGCTGCTCGAACTCGCCCGGCTTGGTGTTGGCCGCGTCCGCGTAGAGCGAGTCGGAGCCGAAGAACATCACGCGGCCGTCGGGCAGCAGGATCGACCCGGAGTGGTAGTTGCGGCCCACGAGCGGGTCGGCGACGCGCTTGAGCTCGTTCTTCTCCGTGTCGTAGAGCCGCGCCTCGAAGATGTTGGAGTCACCGCGGCCGCGGTAGTCCTCCGAACCGCCGGATATCAGCACGCTGTCGTCGGGCAGGACCGAGGCGTTCGGGTAGCGCGTGCCCTTGTCCAGGGACGGGCCGTCCTCGAAGCGCGGGTCCGCCTTCTTCAGGTCGACGATCCGGGTCTTCTCGCTGGACTCCTCGGACTCGCCGACGCCGCCGCCGCCGACCACCATGTACTTCTCGTCCTGTGCCGGCGGCAGCAGCACCGTGCCCGACGTCTCCATCAGGGTGGGGTCGCTCAGGCCGGGTATCTTCGCGAACTTGTTGGTGTCGACGTCCCACACGCCCGGCTCACGGCCCACGTCGTCCGGCCCGTAGCCCGCGTTGGACCCGGAGTAGAAGACCTTGCCGTTCTGCATGAGGAACAGCGCCGGGTAGGTCGGGAACTGCCGGACCTTGTCGGTGTAGGTCCACTTCTTGGTCTTCGGGTCGAACACCTCGTTCTTGCCCGGGACCAGCTGGCCGATGTCGTCGAGGCCGGAGACGCTGAGGATCTTCCCGTCGCTCAGGGTGGTGAGCGTCGGGTACCAGCGGGCCTCCTTCATCGGGTCGACCTTGATGTACTTCTCGGCCACGGGGTCGAACTCGAAGGCGTCCCGGATGCCCTGGAAGTCCTTCTTGTCGAGGGCGAGCTTCTGCGCGATGCCGTAGGTGTTCTTGGCGTCGGCGCCGTTCAGGCCGTGCACGCGGTAGTTGTCCTGCGTGCCCGTCTCGTACTTCTTGCCCCGCTTCTGCGCCTCGACGTAGATCCGGCCGAGGCCGGGGTCGTTGCGCAGGAACTTGCCGGTCGCCTTGTCGAAGACCTTCTTTGCGCGCGGCACGAGGACCGGGTCCTTCGAGACGAAGATCTTGCCGTTCTGCTTGCCCGTGAACTTCGTGCCGGCGGGCAGCGTGATCGGCTTGTCCGGGTTCTCGTTGTGGACGATCATCAGGCCACCGGCCTTGGTGACGTCACCCTTGAGCTTCTCGTAGCGCTTGGTGCCGCCCGCGATCAGCAGGTTGCCGTTGGCGAGCTGGGTGTGGCCGGTGCAGAACAGGTCGGCCGGTGTGGGGACCTTCTTGATCGTGCCCTTGAGCGGGTCCCAGATCCGGGTGTCGAACCTCTTCGCGTCGAAGTTGTCCTGGTCGTTGCCCGACCCCGCGACGAGCAGCACCTTGCCGGTGCGCAGCAGCGCCGCGTGAATGGTGTTCTGCCGGTACTCCTCGGGGAAATCGACTATCTCCCACTTGCCGTTGGCGGCCTTGTACTCCGGTTTGTTGATGGTGTACTGGTGGTATTTCTCGGTGCTGAAGCGGTAGAGCCACGGCCCGTTCATCCCGGCCAGCGCGAGTACCACCGCCGTGCCGATCGCGAGTCGACGGGCCCGGCGGCGGCCTGCACGGTCGTTCATTCCTTACGTCCCCCAAGTCCACCAAGGGCGATCTGCATGGTCTGGTCGGATCCCCCGACCTCCCCGTGTGCGCCCGGGGTGGCGGCCCATGTGGGCTTCTGCTGCGGGACGTGCCCCGACGGCTGCTGCGGGATGGGCAGCGGCTGTGTCCGGTTCGGCCCGGCAGGGTCCTGCGGCTCTCCCGCGGCATGGGCGGGGGGCTTCTTCGCGTCCTGCCGCAGCTGCCAGCGCCAGGCGAACACCGGCGAGGCGGTGATCAGCAGCGCGAACGTCGCCCAGATGATCATCGCGGGGTGGGAGTGGCCGAAGACGAAACCGGCCGCGATCGACCCACCGAAGATCGCGACGAAGTACCAGTGGTAGCGGAACGTGCCGAACCAGCGGTCCGGGCTCGCCGAGTCGCCCTTGGGCGTGACCACGAACTTGCTCTTGCGCCGCAGCACGGAGTCGATCAGCGCCTTCGCGTACAGCGGGGCCGACAGCGCGGACATCACCATGCCGGCCACACCGCCGGAGCCCTCCGGCTCGTGCGGCGAGACGTTGTGCCGGCGGTTCCAGACGTACAGACCGATCTGCAGGGCGGAGGCGTTGCCGTAGAGCATCAGCCAGACCGCCGGGTCGATGTTCACACCCGAGGCGCCCAGGCCCAGGAACAGGCAGCAGCTCAGCGCCGCCAGGATCCAGTTGAGGGCCGACATCGGGTAGAAGATGATCATCATCGTGTAGTTGAAGAGCTTGCTCGGCGGCAGCGAGTACCAGCCCTTCCAGTACTGCCCGATGATCGTCTCGTACGTCCCCCGCGACCAGCGCATCTGCTGGGTGAAGAAGTCCGTCCAGGCGCTGGGGCCCTCACCGACCGCGAGCACGTCCGGCGTGTACACCGAGCGCCACTTCTTGCCCGTCGCCGGGTTCTTGTGGCGGTGCATCTCGAAGCCGGTCGCCATGTCCTCGGTGATCGAGTCGTACAGACCGCCGATCTGCTTCAGCGCCTTGATGCGCACGGCGTTGGACGTGCCGACGAACATCGGGGAGCCGTAGCGGTTGCCGGCGCGCTGGATCAGCGCGTGGAAGAGGAACTGCTGCGACTCGGCGGCCTTGGTGATGGGGTTGTCGTAGTTGCCGTAGACCTGCGGGCCGATGACGAAGCCGACGTCCGGGTCGCGGAAGAAGCCGAGCATCCGCTCCAGGTAGTTGGGCAGCGGAATGTGGTCGGTGTCGACCGAGGCGAAGAAGTCGTAGTCGTCGCCGTGCGCTTCCAGCCAGGCGTTGTAGTTGCCGTGCTTGGTCTTGGCGCGGTGCGGGCCCTTGGCCTGGTTCCACTTCGCGACGCCCTTGCGGGAGAAGTGGTGCACACCGAGGCGCTCGCAGACCGCCTTCACGTCGGGGTCGTCGCCCTCGTCGAGCAGCCAGACGTGCATCAGGCCCCGGTGGCGGATCTTGACGGCCGCCTCCAGGGTCTTCGTCACCATCTCCAGCGGCTCCTTGCCGGGCACGAAGGAGGTGAGGAAGGCCACTCTCGTTCCGGTCTCGGGCACCACCGGGATCGGGTCGCGGGCCACCAGCGTGGCGTGCGCGTTCGACAGCACGTTCATGCAGCGGAAGAACTCGATCAGGCCGATCGAGACGAGCATCACCATGTCGAGCGCGGGCAGCCAGTCGAAGGCCGGGTAGTCGCGCTCGGTCCAGTGCTCGGGCTGGAGCAGCCAGAACAGCAGCACCAGGGACAGCACCGGTGCCGCGGCCAGCATCAGGGCGACGCGGATGCGGTGCGGTTCCTGCGAGATGAGCGAGCGGTACTGCACCTTGTACGGCTTGCCCGGATCCGGCTGGGTGAGGGGACCCGCGAGCCGGCTGTAGTGCTCGTAGTCGTACCTCGGCAAGGTCTTCTTGATCCGCCGGAACGTCCCCGTCGTGCTCATCCGGTGTCCGGGCACCCTGAGCTGGGTGGTCTGGGACGGGTCGTGGTCCTGCCGGGCACCCGTCGGCCTCGACGTCATGAGTCATCCCCCCACACGCGGACAGCCGCGTGTTTCGTAGCTTCCTACCGTCTGCTCCAGGTCCCCCTCGACCTTCACAGACGTATCAGTGGTGGATCGCAGTCACCACGTCATCCACACCCTATAGACACGGCAACGCGACCTTCCGGTTGCATGATGCCCCCCACGGCATCGGTTCATGAACACGGGCCCCTACCCCCGCGCAGCCTGCAACCGGCCCTAAAGCCCCCCAACTGCCGCGAACCCGCAGCATCTTGTAAAACCAGATAGCCAGGGTCTACGGCGCTCCTCATGATCGCAAGATGCGAAACACGGTGGTTACCGGTCAAACGCGTTCATTGTGACGTGTGTGGGGGCCCTGTGGAGCCGTTGTGGACAGACGGGCGCGGATGTTGCCGAAGTGTTCTCTTATGGCCTCCTCCGCCCGCATCGCGTCGCCGGACCGCACCGCGTCGAGGATCTCCCGGTGCTGCCGGCAGGTCACCTTCGGGTCCTGCGGCTCGCCCCCGAGGTCCGTGCGGACCCGGTGGAAGGCGTCCCAGAACGCCTCCAGGACCTCGCACAGCAGTACGTTGTCCAGCCCCCGGTAGAGGGTGGCGTGGAAGGCCCGGTCGGTCTCGGCGAGGCCGGCTCCCTGTGCGGCCTCCTCTTCCATACGGTCGACGAGCGCGTTCAGTTCAACGAGGTCGGCTTCCGGTATCCGTCCGGCGAGCCGGGAGACCAGGCCCGTCTCCACCGCCTCCCTCAGCTCCAGCAGTTGCAGCAGGGAGTCCTCGCCCCGGTAGTGCCCGGCGACCGTGCGGAAGGCGAGGCCCTCGATCATCGGGGCCAGGGACATCGGGCCGACGTAGGTGCCGAAGCCGTGCCGGATCTCCACGATGCCCATCGCCTGGAGTGCCTTCAGCGCCTCCCGCACCGAGTTCCGGCTCGCGCCGAGGTACTCCATCAGCTCGGGCTCGGTCGGCAGCGGGGCCCCGGAGGCCAGCCGGCGGTCGATGATGAGCTTCTTGATCCGCTCCTGTAGGTCACGCGCTGCCATGGCGAGAGGGTATCCGGCCAGACCGCGGCAGGCTGCGCACAGGCATACAAAAGGCCCCCCGCTTCCGCGAGGGGCCTTCCGGTCGGTGCGCCGCCAGGGACTCGAACCCCGGACCCGCTGATTAAGAGTCAGCTGCTCTAACCAACTGAGCTAGCGGCGCCTGCTGACGTCGTCACTCTACAGGACGTGCGCAGGTGCTCCGGACCGCCCGGCCCGCGTCCGGGAGAGGGCCCGTGAGGCGCCCGCGTACATCATTCGGACCGTCAGCATGCGCGTGCAGAGGACAGTTGCGAGACTGGCGACGCACGCCCTCTGGTGCTCGGGCGCCGCATTTACCGCCGGAAGTGTGAGGGGAATCGCATGGAGTCTCCGGTATTCGAGGAAATCGACCCCGCGAGCGACTGCGACTGCCCCGGCTGCGTCCACTGGCGTCGTGCCCTGCCGCATTCCTGGTCCGGCCGGGCCGGCGCCCATCCGGCCGCGCACCGGGGCCTCGCCCTGGCCGCAGTGGCCTCCACCGCACTCGGGGCGGGTCACACCGTACCGGCCGCGGCCGCCCAGCACGCCCCCCACCGACCGGGCGTTTCCGCAGGTGAAGAGCTTGATAATCCCCAGGGCGGCTCGGCCCCGTTGTACGGCCCCGGCGGCCCCGCGCATCAGTCCGTCGCCCCCAAGCCCACCGCCATCACCCGCACGGAGATCATCAACCGGGCCAGGACCTGGGTCGCCGCGAAGGTGCCGTACAACATGAGCGCTTTCTGGTCCGACGGTTACCGGCAGGACTGCTCCGGCTATGTCTCGATGGCCTGGCGGCTTCCCGGAAACGAATGGACGGGCAGCCTCGCCCAGTACGGGGAGCGCATTTCCAAAGAAGAACTCCAGCCGGGCGACATTCTGCTGTTCCACAATGCATCGGACCCCGCGAACGGCTCGCACGTCACCATTTTCGGCGGCTGGACGGACGCCGCGCACAGCCACTACACGGCCTACGAGCTGACCCGTCCGCACACCCGCCGCCAGTCCACCCCGTACGCCTACTGGAACGACTCCGACCGGTATGTGCCCTACCGCTACAAGGGCGTCACCCCACAGGAGCCGGTCCCCGGGAAGGACGGCGGCCAGCCGGGCGCCCCGGCCGTCACGCCGTATCCGGGAGCGGCGTATTTCGGCCTCGGCGCGAACAACAGGTACGTCACGCTGCTCGGCCGGATGCTCGTCGCGCGCGGAGCCGGCGGCTCGTACGCCTCGGGCCCGGGCCCGCGCTGGACCGACGCCGACCGCCGGGCGACCCGGGCGTTCCAGCAGGCCCAGGGGTGGACGGGCGCGGAGGCCGACGGCCTGCCCGGCCCGCACACCTGGGAGCTGCTGGTCAACGGCAAGGGCAAGGACGTGGAGGACGGGGTCCTCGGCCCGCCTCCCGCTTCGCACGGCGTCCCCGGCTACCCGGGGCGGGCGCTGTTCCGCCCCGGCGCGAACAACGCCTATGTGACCCAGCTGGGCAGGCAGCTCGTGCGGAAGGGGTTCGGCAGGTTCTACAAGGTCGGGCCGGGGCCGCATTGGACCGAGGCGGACCGGCGCGCCGTCGAGGCCTTCCAGCGCGCCCAGGGCTGGCGGGGCGGCGCGGCGGACGGCTATCCGGGGCCGGAGACCTGGCGGCGCCTCTTCTCGTAAGGCCGTCGGCCCCCGGCGCTTCCGGGCGGTCCCTCACCGACCACTGTTGTGACGCATCTGGCGCGGAGGCTGGAGGCACGCATGAGTACGACCACTTCCCACCCGTCCGAGCCCGACGGGCCGGCCGACGGACCGGCCCGGCCCGCCCGGCTGATCCAGAACGAGGCCACCACCGAGATCCCCGTCCACCTGCTGTTCCGCGACGACCCCGCCCCGGCGACGGTGCCGCTGAAACTGGCGGTCCTCGGCCGCGGGCAGGGCACGGAGGAGCAGCCGCGCGTGAGGCGCCCGGCCGTCGCCCCGAAACGCCCGGTGCCGCAGGTGGATCCCGACCTGGTGGAGCGGCCCGCGCGGGTGCTGCCCGGCGCGGCCGGTGTACTGGCCGGGGCGTGCGGGGCGGCGGGCTGTGTGGCCACCTCCTGGTGGGCCGGGGTGCTGCCGCCGCTGGCGGTGGAGGCGCTGCGGCTGCCCGCGATCGCCGGAGCCGGGTTCGGTCCCGTGCAGTGGGCGGCGTACGCGGGGGCGGGGGCGCTCGGGCTGTTCGGGCTGGGCGGGCTGGCCCGGGGCCGGACCGGGCGGGCCTGGGTGCTGGATCTGTTCGGTCGCTACCGGGGGACGGTCCGGCGTTCCGGCCTGCTGTGGGTCAACCCGCTGCTGCTGCGCCGCCGGGTGGACGTGCGGCTGCGGCACTGGCGCAGCGAGCCCGTGCCCGCGTCCGACGGGAGCGGAGTCGCGCTGCGGGTGGTCGTCCTGGTGGTGTGGCGGGTGCGGGACACCGCCCGGGCCATGCTGGGCGTCGAGGATCACGAGGCGTATCTGCGCGAGTGCGTCGAGGCGGCGCTGGCCCGGGTGCCGGTGGAGACGCCGGGCGGGCCGAGGGGGGCCGGGGACGCGGCGGGCGAGACGCTGACCCGGCTGGTGGCGACGGACGCGGCCCCGGTCGGCCTGGAGGTGTTCTCCGTGCAGCCGGTCCGTGTGGAGTACGCCCCCGAGGTCGCCGCCGCGATGCACCGCCGCCGGATGGCCGCGCTGGACGCCCAGCACCGGGCGAGTGTGCTCACCTCGGTCGTGGACTCGGTGGAGGACACGGTGACCCGGCTGACCGTGCGGGGTCTGGTCGAACTCGACGACTACGAGCGCAAGGCGCTGGTGAAGGACCTGACGGTGGCGTTCTGCGCCGGCCGGGGCGAAACAGCTCCGTGATTGGTATGGACATGTTCAACAACCGCCCATAATCTCGAACTTGGTCTAGACCTACATGCACAGCTCACCGAACTTCCCCCACGTTCTCCAGGAGCGGCAGCATGCGTACAAGGACCAAGTTGTCCGCAGCCGCGGTGGGACTGGCCACGACCGGAGCCCTCGTGCTCTCCTCCGGCGGCGCCAGCGGCCACGGCTACACCGACCTCCCCATCAGCCGGCAGAAGCTCTGCCAGAACGGCACCGTGACCAACTGCGGCTCGATCCAGTGGGAGCCGCAGAGCGTCGAGGGCCCGAAGGGCTTCCCGGCCTCCGGCCCGGCCGACGGGCAGATATGCAACGCGGGGCTCGGCCACTTCGGCCAGCTCAGCGCGCCGCGCACACCGTCCGGCGGAGCCTGGCCCGCCACGAAGGTGACGGGCGGCCAGAACTACACGTTCCGGTGGCAGTTCACCGCGATGCACGCCACGACCGACTTCAAGTACTACGTCACCAAGCCCGGCTGGAACCAGAACCACAACCTGGCCCGGTCCGACCTCAACCTCACTCCGTTCTTCACCGTGCCGTACAACGGGCAGCGCCCGCCGTCCACGCTCTCCCACAGCGGCAGGCTGCCGTCCGGGCTGAGCGGGCGTCACGTCATCGTGGCCGTCTGGACGATCGCCGACACGGCCAACGCGTTCTACGCCTGCTCGGACGTGACGTTCTGAGCCCTTCGGAACCTCTGAGCTTCTCTTGAGTCACCGGTGCGGCCGGTGTGGGTAAGTTCCTGCCACGCCGGCCGCTCGAAGGCCGCTCAGGGCCTCGGGGGAGCTCATGGAAATCTTGTTCTACATCGTGCCCGCGCTCATGATCGCGGTTGCTTCCTGTGCCGTGGTCGTGGTGATCCGCCGCTCGGTGCGGGTCAGCCGCGCCTGGAGCGGCGGCCTGACCGCCGAGGCCCGCTGTCTGCGGACATACACCACGACGAGTGGGGGCGGCGACAGCTCGGTGCGCACCACTCTGCACCACGTGTACGAGTTCACCACGCGCGACGGCCGCGGCGTCCGCTTCGAGGAGCATGGCGGGCCGGGGACGACCATCGAGGGCGACATCGTCACCGTGCACTACGCGGCGGACCGCCCGGAGCACGCCACGGCAAGGCCCCCGGCGCAGGGGAAGCTCGTCGCGGGCACGGGATGTCTGCTCGCCTTCCTCGGCACCTTCATCCTCTTCGCCGTCGGCTTCATGGTGGTGACGTACACGATGTTCTCCGCCGTGGGCGACTTCCCGGGTCCGTAGCCCTCCACATCTGACGGGCCGTCAACTACCGTGCGCGCCCATGGACTCCAGGGCGAGCACGGTCGCGGAACTGATCACCGCCCGGTGGGGCGACGACCGCCCCGGTCTGCGCTGGGAGGACCGGACCCTCACGCACCACGAGGTGGCGGCGGGCGCGGCATCCCGGGCCGCAGTCCTCACGGACCTCCTCCCACCGGCCGCCGAACCCCACCTCGCCGTGCTGCTCGACAACACCCCCGAGTTCCCGCTGTGGCTGGGCGCGGCGGCCCTGGCCGGGGCGGCCGTCGCCGGGGTCAACCCCACCCGGCGGGGCGCCGAACTGGCCCGCGACATCCTCCACACCGAGTGCCGCGTCCTGGTCACCGAGCGGGCCCACCTGCCGCTGCTGGAGGGCCTGGACCTGCGGGGCGTACGCCTGCTGGTGACGGACACGGCGGAGTACACCGGACTCCTCTCCCGCTACGCGGACGCCCGCCCGGACCCCTCACGCGCCACTCCGCGCGACCGCTTCCTGCTCTACTTCACCTCCGGCTCGACGGGCGCCCCCAAGGCCGCACTCTGCTCCCAGGGCCGCCTGGCGTCCGCCGGCCGCTCCCTCGCGGACCGGTTCTCCCTGTCCGCGGACGACGTCCACTACGTCTGCATGCCGATGTTCCACGGCAACGCGGTGATCGCCGACTGGGCACCCGCGCTGGTGACCGGTGCGACGGTGGCGCTGCGCCGCCGCTTCTCGGCGTCCGGGTTCCTGCCGGACGTACGCCGGTACGGGGCGACGTACTTCACGTACGTGGGCCGGGCGATCCAGTACGTCCTGGCCACCGGGCCGCGCCCCGACGACCACGACCACACGCTCCGGCTGGGCTTCGGCACGGAGGCCGGCGCGGTGGACGCGGCGGCCTTCGAGCGGCGGTTCGGGGTGCGGCTGGTGGAGGGGTACGGCTCGTCGGAGGGCGGGGCGGCCGTGCAGTGGTCGCCGGGAACCCCGACGGGCGCGGTGGGCCGCGCGGCACCCGGGCTGGTCGTCCTCGACCGGGAGACCGGCCAGGAGTGTCCGGCGGCCGTCTTCGACGAGGCGGGGCGACTGCTCAACGGGGACGAGGCGATCGGCGAACTGGTCAACCAGGGCCCCAGCCCCTTCGAGGGCTACTGGCGCAATCCGCGGGCGGAGGCGGAACGCAGAAAGGACGGCTGGTACTGGACGGGCGACCTCTTCTACCGCGACCCCGACGGCTACCTCTACTTCGCCGGCCGCACCGACGACCGCCTCCGCGTCGACGGGGAGAACCTGGCGGCCGCGATGATCGAGAACATCCTGGCCCGTTACGAGGGGGCGGAGGCGGTCTGCGTGTACGCGGTGCCGGACCCGGTCACCGGCGACCAGGTGATGGCGACGATCGCCGGCTCCTTCGACCCGGAGACCTTCGCCGGGTTCCTCGC
Organism: Streptomyces collinus; assembly: GCF_031348265.1. Classification (NCBI taxonomy): domain Bacteria; kingdom Bacillati; phylum Actinomycetota; class Actinomycetes; order Kitasatosporales; family Streptomycetaceae; genus Streptomyces; species Streptomyces collinus. The sequence continues at coordinate 3,295,111 of NZ_CP133771.1, read as the reverse complement.
CGCTCAGCCTGATCTCGGGACGAAGATGGCGCCGCGGTTCGTGCGGGTGGTGGAGCGGATGCCGGTGACGGCCACCAACAAGATCCGCCGGGCGGAGCTGCGCAAGGAGGGCCTTGGCTGCCCGGACCCGGTGTGGTGGCGGAGGCCGGGGGAGTGCACGTACCGCAGGCTGACCGACGCCGACCCCGGAAACGCTGAGGGGCCCCTCGCTCCCACGAGAGGCCCCTCATCCGTGCGCCGCCAGGGACTCGAACCCCGGACCCGCTGATTAAGAGTCAGCTGCTCTAACCAACTGAGCTAGCGGCGCATGACTCTCGCCTGCCGCCGGAATCGTGTTCCGCGGCGGGCGACGGAGAAAATACTACCCAATGCCGGGGGGTGCTCCGGACCACCCGGCTGGGTCGACGGCGTACGTGATCGGCGGAGCTAGGGCCTGTCGTTTGGATCAGGCCGCAGGAAACCGACGGTGCTGGTCGATGCCGGTGAGCGGGGTCCGGTGCGTGCAGCTGCAAGGCGAAGGAGGGAGCCGATGCGGAGCATCGGCGAGTGACGACAACGCGGCAGATGTGCGTGCCGGACCCCGCGTCTGCGGCGTGATCCAAACGACAGGCCCTAGATCGCCATGGAGAGCAGCACCGGTGCCGCGTTGCGGTTGAGGGCGTCCGCGGCCTGGCGCAGGCGGTGGGCGTGCTCGACCGGGAGGGACAGGGCCAGGCAGCCGACGGAGGAGCCGGCCGTGATCGGGACGGCCGCGCAGACCGTGCCGACCGCGTACTCCTGGAGGTCCAGGACGGGCACGGTCGGCGGCTGGGCCTCCAGGCGGGAGAGCAGCAGCCGGTCGCTGGTGATGGTGCGCGAGGTGAGGCGGGCCATCTTGTGCCGGGCGAGGTGGTCGCGGCGGCCGGCGTGGTCGAGCTGGGTGAGCAGGCTCTTGCCGATGGCGGTGGCGTGGGCCGAGGAGCGGAAGTCGACCCACTCGTTGACCTTGGGCGTGGCTGGGCTGTCGGCGTACTGGGTGATGCTGATCTCGCCGTCGACGTACCGGCTCATGTAGACGGCGGCGCCGACGGAGTCGCGCAGCCGGTCGAGGGTGCGCTGAAGCTTGTCGCGCAGGGCCTGCTCGCGGTGGTGGGCGGACCCGAGGCGGGCCAGGGTCTCGCCCGTGACGTACGCGCCGTCGGTGATCTGCTCGACGTACCCCTCGCGGCGCAGCATGCGCAGGAGCGCGGTCAGTCGCTCCGGTGCGATGCCGGTGTGGCGGGCTATCTCGGCGTCGGTGACACCGCTGGAACCGCGCGCCACCGTCTCCAGGACGCGCAGGGCTTCCTGGGCCGAGTGGTACGGGGTGGTCGGCTCGTGCTTCAGCGCCACGGTGGTCTCCCCCTGCGCTTGCTGTAGGGCCGTAATCCGGTCAGTGAACCTCTTCCAGGTTAACCGGCAATGGGCTTGCGAGGAGCGGGGGTTGACAAGATTCCCGGGGCCCCGGACTGGGGCAATGGCACTCTGGCATATGCCAGAAGCATGCCCCAGTCGCGGCCCCGTTGAGGGGTCGGGCGTTCCGCCTGTTCACCGGCCGTAGTCAGAGAACTGCGCTGAGGAACTCCCGTGTCCGGTCAAGCTCCGGGTCGCTGAAGATTTTCTCCGGCGGACCCGCCTCGATGATCCGGCCCGAATCGAACATCAGGACCTGGTCGGAGATGTCCCGGGCGAAATTCATCTCGTGGGTCACACAGAGCATCGTGATGTCCGTGGAGCGGGCGATGTCCCTGAGAACGTCGAGCACGCCCGCGACCAGCTCGGGGTCGAGCGCGGACGTCACCTCGTCCAGGAGCAGCACCTGCGGGCGCATCGCCAGGGCCCGGGCGATCGCCACCCGCTGCTGCTGGCCTCCGGAGAGCTGGGCCGGGTGCGCGTCGCACTTGTCGGCCAGGCCCACCATGTCCAGCAGGCCCTTGGCCCGCTCCACCGCCTCGTCCTTCGACATGCCGAGGACCGTGACCGGTGCCTCGGTGATGTTCCGCAGCACCGTCATGTTCGGGAACAGGTTGAACTGCTGGAAGACCATCCCGATCTTCTTGCGGACCTCGCGGACCTGCTTGTCGGAGGCGGGGAACAGCTGCTGCCCGTCGACCGTGATCGTGCCCTCGTCGGGCTTGAGCAGGGTCATCAGCAGCCGCAGGATCGTCGTCTTGCCCGATCCGGACGGCCCGATCAGGGTCACGTGCTTGCCGGCGTCGACCGAGAAGTCCAGGTGGTCCAGGACCGTGTTGCTCCCGAACCGCTTGGTGACCTGCTCAAGACGGATCAGCTCGCCGGTGCTCTGTGCGGGATTCTTCTCGGGGTTGGTCCCGGGATTGGGGAGAGTGTCAGTGGGCAAGGCGTCGCTCCAGGGCTCGCAGGGCAAGGGAGGCCAGGTAGGAAATGACGATGAAGGCCACGCCGATCACCGTCAGCGGCTCGGTGAACTGGAAGTGCTCCTGCGAGTACAGGCGCGCCTGGCCGAGCATCTCCAGCACCGTGATCGCCATGACCATCGGCGTGTCCTTGAGCATGGAGATGACGTAGTTTCCGAGCGCGGGGACGACCCGGCGCACGGCCTGCGGCAGGATCACCGCGGACCACGTCCGGTGCAGCGGCAGGTTCAGCGCCGTCGCCGCCTCCCACTGGCCGACCGGCACGGCCTCGATACCGGCCCGGTAGACCTGCATCGTGTACGTCGAGTAGTGCAGCCCGATCGCGAAGACGCCGGTGGTCAGCGCCGAGAAGGTCAGGCCCCACTCGGGCAGCACGTAGAAGAGGAAGAACAGCTGCACCAGCAGCGGGGTGTTGCGGACGAACTCCGTGACCACGCCGACCGGCCAGGTCACCCAGCGCGAGGGCACCCGCATCAGCAGCGCCCACACCAGGCCCAGCACGAACGAGATCAGCGAACCGAGGGCCAGGATCTGCACGGTGACCAGCAGACCGTCCCAGAGGTGCGGCATGAAGCCGCTGACTGCGCTCCAGTCCCACTTCATGCGACAGCACCTCCCACACCGGTGGTCTGCGGACGGTCCAGCTCCTGGTCGGGCGTGCTCCCGACCGGCTTGCCGGTGCCGGTCTTGAGCTTGCGCTCCAGGCCGCGCATGCCGCGGGTCAGTACGAAGGCGATCACGAAGTAGATCAGCAGCACGATCGTGTAGATCTCCGCGCTCTCCTGGAGCGCCAGACGCACCAGGTTGCCGCTGAACGCCAGGTCACCCATGCCCATGATCGACACCAGGGCGGTGCCCTTGAGCAGTTCGACCAGCAGGTTGGAGAACGGCGGGATCATCTCCGGCACCGCCTGCGGCAGCAGGATCAGCCGCAGCCGCTGCCAGGGCGTGAAGCTGAGCGCGATCCCGCCCTCCTTCTGCGCCGGATCCACCGCGTTCAGCGCGCCGCGCACGATCTCGGAGCCGTACGCCCCGTAGGTCAGGCCGAGTGCGAGGGTGCCCGCCCACAGCGGCACCAGCTGCCAGCCGAAGGCGACGGGCAGCACGAAGTACACCCAGAAGATCATCACCAGCGCCGACGTGCCGCGGAACACCTCGGTGTAGACGCCCGCGAGGAAGCGGACGATCCACAGCCGGTGGGTGCGCGCCACGCCGACGACGAAGGACACCGCGGCGCCCAGCAGGGCGCTGCAGACGAGCAGCTGGATCGTGACCCAGACGCCCTTGAGTACGAGTTCCCAGAGTCCCGAGGTCATCCGCCGCAGAGCTCCTTCGCGGTCAGATCCGTCATCTCGGCCTCGGTGAAACCGAACGGCTTGAGGATGCGGAGCAGTTCGCCGCTCTTCTTGAGCTTGCGCAGCTCCACGTTGAAGGCGTCGCGCAGGTTCGACTCGGTCGGCCGGAACGCGAAGGCGCCTCCGTCGACGTGCGGCTTGCCGCCGACGATCGGCTTGAACGGGTCGGTGGCCTCCGCCTTGGCGGACTTCTTCACCACCTCGCGCACGGTGAGCGCCGTACCGGCGAACACGTCCACACGCCCCGCCTCGACCGCGTTCAGTCCCGCGACCTGGTCCGGGACGATCAGGATCTCGCTCTCCTTGTACCCCGCCTCGACGGCGTACTGGATCTCGGCGTAGCCGGTCCCGGTGGCGAACTTCGCCTTCTTCTCGACGACGTCCTTGTAGCTGCGCAGCCCCTTGGGGTTGCCCTTGCGCACGATGAACGCGTCGAGCATCTGGTAGTCGGGGTCGGCGAAGATGACCTGCTCGCAGCGCTCGGGGTTCACGTACATCCCGGCGGCCACGACGTCGAACTGCTGGGAGTTCAGGCCCGGGATGAGCGAGCCGAACTCGGTCGGCACGGGCTGCACCCGGTCGACACCGAGCCGCTTGAAGATCACCTTGGCCAGTTCCGGCGCCTCACCGGTCAGTTCGCCGTTGGTGTCGATGAAGCCGAACGGGATCTCACCGGCGATGCCGAGGCGGACGACGCCCGCCGCCCGGAGCCGGCCGAGCAGGTCACCCCCCTTGACGTCCGACGCGGTGGCGACCCGGCTGCATCCGGCGGCGCCCAGCGCACCGAGCGCCGCCACCCCCGCGAGCAGCGACCGGCGTGCGGGCCCTGACGCGGGCCGGGATATGAGTCCGGGACTTCGCAGTGTGCTTCTGTGTGGGCTTCTCTGTGGTGGAGCCATGGGCGCGCGGCTACCCGACCGCATCCGAGTTATTCCGGTCTTTTCAAGCCCCCCACTTGCCCGATGCGCCCTTGACCCGAGCGGCGGCGGGCACTCCCATGGAGGGTATGGCTGATCGCTACATCGAAGTCTCGCTGGTCAAGCGCGACGTGACCTGCACGGCCAGGCTGCTGGACGACCGCGCGCCGATCACCTGCGCGGCCGTCTGGGATTCCCTTCCGCTGGCCGGGGACGTCTACCACGCGAAGTACGCACGCAACGAGATCTACGCCCTTTTCCCACCCTTCGCCCAAACCGAGCCGCCCCTGGAAAACCCGACCATCACCCCCATTCCCGGTGACCTGTGCTATTTCACCTTCGCCGGGGCGGAGTTGGGGACCAAGGCGTACGGCTACGACCGCGAGGTCCGCGCCGGCACCACGCTCGTCGACCTGGCCCTGTTCTACGAGCGCAACAACCTGCTGCTGAACGGCGATGTCGGCTGGGTCCCCGGCATCGTCTGGGGCCAGGTCGTCGACGGCCTGGAGACCATGGCCGAGGCGTGCAACGACCTGTGGAGGTCGGGAGCGGCGGGGGAGTCGCTCAGCTTCCGGAGGGCGTAGGCCGGCCGGCCGAGGCCGCCCCCGCCTCGTACAGCGCGTGAGCCGCCCGCAGCACCAGATCGTCCCGGTGCCGGGCGGCCACGAGCTGGAGTCCGATCGGCAGACCGTCCGCGTCGGCGCCGACCGGCACGCTCGCCGCGGGCTGCTGCGTCATGTTGAACGGGTAGGTGAACGGGGTCCAGCCCGTCCACCGCCGGTGGCCGGACCCCTTCGGCACCTCGGCGCCCGCCTCGAACGCCGTGAGCGGCAGGGTCGGTGTGACGAGCAGGTCGTAGGTGTCGTGGAACCGGCCCATCCGGCGCCCCAGGTCCATGCGGACGTCCACCGCGGCCAGATAGTCCAGCGCCGAGTAGCGGGCACCCCGCGCGCAGATCTCCCGCAGGCCCGGGTCGAGCAACTCCCGCTGGTGCGGGCCCAGATGCTGGGTCACCCGGGCCGCCCCGCTGAACCACAGGGTGTGGAAGGCCTCCACCGGGTCGGTCAGGTCCGGGTCGGTCTCCGTGACGTACGCGCCGAGCTCCGCCAGCCGTTCCACCGCCCGCCGCACCGCCCGCGCGACCGCCGGCCGTACCGCCACCTGCCCGCCCAGCGACGGTGAGTACGCCACCCGCAGCCCGTGCACCCCGCCCGTCAGACCGTCGGTGTACGGACCGGCCGGGGCGGACAGTGCCGACCAGTCGCGCGAGTCCGGATGCCCGATCACGTCCATCAGCAGTGCCGCGTCGGCCGCGTCCCGGGTCATCGGCCCGACGTGCGCCAGCGTGCCGAACGCGCTCGCCGGGTAGAGCGGCACGCGCCCGTAGGTCGGCTTCAGCGCGAAGATCCCGCAGAACGACGCCGGGATGCGGACGCTGCCGCCGCCGTCCGTGCCCAGCGACAGCGGCCCCGCGCCCAGCGCCACGGCCGCCGCACTGCCGCCGCTCGATCCGCCGGCCGTGCGCGAGGGATCCCACGGGTTGCGCGTCACACCGCTGAGCGGCGAGTCCGTCACGCCCTTCCAGCCGTACTCGGGAGTCGTCGTCTTGCCGAGGAAGACCGCCCCGTGCTCCCGCAGCCGGGCCACGGAAGGGGCGTCCTCGTCCCAGCGCCCGGCCGCCGGGTCCACGGCCTTCGAGCCGCGCAGGGTCGGCGCGCCGCGCTGCAGCAGGATGTCCTTGACGGTGACCGGCACCCCGTCGAGCAGCCCGCGTGGCTCACCACGCCGCCATCGCTCCTCCGACCCCCGGGCCCGCTCCAGCGCCTCCTCGGCGGTCAGCCGGACGAAGGCGTTCACCTCCGGCTGGATCGCCTCGGCCCGCTCCAGCGCCGCCCGCGTCACCTCCACAGGACTCCACTCGCCCTTGCGGTACCCGTCGAGAAGCCGTACGGCGGTCAGGTCGGTGAGCTCGGTCATTCACCCTCCAGGGAACGTCAGTGACCAGGTACGTACCCACGCTGCTTGTCGACCACGTTCTTCAGCGGCTCCCCGGCCACCCATTGTTCGAACAGCTCCACGAACTGCGCTCCGAGTTCGTCGCGCCAGCCGATGGTGTCGCCGCTCATGTGCGGGGACACGATCAGGTCCGGCGCCTGCCACAACGGGCTGTCGGAGGGCAGGGGTTCGGCCTCGAAGACGTCCAGGGCGGCGCCCGCGATCCAGCGCTTGGCCAGGGCCTCGGCGAGCGCGTCCTCGACGACGAGCTGGCCGCGGCCGATGTTGACGAACCGGGCCGACGGCTGCATCAGGCCGAAGCGGCGGGCGTCGAACATCCCCTGCGTCTCGTCCGTGAGCGGCGCCGCCGCGATCACCCAGTCGGCGCGGGCCAGCAGCCGGTCCAGGTCCTCCGGGCCGTGCACGCCGGAGCGCGCCGAGCGGCCCACGAGCGCGGTCGTGATGCCCAGCGCCCCCAGCGTGTGCGCGATCGCCCGGCCGATCGGACCGGAGCCGACCACGACGGCCCTGGTTCCGGCGATCTTGTGCGACTCGCGGTGCCGCCAGGTCCGTTCCCGCTGGAGTTCCAGCGTCCGCGGCAGATCCTTGGCCATCGCCAGCACGAGCGCGGCGACGTACTCGGCGATCGGCTGGTCGAAGATGCCGCGTGCGTTCGTCACCACCGTGTCCGAAGCGGCGAGTTCCGGACACATCAGATGGTCCACACCGGCGCTGGCCGTATGCACCCAGCGTGGCCGCGGGCCCTCTCCCGGCCAGGCGTCCCGCACGGCGCGCGAGGTGAAGTCCCACACCAGGAGTACATCCGCACGCGGGAGGTGCGCGGCGAGCCCCGTCGCGTCGGTGTGCTCGATACGGGCGTGACCGGTGAGGCGGCCGAGGCGGGGGAGGGGTTCGGCGTCCAGGACGAGAAGCGTGGGGGTGGGCATGAGCAGCCGTTTCTCCAGCCGTTCGGCGGGGCCGGCCGGCCCCGGGGCGCCGGTCGGTGACGACGAGTTAACCCGGTGTTGACCAAGGAGTGATCCGGGCGGATTGACCACGCTCGCACCCGAACCTACCGTCGTCAACACGGGCGTTCCCACGATCCGTTGCACACTAGTTGCCCAGCGTGAGGCCGGTGCCTGCCATGGACGTCTCATTTCTCGGCGGGCCCAGCCCGCAGCGCGGGGTCGGCGTCGTCGCCCCCTTCGACTTCGCACTCGACCGCGAGCTGTGGCGCTGGGTGCCGGACGAGGTCTCCCTCCATGTGACCCGCACACCGTTCGTGCCGGTCGAGGTGAGTCTCGACCTGGCCCGCCTGGTCAGCGAGCACGAGACGCTCGGCGAGGCGGTCCGCACGCTCACCGCGATCGCCCCCGAGGTCGTGGCCTACGCCTGCACCTCCGGCAGCTTCGTCGGCGGCATGATGGGCGAGCGGGCGATGTGCGAGGCGATGAGCCGGGCCGGTGCCGTACCGGCGATCACCACCTCCGGCGCGCTGCTGGAGGCCCTCGTCGAGCTGGACGTACGCCGGGTGGCGCTGGTGACCCCGTACACGGTCTCGGTGACGCAGTCGCTGGAGGCCTACGTCGCCCAGGCCGGCGTCACGATCTCCGGCTGCGCCTTCATGGGGCTGACCCGGCACATCTGGAAGGTCCCCTACCGCGAGGTGGTGGACATGGCGCGGCAGGCCGTCCGCGACGACGCAGACGCGCTGTTCATCAGCTGCACCAACCTGCCCACGTACGACGTGATCCCCCAGCTGGAGGCCGAGCTGCGCATCCCGGTGATCTCGGCCAACCAAGTGACGATGTGGGCGGCACTGCGCCGACTGGGTACCCGTGCGGTGGGGCCGTACCAAGCGCTGATCAATCCGGCGGCGCGTTCCGGTCCCGCAGCGCCGGGGGCGGACCCCGGTCCCGTACTGCCGGAAGAAGAGCAGCAGCAGGAAGGCTGGACATGACAGCACTGGGATTTCTCTACCCGGGCCACTCCGCCGAGGACGACTATCCGCGCATCGAGCAGTTGCTGGGCAGCGACATCCGGGTGGACCTGGTGCACACCGACATCGGTGAGGACGCGCACCGGGTGGACGCGCTGCTGGAGATGGGCTCCGCCGGCCGGCTCGCGGCGGGCGTCCAGGAGCTGCGGCACGCCGGTGCGGACGCCGTGGTGTGGGCCTGCACGAGCGGCAGCTTCGTCTACGGCTGGGACGGCGCGCAGGAGCAGGTCCGCGCCCTGGCGCAGACGGCCGGCATGCCGGCGTCGTCCACGTCCTTCGCGTTCGCGCACGCGGTGCGGGAGCTGGGGGCGCGCAGGGTCGCGATCGGAGCGACGTACCCGGAGGACGTGGCGCAGCTCTTCGCCGAGTTCCTGCGCGCGGCCGGCGTGGAGGTCGTGTCGGTCAACAGCTCCGGCATCATCACGGCCGCCGAGGTCGGCACGTGGGGCGAGGCCGAACTCCTCGCTCTCGCCCGGAACTCCGACCACCCCGATGCCGAGGCCCTCCTCCTGCCCGACACGGCCCTGCACACGGCGGCCCACATCCCGGCCCTGGAGAAGGAACTCGGCAAGCCGATCCTCACCGCCAACCAGGTCACGGTCTGGGAGGGCCTGCGCCTGGCGGACCGCCGGGTGAACGCGCCGGAACTGGGGGCGCTGTTCACGAGGGAGCCGATCGTCCAGGCGTGAGCCGCGAGACCTGCTCCTCGCCGCCCGCGGCACCTGTCGCGGGCGGCGGAGGGACCGCGGTTCAGGCTCTCCGTTCCGGCGGCGGGGGCGGGGGATGCGGCGGTGGCGGGGCGGGGGGCCGCTCCCGGCGGCGGCGGGTGAGGACCGAGGGGAACGCGAAGCCGACGGCTCCGCCGGTGGCGGCCCCGACCGACAGGGCCAGCAGGAAGTCCCAGCCGGCACCTGAGTCGAGCAGCTCCTGCGGCCCGGCGACCACGGCTCCGAAGAAGCCCGCCGCGCCGGCGCCACGCAGGCGGTCGCGCAGGCCGGTCCTGTGCCTGTTCATGGACGTTCGCTCCTCGTGTGCCGCCACCGGAGCAGACGCAGCGCGACGTACGCGACGAGGGCGACGGTGAAGAGCGCGGAGGCTGCCAGTCGGACTGCCGTCCAGGCGAGTCCCCTCGGGTCCCAGACTGCTTCGGCCAGGTTCATGCCGACGGCCACCGCGAACGCAGCCTTGAGGAAGCCGGCCGCTCGCGCCACCCGGTACGCACCAGTGGTCATGAAGTCCGAGTGCCCCGGCGCGGTCGAGGAAAGGTGCCGTGCCCTCGAACACGCCTTCCATGGGGGCCGGAATCGGTCCTACCCCTTCTTCGGGGCAGACTGGGGCAAAGCCTCTCCGACTCCCCACCCTAAGCTGAGGAATGCTCAACTCCGCCGCATCGCACGGCCCTTGGGTTGACCGAAAGCGCGTTCCCCTTCAGCTGTCCATCCCGTGCACACTGACCACGTCCGCAGCCAGTCGTGCCGTGAAGGACTCCCCGATGGCCGAACCGGGCCCGTTCAGATCCCCCGCAAGCGCTGTCCAGCTGTCCGGGCGCCTGCTGTGCTGGTGCCTGGCCGCGGCCATGGCCTCCGCCGCCGTGGACGCGCTCCTTCATCCCGCGCCCGGGTGGTGGGGTGCCGTGTGGCTCCTGCCCTGGTGGCTCGCCTGCGCGACCGCCCTCGCCTGGGCCGTCCTGCGGGCCCGCGAGAAGGCCGACCGGCCACCCCCGCAGGGTGGCGCCCGGAGCGACTGGGAGCAGGCCGCCTGACGGTCCCGGCGCATGGCCGGGAATAACCGGAGACTGTCCCCTGTTAGAGCCGGAACGACAGCACACGGCCCACAGCAGGAGGCACCCCACCGTGGCGGCAGACAACACACGCGGCGCGGCAGACGAGATACGCGGCGCGGCACAGGGCGGCGCCCCCGTCCCCCTCTCCGTACTGGACCTGGTCACCGTGGGGGCCGGCCGCACAGCCTCCGACGCCCTGCGCACCAGCGTCGACCTGGCCCGCCTCGCGGAGCGCCGCGGCTTCCACCGCTACTGGGTCGCCGAGCACCACTCCATGCCGGGCGTCGCGTCGTCGTCCCCGGCCGTGATCCTGGCCCACCTCGCCGCCCACACCGACCGCATCCGGCTCGGCTCGGGTGGTGTGATGCTGCCCAACCACGCCCCGCTCGTGATCGCCGAGCAGTTCGGGACGCTGGAGGCCATGGCCCCGGGCCGGATCGACCTGGGCCTCGGCCGGGCCCCCGGCACGGACGGCGCCACGGCCGCCGCCCTGCGCCGCACGGAACGGCTGAACGAGGGCGCCGACGACTTCCCGCAGCAGCTCGCCGAGCTGACCCGCTTCCTCGACGACGACTTCCCCGACGGGCACCCCTACCGCCGCATCCACGCCGTACCGGGCCCCGTCCAGGCCACGTCCCCCGGCGGTGTCCAGTCCCCGCACCGCCCGCCGCTCTGGCTGCTCGGCTCCTCCGGCTTCAGCGCCCGCCTCGCCGGGACCCTGGGGCTGCCCTTCGCCTTCGCCCACCACTTCTCCGCGCAGAACACCGTCCCGGCCCTGGACCTGTACCGGGAGTCCTTCCGGCCGTCCGCCGTGCTCGACGAGCCCTACGCCCTCATCGGCGTCTCCGCGCTCGCCGCCGACGAGGAGAAGGAGGCCCGCCGGCAGGTGCTGGCCGCCGCCCTCAGCATGGTCCGGCTGCGCACCGGCCGCCCCGGCCTCGTGCCCAGCCCGGAGGAGGCGGAGACCTACGAGTTCAGCCCCATGGAGCGCGACTTCGTCGACTCCTGGAACGCCAACGTCGTCCACGGCACCCCCGACGAGGTCCGCTCGGGCCTCGACGACCTCGCCAAGCGCACCGGCGCCGACGAGCTGATGATCACGGCCAACGCGCACGGCGGTGACGTCCGGCTCCGCTCCTACGAACTCATCGCCGACGCCTACGGGTTGCCGACGCCCGCCTCCGCCTGAACGCCGGGCGTGCCCAGCAGCTCGGAGATGCGGTCCGGCGGCACCGGACGGGAGTAGAGCCAGCCCTGTCCGGTGTCGCAGCCGATGCTGCGCAGCCGGGTCGCCTGGGCCGAGGTCTCCACGCACTCGGCCGTGACGGTCAGCCCGAGCCGGTGCGCCAGCTGGATCATCGCCTCGACGACCACCTCGTCGGCCGGGTTGGCACGGGCGGTCGCCTCCCGGTCGTCGTACTGGAAGCCGCGCACGAACGATCCGTCCAGCTTCAGCACCGACACCGGCAGCCGGCTCAGGTACGCGAGGTTCGAGTAGCCGGTGCCGAAGTCGTCGATGGCGATGCGCACACCCATGTCGCTGAGCGCCTTCAGGGTCTGCAACGGGCGGCCCGCCGAGCCCATCACCGCCGACTCGGTCAGCTCCAGCTGGAGCAGATGCGGTGCCAGGCCCGTCCCGGCCAGGGTCTCCGCGACATCCGCCACCAGGTCGGAGTCCCACACCTGACGTACCGCCACGTTCACGCTGACGAAGATCGGCGGCTCGTCGGGGTGGTCGAGCTGCCAGCGGCGGGCCTGCTCACAGGCCGTGCGCAGCACCCAGCGGCCCAGCGGGACGATCGAACCGTCCTCCTCCGCCAGTCCGATGAACCGATTCGGCGTCAGGATGCCGAACTGCGGGTGGTTCCAGCGGATGAGCGCCTCGACGCCGTGCAGCCGGTCGTCCTCCATGCCGACCAGCGGCTGGTACTCCAGCCGGAACTCGCCCCGCTCGATGGCCGGCCGGAGCGTGGAGGCGAGGGCCTGGCGCGTCATGCGGTGCGCGTTGCGCTCCGGGTCGAACAGGGTCCAGCGGGCCTTGCCGTCGGTCTTCGCCCAGTACAGCGTCGTGTCCGCCGCCTGCATCAGCGCGGTGGGGGTGGTGCCGGCCGCGTGCCGTTCCACGACGCCGATCGACGCCGAGACCGACAGCCGCCGGCCGTCGATGTCGAACGGGTCCTGGATCGCCCGCAGCGCCGACTCGGCCAGCTCGGCCAGCTGTTCGGTGCCCGTGGAGTCCTCGACGAGCAGCGCGAACTCGTCCCCGCCGAGCCGGGCGACCAGCGGGCTGCTGGTGCGTGAGTGGCCGGCCTCGTCCGCGCAGCGCGTGAGGCGCTCGGCGACGGCGGCCAGCAGCCGGTCGCCGACGCGGTGGCCGAGGGTGTCGTTGATGGCCTTGAAACCGTCCAGGTCCAGGTAGCACAGCCCGATCCGGCCCGTGCCGCTCTGCTCGTAGGACTCCGCCTCCAGCGCGGCCGACAGCCGCTCGAAGAACAGGGTGCGGTTGGGCAGGCGGGTCACCGGGTCGTGCATCTGCAAGTGCCGCAGCCGGGCCTGGAGTTCCCGGCGGGCACTGATGTCGGCGACGGACAGCAGCACGCCGTCGTCCTCGGCGGCCAGCGGTGCGACCGTCACCTGCACCCACAGCGAGCGCCCGTCGGGGTGCTTGAGCCGGCGCGTGCAGCGCAGCCGGGACTGCCGTCCGCGCAGCACCTCGCGGTAGGCGTGCCAGGTACGGGCGTCGGAGGTGAGGTCGACCAGGTCGGCGGCGACCGCCCCGGCGAGCCCGTCCGGGCTGCCGCCGAGCAGCGCGGCGAGCGAGTCGTTGGCGCTGACGACCGTGCCCTCGCGGTCCACGACGGCCATGGCGAGCGGGGCGGCCGTGAAGACGGAGCGGTAGGGCAGCCCGGACGGCGGCCCGGTACGGGGAGACGTATCGATCTCACTCTCTGTGACGACCGGCCGGTCCAGGTCTGCCGCGGGCGCCGGCCCTTCGGAGGTTCCGCTCACCGCTCGCTCCCGCATGTATTCGATCTCTGTCCGTGCAGGAAAAGTCAGGAAAGTGTGCCGATCATAGAGGCTGGCCCGAGGGCCTTCCAGCCGGTGTCCAGTCTTCCCGGCCAATCGGCCCTTCTGCCAGATCGTTTCTGCATGCGCCTGGACGCCTTCTTCAGGCCGCCGACCAGTTGTGACGTTCTGTGAGTGCTTCGGGGGTGTCGACTTCCGCGATTTTTCGCCCCCTTCACCCGACCGGTGCAGGCAAACAGGACGCAGTACGACAAATCATCACAGGCTGGGTGCGGTGTCCCGCGATCCGCACCCGGAGGTACCCGTGCCGCGTCCGTTTCCGCGCGCCCGACTGCGCAGCACCGCGGCCGTGTTCACCACCATGTCGGCGCTCGCGGCCACCTCCCTCGGCGTCGGCCCCTCCGCCGCCGAGTCCGACTCGGCCGCGCCCTGCGCCCTGACCCGGACCGACGCCCACCACTCGGAGGGCCTGGACACCTGGAACGCCGCCTATCCGCGCCCGGCCCGGTCCCTGGACGCGGTGATGGTCTTCCTGTCCTTCCCGGACGTCCACCCGCTGACCACACCACAGGAGCTGACCGCCGACCACTTCCCGGCGACCACCCGCTTCTTCGAACGTGCTTCCTACGGCCGTTTCACCCTGCGCCCGCACTCGCTGCGGCACTGGATCCAGATGCCGCAGCCGTCCACCACGTACGACATACGGCGCGACTGGAGCCCCGGGCGCCGGGCCGCCTATCTGCGCGATGCCCTGTCCGTGGCCGACCCGCAGGTGGACTTCTCGCGCTATGACGTCGTGTACTTCGTCGCCGATCCGGACGCTCCCGGCGTGGACTCCGACGCCACCAAGGTGGTGAACCTGACGAGCCCGCTGCGGGCGGACGGCGCCGACCTGCGCCGGATCGTCACGGTGTTCGAACAGCACCCGCCGGACCGGCTCGTCCTCGCCCACGAGACCGGGCACGTGTTCGACCTGCCCGACCTGTACCACCGGCCCGTGGACGGCAAGGGCGACTGGGACACGCACGTCGGCGACTGGGACCTGATGGGCAGCCAGTTCGGACTCGCCCCGGACCTCTTCGCCTGGCACAAGTGGAAGCTGGGCTGGCTGGATCCGCGGCAGGTGCGGTGCGTGCAGGACGCCGGGCCCGCCCGGCTGACCCTGGAGCCGCTGGCGGCGGGGCCGGGGGTGCAGACGAGGGGGACCGCGGGGGCTCCGGCCTTCGGTCTCGGGCGGGGCACCAAGCTCGCCGTGGTGCGGACCGGGCCCGACAGTGTGCTCGCCTTCGAGGCGCGCGGGCCGGTGGGCAACGACGTGGCGGCATGCCGGCAGGGGGTGCTCGTGTACCGGGTGCGGGGCGGGGCGCAGTCCGGGGGCGGCCCCATCGAGGTGATCGACGCCCATCCGCGCACGGACGCGTGCTGGGAGGACTCCGTCTACCCGCCCCTGGCCGACGCGCCGATCGCCATCGGGGAGAGCTTCACGGTGCCGGGGGAGGACGTACGGGTGAAGGTGGAGGGGCGCACGGCTTCGGGGGCGTGGACGGTGAAGATCGCAGTGGGGCGCTGACGGGATCCGGGGCGCGGGGTCTGGGGGCGCGGGTTCCGGGCCACGGGTCCCGGGGCACGGGACCCGGGGCACGCGAAAGGCCCCTCGCTCTCGCGAGGGGCCTTTCACCGTCTGTGCGCCGCCAGGGACTCGAACCCCGGACCCGCTGATTAAGAGTCAGCTGCTCTAACCAACTGAGCTAGCGGCGCCTGCTGACGTCGTAGACCTTAGCATCCTGGTCGGCGGGAGGAAAAATCGAAATCCGCACCGCTGAGCGGGCCGCCCGGACGGCCGCCCAGAGCAGTACCTCGGGGCCGGGGAGCCAGGGCTGACGGGTGTCGGGGGCGACGAGCCAGCGGGAAGCGGAGCGGGTGGGGGAGGTGCTCTCCGACGGCGCCGGGACGGTCACGGCGTCGCCGGTGCCGTGGCACAGCAGCGGCGGCACCGCGCCCGTGCGGTTGGTCTCCCGGCCGTCCCGCGCGCCCCACTCCTCCCACTCCAGCAGGGCGGGGAGCCGCTGCGCCGTCCCCGGGGCGGCGAACAGCAGGATCCGCCCGCGGAACTCCGCGACCGGGCCCGAGCCCGGGCCGTCGTCCCACAGCCGGTCGAGCATCCGCCGGCCGAACATCGAGGGCGCGCTGACGACGTCGAAGACCGCCCCGCAGGGCAGCACGACCGGTGCGTCCGGCCGCTCCTCCCAGAGGGCGAGCGTGCTTCGCGGATACGTTCCTGCCGAGGCGAGCCAGGCGGTCCCGTCCGGGGTGACTTCGGAGGCGTTCCATGCGCTGCTCATGGCATCCAGGTCTACCCGCCGTGAGCGCCCGGTTCCCGAGGGTTGCGGGAAATCGGGACAGGAGGGGGTGGGAGGGAGTATCTTGCCCGCCTGGCATATGCCAGGTGATCGGGAAGGGCTTGTTCTACGCGGTCTCGCCGGGCCCCCGGCCCTCGGCGCCGCCACGCATCAGATCCCGCCCGAACTCGACCATCTTCCTGGCGTAGTCCTCGGTCCACTCGGCCCGCTCGGCGATGTCCGCCGTCGTCAGCCGGTCGAACCTCCGCGGGTCGGCGAGCTGTGCCGCGGCCATCGCCTGGAACTCCACCGCCCGGTCCGCCGCGGCCCGGAACGCCAGCGTCAGCTCCGTCGCCCGGGCCAGCAGGGCCCGGGGGTCGTCGATCGACTCGAGGTCGAAGAAGTGCTCAGGGTCGGAGGCCGCCTCCGCGGGCTCGAAGAGCAGGGGCGCGGGGCGTAGCCGCGGTTCGTTCCGACGCGGCGTGGGCTCCGCCATGTCTTCTCCTCCTCGTACGTCGCGCTGGCCCTCCCCCGCGGGCGGGGGACTCCCAGGTGGAGTGGGCCACCGTCCATTGTCTCGCGGGCGCGCAAGTGGGCATCGCGGTAGTGGGTACGGCCGCCCCACCACCCGGTGTTCGCAACGGCTGCGGGAGGCGCCGTGTTCCGGCCAGATCACGGCGAGTCGGGTGAGAGGGCCTGGCTGGTGGCTGGTGGCTGGTGGCTGGTGGCGTCACAGTCGCCAGGTCACGCGGTGTTCGGCCAGGTGTGCGAGCACCGCGTGGTTCGCTTCCCAGCCGTCCGGGCTGTGTTCATCGGCCGCCTCCGGCGGCGTGCCGGCCTCCGGCCGGCGGTGGGGAGGGTGTAGCGGGTGGTGGCGTCACGGGCGCCAGGTCACCCGGTGTTCGGCCAGGTGTGCGAGCACCGCGTGGTTCGCTTCCCAGCCGTCCGGGAACTTCACCACCGTCCCCAGTTGCACCGGCTCCGTCGACGGATAGTCGTCCAGCAGGTCGGTCACCCCCGCTCGGCAGACCACGATGCAGGCGTGCCGGTGGCGGGAGGCCAGGACGCAGAGGCGGCCCGTCTCCAGGTGGAAGGCCGTGGCGTCGGGGCGGCCGGAGAGGGGATGGAGGACCACCGTGACGTCGTACTCCCGGCCCTGCAGCCGGTTCGCCGTGTCCACGACCACGTCGGTGACGCCGAGGCCGGCCAGCGCCGAGCGGACCGCGGCCGCCTGGTCCCGGTGGGCCGTGCCGACGGCGATCCGGTCGGCGCTGAGAGGCGAGGGGGCCGGGGAGCGTTCCGAGGTCGCCGCCCCCGCCCGGTCGAGCAGGCGCCGTACGACCGTAGCCACCGCCCCGACCGCCTCCGGGTCCGTGCGCGGAGTGTGCCGGGCGGGCAGCTCCAGCAGGCCCCAGCCCGACGCGGCCGCCTCGTCGATCACCCGGTCGGGGCCCGAGCCGTCCGACGGCACGCCGAAGGCCAGGGTCCGGTCGCCGGGGCCGGTGCCGCTGCGGAACGGCGTGTACGGGTAGAACGCGTCCGAGACCAGGGGCGCCGCCGAGGCCGGAAGCCGCCAGGAGACCGGCAGCCGGTGCTGGGGCAGGTCCGGGTTGTGCGCGAGCAGGGTCGTCACCGCCGAGGCCGACGGGTCGTACGCCAGACCCGCCCACTGCTCGCTGCCCACGATCGCGAACGGATCCAGCTGCCCCGGATCGCCCACGAACAGCGCCCGCTCGAACAGCCCGGCCACCGCGAGCAGCGAGTCGGACCGCATCTGGTACGCCTCGTCGACGATCGCGTGCCGCCACGGCTCGTCGACCTTGACGTGCGCCCACTTCGCCGCCGTCGAGATCACCACGGCCAGCCCGGCCAGGTCGGCCGCCTTGGCCGACTTGCGTACGTTCTCCAGACCGTCGAGCGCCTTGTCGTACGGGTCGGAGTCGCTGCTGTGCAGCCGGCCCACCGGCAGCTCGGGGTTCTTCTCGGCGAGCCGCAGGACCAGATCGTCGACCTGGGCGTTGGTCTGCGCGACCACCATCAGCGGGTGACCCGCCTCGGCCAGTTCCAGGGCCGCCCGGACCACCAGCGTGGACTTGCCCGCGCCCGGCGGGGAGTCCACGACGACCCCGCGCGCGGTGCCGTGCAGCGTGTCGCGCAGGATCGCGTCGGTGGCCTGCCCCGCGGCGGCCGAGGGGTCGAACACCGTGGTCACAGCACATCCTCCTCGGTCACCGGGTCGGCTGCCTCCAGGGTCGCCTCACCGGGCGGCCCGCCGTGCGTCCACGGCGTCTCCTCCGGGTCGGGCAGCTTCGCGCCGCCCCGCTGCTCGTGCTCGAAGAGCGTGAAGCAGACCCGGTCGCCCTTCTCCGGCACCGAACCCGGCTCGGGCTCCTTGCCGCGGCCCATCTTGTCGAGGATCCGCAGCACGACGTACGCACCGTCCTCCTCGTCCGCCACGAACTCAGCCGACTGCGGCTTCCCGCCCAGCGACCGGTACACCTTCGTCCGCTCGCCGAGCTGCGGCCGGTCGTCCGTGCGCACCGTGACCAGGGGGCGCGGGCTGGGCCGCTTGCCGTCGCTGTACGCCATCACGACGTCGGTGACCTCACCCGCGAACGCCTCCCCGGACAGCCGCCGGCCCGCCATCACCAGCGGGTCGTCGAGGGCCTCCTGCGCCTCCAGCCGGGCCTGCTCGCGCTCGCGCGTGGCGAGCTTGTTCGCCGCGGTGACCGCGTCGTCGCGGCGCGGCTGCGGGGGCTCCCCGGCCAGCACCCGGTCGCGGTGGCCGGTGAACGACCAGCGGTCGCGCGTCCACCGCTCCTCGACCCGCGCCCCCTCGGGCAACTCCCGCAGCAGGTCCAGGCCCCGCCAGACCGCGTCCCAGGTGGGCCGGGTGCGGCTGAGCACCAGGTCGCGGATCTCCCGCTCGGCGGCGGTCAGCGCACCGAGCCGGTCGTCCGCCTCCAGGCCGTCCTCCGCGGCGGCGAGGGCGGTGCGGGCCCGGTCGTAGCGCTCGATGGCCGGGGCGAGCAGCTTGTTGTCGAACGCCGGGTCGGTGGCCGGACCGGCCGGCGGGCACGTCAGCTGACCCCGCTCGTCCCGCTCCAGCTCGGCCCGCAGCGCGGCCTCGGCGCCGGTGACGCCCTCCGGCGGGTCGATCCAGGCGAGCAGCGCGCCCAGGTGCTGGTCCTCCAGGGTGGACTGCCCGGTCACCCAGTGCCGGCCCAGGAGGTCGGTCATCGCCAGCAGCAGCGAGGAACCGGGCACCCGGGCCCGCTCCCCGAAGTGCGTCAGCCACCGCCCGAGCAGCGGCACCCGGGGCGGCGCCGGGTAGGGAGCCTCCGGATCCTGCTCCGCCGTACGCCGGAACCGCATCGAGCGCCCGAGCAGCCGCACCAGGTCGATGCCCGCGCGGCTGGGCACGATCAGCTGCGGCGCGTCCGCGCACAGATCGACCTCGACCTTGACGCGCTTGCCGGTCTCCGGGTCGGTCTCGGTGCGCTCGGCGGCCTCCACGGCCTCGGCGTAGGAGTCCACGTACGGCAGCACGACGCCGGCCAGTTCGGCCAGGAACGCGAACCTGAGGTCGCGGTCGCGGGGCTGCGGGACGGCCAGCAGACGCGGCGCGTCCCGGTCGGTGCCGATCAGTGCGCCCAGCGGGGCGCCGGCCTCACCGGCGGTGACCAGCGGCACCAGCACCAGCGGACGGTCGCCGAGATGCCGGTGCCGCACGGTGGCGGCAGGCTGGGCGCGGCCCGTGCTGACGGCTTCGAGGCGGGCCAGGGTGGAGATCAGCGACACGCCGCCTCCAGTGCCTCGGCCCGCAGGGCGGCCGCCCGCCGCAGGGCCGCCACGGCCGGGTCGCCGGGATCGCCCGCCTCGCCGCGCGCGGCTGCGAGGACCTCCTCCACGGTCGTCAGACCGCCCAGCTCCGCCCGGACCGGACGCCCGAGCGTCGTCACCGCGCCCTCCTCGCGGGACCGGGTCCGGCAGTGGAAGGCCAGCTCGCACGCGGACAGGCACTCGGGCGCGTACGTCGCCGGGACCGACTCCACGGCCGCCGTCAGCTCCTCGACCGGCAGCTCCGGCGAGAAGCAGGTGCCCTCGGGAAGCGCGTCGGCGATGTCCTCGATGCGGGTCAGCCGGGCCAGCTGACGGGCCGTGACCGCCCGCTGCTTGCGGATGTCGACGGCGGACGCGGCCGGCAGGTTGGAGAAGTCCCGGGGGCACACCAGCAGGACCCGGTGCCGCACCTGCGGGGCCGGGGCCCCTTCCGGGGCGAGACGGGCCGCGACCTCCTCCAGGGCCAGCACGTACACCGCCGCCTGCCGGGCCGCAGCCCCGACCTTCGCCGGGTCCGCCGAACCGTCCAGCAGGGGGAAGGACTTGATCTCCACGACCGTCCAGCCGCCGTCCGGATGGACCACCACCGCGTCCGGCTCCAGGAACGCGGGGGAGCCCGCGACGTCCAGCGCGAGCATCGGATGGTCGAGCAGCGTCCACACGCCCGGATGCGCGGTGGCCTCCCGCAGCTCCAGCTCCGTACGGGCCGTGCGCCCCTGGGGGCCGGACGCCGTCAGGTCGGGCACGCGCGCGTGGGAGGGCGGCTCGGCGGACCGGTCGAGCTTCTCGTGCACCAGCCGCAGCAGCTCCGCGCCGCCGTCGGCCTTGACCTTCGCCTCGAAGGCGTTGCCTCTGGTGAGCGCGAACTGCGACTGCCCGAACGCCGACGGCGAACCCAGCGCGCTCGCCAGGGCCGTCTTGTTCACCCCGGCGCCGTCGAGGATCGCGCGCCGCGCACAACCGGGGTTGGCGGCCAGCGCCGCCAAGGCACGCGCGTCCAGTGCCTTCGCGGGGACGTCGGGCCCGCGCAGCTCAGCGAGCTGCCGCTGGAGCGCCGTCCCCCGCGTCCTTGGGGGAGGCACCCGGCTCGGCTCCCGCTCCGTGCCGCGATTCGCGCTGCCGTGGAATTCGCTCACCCGCGGAAGTCTGGCATCCGGCACTGACAATCGAGGAACCTGCGGCGGAGGAGTCCGCCGCGACGGGGGCGGAAGCCGAGGCGGAGGAGTCCGCCGTGACCGGTGCGGCCGACGGCACGAACCGTGCCTTGAACCGGTCCGCGGTGCGCATCACGGCGGGGGTCAGCAGCAGTCCGGCACCCATGACGGCCGCGCCCGCCACCGCGTCGAGGAAGTAGTGGTTGGCGGTGCCCATGACCACGATCGTCGTGATCAGGGGGTAGGCGACGGCGGCCGTCTTCGTCATGCGCGTACCGCCGAAGCGCCACAGCATCACGCCGCACCACAGGGCCCAGCCCACGTGCAGACTCGGCATGGCCGCGTACTGGTTGGTCATGTCCCCCATGCCGCGCGGCGCGCTCGCGGCGCCGCCCCACCAGCCGTACGAGCTGTACTGCGCCATCGTGTCCACGAAGCCGTGGCTCGCGTCGAGGAGCCGGGGCGGGCAGGTCGGCAGCAGGGTGAAGCCGATCAGGCCGATGAGGGTGGACGTCATGAGCCAGGTGCGCGCGGCGCGGTAGCGCACGGCCCGGGAGCGGAAGAGCCACACCAGGACCGCCGGTGTGACCAGGTAGTGCAGCGACGCGTACCAGAAGTCGGCGGGTATGCCTATCCAGGCCTCGCGCGTGAAGAGGCGGTTGAGCGGGTGCTCGAAATTGAGGTACAGCGCCTTCTCGAAGCGCAGGAGCGCCAGACCGTGGTCGACGGCGCCGGAGACGTCGCCGCGGGCGAGGAGCCGGCCGGCCGAGTAGAACCCGTACACCAGAAGGATCAGCGGCAGCTCGGTCCACCAGCGCAGCCTGGGCGCGGGGGCCGCCGCCTCGGTGCCCGGTGTCTCGGTGTGCTGCATCCGATCGTCCTCCCCCTTCGTCGTCACGCGTAGCCCGTTCGGCCGTGCCACTTTACGGCGTGGACCCGCGCCCCGGGGGGCGCCTCCGGCCCTCAAAGACGCAGAGATCGCCCCCCGGGTTGCCTGCGGGGGGCGTGCGCGATGATGGGGGAGTTCCCCAAGCGTCGTTCTTCTCGCATTGTTCTTCCGGAAAGGTGCCCCATGCCCGCGCGCATCCTGCTGGCCCGCCACGGACAGACCGAGTGGTCCCTGTCCGGCAAGCACACGGGCAGGACGGACGTGCCGCTCCTGGAGGAAGGCCGGCGCGGCGCCGAGCGGCTGGGCGAGCGCCTGCACCGGGCGCCGCACGACGGTCTGGCCGGCGTCGAGATCCGCACCAGCCCGCTGGCACGCGCGCGTGAGACCTGCGAACTGGCCGGCTTCGGCGACCGCGCGCGCACCTGGGACGCCTTGCTGGAGTGGGACTACGGGGCGTACGAGGGCATGACCCCCGCGGACATCCAGGCCGTCCGGCCCGGCTGGCTGATCTGGCGCGACGGCGTGCCGGGCGGGGAGTCGCTCGCCGAGATCACGGCCCGGGCCGACGAGGTGGTCTCCTGGGCCCGCTCCGAGGACCGCGACGTCCTGGTCTTCGCCCACGGGCACATCCTGCGCTCCATCGGGGCGCGGTGGCTGGGCCTCCCGATCGACTTCGCGGCCCGGATCCGCCTGAACCCCACATCGCTGTCGGTGCTGGGCTGGGCCTACGGGGAGCCGGCGATCGAGAGCTGGAACGACCTGGGGCACCTCGCCCAGGACGTGCCGGACGTCGCGCGGCGGGCGTGACGTTCGCGACAGTCCCTCAGGCCGTCCGCGGCGCCGAGGCATGCCGCTCCAGGAACGCCGACACCCCGGAGGCCCTGCGGTGCGGCAGCAGCACGCGCGCCGTCGCCGCCAGCATCGTCTGCACCCGGGACGACTGAACCTCCTCCAGCAGATCCAGCACCCGCATCCCCGCCACCGCCGCCTCGTCCGGCCGGCCCCCGCGCGCGAGGTCGTCCGCCAGCTCCGCCGTGTAGAGGGCGATGTTCCGGGTGAAGTGCGGATCCTGCAGCGCGGCGGCCCGGCGCGCATGGCGCGCCGCCCGGGGCCAGTCGCCGAGCGTGGACCAGCACTGCGCCTCCAGGCCCTCCAGTTCGGCCTCCCCGTAGAAGCTCATCCACTCCGGGTCGGCGTCCGAGGGGCCCCGCTCGAAGAAGGCCTGCGCCCGGGCCAGTGCCTGTTCGCAGCCGACGCGGTCGGCGAGCCCCGCCCAGCCGCCCGCCTCGCGCAGCGCGAGCAGCGACATCAGCCGGGCCGAGCCCACCGGCCGGGCGACGCGTTGCGCGGCCTGGGCCGCCCGGACCGCCTCGCGCGGCCGGCCCGCGTCGCGCGCCAGGAACGCCGTGTTGCAGAAGGCGTGCGCCTCCAGGCCCGGGTCACCGGTCATGCGGGCGGTCGCGAGGGCCTCCGCGTAGTGCGAGCGGGCGTCGTCGAAGCGCCCCGAGTCGTGGGCCAGCCAGCCCACGGAGATGGCCAGTTCACCGGCGCCCGAATAGAGCCGGTCCGCCGTCGTCTGCCGGGTCGTGCCGGCGTCCAGCAGGGCGTAGGCCGCACGGAGCGGGGCGGCGGCGCGACGGTAGAGGCCGTCGGCCCCGTGCCGGTCGTCCAGCAGCCGGATCCGGCGGACGGCTTCTTCCAGGGCACCCGCGTCGCTCGCCCCGGCGCGGTGCACGGGGCGCTGCGCCGCCGTGGCGTCGAGGGCGAGGCCGACAGGCCCCAGTGAGGCGGCGGCCACCGTGGCGCCTCCGCCGGTCATGAACGCGCGACGTAGCACGTCGCTCTCCTCGTAGGTGTCGTGCGGGTGGTGCGGGTCGTACAGGTTCTGCGTTTCATACGGCTCGCCCGCCCCGCTGGTCTCACTCGCGGCGTTCGCCGGGTTCGCGGTGCGCGTCAGGGGCGCCCCGTCGGCTTCGCGCGCCCGGCGTCCGCGTACCGACGAGCGGGGCACGAACCCCAGGTCTGTGAGTGTGCGGCCTGGGAACATGTGCAGGAACACCCGTTCGTACGCGTAGTTGGGGCAGCGGATCTCGCCCGCCTCGACCCGGCCGATGTACCGCGCGTCACAGCTGACCTGCTCGCCGATCTCGAGCCCGGCCCGGCGGATCGCCGCGGCGAACTCGGCCGGTGAGCGCTGTCCGCGCAGTCGCCGGAAGACGAGGTTCGGCCGTGGCGGCCGGTGGGGTTGAGACGAGGTCAACGATGACGACGCCATGGCCGGGTCCTCCCGTGCGAACCGTCGAACCATGCCGGATGCAGGGCGACTTGTTACGTTATGCCTGCATCGTCTACCCAGTATCCGGCGAGCAAGAACGTACCTGCTGTGATGGAGTCACCACGCTGGGTTTTGCTACAAACCGGATATCTCATCCGTGATCTGCCATGAAGTGCCATCCTTTGCGGCCGACTTCCGCCGTAGCCCTTGACTGCCTGCCGCGTTTAACTCCGCGGACCGGGAGGGCCCCGACTCCCGACCGCTCGTCCAAGCAGGGCTTTTCGTGGTGGAGGCCGGATGGAGATCAGCCGGATCAGCGATCCTCGTACGCCGCCGGGCACACCGGCGGCCGGCTGCGATGTGGTGACGGTGCCGGCACGGCAGGGGCTGGAGGCGGTCGACATCCTGCGACGCGGACCGGGGGACGCGGTGGGACCCGTGCTGCACGACGACGGCGGTGACACCCTCGGCTTCCTGGTGCCGCCGGGGACGGCCGCCGCGTGGGACGTGCCGGGCAGCACCTGCACGGAGACCGACGGACGCGGACTGCCCCTGGCGCCCGAACCCCCCGGGGCGGGCCCGGACTGGCTGCTGCCGCCCGGCGAGGCCGACCTCGCGACGGACCCCGCGGCGCTGCGCGAGGCCCTGGGGGAGGCCGCCCGGATGATCAAGGCGGCCGACAGCTGCCGCTGAGGCGCCCGGACGCCGGGCCGCGGAGCATGCACCTGCCGGGCAATGAGAGCGGGCACCCGCCGGGCGGCGGAAGCACGCACTTGTCGGGTGGTGGGAGCGGGCACCCTCCGGGCCGCGGGAGCACGCACTTGTCGGGTGGTGGGAGCGGGCACCCTCCGGGCCGCGCGAGCACGCAGCCTCCGGGCCGCGGGAGCGTACGCCCTGCTTAACAGGCCACCCCGATAATGACCCCATGGGAAAGTCCAAGGGCGGCCGACGCAGACAGGCCGGTGCTGAGGCCGTCGTCGAGAGCGTCGACGGGGGGCTCGCCGAGCTGATCCCCGATCGCGAGCGGCCCCGGGCCTGGACGCTCGTGATCGACGGAGCCCCGCAGTCGCACGTCGACCTGGACGACCCGGCGTACCTGTCCTTCGAGTACCAGCGCCGCCTCGGGCACGTGATCGACCTCGTCGCCCCGCCCGGCCGGCCCGTCCACGCCGTGCACCTAGGCGGCGGCGCCCTCACCCTCGCCCGCTACGTCGCCGCCACCCGGCCCCGCTCCACCCAGCTGGTCGTCGAACGGGACGGCACCCTCGTCCAGCTGGTCCGCCGCGAACTGCCGCTGGATCCGAACGCGCGCATACGGGTGCGCTCCGCCGACGCCCGCGAGGGTCTCGCCAAGGTGCCGGACGGCTGGGCCGACCTCGTCATCACCGACGTGTTCAGCGGGGCCCGGACACCGGCCCACCTGACCTCGACCGAATTCCTCGACGACGTACGCAGGACCCTCAAGCCCGGCGGTGTCTACGCCGCCAACCTCGCAGACGGACCGCCGCTCGCCCACCTGCGCGGCCAGATCGCCACCGCCGCCGCCCGCTTCGGGCAGCTCGCGCTGGTCGCGGATCCGGCGGTGCTGCGCGGCAAGCGCTTCGGGAACGCCGTCCTGGTCGCCTCCGACCACCCGCTGCCGACAGCCGAACTGACCCGCCTCGCCGCCTCCGACCCGCATCCCGCCCGGGTCGAGCACGGCAGGACGCTCACGGACTTCACCGGAGGGGCCGCGCCCGTCACGGACACCGCGGCGGTGGCGTCGCCGGCGCCACCGGCGTCGGTGTTCAGATGACCGGCCACGGCGCCCGGCCGAGAGGGGCGCCGACGGCCGCCCGCGCCACTCAGTACGTCCCGATGTCCACCCGCGGCGGCCCGTCGTGCCACGTGCAGAACACCGACACCCGGTCCGCGCCCGAGGAGAACTCCACGCGGATCCACGACTCCGTCTTCCACACCTGCATCGACCAGTCCGCCCCGGGCGTCGCCGAGACGAGCGAGGCGGAGGTCTTCCCGAGATCGAAGACCGCCCGGCCGCCGTCGGTGTCATAGCTCTTCACCCGGCCCGAGGCGGCGGGGGCGGTGCTGGGCGAGGGCGTGGGAGCGGGGCTCGGCCTCCCGGCCGTGGAGGCCGGGGGCGTGCTCTGCTCCCGCCGCTTCGGCGGAGGCGTCCGCTCCGGCGGCGTGGCCAGTGCCTTCGGCTCCCGCGTGGCCGCGTCGGCGGCCTTGATGGGCAGAGCGCGCGGCGGATCGTAGGCCGTCCCCGCCATCACCGTGTGGACGCCCCACCACGACAGCGTGACCGCCGCGCCCGTGGCGAGCAGCCAGGCCAGTACGTGTACGAGTCCTCTGCGCATCGCGGGCCATACTGCCTCACGCGCCACGCATGCCCCACGCGATGTCTGCAAAAGGGGCCGTGCGGTGGTCCGTTGTCCCCAGCCGGGGAGTTGTCCACAGGCCCGCACCCGGCTGTTCGAGATGGCGTACGGTGCGGCGCATGGCAAGTGTGCTCGTGGTCGAGGACGACCAGTTCGTACGCTCGGCGCTGATCCGGCACCTGACCGACGCCTCGCACACCGTGCGCAGCGTCGGGACGGCGCTGGAGGCGCTGCGCGAGGTCGCCCATCTCCGTTTCGACGTGGTGATCCTGGACCTCGGACTGCCCGATCTCGACGGGTCCGAGGCCCTGAAGATGCTGCGCGGGATCACCGACGTGCCGGTGATCGTCGCCACGGCCCGGGACGACGAGACGGAGATCGTCCGGCTGCTGAACGCCGGGGCGGACGACTACCTGACCAAGCCCTTCTCGGTCGAACACCTCTCGGCCCGTATGGCGGCCGTACTGCGCCGCGCCCGCTCCGGCCCCGCGGAAGGGGAGCCGTCCCCCGTGATCCGGGTCGGCGGCCTGACCGTCGACCCGCTGCGCCGCCAGGCCGAGTTGGACGGCGCCCGACTCGACCTCACCCGCCGCGAGTTCGACCTGCTCGCCTTCCTGGCCCGCAGGCCCGGTGTCGTCGTGCCCCGCAAGGAGCTGCTGGCCGAGGTGTGGCAGCAGTCCTACGGCGATGACCAGACCATCGACGTCCATCTGTCCTGGCTGCGCAGGAAACTGGGTGAGACGGCGGCCAGCCCGCGCTATCTGCACACCCTCCGGGGCGTCGGTGTGAAGCTCGAACCCCCCGGGGCGGGTGCTCCGCGATGAGGTGGGCCCTGGTCAAGGTGTCACTGGCGGTGACCACCATGGTCGTGGTCGCCTTCGCGGTGCCGCTCGGACTCGTCATCCGCGAGCTGGCCCGCGACCGCGCCTTCTCCAACGCCGAGCGGGAGGCCGCGGCGGTCGCCCCCGCCCTGTCCATCACCACCGACCGCGACCAGCTGGAGCGGGTCGTCGCCTCCGCCGGTTCCGACACCGGGATGGCCGTGCACCTCCCGGCGGGCGACGGCCAGGAGGCCCTCGAACTGGGGCGCCGGCGCGCCGCCGAAGCCGACATCGCGGCCGTGCGGAAGCTGGGCCGCGCCTCCACCACCGGCGTCGCCGGCGGATCGACGCTGCTGCAGCCGGTCGCCCTCAGCACCGGCAAGATCGCGGTCGTCGAGGTGTACGTGCCGGAGTCCGACGTCACCAACGGCGTGGGCACGGCCTGGGCGGTGCTGGCCGCCGTCGGGGTGGCACTGATCCTCGGTTCGGTCGCGGTCGCCGACCGGCTGGGCGTCCGCATGGTCCGGCCCGCGCAGCGCCTGGTCGAGGGGGCGCACGACCTGGGGGAGGGCCGGCTCGGCGCCCGTGTGCCCGAGGAGGGCCCGAGCGAACTGCGGCTCGCGGCGGTCGCGTTCAACTCCATGGCCGACCAGGTCGTCCAGCTCCTGGCGAACGAGCGGGAGTTGGCGGCCGACCTGTCCCACCGGCTGCGGACGCCCCTGACCGTGCTGCGGCTCAACACCGCCTCGCTCGGCGAGGGACCGGCCGCCGACCAGACCCGCACCGCGGTCGAGCAGTTGGAGCGCGAGGTCGACACCATCATCCGTACGGCCCGGGAGGCCAAGCCGCAGACGGCCGCGGCCGGTCCGGGCGCCGGGTGCGACGCGGCCGAGGTGGTCCGGGAGCGGATGGCGTTCTGGTCGGCGCTCGCCGAGGACGAGGGCCGCAAGTGGCGGGTGGCCGGGGCCGACCGGCCGGTGCGCATACCCGTGGCCCGCGCCGACCTGGCCGCCGCGCTCGACGCGCTGCTCGGCAACGTCTTCCGGCACACCGCGGAGGGCACCGCCTTCGCCGTCGACGTGCACAACGGCGAGGACGCGGTGATCGTCCTCGTCTCCGACGCGGGCCCCGGCATACCCGACCCCGAGGCCGCGATGGCGCGGGGCCGCGGCTCCGGGAGCGACGGCTCGACCGGGCTCGGCCTGGACATCGTGCGCCGGCTGGCGGAGTCCACCGGCGGGGACGTACGGATCGGCTCCTCGGTGCTCGGCGGCACGGAGGTGCGCATCTGGATCCAGCTCGACGGCCGCGCCCCCGCGACCGGAGGACACCGGCAGCCGCGGCGCCGCCGCCCCGGCCGGCTCGCGGCCGCGTACCACCGCTCCCGCTCCCGCTGAGCGCTCCCGGTCCCGCTGGCCGCTCCCGCTCCCCTGACCGCTCCCGGTCCCGCCGGCCGCTCTCTTTGAGCCGCCTTCACGAGACGGTCACGTTTCGACAAATGAAGGGAACGGCTCTTGACGCATGACCGGACATGCGGCTGTCATTGCGCCACCGTGTTCGGTCAAGTTGATTTCTGGTCGATTACGGCTGGATTTCACGCCACACCCTCGTGGCCGAACCCTGCCCTCAGGAGCCGTCCATGCACGACCTCTCTTCCTCCGGATCCTCCCTCCCCGTCCCCAGCCGCCGCACCCTCCTGCGCGGCATGGGCGGCGCGGCCCTGCTCGGCGCCGGCATACCCCTGCTGAGCGCCTGTGGCGGCAGCGGGTCGTCCGCCGACCCGAAGACGGTCAGTCTCGGCTCCAACTCGTCCGACGCCGTGCCGAAGAAGGCGTTCGCGGAGATCTACGCCGCGTTCACCAAGAAGTCCGGCATCAAGGTCGACGTGAACACCAAGGACCACAACACGTTCCAGGAGCAGATCAACTCCTATCTGCAGGGCACGCCCGACGACGTGTTCACCTGGTTCGCCGGCTACCGCATGCAGTTCTTCGCCTCGAAGAAGCTGGCCACGCCGATCGACGACGTGTGGCAGAAGATCGGCGGCAACTTCCCCGAGGCGATGCAGAAGCTCAGCAAGGGCGAGGACGGCAAGTACTACTTCGTGCCGCTGTACACGTACCCGTGGGCGGTGTTCTACCGCAAGAGCGTCTTCGCGCAGCACGGATACAAGGTCCCCACCACCTGGGACGACTTCGTCGCCCTGTGCAAGCGGATGCAGAAGGACGGGCTGGTCCCGATCGCCTTCGGCGACAAGGACGCCTGGCCCGCGATGGGCACCTTCGACCAGATCAACTTCCGCACCAACGGCTACGACTTCCACGTCGAGCTGATGGCCGGCAAGGCCTCCTGGACCGACCCCAAGGTGCGCAAGGTCTTCGACCACTGGACGGAGATCCTGCCCTACCACCAGGAGGGCGCGGTGGGCCGCACCTGGCAGGACGCGGCGCAGACGCTGGTGGCCAAGAAGGCCGGCATGTATCTCCTGGGCACCTTCGTCGGCCAGCAGTTCACGAACAAGGCCGACCTGGACGACCTCGACTTCTTCGCCTTCCCGGAGATCGACCCGCAGTTCGGGCAGGACACCGTCGAGGCGCCGACCGACGGCTTCATGCTCTCCAAGGCCCCGAAGAACCGCGACGGCGCCGTCAAGCTCCTGGAGTACCTGGGCACCCCCGAGGCCGAGCAGATCTACCTGAAGGCCGACTCCAGCGTGGTGGCCGCCTCCACCAAGGCCGACACCTCCTCCTACACCGCGCTGCAGAAGAAGTCCTTCGAGATGATCTCCGGCGCGAAGAGCCTCACCCAGTTCATGGACCGCGACTCCCGCCCGGACTTCACGTCCACGGTGATGCAGCCCGCGCTGCAGAACTTCGTCCGCAACCCGAAGAGCGTCGACAGCATCCTCTCGTCGATCGAACGCCAGAAGAAGACGATCTTCGCCTCCTCCTGACCGAACGGAGACTCGACGACTCGGATCCGACATGACTGCCACCTCCGCGAAGGCCCCGGAGCCGGCCACCCCGCCGGCTCCGGGGCCCGCCCCCACACCCGCGCCCGCCAAGGCGCCCCACGGCCACCGGCGTCTGCTCACCCGCCGCGACCGTCTCACGCTCGGCCTGATGGCGGGCCTGCCCACGATCCTGCACGTCGCCCTGGTGTGGCTGACGGCGCTGGCCTCGATCGCGCTGGCCTTCACCACCTGGGACGGCATCGGCTTCGACTCCATCACATGGGTCGGCCTGCAGAACTTCAGGGAGCTGTTCACCAGCAACCCGCAGTTCTGGCCCGCCGTCGAGCACAACGTGATCTGGTTCGTGGTGCTCATCCTGCTGCCCACGCCCTTCGGCCTGTTCCTGGCCGTGCAGCTCGACAAGAAGATCCGCTTCAGCCGCGTCTACCAGACCGCGTTCTTCCTGCCGGTCGTGATGTCGCTGGCGGTCGTCGGGTTCGTCTGGCAGCTGATCTACAACCCCGACACGGGCCTGATCAACAGCATCATCGGCGCCAACAAGCCCGGCCACTACATCGACTGGATCGGCGACCCGGACCTCAACCTGTGGGCCGTGCTCGTCGCCGCGTCCTGGCGCCACACCGGCTACATGATGATCCTCTACCTGGCCGGCCTGAAGAGCGTCGATCCCGCCCTGCGCGAGGCCTCCGCCCTGGACGGCGCGGGCGAGTGGCAGACGTTCAAGAACGTGGTGTTCCCGACCCTGCGGCCCACGAACACCGTCGTGCTGGTCGTGACGATCATCGAGGCGCTGCGCGCGTTCGACCTGGTCTTCGTCTTCAACAAGGGCGCCCAGGGCACCGAACTGCTGTCGATCCTGGTGACGAACAACATCATCGGCGAGTCCAGCCGGATCGGATACGGCTCCGCGATCGCCGTCGTCCTGCTGGTGATCTCCCTCGCGGTGATCATCCCGTATCTGATCGCCACCTTCCGGAAGGAGCGGCGCGCATGAGCTCCCACCCGTCGCCCACCACCGCCCTGAACGTGGCGCTTCGCGCCGCCCCTTTGAACTCTGGCGCCCCGCGCAGGCAGCGCACCCCGATCCGCCCCGCCCGGATCCTGCTGCACACCTTCCTCGTCGTCACGGCCCTGGCCTGGCTGGCGCCCCTGCTGTGGGCCCTGCTCGCGGCGATGCGGCCGTACGCGGAGACCAGCGACAAGGGCTATGTCTCCTGGCCCGACCAGCTCACCTTCGACAATTTCACCAACGCCTTCCAGCAGTCGGACATGCTGCACTACTTCGGGAACACGCTGCTGATCGCGGTCCCGGCGGTGCTGCTGACGCTGCTGCTGTCGTCGATGGTCGCCTTCTACGTCAGCCGCTTCGACTTCCGGGTCAACCTGTTCCTGCTGCTGGTGTTCACGGCCGGCAACCTGCTGCCCCAGCAGGTGATCATCACCCCGCTGTACCGGCTGTACCTGCTGATCGACCTGCCCGGCATCACCATGAGCGGCAAGCTGTACGACTCCGCGCTCGGCCTGGTGCTGATCCACGTGGCGTTCCAGTCCGGGTTCTGCGCGTTCGTGCTGAGCAACTACATGCGCTCGCTGCCGCACGAGCTGACCGAGGCCGCCCTGGTCGACGGCGCCTCCGTGTGGCGGCTGTACTGGCAGATCGTGCTGCCGCTGTGCAAGCCGGCGATGGCGGCCCTGGCCACCCTGCTCTCCATCTGGATCTACAACGACTTCTTCTGGGCGATCGTGCTGATCTCCACCGGCGAGAACATGCCGATCACCTCGGCGCTGAACAACCTCTCCGGCCAGTACTTCACCGACCCCAACCTGGTCGCCGCCGGCGCCCTGCTCACCGCGATCCCCACCCTGATCGTCTACTTCGCGCTCCAGCGCCAGTTCGTCAGCGGCCTCACCCTGGGCGCCAACAAGGGCTGACGCCCGCTCCCCGAAAGAGAACCCCGTGCACCACCCCTTCACCCCGGTCGCCTCCGTGCCGGTCGATCCCCGCAAGGCGCTCGTCCACGAGGAGGGCTGGCAGTCCTGGAGCCCCAGCGGCGCCTACGCCCTCGACGCGACGCCTCCCCCCAGCTCTCGGCTTCGCGCGGGCAGGGGGCGCCCCCATCGCCCGGCCAACGCCAACTGGGCCACGGTCTGCTACCGCCCCGGCGTCACCGTCCCCGCCGGCACCTTCCAGGGCGAGGGCCTGCTCGCCCTCGACCCCGGCGACGGCTCACCGGCCCGCCTCTGGGCCGCTGCCGAGCCGACGCGTGAGGTGCCGTCGATCCGGCTGGTCAGCGGGGACGGCCGGGTCGCCGAGATCAGCGCCGACGGGCCGGTGAAGGAGTGGACCGGCCCGGACATCCCGTCGGTTTTGGGCGAGTGGGCCACCGGCCTCGGCCTCGACGCCCCCCGCCCGGCACCGACCGTCTGGTGCTCCTGGTACGAGTACTTCACGGCCGTCACCGAGGACGACATCCACGAGAACCTCCGCGCGATGGACACCCTCGACCTGCCCGTCGACGTCGTCCAGATCGACGACGGCTACCAGCGCGCCCTCGGCGACTGGCTCACCCTCTCCGGCCGCTTCCGCTCCCGCGCCGGCATCGCCGAGAAGATCCGCTCCCGCGGCCGCCGCGCCGGTATCTGGGCGGCCCCGTTCCTCGTCGACCCGGCGAGCGACCTGGCCGCCGCCCACCCCGACTGGCTGGTCCGCGACACCGCCGGCGGCTTCGCGCACGCCGGCCGCAACTGGGGCCACGACCTGCGCGTCCTGGACACCACCCACCCGGACGCCGCCGCGTACCTGACCGACGTCTTCACGACCCTGCGCGCCGAGGGCTACGACTACTTCAAGACCGACTTCCTCTACGCGGGCGCCCTGGACGGCGTACGCCACGCGGACACCGACGCCCTCACGGCCTACCGCGCCGGCATCGCCCTGATCCGCGAGGCGATCGGCGAGGACGCCTACCTCCTGGGCTGCGGCGCCCCGATGCTCCCCTCCATCGGCCTGTTCGACGCCATGCGCGTCAGCCCGGACACGGCACCCCACCGCCGCCCCGAGGCCGACGACTACAGCCAACCCGGCCAGGACCCGGCCGAGTTCACGGGAGCGGCCCGCCAGTGGCAGCACAAACGCCTCTGGACCAACGACCCGGACTGCCTGATGGCCCGCCCGGCGGTCGAGACCCGCGAACGGTGGGCGGCCCATGTGGAGTCCACCGCAGGCCTGATGGCCTCCAGCGACCGCCTGCTGTCCCTGGACCGGTGGGGCGTGGACACGACCCGCCGGCTCTTCGAAGGCGTCACCCGATGATCTGCCCCGTCACTTGCCGTCTTCCGGGCCGTACCACTGAAGGGCCTGGCCGGTCACGGAAGCGATGCACTCGAAGTCGCGATCGCGGTGCAGGAGAGTGAGCCCCTGCAACTCGGCGGTCGCGGCCACGACCAGGTCCACCGGCCCTGCGCTGCGATGCTGTCCGCGCTTGGTCAGTGCCTCCTGGACCCGCCAAGCGCGGTCGTAGGCACGGTCGTCGACGGGTACCCACCCGAAGATCAGCCGCAGGTCCTCGATCCCCCGGGCACGGTCCTGGGCGGACCGCGCACTGTAGAAGAACTCGAACTCGGTGATCGGAGAGGTCGCGATGAGTCCGGCCGCCGCGGCCTGGTCCCAGCCGTACTGCTCGGCATCGCGCCGCAGGAACCGGGCGAGCGCACTGGTGTCGATCAGGAACTGCGCCGCGTTCACCGCCGGTAATTCCCCTTGTCCTCGAAAAGATCGAGGTCGAAAGCGCCGTCGGTGGCCGCGGTACGCAGGCGTGTGAGAGCCAGTGCCCGTCGGCGGTTGTCCAGCACTTCGCGCAGGGCGGTGTTGACGGTCTCCCTCTTCGTGCTCGTGCCGAGTGCCTTGGCGACGTCGGCGAGCAGATCGTCGTCGAGATCGATCACTGTGCGGCTCATCGATGACACCTCCTCGTATATCAAAGATGCTGCCGATTATATATCGCCCTGTGTGATGCCTCCGGCGAGTCATGACAGCCGCCGGGGACGGAGGGGCGCGGCACTCCCCTAATCGTGCCGCGCCCCGCCCCCGTCCCCCGTCGGTCAGACCGCCTCGGCCTCGGGCAGGGCCCCGGTCCGCGCCGCCCGGCCGTACCACCGGGCGCTCGTCTTCGGCGTGCGTTCCAGCGTCGCGTAGTCCACGTACACCGCGCCGAAGCGCTTGCCGTAGCCGTAGGACCACTCGAAGTTGTCCATCAGGGACCACAGGTAGTAGCCGCGGACGTCCGCGCCGTCGTCGATCGCCCGGCGGACCGCCGACAGGTGGCCGTGCAGGTAGGCCACCCGCTCCGGGTCGTGCACCCGGCCGTCGGAGTCGATCTTGTCGTCGTAGGCCGCGCCGTTCTCCGTGATGTACAGCGGAAGGCCCGGGGCCTCCCGGGTATAGCGCATGATCAGCTCGTGCAGGCCGGTCGGGTCGATCGTCCAGCCCATCTCGGTGCGGTCGCCGGGCGTCTGGTGGAAGGCGATGTCGTCCGCGGCCGGCCACGGCGAGTGGTCGCTCGCCCCGTGGCCGTCGGCGCGCGGCGCCTTCGCCGACGCGTCCGCCGCCGAGACCAGCGAGGGCGTGTAGTAGTTGAGGCCCAGCGCGTCCAGCGGCTGGTTGATCAGCTCCAGGTCGCCGCCGAGGACGAAGTCCCAGTCCGTGAGGGACGCCGTCGCCACGTACAGCGACTCCGGGTAGGCACCGTGCAGCATCGGCCCGTGGAACACACCGTTGGCCAGGTCGTCGATCCTGCGGGCCGCGTCCAGATCCGCCGGGTCCTGCGAAAGCGGCCGCACCACCGAGGAGTTGAGGCTGACCGCCACCGTGTTGCGGGCCGGCATCGCCGACCGCAGCGCGGACGCGCCCAGCCCGTGCGCCAGGTTCAAGTGGTGCGCGGCGCGCAGCGAGGCCACCGGGTCCGTACGGCCCGGGGCGTGCACCCCGGAGGCATAACCCAGGAACGCGCTGCACCACGGCTCGTTGAGCGTGATCCACTGCTCCACCCGGTCGCCCAGCGCCTCGCCGACGATCTGCGCGTACTCCGCGAACCGGTACGCCGTGTCACGCTCCGGCCAGCCGCCCGCGTCCTCCAGCTCCTGCGGCAGGTCCCAGTGGTAGAGGGTCACGGCCGGCTTGATGCCCTTGGACAGCAGCTCGTCCACCAGCCGCCGGTAGAAGTCCAGGCCCTTCTGCACGGCCGGGCCCCGGCCGGTCGGCTGCACCCGCGACCACGAGATGGAGAAGCGGTAGGCGCCCAGGCCCAGCTCCGCCATCAGCGCCACGTCGTCGCGGTAGCGGTGGTAGTGGTCGACAGCGATGTCACCGGTCTCACCACCGGCCGTCTTGCCCGGCGTATGGCTGAAGGTGTCCCAGATCGACGGCGTACGGCCGTCCTCCCGCACCGCGCCCTCGATCTGGTACGCGGACGTCGCCGCGCCCCACAGGAAGGCGGGCGGGAAGGTCACCGCAGTGGCCGGGTTCTCGGAGTCAGGCATGGAAGCGCTCCCAAAGGGGGTCGAGGAGACCGATGTCGGAGGGGGAGGGGAGGAGAGAAGAGGGGCCGGAGCGGCGCTGACCCGGCCCCCGGGCGGAACGATCAGCCCTTGACGGCGCCCTGCATGATGCCGCCCACGATCTGCTTGCCGAAGATCGCGAAGACCAGCAGCAGCGGCAGCGTGCCCAGCAGCGCGCCCGCCATGATCAGGGACTGGTCGGGGGTGTAACCGCGGCCCAGACCCGCGACCGCGACCTGCACGGTCGGGTTGCCCATCTGGGTCAGCACCAGGAACGGCCACATGAAGTCGTTCCAGGTCTGCACGAACGTCAGCATCCCGAGCACGGCCATCGCGGGCCGGGCCGCCGGGAACACCACGTGCCACACCACCCGCCAGCTGCTCGCGCCGTCCACCCGGGCCGCCTCGATGATCTCGTCCGGCAGAGCCTGGATCAGGTACTGGCGCATGAAGAACACGCCGAACGCGCTCACCAGCGACGGCAGGATCACCGCCTGCAACTGGTCGGTCCAGTCGAGCTTGGCGACCATCATGTACAGCGGGATCACACTCAGCTGCGGCGGCACCATCATCGTGCCGA
The DNA here is from genome assembly GCF_031348265.1 of Streptomyces collinus. Classification (NCBI taxonomy): domain Bacteria; kingdom Bacillati; phylum Actinomycetota; class Actinomycetes; order Kitasatosporales; family Streptomycetaceae; genus Streptomyces; species Streptomyces collinus. Next base: position 3,258,812 of record NZ_CP133771.1, on the reverse strand, counting down.
TCACGATCAGCATCAGGGCGCCGCGGCCCCTGAACCGCAGCTTGGCGAAGGCGAAACCGGCGATCGTCGACATGAAGACGATGGTCAGAGCCGAAGTGCCCGCCACGATCGTGGTGTTGAAGAACGCCTCGCCCAGGTTGGCGTCCTTCCAGGCGATCTCCAGCTTGTCGAACAGACCCGAGCCGAACCAGAACGGCGGCGGCGTCTGCGCGAGCCGCTGGTTGTCACGCGAGGCGGCGATCGCCGTCCACACCAGCGGGAACAGCGAAACGAGCGTGAACACGATGAGGATCGCGTACGCGATGGGGCCACCGTGCAGCTGCCCGCCGGCCCGCGCGGACTTCGGCAGCCGGGGGCGCCTGGTCTTCTCGACGGGCTTGGTCTCCGGGGGCGTCACAGTCGTCGTCACGGCCACACTCCTTAACTACTGGCGCGCAGCCGGCGCGAGATGACGTAGTTGACGATGCCGATGACGATCAGGATCAGGAACATCGTCCACGCGATCGCCGAGGCCCGGCCCAGGTGCTGGGCGACCCAGCCCTGCTCGTACAGATACAGGCCCAGCGTCTGGAACTGGTGCTCCGCGCCGCCGGAGGTGCCCTTGTTGGCGTCGAACAGCAGTGGCTCACCGAAGACCTGGCTCGCCCCGATCGTCGACACGACAACGGTGAACAGGATCGTCGGACGCAGCGCCGGCAGCGTCACATGGATGAACTGCTGCCAGCGGTTGGCCCCGTCCAGGGCGGCCGACTCGTACAGATCGTGCGGGATCGCCTGCATCGCGGCCAGGTAGATCAGCGCGTTGTAGCCGGTCCAGCGCCAGATGATGATCGACGAGACGGCGATCTGCGAGGGCCACTTGTCGTTCTGCCAGTCGACCGGGTTGATGCCGACCGTGTCGAGCGCCCAGTTGATCATGCCGTAGTCGCGGCCGAAGAGCAGCACGAACACCAGCGAGGCGGCGGCGATCGACGTCGCGTACGGCGCGAGCATCGCGACCCGGAAGAACGTCGAGGCGCGCAGCTTGTAGTTGAGGATGTGGGCGATGCCCATCGCCATCAGCAGCTGCGGAACGGTGGAGATGATGCCGATGGTCAGGGTGTTCTTCGCCGCGTTCCAGAAGAAGTCGTCGTCGAAGATCCGGGTGTAGTTGCGCAGCCCGACCCAGTTCATGTCGGTCGGCGCGGTCAGCTCCACCTGGTGCAGCGAGGCCCAGCCCGTGTAGATCAGCGGGAACAGGCCGAACGCGACGAACAGCAGGAAGAACGGCGACACGAACGCGTACGGGCTCCAGCGGATGTCCCGCTGCCAGCGCCGGGACAGCCGGTCCCGGCGGCGCCGCTCCTTCTCCGCGGCGGCGTCCTCGGGCGGGCGGCCCGGGGCCGCGCCCCCCTTCACGGGGAGCGCGGCGGTGTCGTTGCGGGTGGCCATTCGGGTCACTGGTCCAGCTTGTTGTCGATGGTCTTGATCGCGGACTCCCAGGCGTCCTTGGCGGACTTGCCCTTCGTCACCAGGATCACGCCGTTGTCCGACAGGCCCTGCATGATGATCTGGTCCTTCGGGCCGATCACCTGGACCGGGGCGGCCTTGGCGGCCTCGGCGAAGATCGGACCGATCTTCTGGCCACCGGTCATCTCGTTCGTCGCGCCCGTCACTTCGGGCATGGTGTAGGCGGACGGGGCGCTCGGGAAGCTGGCCTGCACCTTGAACAGCTTCGCCTGCTGCTCCGGCGCGGTCAGCCAGGTCACGAACTTCTGGGCTTCCTTCACGTTCTTGCCGCTCTTCGGCACGGTGAGGAAGGTGCCGCCCCAGTTGCCGCCCTTCGGCGCGACGGCCACGGCCCACTTGCCGGCGGCGTCGGGCTTCGCGTTGCCCTTGATCGTGCCCAGCATCCACGGCGGGCAGGCGATCGCGGCGAACTTGTTGTTGGCGATCGTGGAGTTCCAGGACGGCTGGAACTGGGTCTGCGACTGGACGAGGCCCTTCTCGGCGGCCTCCGCGGTCAGGTCGAAGGCGGCCTTGACGGCCGGGTTCGTCTTGTAGATGACCTCGCCGGAGGAGTCGTAGAACTTCTCCTTCTCGCTGCCGAGGATCGCGTTGATCAGGCCGCCGGGGGAGTCCATGAAGAACGTGCCCTTGGGGGCCTTCGACTTGTACCGCTCGCCGACGTCGACGAGCTTGGCCCAGTCACCGGCCCACAGCTTGCCGACCTCGGCCGGGTCGGTGGGCAGACCGGCCTGCTTGAAGAGGTCCGTGCGGTAGCAGATCGCCATCGGGCCGACGTCGGTGCCGAGGCCGATCGTCTTGCCGTCCTTGGTGGTGGCCTGCTGCCACTTCCAGGGCAGCCACTTGCTCTTGTCCACGCCCGGAGCCTTCGACATGTCCTCGAGCTTGTCGGCCTGGGTGGCCGTCACCTCGGCGATGTTGGCCACCTCGACGGCCTGGACGTCCAGCAGGCCGCTGTTGGTGGTCAGGTGGTTCAGCAGCGCCGGGTAGTAGTTCTCGTTGCGCTCGACGACGTTCTGCTCGATCTTGATCTTCGGGTTGAGCTTCTCGTACTCGGCGTAGAGACCGGCTTCCTTGAAGCCCATGGTGCCGAAGAGGCCCACCGAGATCGTGGTCTTGCCGCCGCTGTCGCCGTCCGACGAGTCGGAGCCGCCGTTTCCGCCGTCGTCGGCACAGCCGGCCAGCAGCCCGGCGCCCAGCGACGCGACGGCCGCGACGACCATCGCCTTGCGGGCGGTTCGGATGCGTGCTCGCATGTCGTCCTCCTGTTGCCCTGACGTGCCGACCCCCCGGCCAACTGCATCGTCGGACCGTTTTACGCGCTAAAGGCTCGGGCGGGGAACGTGCGGGTTGTGTATGTGTCAGGTAGTGTGGGAGCGCTCCCACCGGTGATGTGTTGAAGAGTCCCCGGTCGCGGCGGGGGTGTCAAGGGACCGGACAGCGGGAGATGCGTTCAGTTATAGGGCTGTTAACTGGACCCGGAACGGGCCCGATTGAGGCCCGGGACAGCGATATCAAGCCGGTTCGGACGCCGCTCGTACCGGTTCCCCCGGCCGAAGCGGAAGGCCGGGGGCGTTGAGCCCTCGGCGGCCATCACAGGGCTGACGAGCCTGTTAAATTCCAGGCCAGTCGCAGAGTGCGGGCGTGGACGGGAAGGCGGAGCCCATGGCAACCCACGGAGCGCGGGGCCGAAGTGGTGGCCGGCCCACCCTTGAAGAGGTGGCGGCGCGCGCCGGTGTCGGCCGCGGCACCGTCTCGCGGGTGATCAACGGCTCGCCCCGGGTCAGCGACGCGACCCGCGCGGCCGTCGAGGCGGCGGTCGCCGAGCTCGGCTACGTCCCCAACACCGCGGCCCGCGCGCTGGCCGCCAACCGCACGGACGCGATCGCCCTGGTCGTGCCCGAGCCGGAGACCCGGTTCTTCGCGGAGCCGTACTTCTCGGACATGCTGAAGGGCGTCGGGGCCGCGCTGTCCGACACGGAGATGCAGCTGCTGCTCATCTTCGCGGGCAGTGACCGCGAACGCGCCCGCCTCGCCCAGTACCTGGCGGCCCACCGCGTGGACGGCGTCCTGCTGGTCTCGGTGCACGCGGACGACCCGCTGCCCGACCTGCTGGCCCAGCTGGAGATCCCGGCGGTGATCAGCGGCCCGCGCTCGTCGGCGGAGACCTTGCCGTCGGTCGACTCGGACAACTACGGCGGCGCCCGCCAGGCCGTCGAGCATCTGCTGTCCCGGGGCCGGACCCGGGTGGCCCACATCACCGGCCGCCTCGACGTCTACGGTGCCCAGCGCCGTGTCGACGGCTACCGCGAGGCCATGAGCGACGCCGGCCTCGGGGTGGAGGAGGGGCTGATCGAGGCGGGGGACTTCACCGAGGAGGGCGGACACCGGGCCATGGCGGTCCTGCTGGAGCGCCACCCCGACATCGACGCGGTCTTCGCCGCCTCCGACGTCACCGCATCCGGCGCCCGCCGGGCACTGCGCGACGCGGGCCGCCGCATCCCCGAGGACGTGGCGCTCGTCGGCTACGACGACTCCGCGATCGCCCGCCACATGGAACCGCCGCTGACCAGCGTCCGCCAGCCCATAGAGGAGATGGGCCGCCGGATGACAGACCTCCTGCTCACCGAGGTCGCCGACCGCCGCCCGCTCGCGTCCCGGGGCCTGGAGCGCCGGCAGATGGTCCTGGCCACGGAGCTGGTGTCCCGGTCGTCTTCGTGACGCACCACCCGCTCCTGGACGCCACCGAGGTGCCCGCGACCGAGCCGTACCTGCGGACGGTGGGTGCGGTGTTCCGGGCCTTCCGCGAGCAGGACTCGGGCTGCGTGTCGTACGGGGTCCGGCTGGCGAACGGCGAACGCTGGTTCGTGAAGGAGGCGACGACCGCCGCGGCCCGGCGGTCGCTCGCCCGGGCCTGGACCTTCCACCGCGCGGTACGCCACCCGGCGGTCGTCCCCCAGCTCCACCGCTTCGCCGTCCGCTCCGGCGGGCCGGCGGTCGTGATGCCCTGGTGCCCCGGCGAGATCCTCCACCACCCGGCCCTGCACCGCCACGGCGGCCGCGCACACCCGGCCCATCCCCTGGCCCGCTTCCGCGCCCAGCCGGTCACCCCGGTCCTGCGCGCCGTCGACCGGCTCCTGGACGCCCACCTCGCGGTGGAGGCGGCGGGGTTCGTCGCCGTCGACCTCTACGACGGGGCGTTCCTCTACGACTTCGACGCCGGTGACCTCCGGCTGATCGACCTCGACGAGTACCGCCCGGGCCCGTTCACCCTGGAGGCGGACCGCCTGCCGGGCTCGCGCCGCTTCATGGCGCCGGAGGAATGGCGGCGCGGCTCCCGCATCGACGGCCGTACGACGGTCCACGCCCTGGGCCGCGCCATCCGCCTCCTCCTGGACGCGGGCGACGAGGAACGCGCCTGGCGGGGCACGGCGGAGCAACTGGCCGTGGTGGACCGGGCCGTGCGGCCTGACCCGGCCGAACGGTTCACGGGGGTGGGGGAGTTGGCTGCCGCCTGGCGGCGCTCGGTGCGCTGAGGCCGGGGCGGCGCCGCAGGGCCTCCACGCCGTCGGGCACGAACAGCTTCGTCCGGAGTGCCTCCCCGAGCTCCGCCTCGCCGACCCAGCCGTGCCAGGCGATCGCCGACGGGTCGGGGGTGAGGGGCTCGGCGACGACGGCCTCGTGCACGCCGAGCCAGTAGGGGCTGATCGCCCCTCGGCAGAGGAACTTGAAGACGAACCGCACCCGCGTCCGGACGCCCAGTTCCTCGGCCAGTTCCCGGGCCGCCGCCTCCTCGTACGACTCGCCGACCTCCGCGGCCCCGCCGATCAGCCAGTCGTAGTGCCCCGGAAACCGCGACACGTGCTCCGGCCTGCGATGCACCAGGACCCGCCCCTGCGGGTCACGGCACACGGTGGTCGCGATCCGGTGCGGCCAGCCGTTGCGGATCGCCTCGTCCCGGTCGACCACCCCGAGTACCCGGTCCTGCTCGTCGACCCGTTCCACCGGCTCACGCATGGGCCCACGATCGCACGCGCTCAAACCCGAGCCGGTTCCGGCCGCCGCAGCAGATACACCGCCGCCGTCACGACCAGGGCGGCCATGCAGCCGATGAACACCAGCCCCGCGCCCTCCAGGCCGATCGGACCGGTCAGGAGGCCGACGCCGATCACGGGCACGGAGATGCCCGTGTAGGCGACGACGAACAGGGTCGAGATCACGGCGGCGCGCCGGTGCCCGGGGGAGGCCGCGGCCACGTCGGCGAGGGCACCGCGAAACGCCAGCCCCTGGCCGACTCCGCCGACGAGCGCGCTGGCGATCAGCAGCGACATCTGGTCCCACCGCAGCGCGCCGGCGAGCAGCGCCAGTCCGGCGAGGAGCCCGGCGCAGCCCAGCGGGAGGGAGTGCCGTACACCGACCCGGCCGACCGCCAGTTGCCCGGCCGTCGAGGAGAAGAAGGCCAGCGCGACGATCAGCCCGCTCACGGCGTGGTCGTCCACGTGCAGGGACTCCGTGAGGAAGGCGGGGCTGACCGAGGTGAACACCCCGAACAGGGCGAACCCGACGAAGGAGGCCGTGGCGGCGGGGCCGAACACCGCGCGCACCTGCGGGGGCAGCGCGGGGCGCTGCGGGCGCACGGTGCGCAGCGGTTGCCGCTCCCTCACCGTCTCCGCGAGCCGCAGCAACACCGCGGCCGAGACGGCCACCAGGGCGATATGGGTGATGAACGGCAGGTACAGCGGCCATGCGGCGTACTGCGCGAGCAGCCCGGAGAGCAGGGGACCGCAGCCCAGCCCGCCCATGTTGGCGGCCGTCGCCACGAACGTGGCCCGGGAGGCGCCGCCCTCGGGCGCCAGCTCCATCACGTACGCCGTGGCGGCGCCGGTGAACAGACCGGCGGACAGTCCCGACAGCAGCCGCCCCGCGTAGAGCCAGCCGAGGCCGGTGGCGCACAGGAAACAGACGGCGCTCAGCGCCGCCAAGCCCAGGCCGCACAGCAGCACCGGGCGCCTGCCCACGGCGTCCGAGGCGTTGCCGACCAGCAGCAGCACACCGATGACGGCGAAGGCGTAGAGGGCGTACACCACGGTGACCGTCAGCTCGGAGAAGCCGAACTTGTCCTGGTAGAGGGGGTAGAGGGGTGTCGGCAGTGTGGTGCCGGCCATGCAGACGGCGAACACCGCCCCGCTGAGCACACACGCGCGCCATTCCGGGCGTCGACCGTCCATGCCGCCGACGGTAGCCAGCCTGCCGCGCCGCCCCGGAGAGGCGCGCAAAAAGCTTCAGCCGGTGGCTTCTTCCGAAGCCACCGGCTGATTACTCAGGGTGAGTGACGGGACTTGAACCCGCGGCATCCTGGACCACAACCAGGTGCTCTACCAGCTGAGCTACACCCACCATGACCGGTTTGGAGGTCAGTGACTTCCCTGACCGGCCGAGAAAAAGTGTACAGGGTCCGAAGGGGTGCTCGCGCCCGGCTTTCGCGGTGCCCCTCCACGGGCCCCCTGCCGGCCTTACTGAGCAGGCAGAACGTGCTTCGCCGCGATCGTCTTCGCGGTGTCCGAGTCGGGCCCGGGCTGCGGGACGAACACGGCCTCGCGGTAGTACCGCAGCTCCGCGATCGACTCGCGGATGTCGGCGAGCGCACGGTGGTTGCCGTTCTTCTTCGGGCTGTTGAAGTACGCCCGCGGGTACCAGCGGCGGGCCAGCTCCTTGACCGACGACACATCGACGATCCGGTAGTGGAGGTAGCTCTCCAGGGCCGGCATGTCGCGCAGCAGGAAGCCGCGGTCCGTGCCGACGGAGTTCCCGCACAGCGGCGCCTTGCCCGGCTCCTTGACGAACTCCCTCACGTACGTCAGGACCTGGTCCTCGGCGTCCTTGAGGGTGGTCCCGGCGGCCAGCTCGTCGAGCAGCCCGGAGGCGGTGTGCATCTGACGCACCACGTCCGGCATCGTCTCCAGCGCCTGCTCCGGCGGCCGGATGACGATGTCCACGCCCTCGCCGAGCACGTTCAGCTCGGAGTCGGTCACGAGGGCGGCCACCTCGATGAGCGCGTCGTCCGACAGCGAGAGGCCGGTCATCTCGCAGTCGATCCACACCATGCGATCGTTCATGTGTCTAACCTTACGGCCCGCCGTCACCGGCCGGGCCGCCCGTGCCGGGAAAGCCGAGGGGCCCGCGAGGAGACGTGCTCCCCGCGGGCCCCTCGCTACCGGATCAGGGCGCGCTGCGCTGCCCGGGCAGGCTCGCCGACAGGGCCGGCGACTGGCCGACCGCGCTCGCCGCCGCCGTACGGCGGGACTGCAGCGGCACCGGGTGCTCCGGGTGGAGCGGGGTCGGTGCCTGTCCGGGCTGGCCCGGGTGCCCGGCGTGGCCCGGATGGCCCGGCATGCCGGACCCGGGGCCGCCCGGAGCGCTCTCGGTGTCCTGGGGCCGCTCGCCCTGCGGGCGCCGGGCGCGGTAGGCGGCCCGGTACGCGGCCGGGGACGATCCCAGCTGGCGGCGGAAGTGCCCGCGCAGGGCCACCGGCGACCGGAAGCCGCAGCGCCCCGCCACCTCGTCCACCGAGTAGTCCGACGTCTCCAGCAGGCGCTGCGCCTGGAGGACCCGCTGTGTGATCAGCCACTGCAGCGGAGCGCTCCCGGTCAGCGAGCGGAAGCGGCGGTCGAACGTACGCCGGCTCATGTACGCGCGTGCCGCCAGGGTCTCCACGTCGAACTGTTCGTGGAGGTGCTCCAGCGCCCAGGCGACGACCTCGGCGAGCGGGTCGGCGCCGATCTCCTCCGGTAAAGACCTGTCGAGGTAGCGCTCCTGCCCGCCGCTGCGGCGCGGTGGCACGACGAGCCGCCTGGCCAGGGCCCCGGCCGCCTCGTTGCCGTGGTCCGTGCGCACGATGTGCAGGCACAGGTCGATGCCCGCGGCCGTGCCCGCCGACGTCAGTACGTCGCCGTCGTCGACGAACAGCTCGCGCGGGTCCACGTGCACCGACGGATAGCGCTTGGCCAGCGTCGGTGCGTACATCCAGTGTGTCGTCGCGGGGCGGCCGTCCAGCAGGCCCGCCGCCGCCAGGACGAAGGCGCCGGTGCACAGCCCGACGATGCGGGCGCCCTCCTCGTGGGCGCGGCGCAGCGCGTCGAGCGCCTCCTCCGGTGGCGGAGAAGTGATCGAACGCCAGGCCGGTACGACGACCGTGCCCGCGCGCGAGATCGCTTCCAGGCCATGTGGTGCGGTGAGTTCGAGTCCCCCGGTGGTCCGTAGCGGACCGTCCTCGCCCCCGCACACCAGCAGTCGGTAGCGCGGTACGCCGGCGTCCTGGCGGTCAACCCCGAACACCGACAGCGGTATGGAACTCTCGAAGATGGGGCCGCCGCTGAACAGCAGCACCGCGACGATCTCCTTGCGGCGTCGCCCGGAAAGTTTCCGGGCCGCGGCTTCCGGCGCGGCAGTGGAGTCGTGGCTCATACTGCTAAGCCCCCCTCGGTGGTCGCGGCTCCTCGGTTGTGTCGCTCCTGCACGTTTCCCCTCGGTCCTGCACGAGTCCCCCGCCGTAGACAGTCAAGATCGAATCTACTGTGTGCCGTCGTGCCGAAGTGGCCGGTTAGGCACTCGGCGCATTGTCGACTTGGCAACTTGGCGTGAAGCATTCGATCACGAAGCGTTGCACTCGTGGGGCGTGCAGGGAAGTGCGCCTTGTCGCAGTGGCCAATCCACGTAGGGTGCGCAGACCCCCTGAGGTCCTTTCCGTGCAGGTCGAACGCGGGTTGGGGGGTGGTGGGGGCGGGGGATGCACGGGGGCGTGAAGTTGGCTGAAAAGTGACGTGCGCGTGCGCGGAAACCGGTCAGCCGACCGGTGTATCTCCTCCGGTGTGCCGTCCGCCACGGTGGGACCCGGTTCCGGTGCGGTGGTGCCGGCCCCGGTGGGGTGCCCGGTCCTCGGCCGCGAGCCGGGCCGCCCCGCGCTCGGACTGGCGCAGCAGGACCCGGCAGGCGCCCGTGACGGCCGCCAGACCGAGGGCCGTGCCGGCGGCGCCGGCCAGAGAGGTGCCGTAACCGAGGAGCACCACCGGGACGAGCAGGCAGCTGAAGACAGCCCAGCGAACCACATCCGTCGCGGTGTCCCGCGGCGGCGGGGTCGCGCGGTCCGCCTCGGTGGCGGTGCGGGGTCCGGACATGCGTGCTCCCTGGGGCGTGACTCTCGGGGTTCAACGCGTGGCGGCGGCGTCGGTCACTGGCTGTCCCGATCACCTCCGCGGTCATTGAATCCCGTGCAAACCGCCTGTACAGGGCAGCAACCATTGCGTTACGGGCGGTGCCTCGTGCATGCTCCCTGGAACCCGCACGCACCGTGAGCGGGATCTGGGCTAAGGAGGCGTGCCGCCGTACCCTTGAGGGTATGGGGGTGGGAAGACCATTCCCGGACACAGCTCCGCCGCACACTGTTGTCCCCCATATAAGGATCACAACGCCGAGACAGCCATGGCCGGTCACGAATTCTTCGAACCCGCGGACCGCAAGCGGCCCGTCGCCGATCCCACGGCGGCCGAGCCCCTGGCGGCGGAAGAGCCACGTCATTCCTGCGACCCCGCCTTCAAGCACGGGGTCGTCGTCGGCTTCGACGGCTCCACGTCCAGCGAGCGCGCCCTGGCGTACGCGATCGGCATGGCCCATCGCTCCGGGTCGGGCCTGATCATCGTGCACGTCGCCAACCGGCTGCCGACCACCGTGTGGGCCGGCTGCGAGCCGCCCGTGTTCGTGGACGTGCCGGACCACCGCACCGAGGTGCTCGGTCTGGAACTGGCCTGTGCGGACTACCTCGCCGAGGTGCCCTGGATCCTGGTCGAGCGCGGCGGTGACATCTGCCACGAACTCGAAGAGGTCGGCCGGGAGTACGAGGCCGACGCGATCGTCGTCGGCTCCACCCACGGCCTTGTGGGGCGCATCTTCGGCTCGGTCGCGGGGCGGCTCGCCAAGCGGGCGCAGCGGCCCGTCATCGTCATCCCCTGACCTGCCCCGAGCGGTAACTCCCCCTGTGCGGTGCGTCAATCTACTCACGCGTAGAGGTGTTTGTGCCCTTGTGAAGGGCATATACGGGACACCGCACAACTGCACATGCACGAAGGGAGCCCGCCGTGGACAAAGACGTCTCCGCGGGAAGCGGAATCACGACCGTGGCCGGTCGACTCGCCCTGGGAATCACCCTGTTGGCCTTCGGGCTGGGGCATACCGCTCTGATCGACGGCGTGTCGGCCGCTGACGCCGTGTCAATCGCCCAGTACGTGGGCGGCATCGCGCTCTTCGTCGCGGGGCTGATGGCCCTCCGGGAGGGTGATGCCGCCGGTGGTACGGCGTTCTCGGTGCTCGGGGCGCTGTGGTTCACCTGGGCCGTGTCCGACAGTGCCTCCGGCAACGAGGCAGGGCTCTTCCTGCTGTTGTTCGCCCTCGTCGCGCTGTCCCTGACGCTCGCGGGCGGGGACCAGCTCGGTCAGGGCGTGTACGGGCTGTTCTTCGTCGCCCTGTTGCTCATGGCGATCGCGAGTTTCGCCGGCAACGACGGGCTCGTGAAGGTGGGCGGCTGGTTCGCCGTCGCCGCGGGGGCGGTGGCCTGGTACGCGGCGACCGCGGCGCTGGCGCACTGGCCCACGGCGATTCCGCGACGCGCTGCGGGCCGGGGCGTGACGGCCACCGGTTAGCTGCGCCGGCTGGGGAGTTGGGCGGCTTCCCGGCGATGAAAACGGACCCCCCGTGCTTGGTGGCAGCACGTGGGGGTCCGTCCTCATTGTTCGGCCTGTGCAGGTGCGTTGGGGCTGTTCGCGCCCACGCGGCGGAGCCGCACATCGATACAGCCCCGCGCCCCCAAGCGAAACGAAGGGCGTCTACTCAACCGTCACCGACTTCGCCAGGTTGCGGGGCTTGTCGATGTCCCGGCCGAGCGCCAGAGCGGTGTGGTACGCGAGGAGTTGGAGGGGGATGCCCATCAGGATGGGGTCGAGTTCGTCCTCGTTCTTCGGGACGACGATCGTCTCGTCGGCCTTCTCCTGGGGCTGGTGGGCCACCGCGAGGATCCTGCCGCTGCGGGCCTTGATCTCCTCCATGGCGGCGCGGTTCTTCTCCAGCAGGTCGTCGTCGGGGACGATCGCGACCGTCGGGAGGGCCGGCTCGATCAGGGCCAGCGGACCGTGCTTGAGCTCGGAGGCGGGGTAGGCCTCGGCGTGGATGTACGAGACCTCCTTGAGCTTCAGGGAGGCCTCGCGGGCCACCGGGTAGCCCCGGACGCGGCCGATGAAGAGCATCGAGCGGGCCTCGGCGAACTGCAGGGCCAGCTTCTTGACGTCGTCCTCGTGCTCCATGATCTCGGCGATCTGCGCGGGCAGCTTGCGCAGGCCCTCGATGATCCGCTTGCCGTCCCGGACCGACAGGTCACGGGTGCGGCCCAGGTGCAGGGCGAGGAGGGCGAAGGCCACCGTGGTGTTGGTGAAGCACTTGGTGGAGACGACGCAGACCTCCGGGCCGGCGTGCACGTAGATGCCGCCGTCCGCCTCACGGGCGATCGCCGAGCCGACCACGTTCACCACGCCCAGGACGCGCGCGCCCTTGCGCTTGAGCTCCTGCACGGCGGCCAGGACGTCGTAGGTCTCGCCGGACTGGGAGACCGCGACGTAGAGCGTGTCGGGGTCGACGACCGCGTTGCGGTAGCGGAACTCCGAGGCGGGCTCGGCGTCGGCGGGGATGCGCGCCAGCTCCTCGATCATCTGGGCGCCGATCATGCCCGCGTGGTACGAGGTGCCGCAGCCGAGGATCTTCACGCGGCGGATCCGCCGGGCCTCGCGGGCGTCCAGGTTCAGGCCGCCCAGGTGCACGGTGGAGAAGCGGTCGTCGATACGGCCGCGCAGCACACGGTCCACGGCGTCGGCCTGCTCGTGGATCTCCTTGTGCATGTACGTGTCGTGGCCGCCCATGTCGTAGGAGGCGGCCTCCCACTCGACCGTGGTGGGCTCCGCCGTGGTGCGGGTGCCCTCCGTGGTGTAGGTGCGGAAGTCGTCGGCCTTGAGGGTCGCCATCTCGCCGTCGTCGAGGGTGACGATCTGGCGGGTGTGGGCGACCAGCGCGGCGATGTCCGAGGCGACGAACATCTCCTTCTCGCCGATGCCGAGGACGACCGGGGAGCCGTTGCGGGCGACGACGATCCGGTCGGGGAAGTCGGCGTGCATGACGGCGATGCCGTACGTGCCCTCGACGAGCCGGAGGGTCTCGCGGACCTTGTCCTCCAGCTTGGGCGCCTGCGCGCGGGCGATGAGGTGGGTGAGGACCTCGGTGTCGGTCTCGGAGAGGAACTCGACGCCGTCCGCCTCCAGCTTGCGGCGCAGGTCGGAGGCGTTGTCGATGATGCCGTTGTGCACGACGGCGACCTTGTTGTCGGCCGACATGTGCGGGTGGGCGTTGACGTCGGACGGGGCGCCGTGGGTGGCCCAGCGGGTGTGGGCGATACCGGTGGTGCCCTTGAAGCGGGCCGGGACCTTGGCCTCCAGGTCGCGGACGCGGCCCTTGGCCTTGACCATCTTCAGGCCGGACGTCTTCGGGGAGGTGACGACGATGCCCGCGGAGTCGTAGCCGCGGTACTCCAGCCGCTGGAGGCCCTCCAGGAGGAGGGGCGCGACGTCACGCTTCCCGATGTAACCGACGATTCCGCACATGTATACGTATTCCTAGCCGTAGACGATGCGCCGCAGCTGCCGGAGCGAGAGCTCCGGCGGGGCCACCGCGCGGTATTTGAGATCCGCCTCGATCCGTTCGAAGATCGCCGTGTTGACCAGGCCCTGGGCCTGGAGCTCACGGTGGCGGCGACGGACGTACTCCTCGGTCGTCTCGTCGAAGTAGGCGAGCACGTCCTGGATCACGCGCAGCGCCTCGCCCCGCCCGAGGGCGGTGGACCGCGTCAGATGATCAACGAGTTCGTCGTGCACTCGCTAGATCTTGGGGTACCGGCGGCGCTTTCGCAAGAATTCTGCCCGATTCCGGGCAAGCGCCTGTTGGGATCCCTTGGGGAACGTTGAACGTGTCATGACGGCTTGTTCGTGAAGCGTCCACCGGACGTCCGGCAACCCGTTGCCCGAGGCGTCGATTTTTGGACGCCATGGACACTCCTCGTATGGGCGTACCCGAGCGGCTCGCCGAGCGCATGACCATGGCCGAGCAGCACGAGTACCTGCGCGCCCGGTTCTCCCGGCGCACGATGATCAGAGGCGGTGCCGTCACGCTCGGCGCCGTCGCGGGTGGCGCGTTCGTGCCCGGCGCCACCGCCCAGGCCGCCGTCCCGAGCGGCCGCCCCGGCACCGAGACCGTCGACGGCGCCCACGTGGCCCCCTTCGGCCGTCACCTCGCCTACGGCACCGACCCGCGCACCGAGATGACCGTCTCCTGGCAGGTCCCGCTCGCCGTGAAGAAGCCCTTCATCCGGATCGGCGCCCACCCCACGGACCTCTCCCGCAAGATCGACGCCGAGGTCCGCACCCTCTTCACGCCCGCCGGTGTCGGCGCGAGCGGCAACCACACCCAGTACTACGTCCACGCCAGGCTGAGCCGTCTCAAGCCGGGCCGGACGTACTACTACGGCGTCGGCCACCAGGGCTTCGACCCGGCCGCACCGCATCTGCTGGGCACCCTCGGCACCTTCACGACCGCCCCCGCGCGCAAGGAGCCCTTCACCTTCACGGCCTTCGGCGACGAGGGCGTCAGCTACCACGCGCTCGCCAACAACAGCCTGCTCCTCGGCCAGAACCCGGCGTTCCACCTGCACGCGGGCGACATCGCGTACGGCGACCCGGCCGGCCAGGGCAGGACCGACGACACCGGCTTCGACTCGCGGATCTGGGACCAGTTCCTCGCCCAGACCGAGTCCGTCGCCAAGTCCGTGCCCTGGATGCCCGCCTACGGCAACCACGACATGGAGGCCTGGTACTCGCCCAACGGCTACGGCGGCGAGGAGGCCCGCTGGACCCTTCCGGACAACGGCCCCGACAAGAAGAACCTCCCGGGCGTCTACTCCTTCGTCCACGGCAACACGGCCGTCATCTCGCTCGACGCCAACGACATCTCCTTCGAGATCCCGGCCAACCTCGGCATCTCCGGCGGCACCCAGACCACGTGGCTGGAGGCCCAGCTCAAGAAGTACCGGGCCGCGCACGACATCGACTTCATCGTCGTGTTCTTCCACCACTGCGCCTACTGCTCCTCCACCTCCCACGCCTCCGAGGGCGGGGTCCGGCAGGAGTGGGTGCCGCTGTTCGAGAAGTACACGGTCGACCTGGTCATCAACGGCCACAACCACCAGTACGAGCGCACCGACGTGATCAAGGGCGACAAGGTCACCAAGAAGCTCCCGATCGGCGGCACGGCCTACCCCGAGACCGAGGGCGTGGTCTATGTGACGGCCGGTGCGGCCGGGCGCAGCCTCTACGCGTTCAGCGCCCCGCTGTCGTACGAGGGCAACGAGCACGACGTGGAGTCCGTGGCCTCGTTCGTCAACGTCAAGGGCGGCAAGCAGAACGAGACCGTCGCCTGGTCACGGGTGCGCTACCTCGACTACTCCTTCCTGCGCGTGGACGTCACCCCCGCGCCGAAGGGGCACCTGGCCACGCTGACGGTGCGCGGCATCGCCGAGACCGGGGACCAGGTCGACCACTTCACGGTGGCGCGCCGGGCGAAGTAGCCGCGAGGACTACATCCGCTTGAGGATCGCCTGCTTGGCCAGGGCGAACTCCTCGTCCGTCAGCACGCCCGAGCGGTGCAGTTCACCGAGCTCGCGCAGGCGGCGCAGCAGGGCGTCGTGATCGTCCTCGGAGACCGCGACCGGAGCGGAAGGCGACTCCGGTCGCGCGTCCACCGGGTCGGCGGCGGCCCGGGCCGGGTGCGGAAGCCTGGCCTGGACCGCCGCCGCGACCAGCGCCATCAGCGGGTCCTTCTTGAAGCCCCACAGCTCCACGGCGTTGGGGTCGTACTTGGGCGGGGTCTTGGTGGGCGCGTGCCGCACGGTGAAGCGCAGGTGGCCGTTCTCCAGACCGGCCGCCGGGTGCCACTCCACGCCCGTGATGTCGGCGAGCGCGAGCGTGCGGGCGCCGGCGGCGGCCTTGGCGTCCTCCGTCTTCCAGTTCCACTCCAGGCGTATGCGCTCGCCGTCGAAGCCGGCGGTGCCGTCTCCGGCGGACACCGACAGGGGAACGGAGGGGCCCGGCAGCAGATACGCGTCGACCGGCCCGGCGGGGACCTGGTCCAGGAGCAGGGCGCTGCGGACCTCGTCCACGAAGTACTCGGCGACGCCGTAGCGGTCGGACTCCACGATCAGCTGGTACGGGTCGTGGGGCTCGGTGAGCCGGCCGCCCGTGGCGTGCAGCAGCGGGTCGGCGCCGTCGCGCAGCCGCAGCCTGAGCCGTCCCGACTTCTTGCCCTGCTCCAGGGAGATGCCCGCCAACGCCCCGAGCGGGACGACCAGTTCACCCAGCTCCTTGCGTAGCAGGCTGACGTTCTTGTCCCGTCCCGGAGTCAGCCGCAGTGCGTCCCCGTCGAAGGCCCATGTGCCGTCCTTCTGGATGATTTCCGCCATGGGGTGGATTGTTCCACCCGTCTCACGAGAGAGTGGTCCAGACCTCTTGGAGCTCAACGGCTCGTGAAGGGACACGCTTGTGAGAGATGGCCGTGTGAGACAGCACCGCAGAACGCTCCGCCTGCTCGGTTCCCTGCTGCTGGTCGCGATGGCCGCCTCGGTCACCGGGGCCGCTCCCGCACCGGCGGCGTCGCCCGCACCCCTCGACCGGGTGATCCCCGCGCCCGCCTCGGTCGCCCCGGGCGGATCCCCGTACCGGATCACCCGCGGCACGCACATCCGCGTCGACGGACCCCGGGAGACCCGGGGCGTCGGCGAGTACCTCGCGAGGATCCTGCGCCCCTCGACCGGCTACCGCCTCCCCGTCACCACCCAGGGCGCGGGCGGCATCCGGCTGCGCATCGCCCAGGGCCCCTTCGGCGCCGAGGGCTACCGGCTCGACAGCGGCCGCCACGGCGTCATCATCACCGCCGCCCGGCCCGCCGGCCTCTTCCACGGCGTGCAGACCCTGCGCCAGCTCCTGCCCCCGGCCGTCGAGAAGGACTCCGTCCAGCCCGGCCCGTGGCTGGTCGCGGGCGGCACGATCACGGACACCCCGCGCTACGGCTGGCGCGGCGCCATGCTCGACGTCTCCCGGCACTTCTTCACCGTCGACCAGGTCAAGCGCTACATCGACCAGCTCGCCCTCTACAAGATCAACAAGCTGCATCTGCACCTCAGCGACGACCAGGGCTGGCGCATCGCCATCGACTCCTGGCCGCGCCTGGCCACTTACGGCGGTTCCACGGAGGTCGGCGGAGGCCCCGGCGGCTTCTACACCAAGGCCGACTACAAGGAGATCGTGCGCTACGCCGCCTCCCGCTACCTGGAGGTCGTGCCCGAGATCGACATGCCCGGCCACACGAATGCGGCGCTGGCTTCGTACGCCGACCTGAACTGCGACGGCGTCGCACCGCCGCTCTACACCGGTACCGAGGTCGGCTTCAGCTCGCTGTGCGTCGGCAAGGAGATCACGTACGACTTCGTGGACGACGTGATCCGGGAACTCGCCGCGCTCACGCCGGGCCGGTACCTCCACATCGGGGGCGACGAGGCGCACTCCACCAGCCATGAGGACTACGTGACGTTCATGGACCGGGTGCAGCCGATCGTCGCGAAGTACGGCAAGACGGTGGTGGGCTGGCACCAGCTGACCGGGGCGACCCCGGCGAAGGGGGCGCTCGCCCAGTACTGGGGGCTGGACAGCACCGGTGCCGAGGAGAAGGCGCGGGTCGCGAAGGCCGCGCAGAACGGGACCGGGCTGATTCTGTCCCCGGCGGACCGGGCGTATCTCGACATGAAGTACACGAAGGACACGCCGCTGGGGTTGTCGTGGGCGGGGTATGTCGAGGTGAAGCGGTCCTACGACTGGGATCCCGGGGCGTATCTGCCGGGGGTGCCGGGCGGTGCGGTACGGGGTGTCGAGGCGCCGATGTGGTCGGAGACGCTGGAGAACTCCGAGCACATCGAGTACATGGCGTTTCCGCGGTTGCCCGGTGTTGCCGAGTTGGGGTGGTCGTCGGCGGCTTCTCTTGACTGGGAGCGGTACAAGGGGCGGCTTGCTGCGCAGGCTGAGCGGTGGGATGCGCTGGGGATCGAGTGGTATCGGTCGCCGCAGGTTCCGTGGAGTGTGCAGTGATCCGTCCGCGGGCCGGTGGGGGCTGGTCGCGCAGTTCCCCGCGCCCCTGAAAGCCGAAGCCACATGACGAGCACCCCGGAGGACCGTACTCCGGGGTGCTCGTCCGTATGTGGGTCGGTCAGAACTCCGCGATCGGATTCCTCAGGTTGCCCACCAGCTGGAGGGCGCCCGACGGGTCGGACAGGTCCACCATCTGTTCGTTGTTGCGGAGTTGGAGGCGGTTGAGGCAGGAGAGGGCGAACTCGGGGGCGAACATGTCGTACTGCTTGAACTTGTCGGCGAGTTCGGGCGTCGACTCCTGGTAGGCGCGAGTGACGTCCGCGACCGTGCGCCAGAAGTCGTCCTCCTCCAGGATGCCCTCGCCGGCGAGGTTCGCCGCGAGGAAGCGGAAGAAGCAGTCGAAGACGTCCGTGAAGATCGACAGGAGCTTCTTGTCGTCCGGGACCTCCACGCGCAGCCGCTCCACCGTCGGCGGCAGCACCGCGTCCGGGTCCATGACCGCGATCTCCTCGGCGATGTCCTTGTAGATCGCCCGCTGCACGACCCCGTCCTTCAGCACGAGGATGACGTTCTCTCCGTGCGGCATGAACACCAGGTCGTAGGCGTAGAAGCTGTGCAGCAGGGGCGTGAAGTAGGCCTGGAGGTAACGGTGCAGCCACTCCTTCGGGGCGAGGCCCGACTGCTCGATCAGCGCGCCCGCGACGGACGCCCCCTGGCGGTCGACATGGACCAGGGACGCCATGGTGGCCAGGGACTCGCCCTCCTCCAGGGACGGCACCGGGCTCTCCCGCCACAGCGCGGCGAGCATTTTGCGGTAGGGCGAGTAGCGGTCCGTCGCCTGCTCGTACTCCAGGTGGCGGTAGCCGACGGCCGCCCGCTCCCGGATGATCGACAGACCAGTCGACCGCAGCACCGGGTCGCCCTCGATGAGCTGCGCCAGCCAGTCGTTGATCGCCGGGGTGGCCTCCATGTAGGCCGCCGACAGCCCCCGCATGAAGCCCATGTTGATGACCGACAGGGCGGTTTTGACGTAGTGCTTCTCGGGGCTGGTCCGGTTGAAGAAGGTCCGGATGGACTGCTGGGCCAGGTACTCGTCGTCGCCCTCGCCCAGGCACACCAGGTGCCTGCGGGCCACCTCGGCGGCGAAGGTGACGCTGAGCTTGTTCCACCACTGCCAGGGGTGGACCGGGATGAGCAGGTAGTCGGCCGGGTCGAGGTCCTGGTCGCGGAGGACGCCGTGGAAGCGCTCGACGGTCTCCGCGCCCAGCTCCTCGCGCAGGAACGACTCGTACTCGATGCCGACCCCGGCCGTGAACGCGGCCCGCGAGCGGTGCGCGGCCAGCCACACCAGCCGGACCGGGCTCGCCGTCTCCGGCGCGTACGACAGGTACTCGTGGATGCCGAAGCCGAGCCGCCCGTTGTTGGCGACGAAGCAGGGGTGGCCCTCGGTCATGCCGGTCTCGATGGCCTGGAAGTCACCGCGGGCGAGTTCGGCCGCCGTGATGTCCGGCTTGGTGAGCTTGTAGCAGGTGCCGGAGAGGGTGGAGGAGATCTCCTCCAGGTAGACCGGCAGGATGTCGTCGCTCAGACCGAGGGACTTCTGCAGCTCGATGAAGAAGTCCAGCGCGGCGAGCGGCAGTTCGGAGCCGTCCCGGTGGCGGGTGATCGACTCGGCGTCCACCTGCCAGTGGTCCAGGGCCCGGCGGGCGGCCGAGAAGCGGTAGCTCGTCAGGCCGTCGTCGCTGCGGACGACGTAACTCTCCCCGTCCTGCTCGGGGGTGATCAGCCGCTCGTGCGCGAACTCGGCGAGGGCTTTGCGGATCAGGAGGCGGTTGGCCCGCGCCCAGCGGTGGGGGGACAGATGCGCTACGGCGTCGGACAGGGTCATACGGCTACTCCTCGGGCGGCCAGGAACTGTGCACGCGTGCAGAAGCTCAGCAGCGCGCGCTTCTCCGGCTTGTCGATCTCACGCTCGGGCACGAAGCCGACGGCCTCGTTGAGCGCGTGGACTGCCTTGTTGCTCACGTCGGGCTCCACCACGACCCGGCGGGTGCGCGGGTCGGCGAACAGCTCGTCCATCACGGCGGTGATGACGGCCTTGGTGAAACCGTGGATCGGGCGGTCGGTCGGCGCGACCAGGAAGTGCATGCCGACGTCGCCGGGCTCCGGGTCGTACAGGCCTTCCAGCTCGACGTAGCGGGGGTCGTACTTCTCCATCAGGAACGCCGGGCGGCCCTCGTGCAGACCGAGGTAGGCGTCGTGGTGCTCGTGCGCGGCGATCCGCATGTATTCGCGCTCGACGTCCTGGAGTTTCGCGTCCTGCATCATCCAGTAGGCCGCCTTGGGGTGGGTGACCCAGGAGTGCAGCAGCTCGGCGTCCCTCAGGGGGTCGAGGGGGCGGACGGTGAGCGTTCCGATGCCGGTGGTGGCGCTCATACGGCGAACTCCTGGAACGCGATGGTCTTCTCCACCGGGTAGTACTCGCTGCCGAGCAGCTCGCGGATGATGTACGCGTTCCGGTACGGGCCCATGCCCAGGTCCGGGCTGGTGATGCTGTGCGTGTGCACGCCGGCGTTCTGGAGGAAGATCCCCCGGCCGGTGACGTCGATCGCGTAGTTGCGGGCGACGTCGAAGTTGCCGTGGGAGTCGTAGACCAGGCGGTCCTTGACCGGGGCCAGGAACTCCGGCTCGGCGTACTTGTAGCCGGTGGCCAGGACCAGGCCCTGCGAGTCCAGCTCGAACTCCTTGCCCTGCTCCTCCTGGCGGAAGCCGAGCGTGTACGTGCCGTTCTCGTACCGCGCGCTGCGCAGCGAGGAGTTGGTGAGCAGCCGGGTGGGGACCGGGCCGCCGAGGTTCTTCTGGTAGAGCAGGTCGAAGATCTCGTTGATGAGGTCGCCGTCGATGCCCTTGAACAGGCCCTTCTGCTCGGCCGTGAGGCGGTAGCGGGTCGCCTCGGGCAGCTCGCGGAAGTAGTCGACGTACTCCGGGGACGTCATCTCCAGCGTGAGCTTGGTGTACTCCAGCGGGAAGAAGCGCGGGGAGCGGGTGACCCAGTTCAGCCGGTAGCCGTGGACGTCGATCTCGCTGAGCAGGTCGTAGTAGATCTCGGCGGCCGACTGACCGGAGCCGACCAGCGTGATCGAGTCCTTCTTCTGCAGCTCCGCCTTGCTGTCCAGGTAGCGGGAGTTGTGGATGAAGTCGCCGCCCAGGCCCTGGCAGGCCTCGGGTATGTGGGGCGGGGTGCCGGTGCCGAGGACCAGGCGCCGGGCCCGGTAGGTGTCGCCGGCGGTGGTCCGCACGACGTAGAGCTCGTCCTCGTACGTCACCTCGGCGACCGTCGTGCCGAAGCGGATGCTGCTCAGTTTGCCCGCGGCCCAGCGGCAGTAGTCGTCGTACTCGACGCGCAGCGGGTAGAAGTTCTCGCGGATGTAGAACGAGTAGAGCCGGCCCTTCTCCTTCAGGTAGTTCAGGAAGGAGTACGGGGACGTCGGGTCGGCGAGGGTGACCAGGTCCGACATGAACGGGGTCTGGAGGTGGGCGCCGTCCAGGAACATGCCCGCGTGCCACTCGAAGTCGGGCTTGGACTCCAGGAAGACGCCGTCGAGCTCGTCGATCGGTTCGGTCAGGCAGGCCAGGCCGAGATTGAAGGGGCCGAGCCCGATGCCCACGAAGTCATGAGTCGCAGGAAGGGGGGCCGGGTTGTCAGGACGCGCGGTCAAGGGACTCTCCCAGGTACTGCTCGGCGTGGCCGGCGATCAGATCGAGGACGGCGGCGATGTCGGACGCCTGCGTCTCGGGGTTGAGCAGGGTGAACTTCAGGTAGTGGCGGCCGCCGACCTTGGTGCCCGCGACGATGGCGTCACCGGAGGCGAACAGGGCCTTGCGGGCATAGAGGTTGGCGCGGTCGATCTCGGCGGGGTCGGTGACGGCCGCCGGGATGTAGCGGAAGACGAGGGTGGACAGGCTCGGCTGCACGACCACGTCGAAGCGCGGGTCGGCGGCGATCAGCTTCCAGCCCTCCCGGGCCAGGTCGCACACCTCGTCGAAGAGCTGCCCGATGCCGTCGGCGCCCATGGTCCGCAGGGTCATCCACAGCTTGAGCGCGTCGAAGCGGCGGGTGGTCTGGAGGGACTTGTCCACCTGGTTGGGGATGCGCTCCTCCACCATGCGGCGCGGGTTGAGGTACTCGGCGTGGTAGGTCGCGTGGCGGAGCGTGGCGGCGTCCCGCACGAGCACGGCCGAGGAACTCACGGGCTGGAAGAAGGACTTGTGGTAGTCGACGGTGACCGAGTCGGCGCGCTCGATGCCGCTGATGCGGTCCCGGTGCTTCAGGGAGGCCAGCAGGCCGCAGCCGTAGGCGGCGTCGACGTGCATCCAGGTGCCGAACTGTTCGCACAGCTCGGCGATCTCGGGCAGCGGGTCGATGGAGCCGAAGTCGGTGGTGCCGGCGGTGGCGACGACGGCCATGGGGACGAGGCCGTCCTGCGCGCAGCGCTCCAGCTCGCGGGCGAGCGCGACGGTCTGCATGCGCTTGTCGTGGTCGACGGGTATGGAGATCACGGCGTCCTGGCCGAGCCCGAGCAGCTTCGCGGACTTCTTCACGCTGAAGTGGCTGACCTCGGAGGCGAAGATGCGCAGTTTCGCCAGGGAGTCGGTCTTGGCTTCCTCGCGGGCGAGCAGCAGCGCCTGGAGGTTGGACTGGGTGCCGCCGGAGGTGAACACGCCGTCGGCGGCCGGGCCGAGGCCGATCCGCTCGGTCGTCCAGTCGATCAGTTTCCGCTCGATGAGCGTGCCGCCGGCCGACTGGTCCCAGGTGTCGAGGGAGGAGTTGACGGCGGACAGGACGGCCTCGCCGAGTACCGCCGGGATGACGACCGGGCAGTTGAGGTGGGCCAGGTAGCGGGGGTGGTGGAAGTAGATCGCGTCCCGGAGGTAGACGTCCTCCAGTTCGTCGAGCACCGCCGTGGTGTCGTGCAGCGGCTGGTCGAGGTCGATCTCGTCGATGCGCGGGGCGAGGGCGTCGACGGTGATGCCGGTGAACGGCCGGTCGGTGGTGGCGAGTTTGGCGGCCACCCGCTCGACTCCGTCGGTCACGGAGCGGCGGTACTGCTCCGCGGTGGTGTCGTTGAGCAGGTGCGAGCGCATGTGGGGGTCCTCCGGTGGGGACAGTCCGGTGTGGGACGGGATGGGTTGGTCTCCGGCGTCCAGAACTTAGGTAAGCCTAACCTAACTTGATCGAGGGGAAGGCGGGCCCTGCCGTGACTGTGGTCACTCGTGTCACCGCAGCGCCGGTGAGCTGCGGGCTACGCCTCCGCCCGCAGCTGCTCCTCGCTCACGCCCCGGCGCCAGTAGCCGACGAACGTCACCCTGCGGCGGTCGATGCCGCGCTCGCGCACGAAGTGCCGGCGCAGCTCCTTCACGCACCCGGACTCGCCGGCGATCCAGACGTACGGCCGCTCGGCGGAGGGCAGATGGGCGGCGCGGAGGGCGTCGAGGGCCATGGGTGCCCCTCCGGCGCCCCGCTCCTCCCTGACGAGCCAGGTGATCTCGGCGTCGGCCTCGGTCGCCAGGTCCTGGATGTCGCCGGCGTGCGGGACCTCCAGGAAGACCCGGGCGCGGGTGCCGGCCGGCAGTGCCTCGACGATGGCCGAGGCCGCGGGGACGGCGGTCTCGTCGCCCCAGACGACGACGAGGTCGGTGTCCTCGGGCGGCCGGAAGCGGATCGCCCGGTTGTCGGCCACGGCCGGGCCGAGCAGCAGGACCCGGTCACCGGCGGTGGCCCGGGCGGCCCAGCGGGAGGCGGGGCCGGCCTGGACCGGGGCGCCCGGCTCGATGCCGTGCAGGGCGAAGTCGATGTCGATCTCGTCCGGGTCCCGGCGCAGGCCGCGCAGGGTGTACGACCGCATCACGGCCCGGACGTCCTCCGGGAGTTCGCGCCAGCCCTGCCACCAGCCGTCCCCCAGTTCGAGCGGGACGACCGGCTCTGGCTGCCCGGGGTGCGGCAGGAACAGGGACAGGGACTGGTCGTGCCCGTCGGAGTGGAAGGCGTGCAGATCGGGTCCCCCGAAGGTCACCCGGACCAGAGACGGCCCGAGCCGCCTCGTCCGCACGACCTGGAGGGAGAAGAACCGGAAGGGGGCGGCTACGGCGGTAGTCATGGGGGCTCCTGATTCATCGTCAGGGGTGAGTGGAGGCGCCCCGGGGGGGGCGGGGCGGCCGTGTCGGCCTGCGGCTCCGCCGCGCGGGCGCGACCGGCCGCATCCGGCCCGCGCCCGCGACACCCCCTCAAGCGCCCCGCGGGTGGCGCGTCAGGAGACCTTCTTCGCGCTCTCGATCGCCTTCGCGAGGTTCTCCACCAGAGGCGTGCACTTGTCGTACGACAGGATCGGCTCGGGCGAACGCGCGATGACCTGGCCGGCCTTGACCGCGGGCAGCTTCTTCCAGGTCGCCTCGGTGATGTCGGCCGGCTGGATGGTCGAGGCGCGGTCGTCCATCATGATGACGTCGGCCGGGTACTTGTCGACGTTCTCCCAGCTGAGGTTCTCGAACCAGCCGCCGTTGGCCTCCATGGCCTTCTTCGGGGGCTCGACGAGGTTCACGCCGAGGGCCTTGAAGTACTCCAGGTCGATGGAGAAGTTGGAGCCGGAGACGTAGAAGATGGCGTCCGAGGCGGAACCGGCCAGCACCTTGATCTCGGGGCGGGACTTGGCGGCCTTGCGCAGCCGCTCGGAGGCGGCCTCGAAACGCTTCTTCGCCTCGACGACCTTCGCGTCCTTCAGGTCGGCGCCGAGCGACTTGGCGAGCTCCGCCATGCGCTGCAGCGGCTTCGGCATCTGACGGTCGAAGACCGAGAGGGCCACGCTCGGGGCGAGCTTGGCAATCTTGTCCTTGGACGCCTCGGGGACGTACCAGAGGGTGCCGGCGGCGTCGAAGGTGGTGG
Source organism: Streptomyces collinus (assembly GCF_031348265.1). Classification (NCBI taxonomy): domain Bacteria; kingdom Bacillati; phylum Actinomycetota; class Actinomycetes; order Kitasatosporales; family Streptomycetaceae; genus Streptomyces; species Streptomyces collinus. Next base: position 3,234,089 of record NZ_CP133771.1, on the reverse strand, counting down.
TGATGAGCACCTCGGGCTGGAAGGCCGCGTACTGCTCGACGTTGAACTGGTCGAAGCGGTTGCCGAAGACGGTCAGCTTGCTGACGTCCATGTCGCCGGCCTGGACGTCGGCCTTGCCGTCCTTGGTCTTGGTCGGGCCGAAGACGCCCTCGACCTCGATGCCGTAGTCGTGCAGGGCGGCGGCGACACCGATGAACGCGACGATCTTCGTGGGGACCTGGTCCAGGCTCACGGTCTTGCCGCGGTCGTCCTTGAAGGACCAGGGCCCGGACTTGGCGGCGCCCTTCGCGTCCGAGCCGCCGTCCTTGGAGTCTTCACTGCCACACGCGGTCACGAGGGCGCCGAGCCCGAGAGCACCACCGGCGGCGAGCAGGCCGCGACGGGAGAAGCGGGCGGTTCTGGCGTTCGACATGACGGGGTCTGCTTTCGTACGTACGGAGCCACTGCGGGCACGGCTGAAAGCCGCTTGGCTGAGATCAGGATTAGGTTAGCCTAACCTCAGATTGTGTCCAGTGGGGCCCTCGGGTGTGTGCCCCGGCGGAGACCGGGGAATGCGAACGGGCGCAGTGATCCGAGTCACTGCGCCCGTGCGGCAGGGGGCCTTCGGCCCCGGTCCCGTTTCTCAGCCCACCAGCCCCAACTCCCGTGCGATCAGCATCCGCTGGACCTCGCTCGTGCCCTCGCCGATCTCCAGGATCTTGGAGTCGCGCCACATGCGGGCGACCGGGTACTCGTTCATGAAGCCGTAGCCGCCGTGGATCTGGGTGGCCTCGCGGGCGTTGTCCACCGCGACCGTGGACGAGTGGAGCTTCGCCAGGGCCGCTTCCTTCTTGAAGGGGGCGCCGGACACCAGGCGGACCGCTGCGTCGCGCCAAGTGAGGCGGGCCGTGTGAGCCTTCATCTCCATGTCGGCGATCTTGAACTGGATGGCCTGGTTCGCGCCGATCGGCTTGCCGAACGCGAGGCGCTCCCGGGCGTACTTGACCGATTCGTCGACGCAGCCCTGCGCCAGGCCCGTCGCCAGCGCCGCGATCGCGATGCGGCCCTCGTCGAGGATGCGCAGGAACTGGGCGTAGCCGCGGCCCTCCTCGCCCAGAAGGTTCTCCGCAGGGACGCGGACGTCCGTGAAGGACAGTTCACGGGTGTCCGAGGCGTTCCAGCCGACCTTGGAGTACGGGGCGGCGACCGCGAAGCCCGGGGTGCCGGTCGGGACGATGATCGAGGAGATCTGCGGCTTGCCGTCGGCCGTGCGGCCGGTGACCGCCGTGACCGTCACCAGGCCCGTGATGCTCGTGCCCGAGTTGGTGATGAAGCACTTCGTGCCGTTGATGACCCACTCGTTGGTCGACTCGTCCAGGCGGGCCGTCGTGCGCGTCGCGCCCGCGTCGCTGCCGCCGTCCGGCTCCGTCAGGCCGAAGGCGCCCAGGAGTTCGCCCGAGCAGAGGCGGGGGAGCCACTCGCGCTTCTGGGCCTCGGTGCCGTAGAGATGGAGCGGCATCGCGCCGAGCGAGACGCCGGCCTCCAGGGTGATCGCCACCGAGGAGTCGACCCGCGCCAGTTCCTCCAGGGCCACGCCCAGGGCCAGGTAGTCGCCGCCCATGCCGCCGTACTCCTCGGGGAACGGCAGCCCGAACAGGCCCATGCGGCCCATCTCGCGGACGATCTCGTACGGGAACTCGTGCCGCTCGTAGAAGTCGCCGATCTTCGGCGCCACCACCTCGTGTGCGAACTCCTCGACGGTGCGGCGCAGTTCCTCCAGCTCGGGGGAGAGACGGTAGTCCATGGTGATCAGTGCTCCTCGGTGTCCTCGTGGGACAGGGCTCGGACGGTGCGGGACGGGCTCGGTCGGCCCAGTTGGGAGGCCATCCAGGTGCTTGTGGCGACGAGACGGCCGAGGTCGATTCCGGTGTCGATGCCGAGGCCCCGCAGCATCCACACGAGGTCTTCGGTGGCGAGGTTGCCGGTGGCCGACTTCGCGTACGGGCAGCCGCCGAGGCCGCCCGCCGAGGCGTCGACCGTGGTGACGCCCTGCTGGAGCGCCGCGAGCGTGTTGGCGAGGGCCTGGCCGTAGGTGTCGTGGAAGTGCACGCCGAGGGCGGTGGGCGGGACGCCCGCCTCGTCCAGGGCCGCGAGGAGCGCGACCACATGGCCCGGGGTCGCCACGCCGATCGTGTCGCCCAGGCTCAGTTCGTCGCAGCCCATGTCCAGCAGGGCCCGGCAGACCTTCACCACTTGGGGGATCGGGACCGCGCCCTCCCACGGGTCGCCGAAGCACATCGAGAGATAGCCGCGGACGTGGACCGATGCGGCCTTCGCGCGGCTCACCACCGGCTCGAACATGGCCAGGGCCTCGTCCACCGTGCGGTTGAGGTTGGCCTTGGCGAAGGACTCCGTCGCGCTGGCGAAGACCGCCACCCGCCGGGCGCCCAGCCCCAGGGCACGGTCCAGACCGCGCTCGTTCGGGACCAGGACCGGGAGCGCGACGGGGAGGTCTGCGACTGTCGGGAACAGCGCTTCCGCGTCCGCCAGCTGGGGCACCCACTTGGGGTGGACGAAGCTCGTCGCCTCGATCGTCGTCAGGCCCGCGTCGGCCAGGCGGTGGATGAACTCCGCCTTGACCTCCGTGGGGACCGTCGCTTTCTCGTTCTGCAGGCCGTCGCGGGCGCCGACCTCGTGGATGCGGACGCGCGTGGGCAGGTCCCTGCTCGGGACGGCCATCGGGAGCCCTGGAACCGTCATTCCGCCGCCTCCTCATGCGGTGCGATGACCGCCAGCACCTGGTCCATGGAGACCGTGGTGCCGGGGGCCACGTCCAGCTCGGTGACCTTGCCCGCGTGCGGCGCGGCGATGACGTGCTCCATCTTCATCGCCTCCACCACCAGCAGGCTCTGACCGGCGCTCACCTCGTCGCCGACGGCCACCTTCACCACCGTCACCGTGCCCGGCATCGGCGCGGTCAGCGAGTCGGCGCCCGCGTGGGCGGCGCGGGTGAGGGACGCGGCGACCGGGTCGTGGTCGCGGACGTGCCAGGCGTCGCCGTCGCGGCCGAGCCAGTCGGCGGCGCGGTGGAAGGTGTGGCGGACGCCGTCGAGTGTCACGGCGACCCGGTCGCCGGTGACCGTGGCGGTGCCGCGCGGGGTGTACTCCAAGGGCTCCTGCACCCGCAGGTGGAAGGCGGCCGGCTTCGGTTCGCCGCCCAGGCGCCAGCCGTTCGGCACCGAGAAGGGGTCCGTCCACCCGCCCGGCTCCGGCTTCAGGGCCTCCAGACGTACGGCCGCCGCCGCCTCGTACACCTCCTCCGGTACGTCCGTGGGGACCAGTCCCTCGACCTCGCGCTCGACCAGGCCCGTGTCCATGTCGCCGGAGACGACCGACGGGTGGGCGAGCAGGCGGCGCAGGAAACCGGCGTTCGTCTGCACGCCGAGCGTGACCGTCTCCGCCAGGGCCGCCCGGAGCTTGCGCAGGGCCGTCGCCCGGTCGGGGCCGTAGGCGATGACCTTGGAGAGCATCGGGTCGTAGAGGCTGCCGACCTCCGTGCCCTCGGTGAGGCCCGAGTCGGTGCGGACGCCGTCGCCCTGCGGTTCGCGCAGCTTCAGGACGGTGCCGCCGGAGGGGAGGAAGCCGCGCGCCGGGTCCTCGGCGCAGATGCGGGCCTCCACGGCGTGACCGGTCAGCCGTACGTCCTGCTGGGTGAAGCCGAGGGGCTCCCCGGCCGCGACCCGCAGCTGCCACTCGACCAGGTCCAGGCCCGTGATCAGCTCCGTGACCGGGTGCTCCACCTGGAGGCGGGTGTTCATCTCCATGAAGTAGTACGACGACGGATCGTTGCCGGGGACGATGAACTCCACCGTGCCCGCGCCCCGGTAGCCGCACGAGCGGGCCGCCTGGACCGCCGCCTCGCCCATCGCGGAGCGCGTCTCCTCGTCGAGGAGCACGCTCGGTGCCTCCTCGATGATCTTCTGGTGGCGGCGCTGGAGGGAGCACTCGCGCTCCCCGAGGTGGACCACGTTCCCGTGGCCGTCCGCCAGGACCTGGATCTCGATGTGGCGGGGGCGGTCGATCCAGCGCTCGACGAGGAGCGTGTCGTCGCCGAAGGAGGCGCGGGCCTCACGGCGGGCCGAGGCGATCTCCTCCTCCAGGCGGGTCAGGTCCCGCACCAGGCGCATGCCCTTGCCGCCGCCGCCCGCGCTGGGCTTCAGCAGGACGGGCGCGCCCAGTTCGCGGGCCGCCTCGGCCAATTCCGGGTCACGGCCGCCGGGGACGACGGGGACACCGGCCTCGCGGACCGTTTCCTTGGCGCGGATCTTGTCGCCCATCAGCGCGATCGCGTCCGCCGGAGGGCCGATGAAGGCCAGGCCGGCCTCGGCGCACGCCCGCGCGAAGGCGGCGTTCTCGGCGAGGAAGCCGTAGCCGGGGTGGACGGCCCGGGCGCCCGTGCGGCCCGCGGCCTCCAGCAGGCGCTCCACCGAGAGATAGCTCTCGGACGCCGGGGCCGGGCCGATCCGGACCGCCGTGTCCGCCTCGCGGACGTGCCGGGCGTCGGCGTCCGCGTCGGAGAAGACGGCCACCGAGCGCACGCCCATCGACCGCAGCGTCCGGATGACGCGTACGGCGATCTCGCCCCGGTTGGCCACCAGTACTGTCTCGAACATCGTCGTCCGTCCCCTCACATCCGGAAGACGCCGAACTGGGGGTCACCCAGGGGCGCGTTGGCGCAGGCGGTCAGGGCCAGGCCCAGGACCTGACGGGTGTCCAGCGGGTCGATCACACCGTCGTCCCAGAGGCGGGCCGACGCGTAGTAGGCGTTGCCCTGGCGTTCGTACTGGGCGCGGATCGGGGCCTTGAAGGCGTCCTCGTCCTCCGCGGACCAGGACTCGCCGCGGCCCTCCAGCTGGTCCCGCTTGACGGTTGCGAGGACCGAGGCGGCCTGCTCGCCGCCCATCACCGAGATCTTGGCGTTGGGCCACATCCACAGGAAGCGGGGGGAGTACGCCCTGCCGCACATGGAGTAGTTGCCCGCGCCGTACGAGCCGCCGACCACGACCGTCAGCTTCGGTACGCGGGTGCAGGCCACCGCGGTGACCATCTTGGCGCCGTGCTTGGCGATGCCGCCCGCCTCGTAATCCTTGCCGACCATGAAGCCCGAGATGTTCTGGAGGAAGACCAGGGGGATGCCGCGCTGGTCGCACAGCTCGATGAAGTGGGCGCCCTTCTGGGCGGACTCGGAGAACAGGATGCCGTTGTTGGCGACGATGCCCACCGGATGCCCGTGGATCCGGGCGAAGCCGGTGACCAGGGTCTGGCCGAACTCGGACTTGAACTCGGCGAAACGGGAGCCGTCGACGACCCGGGCGATGATCTCGCGCACGTCGTAGGGGGTGCGGGAGTCGACCGGGACCGCGCCGTAGAGGCCGTGCGGGTCGACCTTCGGCTCCGTCGCCTCCGTGACCTCCCAGGGGAGTGCTCCTCGGGAGGGGAGCGTGGAGACGATGGTGCGGACGATGCGGAGCGCGTGCGCGTCGTTCTCCGCGAGATGGTCCGTGACGCCCGAGACGCGGGAGTGGACCTCGCCTCCGCCGAGCTGCTCCGCCGTGACGACCTCGCCCGTGGCCGCCTTCACCAGGGGCGGGCCGCCGAGGAAGATCGTGCCCTGGTTGCGGACGATCACCGCCTCGTCGCTCATCGCCGGGACGTACGCGCCGCCGGCCGTGCAGGAGCCGAGGACCGCGGCGATCTGGGGGATGCCGGCGCCGGACATGCGGGCCTGGTTGTAGAAGATGCGGCCGAAGTGGTCGCGGTCCGGGAAGACCTCGTCCTGCATGGGGAGGAAGGCGCCGCCGGAGTCCACCAGGTAGACACAGGGGAGGCGGTTGTCGAGGGCGACCTCCTGGGCGCGGAGGTGCTTCTTGACCGTCATCGGGTAGTACGTGCCGCCCTTGACCGTGGCGTCGTTGGCGACGATCACGGTTTCGCGGCCGCTGACCCTGCCGATGCCGGCGATGACGCCGGCGGCCGGGGCCTGGCCCTCGTACATCCCGTCGGCCGCGAGCGGGGCCAGCTCCAGGAACGGCGAGCCCGGGTCGAGGAGGGTGTCCACGCGGTCGCGGGGGAGCAGCTTGCCGCGCGCGGTGTGGCGGGCGCGGGCCTTCTCGCCGCCGCCCTGTGCGGCGGCGGCGAGCTTGGTGCGCAGCTCCTCGACGAGGGCGTGGTGCCCCTCCTCGTTGGCCCGAAAGGCCTCCGACGCGGGGTCTGCCGCGCTCGTGAGCTCCGGTGCCTCGTGCATCCTGCGGGTCCCCTCACCTTGTTAATGAGCGTTAACGCATTTCCTTCAGGTTAACGACCGCTAACCTCCCTGTCTAGAATTGTTCTCATGACCACCAGAACCGACGCCCCCACCCGCCGCGAGCAGATCCTCAAGGAGGCCGCGCGGCTGTTCGCCGAGCGGGGCTTCCACGGGGTCGGGGTCGACGAGATAGGCGCCGCGGTCGGGATCAGCGGGCCCGGGCTGTACCGGCACTTCGCGGGCAAGGACGCGATGCTCGCGGAGCTGCTGGTGGGGATCAGCGGGCAGCTGCTGACCGGGGCGAAGCGGAGGCTGGCGGAGGCGGACGGGGGTGGGGCGGAGGCGGTCCTCGACTCGCTGATCGAGGGGCATATCGACTTCGCGCTCGATGACCGGCCTCTGATCACCCTGCACGACCGGGAGCTGGACCGCCTGCGGGACAGCGACCGGAAGATGGTGCGGCAGTTGCAGCGGCAGTACGTGGAGCTGTGGGTCGGGGTGGTCCGGGAGGTGTACCCGGGGCTCGGGGAGCCGGCGGCCCGGTCCGCTGTCCACTCGGTGTTCGGGCTGCTGAACTCGACGCCGCATCTGGGGAGGGGTGGGTCGCCGCTCCCCGGGCGGGGGGCTACGGCGGAGCTGCTGCATCGGATGGCCCGGGGGGCGTTTGCGGCGGTGGGGGTTTAGGGGGCTTTGCCCACCCACCGGCCGTAGCTGTGGGCCGAGAGGCCGGTCTCGTTCCGGGGCTGCGCCCCGGCCCCGGCGGGGGCTTCCTCCCCTGTACCCCCAGGGGTTTCCCACCCACCCGCCCGTAGCTGTTGGCCAAGAGGCCGGTCTCGTTCCGGGGCTGCGCCCCCGGCCCCGGCGGGGGCTTCGCCCCCTGCACGGGCTTCCCACCCACCCGCCCGGAACTGTGAGCCAAGAGGCTGGTCTCGTTTCGGGGCTCCGCCCCTGGCCCCCGGCGGGGGCTTCGCCCCCTGCACCCCCAGGGCTTCGCCCCCTGCACCCCCAGGGCTTCGCCGCCTGCGCCCCCAGGGCTTCGCCCTTGCGCCCCAGGGCTTCGCCGCCTGCGCCCCCAGGGCTTCGCCCGCCCCCCGCCCCTCTCCGTACAGCTCCGCCCCACCCCACCCCCACCCGGCGTGACGAGCGTTACCCCGCCCACCCCGGTCTCACCCTGGACGCCTCTCGATACTGGCCGGTATCTTTGGCTGAGCAAGCGCTTAGACATGCGGAGTCCTGGAGGTGGCGGCGTGCGCCGTACGGTGTTCAACGAGGATCACGAGGCGTTCCGGGAGACCCTTCGCGCCTTCATCGAGGCCGAGGTCGTACCCGTGTACGACGAGTGGTTCGCGGCGGGCCAGGCGCCCCGCGACTTCTACTACAAGCTCGGTGAGCTGGGCATCTTCGGCATCAACGTCCCCGAGGAGTTCGGCGGCGCGGGCCTGGACAGCCACAAGTTCGAAGCCGTGCTGTACGAGGAGACCGCTCGTGCGGGCGTCGCCTTCGGCGGCTCCGGCGTGCACGTGCTGCTCGCCCTGCCGTACATCAAGATGCTCGCCACCGACGAGCAGAAGAAGCGCTTCCTCCCCAAGTTCGTCTCCGGCGAGGAGATGTGGGCCATCGCGATGACGGAGCCGGGCACCGGTTCCGACCTCGCGGGCATGAAGTCCACCGCCAAGCTGAGCGAGGACGGCACCCACTACGTCCTCAACGGCGCCAAGACCTTCATCACCGGCGGCGTGCACGCCGACCGCATGATCGTCTGCGCCCGCACCGCCGCCCCGACCGCCGAGGACCGCCGCCACGGCATCTCCCTCTTCGCCGTCGACACCAAGTCCGAGGGCTACTCCGTCGGCCGCAAGCTCGACAAGCTCGGCCTGAAGACCTCCGACACCGCCGAGCTGGCGTTCGTCGACGTCAAGGTGCCCGTCGAGGACCTCCTCGGCGAGGAGAACAAGGGCTTCTACTACCTCGGCCACAACCTGGCCTCCGAGCGCTGGGGCATCGCCTTCGGCGCCTACGCCCAGGCCAAGGCCGCCGTCCGGTTCGCCAAGCAGTACGTCCAGGACCGCACCGTCTTCGGCAAGACGGTCGCGTCCTTCCAGAACACCAAGTTCGAGCTGGCCGCCTGCCAGGCCGAGGTGGACGCCGCCGAGGCCGTCGCCGACCGCGCGACCGAGGCCCTGGATGCCGGCGAGCTCACCCCCGCCGAGGCCGCCTCCGCGAAGCTGTTCTGCACCGAGGTCGCCCACCGCGTCATCGACCGCTGCCTCCAGCTGCACGGCGGCTACGGCTTCATGAACGAGTACCCGATCGCCCGCCTGTACGCGGACAACCGCGTCAACCGCATCTACGGCGGCACCAGCGAGATCATGAAGTCGATCATCGCCAAGGACATGGGCCTGTAAGGCCCCCGCAATCACTGGCGTATACAACTGACTTCATGAGCCAGGCACTCCAGGATCTCCTCGATCTGCTCGACCTCGAGCCGATCGAGGAGAACATCTTCCGCGGCCAGTCCCGCTCCGCCGTGGTCCCCCGGGTCTTCGGTGGCCAGGTCGCGGCCCAGGCGCTGGTCGCCGCCGGGCGTACCGTCCCGGCGGACCGGCCGCCCCACTCCCTCCACGCGTACTTCCTGCGCATGGGCGACCCCGGCGCGCCCATCGTCTACAACGTCGAGCGCATCCGCGACGGCCGCTCCTTCACCACCCGGCGGGTGGTCGCGGTCCAGCACGGCCGGCCGATCTTCTCGCTGTCCGCGTCCTTCCAGGAGCACGAGGAGGGCATGGACCACCAGACGCCCATGCCGCCCGCCCCGGACCCGGCGGCGCTGCCCACCTCGCAGGAGCGCTTCCGCGGCTACGACCACCTCGACCCCAAGGTCGTCGAGCACTTCCTCGCCGCCCGTGAGGCCATCGACCTGCGCTACGTCGAGGAGCCGCCCTACGGGCGGTTCGGGCAGCCTCGCGAGCCGCACTCCCAGGTGTGGTTCCGCACCAACGGCAAGCTCGACGGGCCCGTCGACAGTGCCCTGCTGCACATCGTCCTCGCCACCTACGTCTCCGACATGACCCTGCTCGACTCGGTCCTGCTCGCGCACGGCCGCGGCGGCTGGGCGGTCGGCGACGTCGTCGGGGCTTCCCTGGACCACGCCATGTGGTTCCACCGGCCCTTCCGCGCCGACGAATGGCTGTTGTACGACCAGGAGTCCCCGTCGGCGTCCGGCGGCCGCGGTCTCGGCCAGGCCCGCATCTACACCCAGGACGGCCGGCTCGCCGTGTCGGTCATCCAGGAGGGCGTGGTGCGCGTTCCCCGCTGACAGGAACGCGTCGAGGCCGGCCCGGCGTTCCCCGCCCCCCTACCGACCTCGGGGAGGGGGCGATGAGCCCGGCCGGCCTGGGCCTGCCGGTCAGTCCAGCCCTGCCGCCGCCAGCAGGTACGCCGTCACCGGGTCGTAGTGGCGCGGGCTGACCACGTGGTCGTCGAGGGGGACCGTCACCTGCACGGTGCCCTCGGCCTCGGCGATGAAGAGGGCCGGGTCGTTGCAGTCGGCGTAGCCGACGGAGTCCACGCCGTGCTGTCCGGCGTACCCCGCCCAGCCGTGGTCGGCGACGACCAGGTCGGGCAGCCGGCGGCCCTCGCGCTCCATGGCCGTCAGGATCGCCTTCATCGGCTCGCCCGAGTGGGTGTGCCAGAGGGTGGCGCCGTGCTCCAGCACCGCCACGCTCGCGAACTGCATGACGTAGCCCTCCTCCGTCGTCAGGCCCTCCGGGATGACGACGATCTCGCAGCCCGCCGCGCGCAGCGCCGCCGCGGTCGAGCTGTGCACGTCCAGCAGGCCGCCGGGGTGGCCGGTGGCGAACAGCACCCGCTGCTGCCCGTCAGCCGCCTTGCGCAGCCGCCCGGCCATCCGCTCCAGACCGTCGACGGTCAGCTCCGGGTCGATGGTGTCCTGGCCGTACCGGTATTCGGGATCGTCGTTCACGCCGACCCGCTCCGCCATCACCGCGAGGACGTCCTGCTCGTCGCTCCAGCGGTCGCCGAGTTCCAGCCCGAACCAGTAGTGGCGGTCGCTGTTCGCCAGCTTGCGGTAGTGGGAGAGGTTGTTCTCGCGGGGGGTGGCGACGTCGCCCGCGATGCGCGTCCTGACGAGGTGTTCGACGAGTTCGGCGCGGCTGGGTGTCCCGGATATCGGCATGGCATCCATTGTGAGGCAGCCGACTGTGGGCGTCCCTGGCGTATCGAGCGCTGGGACGTGCGTCACGTACTCAGAGGGACACCGCTCACGTACTCAGCTCCGCTCCCCTTCTCAGAGCCGTCGCAGCGCGAACCACAGTTCCATCCGTACGTCCGGGTCGTCCAGGTCCGTCTCCAGCAGCGTCGCGCAGCGGGCGATGCGCTGGCGCACGGTGTTGCGGTGCACGGACAGGGCGACGGCCGTGCGGTCCCAGCTGCCGTGCAGGGACAGCCAGGTGCGCAGGGTCTCGGTGAGCGCGGGGTGTGCCGTGACGGGGGCCAGGAGGGTACGGGCGTGGGCCGCCGCCTCGCCGGGCGGCACCAGGTCGGCGAGGGCGGGGCGCGGGGCGTGCCGCAGCAGCGGGGTCCGGGTGGCGCGGGCCCGGGCCAGGGCGCGGGCCGCCTGGGTGTCGGCGGCGGGCCAGTCGTGCGGGGCGACGGCGGCGCTGACGCCCAGGGTCCAGCCGGGCAGCGGGGCCGGTGCCCGGTCGGCCGGGACCAGGACCCGTACGACGTCGCCCGCCGGGTCGACCAGAGCGGAACCGAGCGCGGCACCCAGCGCGGAGGCCGCGACGGGGTCCGCGGGGCCCGTACCGTCCGGCCGGGCCCGCACGACCACCCACCGCCCACCCCCGAGCAGCGGCGCGACCTCCTCGGGCGCCGCGCCCAGCAGCAGCCGCACCAGCGCGGACGATCGAGCGGCACCGGTGCCGCTCTGCTGCTCGCCGGTGAGCAGGGACAGCAGCACGGCCGCGACGGAGACGACGGTGTGATCACCGGGCGCCCGCTGCGGACTGGCGACCCCGAGCACGAATCCGTGCCCGGCACCGAGGGCGTAGGCGGCGAGGTGGGTGCCGGCGGCGGTGTCGGTGGCGGAGGTGGGGACAGGGCGGCCGGGGTCGGTCTGCGACGCCGGGGCGCCGCCGGCGTCCGGCCGGAGGAACGCGGCGGCGCGTGCCGCCCTGGTCTCACCCGACCGTGCCGCGCCTGCGCGCGGGGTGGAGCCGGTCGGCGGCGCCGGACGGTCCGGTGGTCCTGCGGTGCCTGGCTCGGTCGGTCGTGTTCCGGTCGCGCCCGTGCGCGGGGTGGAGTCGGTCGGTGGTGTCGCACCGGTCGGCGGTGCAGGGTGGTTCGGTGGTCCTGCGGTGCCTGGCTCGGTCGGTCGTGTTCCGGTCGCGCCCGTGCGCGGGGTGGAGTCGGTCGGTGGTGTCGCACCGGTCGGCGGTGCCGGGCCGTCCGGTCGTACCACTCTCGCCAGCCGCGTCAGCGCCGCCCGCACCTCCTCCCCGGGCCTCCGCCCCGCCCCCGCGATCTCCGCCCCCTCCGGCCCGTACAGCACGGCCCACCCGCCCAGCCGCTGGGCGAGCTGGCGGAGGACCGACGGGACCGGGTCGGGGCGGGAGGCGGCGGAGGCGAGGCTCTGCTGGGCATCGGTGACGCGGCGGAGTTCGGCGAGGCGGGACTGGGCCATCAGCTGCCAGACCGCGCGGGCCACGCCCGAGAAGGTGGTCTGCGGCGGCACCTCCAGGAGCGGCAGGCCGTGTGTCTCGCAGGCCGCGACCAGCGCCCTCGGGACCGTGTCGTGTACCGGCGCCACCCCGAAGCCCAGGGCCGCGCCGCCCGCCGCCACGATCCGGGAGACGTACTCGTCGAAGTACGTACCCGACCCCGCCGCCTCCGGGATGTGCACGCCCGCCGTGAGCAGCAGCTCCCCGCCCAGCAGATACGGATACGGGTCCGCCATCTCGGAGGTGTGCACCCAGTGGACGACGGTGCCGGGGTCCTCCGGACCGGCGATCCGGCGCAGGGAGAGGTCCTCCCTGGCCAGGAGGGACGTGAGGAGGACGGGAGGTGTCGGGGGGACCGCCGGGTCCGGCATGGTGTGCGTTCCCTCCAGCCAAGGCCGCTCGAATGGATGAAACGTACACTTCGCAGTCGCTTTCCGGCCACCTAGTGTCAGTGCTCGTCAACCTCGTCCCCCGCGACCGAGCCCTGCGCCCTGTGCGTGCGCGAAGGAGGCCCCATGGCCGTCGACTACCTCGTGATCGTCGTCTACCTGGCCGGAATGCTGGCCATGGGCTGGTGGGGCATGCGCCGCGCCCGCTCCAAGAGCGAGTTCCTGGTGGCGGGCCGCCGGCTCGGCCCGGCCATGTACTCCGGCACCATGGCGGCCATCGTCCTCGGCGGCGCCTCCACCATCGGCGGTGTGGGGCTCGGCTACCAGTACGGCCTCTCCGGCGCCTGGATGGTCTTCACCATCGGCCTCGGCCTGCTCGCCCTGTCCGTCTTCTTCTCCGCCCGCATCGCCCGGCTGAAGGTCTACACCGTCTCCGAGATGCTCGACCTGCGCTACGGCGGCCGGGCCGGGGTGATCTCCGGTGTCGTCATGTGGGCGTACACCCTCATGCTCGCGGTGACCTCGACCATCGCGTACGCCACGATCTTCGACGTCCTGTTCGACATGAACCGCACGCTCGCGATCGTCCTCGGCGGCTCGATCGTCGTCGCGTACTCCACCCTCGGCGGGATGTGGTCGATCACCCTGACGGACATGGTGCAGTTCGTCGTGAAGACCATCGGCGTGCTGCTCCTGCTGCTGCCGATCGCCGTGGTGAAGGCCGGCGGCTTCAGCGAGATGAAGGCCCAGCTGCCCACCGAGTACTTCGACCCGCTCGGCATCGGTGGCGAGACGATCTTCACCTATGTGCTGATCTACACCTTCGGCATGCTCATCGGGCAGGACATCTGGCAGCGCGTCTTCACCGCCCGCAGCGACACGACCGCCAAGTGGGGCGGCACCGTCGCCGGCACCTACTGCCTCGCGTACGCCCTCGCCGGCGCCGTCATCGGCACCGCCGCCAAGGTGCTGTACCCGAAGCTCGGCAGCCCGGACGACGCCTTCGCGACCATCGTGAAGGAGGAACTGCCCGTCGGAGTGCGCGGGCTGGTGCTGGCCGCCGCCCTGGCCGCCGTGATGTCGACGTCCTCCGGCGCGCTGATCGCCTGCGCCACCGTCGCCAACAACGACATCTGGTCCCGGCTGCGGGGCATCGTCAAGGCACCGGCCGAAAGCGCCGAGAACGCGGAAGAGCACGACGAGGTGAAGGGCAACCGGGCCTTCATCCTGATCATGGGGCTCGCGGTCATCTGCACGGCCATCGCCATCGACAACGTGGTGGAGGCGCTGACCGTCGCCTACAACCTCCTCGTCGGCGGTCTGCTCGTGCCGATCCTCGGCGGCCTGGTGTGGAAGCGGGGCACGGTCCACGGCGCCCTCGCCGCGGTCGTGGTCGGCGGACTCGCGGTCGTCGCCCTGATGGCGACGTACGGCATTCTCGCCAACGAGCCCGTCTACTACGGCCTGCTCGCCTCCCTCGCCGCCTATCTGGCCGTCTCCTTCGCCACCCCGGCCACCGACGCCGCCGTCCTCGCCGCTTGGCGCGAGCGCCTCGCGGGACGGGCACCCGAAGCCGAGTCCGAACTCGCGTCCGAACCGGCCGCGACCCCCCGGTAAGGTCATAAGGCAAGCAGTACATACGCGATGAAGCGTAGGAAAGAGAGCATTTCTTCATGAGCAGCAACGAGACTCCCCGCGGGCCCGTCGACTCCTCCCGCGTTCCGCGGTACGCGGGCCCCGCGACCTTCGCCCGGCTGCCCCGGCTGGACGAGGTCGGCCGGGCCGACGTCGCGGTCGTGGGCGTGCCGTTCGACTCGGGCGTCTCGTACCGGCCGGGCGCCCGCTTCGGCGGCAACGCCATCCGTGAGGCGTCCCGGCTGCTGCGCCCGTACAACCCGGCGCAGGACGCCTCCCCGTTCGCCCTCGCCCAGGTCGCGGACGGCGGCGACATCGCCGTGAACCCGTTCAACATCAACGAGGCCGTCGAGACCGTCGAGGCCGCCGCGGACGACCTGCTCGGCACCGGCGCCCGCCTGATGACCCTCGGCGGCGACCACACCATCGCCCTGCCCCTGCTGCGCTCGGTCGCGAAGAAGCACGGCCCGGTCGCCCTGCTGCACTTCGACGCGCACCTCGACACCTGGGACACCTACTTCGGCGCCGAGTACACGCACGGCACCCCGTTCCGCCGCGCGGTCGAGGAGGGCATCCTCGACACCTCCGCCCTGTCCCACGTCGGCACCCGCGGCCCGCTCTACGGCAAGCAGGACCTCACCGACGACGAGAAGATGGGCTTCGGCATCGTCACCTCCGCCGACGTCTACCGGCGCGGCGCCGACGAGGTCGCCGACCAGCTCCGCCAGCGCATCGGCGACCGGCCGCTGTACATCTCCATCGACATCGACTGCCTCGACCCGGCCCACGCCCCCGGCACCGGCACCCCCGAGGCCGGCGGCATGACCTCCCGCGAACTGCTGGAGATCCTGCGCGGCCTGGCATCCTGCAACCTGGTGTCGGCCGACGTCGTCGAGGTGGCCCCCGCGTACGACCACGCGGAGATCACGTCGGTGGCGGCCTCCCACACCGCCTACGAACTGACCACGATCATGTCGCGCCAGATCGCCGCGGCCCGGAAGGACTCGGAAGCGAAGTGACTCACGACCACGACCTGGTGCTCCGCCCCACGCCCGCCCAGACGGAGGCCGCCCTCAACCCTCCTCCCGGCCGCACCGGCGGAGACCTGGTCGTGGAGACGCTGGCCGGGCTGGGCGCGACGACCGTCTTCGGGCTGCCCGGCCAGCACGCCCTCGGCATTTTCGACGCGCTGCGTCGCTCGGACCTGAGGTACATCGGCCTGCGGGTGGAGAACAACGCCGGGTTCGCGGCGGACGCGTACGGCCGGATCACCGGTGAGGCCGCGCCGCTACTGCTGTCGACCGGCCCCGGGGCCCTGACCTCCCTGGCGGCCCTCCAGGAGGCGGCGGCGGCCTCCGCTCCCGTGCTGGCCGTCAGCAGCCAGGTCCCGACGGCGGGCCTCGGCGGCGGCCGGCACGGCTACCTCCACGAACTTCCGGACCAGGCCGCCTCGTTCCGGGGCGTGGTCAAGTCCGTCCACACCGTCCGCACCCCGTCGCAGATCCCCTCGGCGATCGAGGCGGCCTGGAAGTCGGCGCTGAGCGCCCCGCACGGCCCGGTGTGGGTGGAGATCCCGCAGGACGTCCTGCTCGCCGAGACGGCCATCCCGGTCGTCACGGGCGGCGACGCCTTCCCCGAGGAGCTGCCGCCGCGCCCCGAACTGACCGCCGTGGCAGCCGACCTGCTGTCCAAGGCCGCCCGTCCGGCGATCATCGCGGGCGGGGGAGTGGTCCGGGCGGACGCCTCCGGCAAACTGAAGCAGCTGGCGGAGCGGCTTCAGGCGCCGGTCGTCACCACCCCCGGCGGCAAGGGCGCGTTCCCCTGGAAGCACCCGCTGTCGCTCCAGTCGTGGATCGAGGACCGGCACACCACCGACTTCCTGGAGGACGCCGACGTCCTCCTGGTCGTCGGTTCGGGCCTCGGTGAACTCTCCTCGAACTACCACACGTTCAAGCCCCGGGGCCGGGTCGTCCAGATCGAGGCCGACCTCGGCAAGCTGGAGTCCAACCATCCCGCGCTGGGCATCCACGCGGACGCCCGCCTCGCGCTGCAAGCGCTGCTGGAGACGGTGTCCGAACGACAGGACCCCCAAGCCCCGGAGCGCGTACGAGAGCTGCTCGCCAAGGTGACCGACCGCATCGCCGCCCAGGAACTCACCCTGGAGCAGGACGTGCTGGCGTCCGTCCGCAAGGCGCTCCCGGCCGACTCCCCGTCCTTCTGGGACATGACGATCCTCGCCTACTGGGCCTGGTCGGCCTTCGACGCCAAGGGCCCCAACCACATGCACTCGGCGCAGGGCGCGGGCGGCCTCGGCTACGCCTTCCCGGCGGCACTGGGCGCGGCGGCGGCCGACCCGACCCGCCCTGTCCTCGCCGTCTCCGGCGACGGCGGCGCCCTGTACTCGATCGCCGAGCTGGCGACGGCCCGTCAGTACGACCTGGACGTCACCTGGCTGATCGTCGACGACGGTGGCTACGGCATCCTGCGCGAGTACATGAACGACGCTTTCGGGGAGGCGACCGCGACGGACCTGACCCGGCCGGACTACGTGGCCCTCGCGGAGTCCTTCGGCGTGCCCGGGGTGCGGACGACTCCGGAGAACCTGGAGCAGGACCTCGCGAAGGCGCTGAAGACGCCCGGGCCCTCGGTGGTCCTGCTCCCGGCCGTGCTGCGGATGTTCGCGCCGACGCACCTGGGGTGAGCGCCGGCCGGACCCGCGAGGCCGTCTACAGGCCGTCGCGGACCATCGCGGCGACGATGTGGACGTGGCGGTCGGCCGCCGTGCCCGACCACTCGTTGTCGTAGTTCAGGCCGTAGGGCCAGAAGTGGCCGCCGCCGGTGGAGATCTTGGCGCCCGAGCCGTCGTACTGCTTGACGAGCGCGGTGGCCTGTCCGCCGGTCCAGGTGCCGCTGCCGCCCAGGCGGGACCAGCCCGAGCTCGTCCCCACGCCGATGGTGTGGGCGATCTCGTGCAGTGCCGTCCGCTCGTTCATGTAGCTGCGGTTGCTGCCGAAGCGGATGGTGCCGTTGATGTTGCCGTCGGCGGTGGGGACTCCCGGCTCGTAGCGGACGGTGAGGGTCTTGCCCAGGTCGCTGAGGTTGTTGTAGCGGGCCACCGCCGCGTTCATGGCCTTGGTGATCTGGTCGTAGGCCGAGCGCTGGTCCGCGGTGGGGTTGCTCGCGCGGACGAGGGACCAGGTGATGGTGGCCGCCGCGGCGCGTTCCCGGGCGGGGGCGGGCGGGGCCTGGACCGTGGCGGCCTGGGCGACGCCGGGACCGGCCAGCAGTGCGGCGGTCACGGCGGCGACGAGTGCCTTGCGTGGGCTCATGCGGATCCTCCAGTGGGGGTGGTCGTCACGAAACTTGCGAAACTTCGCACGACGTTCGGGATCTCGTACAAGCGGCGCCACCGTCCACACAAAGTCCTTGTATGACACGGCAGTTGGCGCGCTGTCGACCGCAAGTATCCCGGTGGGAAAGGCGGCGTCAAGAGTTCCGGCAGTGGTCAGTGGAACCAGAAGAGCAGCGTGTCCGGATTCCTCCCGAGCTTCCGGGCGCTCTCCCACTCCTCCGCCTCGAACCGCATGGCGTCGATGAACCGGCGGGCCGCGCCGCGGAATTCGGGATCCAGGCGGCTCAGTACGGACCCGTAGGCATCGGCCAGGGCGGAGGCCCGCTGGGCCGGCAGGGTGCCGATCGCGGGCACCGCGTCACCGGGGTGGGGCAGCCGCAGCGGCGGACCGCTGAACAGGAACGTGCCCGGGAGCAGGTCGGACGGTACGCCGTGCCGGGACAGTTCGTCGTCCATGGCGTAGAACCACGCCGGGCGGCGCCAGGCGCCGAGGTCGGTGGGGTCGGAGAAGTGCGCCGCGACGGCCTGGTAGAAGGCGTAACTGTAGGAGGGGCAGAGGTCGGTGCTCGGGGTGCCGTCGATCAGTTCGTCCAGGGCGCGGCTGATGGAGACGTCGAGGTCGATGCCCTGCTCCTGGAAGCGGACGTCGGTCCGCTCGCACTCGGTGCGCACCCGGGCCAGGGTGCGCTCCTGCTGCTCGGTCCGCTCCACCGCCGTGAGCAGCCGCACCACCGTTCTCATGTCGCCGGTGCTCATCTCCAGGCAGTAGCCCACCGTTGTGCTCCCCTTCACCCGATCGCCGGACACCGGTGTCCATGATCGGGGACGCGGGAGCGGCCCCGGACCCAGGGCCTGTCGTTTGGGTCGGGGCCGTTCGCCGGTGTGCGGTGGGTGGGGTCAGCTGACGTCGGACGCGTCCAGGCGGTAGACGGCCGACTGGCCGGACTGCGCCGAGGATTCGGAGCCGTTGCCGGAGTCCGTGCTCGTACGGCTGCTGTAGTCGCTCTCCTTCACTTCCGTGCCGTGCTTCTGCACCCACGCCGTGACCTCGGAGCTGACGGAGGAGCCGCCGCCGGGGCCGCCGCCCATGCCGCCGCCGAGCTGGACGTAGTGCAGTTCGCCCTGCTTCACCAGCTCCTTGAGCTTGGCGAGCGTCATCGCCTTGTCGCTGCCGGACCAGCCCCACATCGAGATGACGGGCTCCCCGCTGCTCAGGATGAGCTGGGCGGCACCCTGCGAACTCGACACCGCCAGCAGCCACTTGGCGCCGTCCTGGTGCTTCTTGAGGTACGCGATCAGCTCGCTGCTCGCGCCACCGCGGCCCATGCCGCCACCGCCGGGGCCGCCCTGCATGCCACCGGAAGCCTGCCCCTTCTGAGTGCCACCGGAAGCCTGCCCGTTCTGAGTGCCACCGGAAGCCTGCCCGTTCTGAGTGCCGCCAGGAGCCTGCCCGCCCTGCAAGCCTTCCGGAGCCTGCCCGCTCCGCCCGCCGGACGGCAGCCCGCCACCGGGGAAACCGCCCCCCGCCTGGGCGCTGCCGCCCTGCTGACCGCCCTCACCGGGACCGCCCGACCCCCCGCCCGGGAACCCTCGGCCACCGCCACCGCCACCGCCACCGCCACCGCCACCACCCCCGGGCCCGCCGAAGCCGCTGCCCGTGGTCGGCCCGGCCGTCGGGTTCGTACCGCTCATGCCGCCGCCCGCTCCCGACGACGGAACGGACCAGGCGTACGCCGCCGGTCCCGCCACCGCCGCGACGACCGCCGCCGCCACCGACACCGCCAGCAGCCGCAGTCGCAGCCCCGAGGTGCCGGAGCGGAAGGCGAGCAGGCCCGCCACGGCCAGTGCCATGACGACCAGGACGGCGGGCCACAGCCAGGAGTTCCAGCCGGAGGCCCGCCGCAGCAGCACCGCCGCCCAGACGGCCGTGCCCCCCAGCGCCAGCGGAAGCACCCACACCCACCGCCGGTCCGCGCGGAAGGCCCGCAGCAGCAGCACCCCGCCGCCCCCGCACAGCGCCGCGACGCCCGGGGCGAGCGCGGTCGTGTAGTACGGGTGCATCGTGCCCTCGGCCAGGGCGAAGGTCAGGTAGTGCAGCACGGTCCAGCCGCCCCAGAGCACGAGCGCGGCCCGGGTGAGGTCCGTGCGCGCGGCACGGCCGCACAGCAGCAGGCCGCCGACGAGGGCGACGCCGGTGAAGGGGAGCAGCCAGGAGATCTGGCCGCCGAGGATGTCGTTGAACATCCGTCCGAGGCCCGCGGTGCCGGCGAAGCCTCCGCCCCCGCCGCCCCCGCCGTTGCCCTCGCCGCCGAGGATCCGGCCGAGTCCGTTGTAGCCCATGATCAGGTTCCAGGCGGTGCCGTCCGTCGAACCGCCGATGTACGGCCGCTCCGAGGCCGGGACCAGCGACACGGCCGCGGCCCACCAAAAGCTGGAGACGGCCAGCACCACCCCCGCCAGGACCAGATGGACGGCCCGCTTCACCAACGCGGGCCGGGCCGCGTACAGATACACCACGAACACGGCGGGCAGCGCGATGTACCCCTGGAGCATCTTGGTGTTGAAGGCGAGCCCGAAGCAGGCCGCCGAGCCGAGCAGCGGCAGCAGCCGGCCGTCGCGCGTCGCGCGCAGGGCGAGGGCCGCACCGGCCACCATCAGGAACACCAGCAGGGTGTCGGGGTTGTTGTCCCGGTTGATGGCGACCGTGATCGGGGTGAGGGCCAGGACGAGCGCCGCCACGGCCGCCGCCGCGTGCCCGAACACCCGCTTCACCGAGGAGTGCAGGATCCAGATCGTGGCCAGGGCCGCCACGATCATCGGCGCCATCATCTGCCAGGTGCCGTAGCCGAGGACCCGGCAGGACAGGCCCATGACCATCAGCGCCAGCGGCGGCTTGTCGACGGTGAGGAAGTTCCCGGAGTCCAGCGAGCCGAAGAACCAGGCCTTCCAGCTCTCGGTGCCGCTCAGCACGGCGGCGCTGTAGAAGCTGTTGAGGCCGGCTCCCGACAGGTTCCAGGAGTACAGCACCGCGGCCAGGGCGAGGACCGCGAGCAGCGCGGGAAGGGACCAACGCGGCGCGGGGGCGGCGTCCTTCGGCGGAACCGGCGGGGGCCCGGCGGTGCGGAGCTGGGTTTCGGTGGCTGATGTCACCCGAGCATGGTGGGCGGCCACGGTGGGAGGCCGCTGTGCCGGAGCTGGCCGCCGCCTGTGAAACCGGGCAGGCTCCGGTAACGACTCGCACAAGACTTCGCCACACCTACAACCATTCGCTCCCGTCCGGGAGTCATGTGGTGCATGACTTCTGGGATATCCCGCCGCGCGAGAGTGCTGGCGGCGGCCGTGGGTACGGGCGTTCTCGTGCCGCTCGTCGCCACCGCCACGCCCGCCTCCGCCGCCGCTCCGGCCGTGACCTGCACGTCCGCCAAGGCGGGGCTCGCCGCCAAGCTGAAGAAGGACATCACCGCCGCGCTCGCCACCCGCAAGGGCACGGTCGCCGTCGGCCTCTACGACCGCAGCACCAACACGACCTGCACCCTGCGGGCGAGTTCCGCCTACGACTCGGCCAGCATCGTCAAGGTGACCGTCCTC
The DNA here is from genome assembly GCF_031348265.1 of Streptomyces collinus. Taxonomy (NCBI): domain Bacteria; kingdom Bacillati; phylum Actinomycetota; class Actinomycetes; order Kitasatosporales; family Streptomycetaceae; genus Streptomyces; species Streptomyces collinus. The sequence goes on along the minus strand of NZ_CP133771.1, from coordinate 3,213,101 downwards.
GCCACGCTGCTGTGGGACGCGAAGAAGACGAACCGGTACCTCACCGACCGCGAGAACACCCTCGCCAAGGCGATGATCACCAAGTCGGACAATGCTGCGACCTCCACCCTGTGGAAGCAGCTCGGCATGACGAAGATCAAGAACTTCCTCGCGGCCGCCGGCATGACACAGACCAAGCCCGGCGCGAACGGCTACTGGGGTCTGACGCAGATCACCGTCACCGACGAGCAGAAGCTGCTGAAGCTCCTCACCGCCAAGAACGCGGTCCTCAGCGACAACTCCCGCGCCTACATCATCAAGCTGATGGGCCAGGTCGTCTCGTCCCAGCGCTGGGGCACCCCGTACGGGGTGCCCTCAGGTGTCACCGTGGCCGTCAAGAACGGCTGGCTGCAGCGCTCCACCAACGGCTGGCGGGTGCACAGCGTCGGCGCGTTCAAGGGCGGCGGCCACGACTACGTGATGACCGTGCTGTCCCACGGCAACAGCACGATGAACTACGGCATCACCACCATCCAGGCCGTGGCCAAGGTCATCCACAGGGATCTGGCGGCGAGTTGACGGGGGAGGCCGGGCCGAGAAGATCCAGGAGCCTCCTGACGACGGCGAGGATCGTGTAGAGCACGGGCGGAAGGACGTTCCACATCCGGGCAAACAGCCACAAGGCGGGGCGAGTGGCTACCCGGGCGGCCGGCTCACCGGAACGGCCGCCCTTCACCCAGCCGCCCACCGGGCGTCACCGGCCCGCCCTACGGTGACGCCCATGCCCCTGAGAACCCACCTCGCCCTCCTCACGGCAGGCCTGGCGGCGGTCACCTGTCTGACCGCCGCCGGCCCAGCACAGGCCACGTCCCACTCCTGCTCGCCGTCCGTCGCCATCGACCGCTTCTCCGACGCGCTCGACAAGACGGCCTACGACGACACCTTCGTCGGCAACCTCTCCGCGCTGGCCGTGGACCGGGACGGCTCCCTGGCGGCCCTCTCCGACCGCTCCTCACTGTTCCGCCTGGACGCGAGGACCCTCGGCCCCCGGTCCGTGACCCCCCTCGCCGACGAGACCGGAGCCGCGCTCGACTCCGAGGGCCTGGTCGTGGACCGCGACGGCACGTACCTCGTCACCTCCGAGACCGAGCCGTCGGTACGCCGCTACTCCCGCACCGGCGAGATCCTCGACCGCCTCCCCGTCCCGGACGACCTGCGCGTGAGCCCCGCGGGCCGGGGACAGCCCAACGGCACCTTCGAGGGCCTCACCCTGCTGCCCGGCGGCCGCACCCTCGTCGCCTCCATGGAGTACGCCCTCGCCGGCGACCCCGCCGACACCCTCCGCTTCCAGACCTGGACCCGCCACGGGAGCCACTTCCGGCTCGCCGCCCGGTACACCTACCGCACGGACCCCGGCCTCGGCGTACCCGAGATCCAGGCCACGCCCGACGGCCGCCTCCTGGTCCTGGAACGCGGCTTCACCGCCGGCGTGGGCAACACCGTCCGCCTGTACCTGGCCGACCCGCGCCACGCGATGAGGAAAACCCTGCTCACCGACCTCGTCACCTGCCCGTCACTGGGGGCGACGGCCAGGCAGCCCCAGCCGAACCCCCTCCTGGACAACATCGAGGGCATGACGATCACGGGCCGCACGCGGAACACCCTGAAGGTCCTGCTGGTCAGCGACGACAACCAGAACGCGGCCCAGACGACCCGCTTCTACTTCCTGCGCGTACGGATCTGACCGAACAGGAGGTGTGATCACATCTCCCAGCCCAGCAGCGGGACGCGGACCCCGGTGAGCAGGGCCAGGGCCATCACCGCGGACAGCAGCAGCACCGCGGCGAGGCGCACGACGGCGAGTGCGTCCACCGCGGTGCGCAGCGGCGGCCAGGGAAGCAGGCGCAGCGACCAGGTCACCGCGACCGAGACCGCGAGGAGCAGAGCCAGCCGCGCGATCTCCGCGTCTCCGGACATCTGGCGCGGCGCGCTGGGGTCGAGGTCGTAGCCCTCCGCGTACATCGCGAAGGCGAGCAGTCGCCAGCACAGGGCGGCTGCCAGGGCCACCATGGTCTCGGTGCGCGCGAAGCGGGGCCCCCGCGACACCTGGGCGAGTATGAGCACCATGACGGCAGACCCTAGCCCGGTCCTAGGTCCTCGGTCGGGTGTTTTCTCGTCCCCTGGTAGGGGAGGTGGCGCCGCGGGATGAAATCGGGTGGGTTGCGCGTTGTCGCCTTCCGGCAGCTCAGGACGGACGGAAGGCACCGGTGTGACACCGAAACGGGGATGGGCACGACGACTGTGGGCCTATGCATGGCGCCACCCGAAGGACGTCGTGCTCGCCCTCGGCTCCTCGCTGGCCGGCATGGCCGTCATGGCCCTCGTCCCGCTGATCACCAAGGTGATCATCGACGACGTCATCAGCGACCACAGAAGGTCCATGACCACCTGGGCCGGTCTCCTCATCGCCGCCGCGCTGGTCGTCTACGTCCTCACCTACGTCCGCCGCTACTACGGCGGCCGTCTCGCCCTCGACGTCCAGCACGACCTGCGGACGGAGATGTACGGCACGATCACCCGGCTCGACGGCCGCCGCCAGGACGAGCTGTCCACCGGCCAGGTCGTCGGCCGCGCCACCAGCGATCTCCAGCTCATCCAGGGCCTGCTCTTCATGCTCCCGATGACCATCGGGAACTTCATGCTCTTCCTGATCTCCCTGGTGATCATGGCCTGGCTGTCCGTGCCGCTGACCCTGGTCGCCCTGGCGGTGGCGCCCGCCATCTGGTGGATCGCCAAGCGCAGCCGCACCCGGCTGCACCCCTCCACCTGGTACGCCCAGGCCCAGGCCGCCGCCGTCGCGGGCGTGGTCGACGGCGCCGTCAGCGGCGTACGCGTGGTGAAGGGCTTCGGGCAGGAGGAGCAGGAGACCGGCAAGCTCCGGGAGGTCGGCCGGCGGCTGTTCGCGGGCCGCCTGCGCACCATCCGCCTGAACTCCGTCTACACCCCGGCCCTCCAGGCCGTCCCCGCGCTCGGCCAGGTCGCGATGCTGGCCCTCGGCGGCTGGCTTGCGGTGCGCGGGCACATCACGCTCGGCACGTTCGTCGCCTTCTCCACCTACCTCGCCCAGCTGGTCGGCCCGGTCCGCATGCTCGCGGTGGTGCTCACCGTCGGCCAGCAGGCTCGGGCCGGCACCGAGCGCGTCCTGGAACTGATCGACACCGAGCCGTCGATCGAGGACGGCCACAAGGATTTGCCCGCCGACGCCCCCGCGACGGTCGAGTTCGACGACGTCTCCTTCGGCTACGACGACGCCCCCGGCGCGGCCGGCAGCGTCCTCGACGGACTGTCCTTCGAGATCCGCCCCGGCGAGACCCTCGCCGTCGTCGGCTCCTCCGGCTCCGGCAAGTCCACGGTCTCCCTCCTGCTGCCGCGCTTCTACGACGTCACCCGCGGGGCCGTCCTGGTCGGCGGGCACGACGTGCGCGAGCTGACCACCGAGTCGCTGCGCGCCGCGATCGGCCTCGTCCCCGAGGACTCGTTCCTCTTCTCCGACACCGTCCGCAACAACATCGCCTACGGCCGCCCCGACGCCACCCAGGAGGAGATCGAGAAGGCCGCCCGGGCCGCCCAGGCGGACCGTTTCATCAGTGAGCTCCCCGACGGCTACGACACCACCGTCGGCGAGCACGGCCTCACCCTCTCCGGCGGCCAGCGCCAGCGCGTCGCCCTCGCCCGCGCCATCCTCAGCGACCCGCGCCTGCTGGTCCTGGACGACGCCACCTCCGCCGTGGACGCCCGCGTGGAGCACGAGATCCACGAGGCCCTGAAGGGCGTCATGCGGGGCCGCACGACCCTGCTGATCGCCCACCGCCGCTCCACCCTGAACCTCGCCGACCGCATCGCCGTCCTGGACGGCGGCCGCCTCGCCGACCTCGGCACCCACGAGGAACTCCAGGAGCGGTCCGCCCTCTACCGGCGCCTGCTCACCGACCCGGACGAGCTGGGCGCGGTCTCCCCGGGCCACACCCAGCCGGCCTGCCCCCGGGAGGACACCTCCGTACGGGACGAGCTCGACGCCGAGTTCGACGCCGAGCGCGGGGTCACCCCGCGGCTGTGGACCGGCGACCGCGAGCGCAAGGACCTGGCCCTCGCCGAGAGCCCCGCCACCCCCGAGCTGCTCGCCCAGGTCGAGGCGCTGCCCCCGGCGGCCGACGTCCCGGACATCGACGAGTCGAAGGCGGTCCGGCCCGAGGCGTCCTACGGCCTGCGCCGCCTGCTGGGCGGCTTCGGGCTGCCGTTGCTGGTCAGCCTCGCCCTGGTCGCCACCGACGCGGGCATGGGCCTGCTGCTGCCCGTGCTGATCCGGCACGGCATCGACTCCGGCGTCACCCAGGCCGCGCTCGGCGCGGTGTGGGCGGCGGCACTGCTGGGACTGCTGACGGTCGCGGTGCAGTGGGCGGCCCAGATCGGTGAGATCCGGATGACCGGGCGCACCGGTGAGCGGGTGCTGTACTCGCTCCGGCTGAAGATCTTCTCCCAGCTCCAGCGCCTCGGGCTCGACTACTACGAGCGCGAGCTGACCGGGCGGATCATGACCCGGATGACGACCGACGTCGACGCGCTGTCGACGTTCCTCCAGACGGGCCTGGTCACGGCCTTCGTCTCGGTCGTCACCTTCTTCGGGATCATGGTGGCGCTCATGGTGATCGACGTGGAGCTGGCACTGGTCGTCTTCGCGACGCTGCCGCCGCTGATCATCGCCACCTTCTTCTTCCGCCGCGCGAGCGTGAAGGCGTACGAGCTGGCCCGCGAACGCGTGTCGGTGGTGAACGCGGACCTCCAGGAGTCGGTGTCCGGGCTGCGGATCGTGCAGGCGTTCCGGCGCGAGCGGGACGGCGAGCGGCGGTTCGGCGGACGCAGCGCCGACTACCGTGAGGCCCGCATCCGGGGCCAGTGGCTGATCTCGGTGTACTTCCCCTTCGTGCAGTTCCTGTCGTCGGTGGCCGCGGCGGCCGTGCTGATCGTGGGCGGGGCCCGGGTCGACGCCGGGACGCTGGCCATCGGCTCGCTGGTGGCGTACCTGCTCTACATCGACCTCTTCTTCGCGCCCGTGCAGCAGCTCTCCCAGGTCTTCGACGGCTATCAGCAGGCGACCGTGTCGCTCGGCCGCATCCAGGAGCTGCTGCGGGAGCCGACGTCGACGAAGTCCGCCGACGAACCCGTGGAGGTGCTGTCGCTGCGCGGCGACATCGCCTTCGAGGACGTGCACTTCGCCTACGGCGCCGCCGACGAGGGCGAGGCGGCCCTGGGAGGCGTCGACCTGCGCATCCCGGCCGGGCAGACCGTCGCCTTCGTCGGCGAGACCGGCGCGGGCAAGTCGACCCTCGTCAAGCTCGTGGCCCGCTTCTACGATCCGACCGGCGGCCGGGTCACCGTCGACGGCAGCGATCTGCGGGACCTGGACCTCACCTCGTACCGGCACCGTCTCGGGGTCGTCCCGCAGGAGGCGTACCTCTTCCAGGGCACCGTCCGCGACGCCATCGCCTACGGCCGTCCCGACGCCACCGACGCCGAGGTGGAGGCGGCGGCCCGCGCGGTCGGCGCGCACGACATGATCGCCACGCTGGAGGGCGGCTACCTCCACGAGGTCGCCGAGCGGGGCCGCAACCTGTCCGCCGGGCAGCGCCAGCTGATCGCGCTGGCCCGCGCCGAGCTGGTCGACCCGGACGTCCTGCTGCTCGACGAGGCCACGGCCGCCCTGGACCTGGCCACCGAGGCCCAGGTCAACCAGGCCACCGACCGCCTGGCAGGCCGCCGTACGACCCTCGTCGTCGCCCACCGCCTCACCACCGCCGCCCGCGCCGACCGGGTCGTCGTCATGGACCACGGCCGGGTCGCCGAGGACGGCACCCACGAGGAACTGCTCGCCCGCGGCGGCCGGTACGCGCAGCTGTGGCGGACGTTCATCGGCGCCGCCGAGCCGGAGGAGCCGGTCGGCGCGTCCCGCTGACGGAGCCGCCCGACCGCGTTTTCGTAACGCTCGTGCAACCATCCGACATACGTCATGCGTCCGTACTGGCGTACGCCGATGGTCGCGGACGGCGCGGTACGGGAGGACGAGAGTGCACAGTGGAGCGATACGCCGGCGGCTCGCGCTCGGACTGGCCGTGCTGACCGCCTCCGGGCTGCTCGCCGTCGCCGCGCCGGGGGAGGCGCAGGCCGCCTCCGCGTACTGTCCCGGCCGCAAGGTCCGCACCCTGTCGTTCTCCACCGGCACCGTGCTCGTCTACAAACGCGGCCAGTACGTCTGCGCCGTGACCCTCACCAAGAAGCCCGGCGTGAAGCGCAAGATGTCGGTGAGCGTGCAGGCGCGCGGCAACCGGCCGGTCGTCGACGCGGGCAAGTACGCCTACCACGCGGGCCCGGTGATCGTGCACGCCGGGCGCCGTTGCGTCTGGCTCAAGGGCCAGGTCGGCCAGGGGAAGTTCAGCTCCGGCTGGATCCTCTGCTGACGGACGCCGCGCACCCCGTCACACGCCCCCCGCGCACAGGGTTTTCCCTATGTCCCCTGGTGCTCCGGTGAGTTGGTCCGCTAGCTTCCGGCGCACATCTGTCTCACAGGGGAGTGCGCATGCGCAAGGCGCTCAGATGGCTGCTGGCGCTCACGGTGCTCATAGGCACACTGGGCACGGCGGGAGCGGCCACCGCCGCCGACGCCGCCGGCACCACCGACATCAAGGAGAGGCTGCTCTCCATACCGGGCATGAGCCTGGTCGAGGAGAAGCCGTACACCGGCTACCGCTTCTTCGTCCTGAACTACACGCAGCCGGTCGACCACCGCAAGCCGTCCAAGGGCACGTTCCAGCAGCGCATCACCGTGCTGCACAAGGACGTCGCGCGCCCGACGGTGTTCTTCACCAGTGGCTACAACGTCTCCACGACGCCCCGCCGCAGCGAGCCGACCCAGATCGTGGACGGCAACCAGGTCTCCCTGGAGTACCGCTTCTTCACCCCGTCGCGGCCCGCCCCGGCGGACTGGTCCAAGCTGGACATCTGGCAGGCCGCCAGCGACCAGCACCGCGTCTTCAAGGCGCTGAAGGGCATCTACGGCAAGAAGTGGATCTCCACGGGCGGCTCCAAGGGCGGCATGACCGCCACCTACTACGAGCGCTTCTACCCGCGGGACATGGACGGCGTCGTCGCCTACGTCGCCCCCAACGACGTGGTGAACAAGGAGGACTCGGCCTACGACCGCTTCTTCGCCCGCGTCGGCACCAAGGAGTGCCGCGACCGCCTCAACGGCGTGCAGCGCGAGGCGCTGGTGCGCCGCGAACCGCTGGAGAAGAAGTACGCGGCCTTCGCGCAGGAGAACGGCCTCACCTTCACCACCATCGGCAGCCTGGACAAGGCCTATGAGGCGACCGTCCTCGACTACGTGTGGGGCTTCTGGCAGTACAGCCTGCTGTCCGACTGCGACCAGATCCCGGCCGACGCCAAGAACGCCACCGACGACCAGATCTGGGACTCCGTCGACACGATCTCCGGGTTCTCCGCCTACGCCGACCAGGGCCTGACGACCTACACGCCGTACTACTACCAGGCCGGCACCCAGCTCGGCGCGCCGACCATCCGCTTCCCGCACATCGAGAAGCAGTACATCCGCTACGGCTACCAGCCGCCGCGCAACTTCGTCCCCCGGGACATCCCCATGAAGTTCCAGCCGTCGGCGATGCGGGACGTGGACACCTGGGTCCGGCACAACGCCCGCCACATGCTCTTCGTCAACGGCCAGAACGACCCGTGGAGTGCGGAGCCCTTCCGCGTCGGCAAGGGCGCGAAGGACTCCTACGTCATGACCGCCCCCGGCATGAACCACGGCGCCAACGTCGCGGGCCTCGTGCCCGAGCAGAAGGCCCTCGCCACCGCCCGCATCCTCGACTGGGCCGGTGTCGCCTCCGGTTCGGTGCAGGCGGACCCGCAGGCGGCCAAGCCGCTGGCGAAGTTCGACGCCAAGCTCGACAAGCGGGACGTCCAGCGTGAGATGACGCTGCGTCCGTAACCGCCCGCAGCCCGGCTACGACCGCCCCTCGGCCCCCTGGCCGAGGGGCGGTTCGCATGTTCCTGCGCGCGCGGTGAATGCTCCGTACGGTGACCTGATGGACAGTTCTGTCGTCTTCAACGTCGCGACCACGGCCATCGCCGTCGTCGCAGTGGTGACCTCCATCGTGTTCAGCACACGGCAGGCCCGCATCGCGAAGCACGCCAACCACATTTCGGTGCTGATCGATCTGCTCCGGGAGTTCCGGTCCGCCGAGTTCCACGAACAGCACGACTACGTGTGCACCCGCCTGGGGGCCGAGCACGACCCGGCGGACGGAGTACGCGGGTTACCGGCCGAGGCCAAGACGGCCTTCTGCAGCGTCGTGTACTACTACCAGTCCTTCGCCAACCTCGCTGTCTTCGGTCTGCTCGACCAGACGCTGCTGGTCACGGTCCTGCGCACGCGGATCGTCTCGGTCTGGAAGGCCGTCCGGCCGTTCGTGGAGCGGGAGAGGGAGCTGCGGGGCGAGGGCAGCACCGGAACGTACCTGTCGACCTTCGAGGAACTGGCCCGGCTGGCGGCGGACCTGCCCCCGCAGCACGTCCGCGACCAGATGGCCGAGGCCCGGCGAAGACTCCCGCGCAACAGGCTCTTGGGGTGACGCGGGCGATGGCCAACGCCCCGCTCACAGCGGCCGGGCGCACCCCACCGGCCGTTTCCCGCCCAGCCGGACGTACAGGGCGGTCGGGCCGGGGCAGTCGGCGCGGTCGGTGACCGCGCGGACCACCTTGTACTGCGGCTTGCGCTCGCCCTCGCCGTCGCAGGCGGTCTCGCGGACCTGCCCGTCGCCGGAGCCGTAGACGCAGTCGCCCACGATCGTGCGGGGCCCGCCCCCGCCGCCCGGGTCGCCGGGGTGCGGCGGCTGGAGGTTGCGCATGCAGGCGTAGCCCTGCGGGACCGCCCCGTCGCCGTCCTCGTCGGAGGCGGGCCGCTGCTCGCTGATGTGCAGCACGAAGTCGGTGGTCGCCGGGCAGCGCGGCCCGTCCCGCACCGTGCCGTCGTGCCGTGCCGTGACCCGGGCCGCCGCCCGCTCACCGGCGCACGGCACCTCGGTGAAGCTGGTCGTACCGAACGAGCTGCACTCGCCGACCGCGAGGAACACCGCCCCGTATCCGGAGGGCCGGGTCGGCACCGGTGACGCCGTGGCGGTCTGCGCGGTCCTGCCGGTCGCGGGATCGCCCAGCCGGCCGTCCTCCGCCACGCCGCCCGACGGGCTCTGGCAGCCGGTCAGCAGCGTGCCGAGCAGCGCCACCAGTCCCCAGACCACCCCCACGGAACTTCTCCCACGCATCGCCGACCCCCCGAGTGTGCTCGCCCAGCGTGACCCGCCGTCGCGGGCGCACGCCAGGCACATGGGGCGGTTTGCGCACGTTGGGGGTGGTGCGCCCGGGCCGTGGCGTACGTCTAGTACGACAGCCCGTAGCCGATGGGGTACAGCACCTGCTCCGGATCATCCGCCCGCTGCACCGCCACCGGCAGCTTCCCGCGCGGTTTCACCCGCCCGGCGATCACCCGTGCGGCGGCCCGCAGTTCGACGTCGGTCCAGGAGTAGGCGGCCAGGCAGGCCGGCACGGACGGCAGCTGGGCCACGTCGTACGGGTTGCGGACGGCCACCGCCACGACCGGCCTGCCGGTGGCCACGAGCTGCTCCACCAGCGCCTTCTGGCCGCTGCCCGCCGTGACGTTGTACGTGGCCACCACGACCGCGTCGGTGTCCCGCGCCGCGGCGACCGCCTTCGCGATGGTCGCCGCGGAGGGGGCGGTGCCGGTCGACAGGGCCGTGGCCGTGAAGCCCAGCGCGCCCAGCGCGCCCGCGAGCACGCCGGTGGGCGGCCCCGTCGTGCCGGACGGCGAGGCAGGGTCCGCGCCGACCACCAGCACCTTGGGGTGCCGGCGCCGCGACAGGGGCAGCAGCCGCCCCTCGTTGACGAGCAGCGTCGTCGTCCGCTCGGCGATCCGGTCGGCCGCCGCCAGATGCGCCCGGGTGCCGACGGTCCGGTCCACACCGGCCTGACCGACGTACGGCGAACGGAACAGTCCCAGCTTCGACTTCAGCCGCAGCACCCGCAGGATCGATGCGTCGAGCCGGGCCTCGGTCAGCTCGCCCTCGCGCACGGCGGTCAGGACGGCGTTCCAGGCCAGGTCCAGATCGGGCGGGTTGAGGAGCTGGTCCACGCCCGCCTTCAGCGCGAGCACCGGCACCCGGTCGTCGCCGTACTTGGTGCGTACGCCCTCCATGCCGAGGGAGTCGGTGACCACGACTCCGTCGTAGCCGAGGCGTTCGCGCAGGATGCCGGTGAGGATGGGCCGGGAGAGGGTCGCCGGATCGCCGGAGTCGTCGAGGGCCGGGACCATCAGGTGGGCGGTCATGATCGAGTCGATGCCCGCGGCGATCGCCGCCCGGAACGGCGGGGCGTCCAGCCTCTCCCACAACTCGCGGCTGTGGGTGATGGTGGGGAAGCCGGTGTGGCTGTCGACGTTGGTGTCCCCGTGCCCGGGGAAGTGCTTGGCGGTCGCGGCGACCCCGGACCCCTGGTACCCGGCGACCTCGGCGGCCACCAGCGCGGACACGGCCCGCGGATCGGCACCGAAGGACCGTACGCCGATGACCGGGTTGGCCGGGTTGACGTTCACGTCGGCCACGGGGGAGTAGTCCTGCCGGATCCCCATCGCCCGCAGCTCGGCGCCCGCGATCCGGCCGAGGGTGCGCGCATCGGACCGCGACCCGCCCGCGCCGACGGCCATGGCGCCCGGGAAGAGCGTGGCGGGCCTGCCGACCCGGGCGACGATCCCGTGCTCCTGGTCGGTGGAGATGAGCACCGGCAGACCGCGCGGCAGCTCCAGGGACGCCTTCTGGATGCCATTGGACAGGTCCGCGATCTGGTGCGGCTCGCGGGTGTTGTGCGCCCACGCGAAGTAGATGATGCCGCCGACCCGGTACTTCGCCACCAGCTCGGCGGCCGTACGGACCCCGATCTCCTTGAGGTTGGCGTCGATGTCGGCCTGGTCGGGGGCGGTGGCGGAGTGGCCGTAGACCCGCATCACGAAGAGCTGGCCGACCTTCTCCTCCAGCGTCATGCGGGAGACGAGGGCGCGCAGCCGGCTGTCGTCAGGGGCGGCGGCCCGCGCGGGCCCGGCGGCCGCGAGGGCGGCGGTGACGCCGGCCGTGGCGGCGAGGAGGGTGCGTCTGGAGGGCTGAGCCGTGTTTCCCGTGTTTCCCGTGCCGGTGTCGTGCACGTGCGCTCCTTCCGGAGGTGATCCGTTGCGGATCCGCTGAAGGAAACTTCCAAGAGGTCACCAATATCCGGGAAGTTTCTGCCAGTCAAGGGAATGCACGGTAACCGCCGAGGGGCCGCCACCGGCGCGGTTGGAGGGGGACGCGCCGATGGCGGCAGGTGCCGCCGGCCGCGGTACGGCGGAGAGGGTGGTCAGCGATCGCAGCCAGTGGCGAGGGCCGACACCGCACCGTGGTGACTCTCCGGTGGCCTGCGATTGGACGGGGACGGTCCGGTCCGGGTTCCCGGCCCGGCCCGGATTTCCGCAAGTCGGTACACAGGGGAACCAGGGGGTCAGCGGGGCGGATGAGCCTCCACTCCCGGCCACAGCTCACCGAGCACCCGTACGGTCTCCGCGATGGCCGGACGCCGCGCCGCACCCGTCCGCCACAGCGCGTACAGCCGCCGCACCGGCATCGGATCGAGCGCCACCGCCACCACCCCGGCGGGCAGCGGCCCGCGCCCCAGCCGCGGGATGAGCGCGACCCCGAGCCCGGCCGCGACCAGGGCCACCAGGGTGGGGTTCTCGTCGGCCTGGTGGACGATGTCCGGCTCGTGCCCGGCCGTGCGCAGCGTCCGCAGCAGCCAGTCGTGGCAGACCCGCCCCGGCGGCTGGCAGATCCACCGCTCGCCGCCCAGCTCCTCGCGCCGCACGGCGGCCCGCCCGGCGAAGGGATGCCCCTCGGGGACGAGCAGATCGCACAGGTCGTCCCCGATGACCGCCTGCTCCAGACCCGGCGGGGCGGGCAGCGGCGCGATGTCCCAGTCGTGCGCCACGGCGAGGTCGACGGCGCCCTTCGCCACCAGGTCGACCGACAGATGCGGATCGACCTCGCAGAGCCGGGCGTCCAGGGCGGGATGCCTGCGGCCCAGCTCGGCCAGCACACCCGGCATCAGCCCGCGTGCCGCCGACGGGAACGCGGCGACGGTCAGCCGCCCCGCCGGCCGGCCCCGCCGCTCCTCCAGTTCGGTCTCGGCGCGCTCCACGATGGCCAGCAACTCCTGTGCGGCCGCCACCAGGTGCTTGGCCTCGTCGGTGAGCCGCACGCCCCGCCCCTCCCGCTCCAGCAGCACGGTCCGGGTCTCCCGCTCCAGCTTGGCGATCTGCTGGGACACCGCGGAGGGCGTGTACCCGAGCGCGAGCGCGGCGGCGCCGACGGTGCCGTGCACGGAGACGGCGTGCAGGGCGCGCAGCCGCTGGAGATCGAGCACGGGGGGCTCCTTTCTGCTGAGCGGGTCGCCCGGGGGCGTGCTCGGCGATGCTGTTGCTGCTCAGCGTGCTTTTGCTCGACGTGCTTTCAGCGGGGCTTCTGGTCAGCGGGGCTTCTGCTTAGAGATGCTTCATCCAACCATGCAGCAATCATCGCTGGTGCTTCACGGTCGCGGGACGCGATGCTCACGGCATGCGCCCGTCACACCGTGCCCTCGCCGTCCTGGTCGCCGCCGTCTGGGGCGTCAACTTCACGGTCATCGAGATCGGCCTGGACCACTTCCCGCCCCTGCTCTTCTCCGCCCTGCGCTTCCTGGCGGCGGCGCTCCCGGCGGTGTTCCTCGTGGGACGCCCGAAGGTGGCGTGGAAGTGGATCGTGGCGGTCGGCCTGGTCCTGGGCGTCGCGAAGTTCGGCCTGCTCTTCGTCGGCATGGACGCGGGCATGCCCGCCGGTCTGTCCTCCCTGGTCCTGCAGATCCAGGCGGTGTTCACGGCGGCGATCGCGGCCCTGACCCTGGGCGAACGGCCGTCCCGCGTCCGCCTGCTGGGCATGCTGACCGCCCTCGCCGGTATCGCCGTGGCGGCCGTGGACGAGGGCACCTCGGGCCCACTCGGCGCGTTCGCCCTGGTCGTCGGCGCGGCGGCGTGCTGGGGCGCCTCGAACGTCCTCACCCGCAAGGCCGCTCCGCCGGACGCCCTGAACTTCATGGTCTGGGTCAGCACGGTCCCGGTCCTCCCCCTGCTGGCCCTCTCCCTCCTCACCGAGGGCCCCTCGCGCGACCTGGCGGCCCTGCGCGCGCTGGACTGGCAGGGCGCGGGCACGATCCTCTACGTCGCCTGGATCACCACGGTCTTCGGCTTCGGCGCATGGGGTTTCCTGCTGCGCCACCACCCCGCCTCCACGGTGGCGCCGTTCTCCCTCCTGGTCCCCGTCTTCGGCATGTCGTCGGCGTTCCTGTTCCTCGGCGAGCCGGTGAGCCCCCTGCGGTGGTGCGCGGCGGCGCTGCTGGTGGGCGGAGTGGGGCTGGCCTCCCTCACCCCGCGGGCCCCCGGGCCCCGGCGGCCGCCCCTAGGACGCCTCGACCAGCATCCCGGGCGGGCTGATGTGGAACGTGCGGGCCCGCACGCCGAAGCCCGTGTCGCCGTCGAGGTGGCTGTCGTCGTCCCAGGTGATGATCGCGCTCTCCGGGCCGTTGCCGAAGGCCGTCGCGGTGCAGGTGTGGGACCGGTTCCCGGGGTCGGCCGTGCTGACCCGCACCGGGTCGCCGAGTGAACCCTGGCTCTCCGAGCAGACCTTGGCCATCACGGTCGGCACGGTGTCGTGGGTGTCCGCGCTCTCCTCGACCCACGCCATCAGGAAGCGCCCGCCGGGCAGCCGGGACAGGGCCGGGGAGCTCCGGGTGAAGCCCCGGGGGTTGCCGGCCGTGATGTCGAACGTCTCGGTGCCGTCGGGCTGGAAGATGCTCGCCGCGACAGTGGTCTGCGGTTTGCCCAGGTCGCTGGGCTGGATGCGCTCGATGTGCGCGACGACGAACCGTCCGCTGTCGAGCAGGGTGATCGCGTTGACCCCGGTGAAGCCGCCGACGTCGGGCTGGATCTCCCCGCCCAGGGCATTGCCCTCGAAGTCGAAGAACCGCAGCGTGAGCCGGCCGCCGCCGATCGATGAGGGATCGGTCGACCAGGCGACGACGACGTTGCCGTTGGTGAGGATCGACGCGGCGGGCTTCTCGTGGAAGCCCTCGGTGGTGCTGACCGTGAACTCCGGTGTCGCCGGGCTGCCGTCCGCACGGAAACGCCGCGCGCGGATGCGCTGGTCGGGCCGCCGGCTCGCCCAGGTGACCAGCACACCACCGTCGATCATGAACGCGAGGCAAGGCCGGACCTTCGGATCCGCGTCGGCCGTGACGAGCGTCTCCGGACCGGCCTTCCGGCCCTCGGTGAACCGCTGGAGCTTCACGGACGGGCTGGGCCCGGGCATGCCGAACGGCGTCTCCAGCCATACGGCGAACTGGCCGCTGATCCCGGCGGACAGCACGGAAGGCCACAGCGGCCGCACCCCCGGCCCGTCCGCCGGCTGGGCACTGACCGCGAACTCGCTCCCGAGCTTGTCGCCGTCGTCCCCCAGGAACTGTCCCTTGATGACGAAGTCGCTGTCGTCCGACCACAGCTCCAGGAACTGCGTGCCGAACAAGCCGTCGACGGCGGGCTGGAGCTGGTCGCCGGACTTGGTGGTGTTGACGAGGAAGTCAGCCATGGCTGCTCTCCGAATCAGGATGCGAGGGGAAGAGAGAGCACTACGACCGGCCGAGTCCTTGGGAAAAGCGTGTCACGCCCGGGGGACGGGTGCATCCGGAACGGCCCGGGGCGGCCCCGGCACGCCACCGCCCCGCCCCCGGGTACACGGGGGCGGGGCGGAGGCGTGGTCCGCGGGGCGCGGTCAGCGGGTGTGTTCGATGAACCTCCGCGCCGTCTCGGCCAGGACCTCCTGGCCGTCGCGTGCCCACAGGACGTCGTTGAACAGCTCCACCTCGATGGCACCGGTGTAGCCGGCCGCCTCCACGTGGTCCTGCCACTCCCGCATGTCGATCGACCCGTCGCCGATCTGACCGCGGCCGGTGAGGACGCCCTCGGGGAGGGGAGTCGTCCAGTCGGCGAGCTGGAAGGTGTGGATACGGCCGCCCGCGCCCGCCCGGGCGATCTGCGCGGGGGCGGTGTCGTCCCACCAGATGTGGTACGTGTCGACCGTGACGCCGACCTGGTGCGCCGGGAAGCGTTCGGCGATGTCCAGGGCCTGGGCCAGGGTCGACACCACACAGCGGTCCGAGGCGTACATGGGGTGCAGCGGCTCGATGGCCAGCCGGACGCCGTGCCGCTCCGCGTACGGGCCGAGTTCCGCGAGGGCGTCGGCGATGCGCTCCCGGGCGCCGTGCAGGTCCTTCGAGCCCGCGGGCAGACCGCCCGAGACCAGGACCAGCGTGTCCGTGCCCAGCGTCGCCGCCTCGTCGATCGCGCGGCGGTTGTCGGCCAGGGCCTCCGCACGCTCGCCCGGGTCGATCGCGGTGAAGAACCCGCCCCGGCACAACGTTGTCACCGTCAGCCCGGCGTCCCGCACCAGCTTCGCCGCGGCCTCCAGGCCGAACGCCTGCACCGGCTCGCGCCAGAGCCCCACGTTGCGGATGCCCAGCCGGGCGCAGCCGTCGGCCAGTTCCGGCAGCGACAGCTGCTTCACCGTCATCTGGTTGATGGAGAAGCGTTCCAGGGACCCGCTCACTGGTTCACCCCGTACATGCTCAGCAGCGTCTTCATCCGCTCTTCCGCCAGCTTCGGGTCGGGGAACAGCCCCAGCCCGTCGGCCAGTTCGTACGCCGTCGCGAAGTGCGGCAGCGAGCGGGCCGACTGCAGGCCGCCGACCATCGCGAAGTGCGACTGGTGGCCGGCCAGCCAGGCCAGGAAGACCACGCCCGTCTTGTAGAAGCGGGTCGGCGTCTGGAACAGGTGCCGGGAGAGCCCGACCGTGGGGTCGAGCAGATCGCGGAAGCCCTGCACGTCGCCCGTGTCCAGGACCCGGACCGCCTGCGCCGCCAGCGGGCCCAGCGGGTCGAAGATGCCGAGCAGCGCGTGACTGAAGCCCTGCTCGTCGCCGGCGATCAGCTCGGGGTAGTTGAAGTCGTCGCCCGTGTAGCAGCGCACGCCCTTCGGGAGCCGGCGGCGGATGTCGATCTCGCGCTGTGCGTCCAGCAGGGAGACCTTGATGCCGTCGACCTTGTCCGGATGGGCGGCGATCACGTCCAGGAACGTGTCCGTCGCCGCGTCCAGGTCGGCCGACCCCCAGTAGCCCTCCAGGGCCGGGTCGAACATCGGTCCCAGCCAGTGCAGGACCACCGGCTCGGCGGCCTGGCGCAGCAGATGGCCGTAGACCTCCAGGTAGTCCTCCGGCCCGGAGGCCGCCGCCGCGAGTGCCCGGGACGCCATCAGGATGGCCTGCGCGCCGGACTCCTCGACGAGGGCGAGCTGCTCCTCGTAGGCCGCGCGGACCTCCGCGAGCGAGCCGGAGGCGATCTGGTCGGTGCCCACACCGCAGGCGATTCGGCCGCCGACCGACTTGGCCTCGGCCGCCGACCGGCGGATCAGCTCCGCCGCGCCCGCCCAGTCCAGGCCCATGCCGCGCTGGGCGGTGTCCATGGCCTCGGCGACGCCGAGACCGTGGGACCACAGGTGGCGGCGGAAGGCGAGGGTGGCGTCCCAGTCGACCGCGGCGGGCGAGTCGGGGGAGACGTCCGCGAAGGGGTCGGCGACGACGTGCGCCGCCGAGAAGACCGTGCGGGAGGTGAAGGGCGTGCCGGGGGTCACGGCCAGGGGCTCGGTGCGGGGCTCGTAGGTCCGCAACGCCCCGCCGGCGCCGGGAAGTCGGATGGTCACAGCGAGATCTCCGGCACGTCGAGACGGCGGCCCTCCGCGGAGGACTTCAGGCCCAGCTCGGCGAGCTGGACACCGCGGGCACCGGCCAGCAGGTCCCAGTGGTAGGGGGCGTCGGCGTAGACGTGTCGCAGGAACAGCTCCCACTGGGCCTTGAAGCCGTTGTCGAACTCGGTGTTGTCCGGGACCTCCTGCCACTGGTCGCGGAAGACCTCCGTGGCGGGGATGTCCGGGTTCCAGACCGGCTTGGGGGTGGCGCTGCGGTGCTGGACGCGGCAGTTGCGCAGGCCCGCGACCGCGGAGCCCTCGGTGCCGTCCACCTGGAACTCCACGAGCTCGTCGCGGTTGACGCGGACGGCCCAGGAGGAGTTGATCTGGGCGATCGCGCCGCCCTCCAGCTCGAAGACGCCGTACGCGGCGTCGTCGGCCGTCGCGTCGTAGGGCTTGTCGTTCTCGTCCCAGCGCTGCGGGATGTGCGTGGCGGTGAGCGCCTGGACGGACTTCACCCGGCCGAACAGCTCGTGCAGCACGTACTCCCAGTGCGGGAACATGTCGACGACGATGCCGCCGCCGTCCTCGGCCCGGTAGTTCCAGGAGGGGCGCTGGGCGGTCTGCCAGTCGCCCTCGAAGACCCAGTAGCCGAACTCGCCGCGCACGGACAGGATCCGGCCGAAGAACCCGCCGTCGATGAGGCGCTTCAGCTTCAGCAGGCCCGGGAGGAACAGCTTGTCCTGGACGACGCCGTGCTTGATGCCGGCCTCGTTCGCCAGCCGGGCGAGGTCCAGGGCGCCGTCGAGGCCGGTGGCGGTCGGCTTCTCGGTGTAGATGTGCTTGCCGGCCGCGATGGCCTTCTTCAGGGCCTCCTCGCGGGCGGAGGTGACCTGCGCGTCGAAGTAGATGTCCACGGTCTCGTCGGCGAGGACCGCGTCCACGTCCGTCGAGAAGTGCTCCAGCCCGTGCTGCTCGGCCATCGCCTTCAGCACGTGCTCACGGCGGCCGACCAGGATCGGCTCGGGCCACAGCACCGTGCCGTCGCCGAGGTCGAGGCCGCCCTGCTCGCGGAGGGCGAGGATGGAGCGGACCAGGTGCTGGCGGTAGCCCATGCGCCCGGTCACGCCGTTCATGGCGATTCGCACCGTCTTGCGTGTCAACGTCGTTCCCTTCGTACGCGGTCGCGGCGCCGCGTACGCCCCACCCGTCACAGGCGGCCCGGTGAGCCGTCGGTTAACTGGTGAGCGTTGCAGCAAGCGCTTTCTATATACGGAGAAGCTAGCCTCTGAACCGCGGTCCGGACAAGACCGTGACCAGGACGAGTTGTTCGAGGGGGCGAACAACAGGGGGTCGGGGGCTTAAGGTCTGCTCGGAACCTTGGCCATTGGTTCGCCGGGGGCGGGGGCGGTCGACCTGCTGATCCGTGCGGAACCATGTCCGGTGGTCTGGGTGTGTACGAGGGTGGAGACGAGACGAGATGCGCGACCGGAGGACGACGAGATGACGGTGACCCTGGCGGACGTGGCGGCCCGCGCCCAGGTCTCACCCGCGACGGTGTCGCGCGTGCTGAACGGCAACTACCCCGTGGCGGCCTCCACCCGCGAGCGGGTGCTGAAGGCCGTGGACGAGTTGGACTACGTGCTCAACGGGCCCGCGAGCGCGCTGGCCGCCGCCACCTCCGACCTGGTCGGGATCCTGGTGAACGACATCGCCGACCCGTTCTTCGGGATCATGGCGAGCGCCATCCAGGCCGAGATCGGAGGGCCGGGCGGCCGTGCGGGCGGGGAGAGACTCGCGGTGGTCTGCAACACGGGCGGCTCACCCGAGCGGGAGCTGACCTACCTCACGCTGCTTCAGCGGCAGCGGGCCGCGGCCGTGGTGCTGACCGGTGGGGCGATCGAGGACGCGGCGCACCAGGTGGCCATGGACGCCAAGGTGCGGAAGCTGGGGGAGGCCGGGACGCGGGTCGTGCTGTGCGGACGCCCGCCGGCGTCGGACACCGGGGCCATCGCGCTGACCTTCGACAACCGCGGCGGCGGGCAGGAGCTGACCGAGCACCTCATCGGGCTCGGACATCGGCGGCTCGGCTACATCGCGGGCCCCGAGGAACGGACGACCACGCGGCACCGGCTGGAAGGACACCGCGCCGCGCTGGCCGCGCACGGCATCGAGGAGGACCCCCGGTGGACGGTGCACGGCCGCTACGACCGGCGCTCCGGCTACGAGGCGACGCTGGAGCTGCTGCGCCGTGACCCGTCGCTGACGGCGGTCGTCGCGGCGAACGACTCCGTCGCGCTGGGGGCGTGCGCCGCGCTGCGCGACTCGGGCCTGCGGATCCCGGAGGACGTGTCGGTGGCGGGCTTCGACGATCTGCCGTTCAGTATCGACGCGGTGCCGTCGCTGACGACCGTGCGGCTGCCGCTGGCGGATGCGGGGGCCCGGGCCGGACGGATCGCCATGGGCCGTGAGGAGGCACCGCCCGGGGGGATCGCGTCGGTGCGCGGCGAGTTGATGGTGCGCGGGTCCTCCGGGGTGCCGCGCTCCTCTTAGCGGCCGGGGCCTGGTGGCGGGGGTGTGGGGCCTGCCGTCCCCATGCCCCTGCGCCCCCGCTTCGGCCCGGACGTCTCGCCCTCATGTGCTCCTGCGTCCGCCGGGCAGGCCCCTCCGGTACGTGCCACGTCCCGGGAACGCGACGGGAGGACGCGTGCGGGGCCCCGTCAGCGAACGACGTCGAAGACGTTCTTCTGCAGCCCGTTGGCGTAGGCCTCGTGCTCGACGAGCCGCAGCTTCTGGGTGTCCTTGTCCGTGGCGCTGAAGAGCCGCTTGCCCGCCCCGAGCAGGAGCGGAAAGACGAGCAGGTGGTAGCGGTCGATCAGGCCGGCGTCGGAAAGGGCCTGGTTCAGGGAGGCGCTGCCGTGGACGATGATCGGGCCGCCCTCGGTCTCCTTCAGCGCGGCGACGTCGTCGAGTGAGCGCAGGATCGTCGTCTCCCCCCAGTTCGACACAAGGTTCTCCTCGGCGAGGGTCGTGGAGACGACGTACTTCGGCATCACGTTGTAGTCGGCGAATTCCTCCATGTCAGGCCACACCGGGCTGAATGCCTCATAGCTGAGGCGGCCCATCATCATCGCGGTGGCCTCTTCCTGCTCCCGGCCTTTGATCTCGAACGCCTCGGGAAGGAACTCGACGTCCTTGAAGGTCCACCCGGAGTTCCGGTAACCGGGCTCGCCGCCCGGGGCCTCGACGACGCCGTCGAGCGACATGAAAGCGGTGCTGATCAGGGTGCGCATTTCGGGTTCCTCGGTATCTCGTGTCGGGTGCTCGGCGGATTCGTCCCCGCACGCTTCCACATCACTCGCGGCTGCGACGCACGAACACCCTTCCTGACCGCGGAACACGGAGAAACTCATCGGCCGTCGCCTGGCCGCAGCAGCTCGTCCTGGTCTCAGGTCCCCTGGACGTCTAGGCTCGACTCAGATATCTCTGACTGAGTCAAATATCGGGGGTCGAGACCATGACCGTCCAGGACATCCGCTCCTTCAACCGCTTCTACACGAACGTCATCGGCGCCCTCGACTACGGCCGCCGCCTCTACGCCCCCTACACCCTCACCGAGTCCCGTGTCCTCTACGAGCTGGCGCACGCGCCCCGTACGGACGCCGCCGACCTGCGGGCCCAGCTGCACCTGGACGCCGGGTACCTGACCCGCATCCTGAACAAGTTCGAGGAGGACGGGCTGGTCGAGCGCGGTCCGTCCGAGACGGACCCGCGTCGCCGCAGCGTCACGCTCACCGGGCCCGGCCGGGAGGCCGCCGCACTGCTCGACGAGCGGGCACGGCAGTCGGTCGGGGAGATGCTCGACACGGTCCGCGCCGAGGACCGGCCCCGGCTCGCGGAGGCCATGCGGACCGTCCGGACGATCCTGGGCGAGGGCCGCGCCCCGCGCCCCGAGGACGTCGTCCTGCGCGAGCCCGCACCCGGCGACCTCGGCTGGATCGTGCAGCGCAACGCCGCGCTGTACGCGGCGGAGTACGGCTTCGACGCCGACTACGAGGGCCTGGTGGCGAGGATCGTCGCCGACTACGCCGAGGACCGCGACCCGCGCCGGGAGCGGACCTGGATCGCCGAGCTGGACGGCCGCCCGGTGGGCTGCGTGATGTGCCTCCGGGACGACGCGCCCGGCGCCGCCCGGCTGCGGCTCCTGCTCGTCGAGCCCGACGCGCGCGGCCTCGGCATCGGCGACCGCCTGGTCGGGACGCTCGTCGGCTTCGCGCGCGAGGCCGGCTACCGCGAGGTCGTCCTGTGGACGAACGACGTCCTCGCCGCGGCCCGCCGCATCTA
This sequence comes from Streptomyces collinus, assembly GCF_031348265.1. Taxonomy (NCBI): domain Bacteria; kingdom Bacillati; phylum Actinomycetota; class Actinomycetes; order Kitasatosporales; family Streptomycetaceae; genus Streptomyces; species Streptomyces collinus. Next base: position 3,191,788 of record NZ_CP133771.1, on the reverse strand, counting down.
CCAGCGCCACGGTTTCGTCCTGGTCGCGGAGAAACCGCACCACTCCTTCGGCCAGGACCTGACGGGCCAGGACTGGCGACTGGATCTCCACGCAACACCCGAGTGACGAAGGAGAGTCGCCGGCGGGGGTGCCGGGTAGGGTCCGTCAACATGAAGCTGGCGTTCTCCACCCTCGGTGTCCCCGGCCTGCCCCTGCCCGACGTCCTGCGGCTCGCGACCGCCCACGGCTATCACGGCGTGGAACTGCGCACCCACCCCGAGGAACCGGTCCACACCGGCCTCGGCCCCGCCGAACGGGCGGACGTCGCGGCCGAGTTCAAGGGAGCGGGCGTAGAGCTCCTGGGCCTGGCGGGATACGCACAGGTCGCCGCGCCGGGCGACGACGAGCCCGTCCTGGCCGAGATCCGTGCCCTCCTCGACCTGGCCCACGACCTGGGCGCCCCGTACGTCCGGGTCTTCCCGGGCGGCGACCTCGACGTGCAGACCCCCGAGGAGGCCGACGCGACGGCCGCCCGGCGCCTGGGCACGGCCGCCGAACACGCCAACGACCTGGGCGTACGCATCCTCCTCGAAACCCACGACTCGCACCGCACCGCCGCCGACGCGATGCGGATCCTCGGCCTCGTCGGCCACCGTCAGGTCGGCGCCCTCTGGGACGTGATGCACACCTGGCTCGGCGGCGAACAGCCCTCCGAGACCTACGCGGCGCTCTCCCCCCACCTCGGCTACGTCCAGGTCAAGGACATCGCCTCCCCCGACGACACGACCCCGCTGCCCCTCGGCGCGGGCGTCCTCCCGCTCGCCGAATGCGTCGAGATCCTCTCCCGCCACGGCTGGGACGGCTGGCTCTGCTGGGAGTACGAGAAGCGCTGGTACGAGGATGCGGCACCGCTGCCCGACCTCCTGGGGGCGGGGAGCGAGCACCTGAGCAGGTTGCTGAACGAGTCGGCGTGACGCTCGGCCCCGGGCGGCCCCGGTCGCCCGGACCATCAGCGGTCGCCCGGGCCGGCAGGTCTGCTAAGGCACCCGTGCCGGTCATGGGTGCCGTCGCCTTCCTGCCAGAGGCGTCGGTCACCGGGTACCGGGCTTGCCGAACTCCTCGATCAGCACCGGATACTGCTCCTTGCCGTGCCCGGCGGCGACCGCACGATCGGCCATCGCCTTGAGCAGTCTCGGAAGCTCGGCGTTGATCCCCGCCGCCTCGCTCTCCTCGATCAGATGCGCCATCGCCCGCGCGTCGGTCTCCAGCGCCGACACCTCGGCCGGGAACGAGCCCCGGTCGATCTGCCCGGCGTACCCCGGCAGCCAGTCGGCGACACCGGCGGCGATCCGTTGCGCGAACGGTGCGTACGTCCCGGCGTCGACACCCGCCGTCCCGAGCAGGGCCGTGCCCTGGAGCCAGGCGTTCAGCACGCTCCACATCATGGCCAGTCCGGCCGCGTCGTACAGCGACGCCAGCCCGTGGTCCGTACCGAGGTAGGTGACGGTGCCGAGAGCGCCGAGGGCCGGCTCATGCGCGTCGAAGTCCGAGCGCGCCCCGCTCTGAAGGATCACCGCGTCAGGGGTGCCGATGGCCGACGGGACGGCCATGACGGCGCCGTCCAGGTAGCGGGCGCCTCGCGCTTCGGCCCATCGGGCTGTCTCCCGGGCCTGACCTGAGTCGCCCGAGGTCAGGTTGATCAGCGTCGTGCCGTCCAGCTCGACATCGGCTGTGCCGAGTGTCTCGTGCACGGCTCGGTAGTCGGTGACACAGATGACCGTGAGGCGACCGGGCTCGATCGCGGCGCCGACGGTCGGGGCCGGCCGCGCGCCCTGGGCCACCAGCCGGTCGGCCTTGCCGGCCGTACGGTTCCACACGGTCGTGGGGTGTCCCGCCTTCAGGAACGCCCCGGCGAGCGCCTGGCCCATCAGGCCAAGTCCGATGACAGTCACGGGTGTTGTGGTTTCGTCGTCCATGGCAGCATCGTCGACGTTCATACCGGTGTGAAGGTCAAGCGAGGTTGTCGATGCGGATCGGGGAACTGAGCCGACGCACGGGCGTCAACGCCCATCAGCTGCGGTACTACGAGGCCCAGGGCCTGCTGGAGCCGGCCCGCGGGGCGAACGGCTACCGCGAGTACGACGAGGGTGCCCTGCTCCGCGTGAGGCAGATCCGCCACCTGCTCGGCGCCGGCCTGTCCTCCGAGGACATCGCCTACCTGCTGCCCTGTGCGACGGGGGAGGCCCCGACGCTGGTCGGATGCCCCGAGTTGCTCGCCGCGATGCGGTCACGGCTGCGGCAGCTGGACGACCGGTTGGCGAGCCTCGCCCAGTCCCGGGACGCCCTCGCCGACTACATCGAGGCGGCCGAACGCGTCGGCGGCGAGAGCTATCCGCCCCTGGGTCTCACACAGCCTGCCTAGCCTTCGATGTGCCCGTCCTTGACGGCGCTGACGAACGCGGCCCAGCCGCTCCGCGAGAAGACCAGGGCGGGGCCGTGGGCGGCCTTGCTGTCCCGCACCGGGACGTGGGGGTGGCCGGGGGCGACTTCGAGGCACTCGCCTTGATCCCCGCCGCTGTAGCTGGACTTGTACCAACCTGTGAGGGCGAGGTGCTCATTCATCACGCGCATGCTCCTCCGCTGCCGCCCTGACGAGGGCCAGTGACTCCTGCTGCGACAATGCGTCGCTCAGCGCCAGAGCGTAGGCGGTCTGACAGGCACTCACCAGAGCTGGCTCGTCCATCAAGTTGCCCGTCTGGAAGCCCTCCACGTAGGCCACCGGGGCCGAGTCCTCGAAGGTCATGAGCGTGAGCAGACTCTGCATGAGTGCGTGCGCCCCTACGCCGTAGGGGAGCACGTGCAGGCGCAACCGTCCCGACTCGGCCGTGTTCGCCACCTTGTGCAACTGCTCTGCCATGACGCGCGGCCCGCCGACACGGCGACGGAGGACTGCTTCGTCGAGCAGCGTCCAGACGACGGGTTGTGCAGGCCCGTCGAGGATTCGGCGGCGTCGCGTTCGAATGACAACGAGTTCGTCAAGTTCCTCGGGCGTGTGGTTCGGGCGGTAGGCCCCGAACAGGGCGCGTGCGTAGCCGTCGGTCTGAAGCACTCCGGGAACCAGGGAGAGTGCGAACTGCTGGATCTGCGTTGCCAGTTGCTCCAGCTCGGCCACCGCCGCGAAATGGTCGGTGTAGCGCGACTCCAGATCCTCCAGCCACCGCGCGAAGAACCCGTCCGTCCCCAGGGCCCGGTCGATCCGCCGCGCGTCATCCGGCTTGGGGAGGCGTCTGCCCGCCTCGAAATGGCTGATCAGCGTGGGTGAGCACACCACCTGGTCGCCCAGTTCCTCCTGGGTGAGACGGGCGGCGGTCCGCCTCAGCCGCATCTCCTCTTCTTGACAAACGCGATGTCAAGCTCCACCCCCTGGCAGGGTAGCGAGCGCCGGCCTCACTCTGTGAGTGATTCAGCACAGAGCGCAGTCACCGCAGGTGAGAAGGCAGGCAGACAGACGTGGTACACCTCATCGGCCCCCTCCTGGAGCCGTTCCTCCGCTTCCTCTTTCCTCCCCGGGGGAGGCGGCGGCGCCCGGCGGCGCCACCCCTGCGCACGTCCGCGTGCCCGGCGGCCTGCTGTCGTCCCGACGAGCGCCCGCTCCGGGGAGAGGACAACCGACTGGTGCGCCCCTACCTGATGGCGGAGGCGTCCGCATGACCGGCGAACCGCGCGACCGCACGGTGGCCGGGCGGCTGCTGCCCTGGACCGGTGACGACGGCAGACCGTGCTACCTCGTGGGCGACGGAACCGGCTACGTCTCACGGCTCGCAGACGAGATCGAGGACGTGCAGATCGACATGGCGGACCGTCTGCTCGGGCACGCCGCCGAACTCCTCGCGGAGCGCCGCGTGACTGGCGAGGAACTGCACTACCTGGCCCGGCGGCTCAGTGAGTCGCTGCGGGACGTCATAAGGGTCGCGGAGAGCAGAGGGGAGCGGCTGGCCCGACGGTCCCGGCCGTGACCGGGATGGTGTCAGCGCTGCTCGGTGCGGCGTGCGTACGCCCGGGCCGCGCGGGCGCGGTCGCCGCAGCGGGTGGAGCACCAGTGGCGACGGCCGTGGCGAAGCAGGTAGCGGTTGCAGGGCGGGGAACCGCAGGCGGTGAGGCGCTCGGCCTCGGGGGAGGTGAGCAGGTCGGCGGCGTCGGCGGCGAGGGTCGCCAGCGCGAGGTCGACGATCGCGGTGGTGGGGTGGGGGGCGGTGCGGTAGGGGCCGGTCTTGTCGTCCCACCGCAGCAGGGGGGCCGTGGGGACCCTGGTCATCGCGTCGTTGATGGCGCTCACGGCCGCGGGCAGGGCGGGTACGCCGTCGGCGCGGGCGGCGAACAGCGACCTGATCTGTTCGCGCAGCGACCGCAGTTGGGCCGCGCACATCTCCCGCATGCCGGCGTCGACGGGGGCGAGGCCGCGCTGGGTCAGCCAGTGGTTCGTCTGAGCGGGGGTGCCCAGGAGGTCCAGCGTGCGCCCGCCGGGCAGAGCGAGGGCGGTGTTGGCGAGGGCGAGGGAGGGGTGCTCCTCCTCGCCCTGGGCGGGCGGCGGGGCGGGCTGCTCAGTCACGGACTCCTCCATGCTTCTCATGGTACGGCTTGCCTCTATCCGTGAGAAGCGGCTACGGTCATCTCACGGTTCGATCGCTTCTATCCGTGAGGTGCTGCATGTCTTCCCTGCCCGTGACGGCCGACTTCCCCATCCGCGTCCTCGGCGGCCCGACCGCCGTCCTCGAATACGGCGGCCTGCGCCTCCTGACCGACCCGACCTTCGACGCGCCCGGCGACTACCCCCGTCCCGGGGGCCCGCTCCTGACCAAGACCGCACCCGCCGCCGGCAGCCCGGCCGACCTCGGCCGTATCGACGTGGTCCTGCTCTCCCACGACGAGCACGCCGACAACCTCGACATCTCCGGCCGGGCCCTGCTCGACGGCATACCCCTGACCCTCACCACGCCCGGCGGCGGCGAGCGGCTGCGTGAGAGCCTGGGGGAGAGGGTCAGGGGCCTGGCCGACTGGGAGTCCGTCGCGCTGGACCGCCCTGACGGCGGCACGATCACCGTGACCGGCGTCCCCGCCCTGCACGGCCCGGGCCCCCGCGAGCAGGTCGAGCCGTTCACCGGCCAGGTCGTCGGCTTCGTCCTGACCGGCGAGGGCCTGCCCACCGTCTACGTCAGCGGCGACAACGCCTCACTCGACGCGGTCCGCGAGATCGCCGGCCGCTTCGCCCCCGTCGACACCGCCGTGCTCTTCGCCGGTGCTCCCCGCTTCCCCGTCCTCTTCGACAACCAGGTCGTCGTCCTGGACAGCGCCATGGCCGCCGAGGCCGCGCAGATCCTCGGCGCCCGGCGCGTCGTCCCCGTCCACTACGACAGCTGGGCTCACTTCACCGAAGGCGGCGACGCGCTGGAAGCCGCCTTCACCGCCGCCGGGCTCGCCGACCGGCTGGACTGGGGCAAGGGCGCCTGACCTGGCGTCACTTGCGCCAGAACAGGTGATGGATCACCCCGCTCGGACTCGGCACGACATCGCAGTGGAAGCGGTCGAGCAGTTCCTCGGGCGACTCCCACAGCCGTGAGCCGGACCCGAGCACCACCCCGGGCGAGACCGTCACGTGCAGCGTGTCCACCAGATCGGCGTCCAGGAACTCTCGGACGGTGGCCGCCCCGCCGCCGAGCCGGACGTCCTTGCCCCCGGCCGCCTTGCGCGCCTCGTCGAGGACCTCGGCCGGATCCCCGCCGACGAAGTGGAACGTGGTGTCGGAGAGGGTGAACGACGGGCGCTCGTGGTGGGTCATGACGAACACCGGCGTGTGGAACGGGGGCTCGTCGCCCCACCAGCCCTTCCACTCGTGGTCCTGCCAAGGGCCGCGCTGCGGGCTGAACTTGTTGCGGCCCATGATCTCGGCGCCGATGTTGTTGTGGAAGTCGCGCACCAGGTAGTCGTCGAGGCCGCGGCTCCCGCCCGGGTCGGTGCGGTTCGGCCAGCTCGCGGTCGCGCCGGCCCAGGCGAACATCTGCCCGGGATCGGCGTGGCCGAACGGCCGCTCCAGGCTCTGGCCCTCACCGGCACCGAATCCGTCACTCGAGACGTTGAAGTTCTGTACGCGCAGCAGCTGGGTCACGGCGCTCCTCCTGTGGTCGACGCTAGAAAGACCGCCCGGCCCGGCGAAACTCATCGGGCGGAGCCGATGAATCACCGGTCCGGCGGGTCTTGTCGGCGTGGAGCCGGTGGATCGCTGGTCCGGCGGGTCTTGTCGGCGTGCAGCCGATCGGTCGCCGGCCCGGCGGAACCCGTCGCCGCGGCCCCGGCGGATCACGGCCCGGCGAACCTCATCGGCGCCGCCCCGGCGAACCCCATCGGCGCCGCTCCGGCGCGGCAAACGCTCCGGCTCACCCGGCCTGCGCCACCACGTGGTCGATCACCTGCTGGAAGTCCTCACTGGGCGAGAACTCCACCAGCTCACTGTCCTCCAGCGCCACCGGCACATGGCCGGGACCCCAGTAGTACGCCTGCCCCGCCTCGTACTCCTCCTCGCCCGTGGCCGTGCGCATCCTGATCCGGCCCTTGAGCAGGTAGCCCCAGTGCGGGCACTGGCAGGCGTCGTCGGGCAGGCCCTTGAGGGCCGGGCCCATGTCCGTGCCCTGGGGGAGGGTGATGTAGCCCACCGACAGGCCGCCGCCGATCGGCATCATGCGCAGTTCCACGCCGTCGCCTTCGAGGGCGACAGGTACGTCGTTCCGGGTCGCCGCCGTCATGGTTCCTCCGCTCCGGCCCACCAGGGCCTCGCACGCCCCACAGGAAACCCCCGTACCTCCAGCCTGGCCCGCCGGGCCGCCCCCCGCGACATCACGATCCGGTCAAGAGGTACCGCCGGGGGCTTGATTCGGATGCGTGTAATCGATTCCATGCTCCCGTCGATGTAATCGATTCCACGAGCACTCACCCCCGTGCTCCCCGACTGATCCACGAGGAGGTGGAGCGGCGGTGGCCAGCATCAAGGACGTCGCTGCCGAGGCCGGCGTCTCCGTCGCCACGGTCTCGCGCGTCCTGAACGACCACCCGTCGGTCAGCGCCGACGCACGCACCCGCGTGCTGGCCGCCGTCGAGACCCTGGGCTACCGCCCGAACGCCGTCGCCCGCTCCCTGCGCACCGACCAGACCCACACCCTCGGCCTGGTCATCAGCGACGTGATGAACCCGTACTTCACCGAACTGGCCCGCTCTGTCGAGGAGGAGGCCCGCGCGCTCGGCTACAGCGTCATCATCGGCAACGCCGACGAGCGGCCGGACCTCCAGGACCACCACGTACGCACCCTGCTGGACCGGCGGATCGACGGGCTGCTCGTCTCCCCGACGGACGGCGGCTCGCCGCTGATGCTGGAGGCCGCGCGGGCCGGGACGCCCATGGTGTTCGTGGACCGGTGGATCCCGGGCGTGGACGTGCCGGTCGTACGGGCGGACGGACAGGCCGCCGTGCGGGATCTCGTGGCGCACCTGTACGGGCTCGGGCACCGCCGGCTCGCCATCATCGCGGGCCCGGCGGCGACCACGACCGGCCGCGAGCGTGTGGAGGCCTTCCGCGAGGCGCTCGCCGCGTACGGACTCGAACTCCCCGACGCCTACATAGGGCAGGGCGACTTCCAGGCCGAGAGCGGCCGGCTGGTCACCGAGGGCTTCCTCGACCTGGCCGAACCGCCCGAGGTCGTCTTCGCCGCGGACAACCTGATGGCGCTCGGCGCCCTGGACGCCGTACGCGCGCGTGGTCTGCGCGTCCCGGACGACCTCGCGCTGGCCGCGTTCGACGACATCCGGTGGTTCGTGCACACCGATCCGCCGGTCACCGCGATCGCCCAGCCCACGGGCGAGCTGGGCCGGGCCGCCGTACGGGCCCTGGTCGACCGCATCGAGGGGCGGCCCGGCCAGTCCGTGACCCTCCCCGCCCGGCTCGTCGTACGCCGCTCGTGCGGCGAGCACCCCACCCCAGTGCAAAGGAGCACGACGTGAGCAACGCGGACGAGTTGCTGCGCATCGAGGGCATACGGAAGACCTTCCCGGGCGTGGTCGCGCTGGACGGCGTCGACTTCGACCTGCGCCGCGGCGAGGTGCACGTACTGCTCGGTGAGAACGGTGCCGGCAAGAGCACCCTCATCAAGATGCTCTCCGGCGCCTACACCCCCGACGCCGGGCGGATCCTGGCCGGCGGCGAGGAGACGCGCATCCAGGGTGCGCAGGACTCCGAGCGGCTCGGGATCGCCACGATCTACCAGGAGTTCAACCTGGTACCGGATCTGACGGTCGCCGAGAACATCTTCCTGGGGCGCCAGCCGCGCCGGTTCGGGATGATCGACCGGAAGAAGATGGAGGCCGACGCCGAGGTCCTGCTCCAGCGGGTCGGCGTGAACGTGTCGCCCCGCGCCCGGGTCCGTGAACTCGGCATCGCGCGCCTCCAGATGGTCGAGATCGCCAAGGCCCTCAGCCTCGACGCCCGCGTGCTGATCATGGACGAGCCGACCGCCGTGCTCACCTCCGAGGAGGTCGACAAGCTCTTCGCGATCGTGCGCACGCTGCGCGAGGACGGCGTCGGGATCGTCTTCATCACCCACCACCTGGAGGAGATCGCCGCCCTCGGCGACCGGGTGACCGTCATCCGCGACGGGAAGAGCGTCGGCCAGGTCCCCGCCTCCACCCCCGAGGACGAGCTCGTCCGGCTCATGGTCGGCCGCTCCATCGAGCAGCAGTACCCGCGCGAGCGGGCCGACCGCGGCGCCCCCCTGCTCACCGTCGAGGGGCTCACCCGGGACGGCGTCTTCCACGACGTCGGCTTCGAGGTGCACGCCGGTGAGGTCGTCGGCATCGCCGGACTGGTCGGCGCCGGCCGCACCGAGGTCGTCCGCGCGGTCTTCGGGGCCGACTCCTACGACAAGGGCACGGTGAAGGTGTCCGGCGCCCCGGTCGCCAAGTACGACGTCAACGCGGCGATGACCGCCGGGATCGGGCTCGTCCCCGAGGACCGCAAGGGCCAGGGCCTGGTGCTGGACGCCTCCGTCGAGGAGAACCTCGGCCTGGTGACGCTGCGCTCGGCCACGCGGGCGGGCCTCGTCGACCTCAAGGGCCAGCGCGAGTCCGCCGAGCGGATCGCCCGGCAGCTCGGCGTGCGGATGGCGGGCCTCGGCCAGCACGTGCGCACCCTCTCCGGCGGCAACCAGCAGAAGGTCGTCATCGGCAAGTGGCTGCTCGCCGACACCAAGGTGCTGATCCTCGACGAGCCGACGCGCGGCATCGACGTCGGCGCCAAGGTCGAGATCTACCAGCTCGTCAACGAACTCACCGCCGCCGGCGCGGCCGTCCTGATGATCTCCAGCGACCTGCCCGAGGTGCTCGGCATGAGCGACCGGGTCCTGGTGATGGCGCAGGGCCGGATCGCCGGTGAACTCTCCGCCGACGAGGCGACCCAGGACGCCGTCATGGCGCTCGCAGTAAGCAACCCCAGCACCGACAAGGAGGCCTCCCGTGGCCACTGACACGCTCAAGAGCACGACGGGCGCGGGTGGCGCCTCGGGAGGCCTGCGCCGCCTCCTCCTCGACAACGGCGCACTCACCGCGCTCATCGTCCTCGTCATCGCGATGTCGGCCCTGTCCGGCGACTTCCTGACGACGGACAACCTCCTCAACGTCGGCGTGCAGGCGGCCGTCACCGCCATCCTCGCCTTCGGTGTCACGTTCGTGATCGTCTCCGCGGGCATCGACCTGTCGGTCGGCTCGGTCGCCGCGCTGTCCGCCACGGTCCTCGCCTGGAGCGCGACCTCCGCGGGCGTCCCGGTCTTCCTCGCCGTCCTCCTCGCCATAGCGACGGGCATCGTCTGCGGCCTCGTCAACGGCATCCTCATCTCCTACGGCAAGCTCCCGCCGTTCATCGCCACGCTCGCCATGCTGTCCGTGGCCCGCGGTCTGTCCCTGGTGATCTCCGAGGGCTCCCCGATCGCCTTCCCCGACTCGGTCTCCCACCTCGGCGACACGCTCGGCGGCTGGCTGCCCGTGCCGGTCCTGGTCATGATCGTCATGGGCCTGATCGCGGCCTTCGTGCTCGGCCGGACCTACATCGGCCGCTCCATGTACGCGATCGGCGGCAACGAGGAGGCCGCGCGGCTGTCCGGCCTGCGCGTGAAGAAGCAGAAGCTCGCCATCTACGCCTTCTCGGGCGTCTTCGCCGCCGTCGCCGGTGTCGTGCTGGCCGCCCGGCTCTCCTCCGCGCAGCCCCAGGCCGCCGACGGCTACGAGCTGGACGCGATCGCCGCGGTCGTCATCGGCGGCGCCTCCCTCGCGGGCGGCACCGGCAAGGCGTCCGGCACGCTCATCGGCGCGCTGATCCTGGCCGTGCTGCGCAACGGGCTCAACCTGCTGAACGTCTCCGCGTTCTGGCAGCAGGTCGTCATCGGTGTCGTCATCGCGCTCGCGGTGCTGTTCGACACGCTGCGGCGCAAGGCGGGGGCGACCCCGGTGGCCGGTGCCTCCCAAGGGGGCAAGGGCAAGCAGGCGGCGACGTACGGGCTCGCGGCCGTGGTCACCGTCGCGATCGTCGGCGCCACGTCCTTCCTGCACAACGGCACCTCCGCCGCGAGCAGCCCGAAGCTGGGCCTGTCGCTGTCCACCCTCAACAACCCCTTCTTCGTGCAGATCCGGGCGGGCGCCCAGGCCGAGGCGGAGAAGCGGGGCGTGGACCTGACCGTCACCGACGCCCAGAACGACGCCTCCCAGCAGGCCAACCAGCTGCAGAACTTCACCAGTTCCGGCCTCGGCGCGATCATCGTCAACCCGGTGGACTCCGACGCCGCGAGCAACTCCGTCAAGGCCGCCGACAAGGCGAAGATCCCGGTCATCGCGGTCGACCGGGGCGTCAACAAGGCGTCGGTGGACGCCCTCGTCGCCTCCGACAACGTCGCCGGCGGTGAACTCGCCGCCAAGACCGTCGCCGACAAGCTGGGCGGCAAGGGCAAGATCGTGATCCTCCAGGGCCAGGCCGGCACGTCCGCGGCCCGGGAGCGCGCGCAGGGCTTCGCCAACGGTCTCAAGGCCTTCCCGGGCATCCAGGTCGTGGCCCAGCAGCCCGCGGACTTCGACCGCACCAAGGGCCTCGACGTCATGTCGAACCTGCTCCAGGCCCACCCGGACGTCCAGGGCGTCATCGCCGCCAACGACGAGATGGCGCTCGGCGCGATCAAGGCCCTGGGCTCCAAGGCCGGCAAGTCGGTCTCGGTCGTCGGCTTCGACGGCACGCCGGACGGACTGAAGGCGGTCGAGGGCGGCACGCTGTACGCGTCGGTGGCGCAGCAGCCGTCCCAGCTCGGGAAGATCGCCGTGGACAACGCCCTGCGCGCCCTGAAGGGCGAGAAGGTCGAGGAGACGGTGAAGGTGCCGGTGAAGGTGGTCACCAAGGAGAACGTGGCCGGCTTCAGCGGCTGACATCGGGGAACGGCCGGGCGGTCACCCACAGCCGGTGGACCGCCCGGCCATGTCACTCACGTGGGGAGCAACTCATGTACGACTACGACCTCCTGGTCGTGGGGTCGGCCAACGCCGACCTGGTGATCGGAGTGGAGCGCCGGCCCGGTGCCGGCGAGACCGTGCTCGGCTCCGACCTGGCCGTCCACCCGGGCGGCAAGGGCGCGAACCAGGCGGTGGCAGCCGCCCGGCTCGGCGCCCGTACGGCGCTCCTGGCCCGGGTCGGCGACGACGCGCACGGCCGGCTGCTGCTGGACTCGCAGCGGGAGGCCGGCGTCGACACGGTGGGCGTCCTGGTGGGCGGCGCACCGACCGGCGTCGCGCTGATCACGGTCGACCCGTCCGGGGACAACAGCATCGTCGTCTCACCCGGCGCGAACGGCCGCCTCACCCCGGAGGACGTCAGCGCCGCCGCGTGCCTCTTCCAGGGCTCCCGGGTGGTGTCGGCGCAGCTGGAGATCCCGCTGGAGACGGTGGTGGAGGCCGTACGGAGCCTGGCACCGGAGAGCCGTTTCGTGCTGAACCCCTCGCCGCCGCGCCCTCTCCCGCGGGAGGTGCTGGCGGCCTGCGACCCGCTGATCGTGAACGAGCACGAGGCGAAGGTGATCCTCGGCGACTCCGCCGTCGGGGACACCCCCGAGGACTGGGCGCGGATCCTCCTCGCCAAGGGCCCGAAGTCGGTGGTGGTGACGCTGGGTGCGGAAGGCGCGCTGGTGGCGTCGGCGGAGGGCGTCTCGCGCGTCCCGGCCGTGAAGGTGCACGCGGTGGACACGACGGGCGCGGGCGACTCCTTCACCGCCGCGCTGGCCTGGCGGCTGGGGGCGGGTGAGGCCCTGGCCCAGGCGGCGGCGTACGCGGTGCGGGTGGGGGCCGCGACCGTGACGAAGGAGGGCGCGCAGGCGTCCTTCCCGACGGCGGCGGAGGTCGCCGCACCGTGAAGAGGAGCGGAATACTGAACCGTCACCTCGCCGGTGCGCTGGCCGAACTCGGCCACGGCGACGGGGTGCTGGTGTGCGACGCGGGCATGCCCATCCCCGACGGCCCCCGGGTGGTGGACCTGGCGTTCCGGGCCGGGGTGCCGGCGTTCGCCGAGGTGCTGGACGGGCTGCTGGCCGAGCTGGTGGTCGAGGGGGCGACGGCGGCGCAGGAGCTGCGGGATGCCAACCCGGAGGCGTCGGCTCTGCTGGAGGGGCACTTCCCCGGGCTGCGCCTGGTGTCGCACGAGCGGCTCAAGGAGCTCTCGGCGGGGGCCCGCCTGATCGTCCGCACGGGCGAGGCACGACCGTACGCGAACGTCCTGCTCAGGTGCGGCGTCTTCTTCTGAAGCCGTCTGATTCCGAAGCCGTCCGACGCGTTCTGACGCCTGCGGCACGCGTGCGAACGGTTTCGAGGGGGCCCGGTCCGTCGACCGGGCCCCCTCGGCTTTTCCCCTCCCGTCAGGAACCCCCGCGATCCCCCCGGATCCCCCTCCAGAAGTCCTGACGCCTAGTACGACAGCCGTGGGGCCGGAAGGGTTGCACGGAGAAGTAAGAAATTCTTGCCGGATTCTTGAGGGCCCCTGCGGAGGCCGTGCCGGGCCGCCCTAGGTTGACACCATGCGCCTCTTCGACAAGCTGACCGGGACCGCCCACCCCGCCGACGGTGTCGCTCCGCGACCGGCCGAGGAGGTACGGACGGCCCTGCTCGGCCTGGGCACTCCCGATGTGCCGTACGTCATCCGCATCGGTGCGGCCGAGGGCGCCGACCTGGTCGCGGAGTGGAGGACGACCGAGCCCGCCTGGCAGCAGCTCTTCGTCCGGTCGCAGCTGACCCGGGCCGTCCGGTTCCGGATGCGTCTGGTCCCGGGGGCCCACGAGGTGCGGGTCGTCGAGGAAGGACGGGAGGTCACCCGGGTCGGCGATCCGCCGCGGCTGAAGATCTCCGGGCAGTACACGCGCGGGCCCGACCGAACCGTCTCCCGCCACTACACGATCGGCCGCGGGGAGAGTGGCCGCCTCGAAGCGACGGAGACCTACCGCTTCGACAGCGCGGAGTTGCGCGACCCCCTCAGGAACGCCGTCCTCGCAGCGGGCTGGACGTGGCGCTCCGTGGTGTTCGGGAGGCTGTGAGCACGCGGGTGAGACCACCGTCGTCCTCCTCGATATCGCGCACGTGCGCGAACCCGACCCGTCCGAGCAGGCGCAGCGAGGCCTCGTTCTCCGCGGCGACGGTGGCGTGCACCTCGCTGAGCCCGAGCGTCCCGAAGCCGTACGCCACGAGTGCCTCGGCGAGTTCCGTCCCGAGACCGCTTCCCCAGACCGCGGGGGACAGCGCGTAGACGATCTCGTGCCCGTCCACCTCGTCGGTCCGCTTGATCTCGGCGTGCCCGATCAACCGCCCGTCGCGCCGGACCGCCCACACGCCGAAGAGGTCCCGCGCGTAGACCTTGCTGAAGATCCGCCCGAACAGGGCCCGGTCGTCCGCCTCGGAAGAGGGCCCGTCACCCATCCACGGGGACACCCTGACGTCCTGGAACAGGGCGACGAAACCCTCTTCGTCGTCCGGTGTGTAAGGGTCCAGGAGCAGGCGCGCGGTGTGCAGGGTCGGAGGCATGGGCGGACGCTAGTCAGGCGGGAGGCGGAGCGGCAATCGGGTTTCGCGCCGCCCGGGCATCCGCCGACGCCCTCACCGCCGGAGGCTGTAGCTCACCATCGACGCCCCCACGACCGACCCGAACGCCGGCAGCAGGAACTGTGCGAAGGCCTCCCAGCCCCATACGATCCCCGCGCACGCCGCCGTGATGTTGATGGCCAGGGACATGATCCACAGGGCGACGCTCTGGGCCTGGGGTGACATCGTTCCTCGTCGTCATTCGGGGCGGGGGAGAAGGAAAAGGGCCCGGCGGAATCAGCCCGGCCCGGGGCTGGGGAGCGGGCGGAATTCCGGCGCGGGTTCCCGGTGCGGCGGGGGAAAGCCGGGGGTGTTCCCGTTCGGTGCGGAAGGCCCCGGAGCCACGACCGTGTGACCCCCGGAGATCGCGGGGGCGATCACGAGCAGCGTCAACGTGCTGACGGCGCACAGGGCTACGAGAAGCGTGCCCGCGGTGTACGCGCGCAGAGGGACGCTCGGGCCAGGGGAACGCATCGGCATCACGGTCGCTCCGGAATCGAATCCGCCCCCCTGTTGACGAACCCCTGAATTCTTCCACGGGAAAGGATCACAAAAGGGGCGGCCCAGATGCTTGAACTGTAAAGCTTCGGGTTCTTGTGTGAATTGGCCGTGAAAGGTGAAGCCTCGGCCGCATACTGATCGGTCGCTTTATGCGACTACCGCCCGCCGTTCCGCCCCGCCGCCCTGTCGTACCCGGGCGGTACCGTCGGATCATGACCGATCAGGCGGGGGCCGCCCAGGCGGGCGAGCGGCGCATGGCCACGCTGGAAGGCGTACTCGAACGCATCACGTACGCCAACGAGGAGAACGGCTACACGGTCGCCCGGGTCGACACCGGCAGAGGCGCCGGCGACCTGCTGACGGTCGTCGGCGCGCTGCTCGGCGCGCAGGTGGGCGAATCCCTGCGCATGGAGGGCCGCTGGGGCTCCCACCCGCAGTACGGAAAGCAGTTCCACGTCGAGAACTACACGACGGTGCTGCCGGCCACCGTCCAGGGCATCCGTCGCTACCTCGGCTCCGGCCTGGTCAAGGGCATCGGCCCGGTCTTCGCCGACCGCATCACGCAGCATTTCGGCATGGACACCCTCCAGATCATCGAGGAGGAGCCCAAGCGCCTCATCGAGGTCCCCGGCCTCGGCCCCAAGCGCACGAAGAAGATCGCCGACGCCTGGGAGGAGCAGAAGGCCATCAAGGAGGTCATGCTCTTCCTCCAGACGGTCGAGGTCTCCACCTCCATCGCCGTGCGCATCTACAAGAAGTACGGCGACGCCTCCATCTCGGTCGTGAAGAACCAGCCGTACCGGCTCGCGTCCGACGTCTGGGGCATCGGCTTCCTCACCGCCGACAAGATCGCCCAGTCCGTCGGCATCCCGCACGACAGCCCGGAGCGCGTGAAGGCGGGCCTGCAGTACGCGCTGTCCCAGTCCACCGACCAGGGCCACTGCTTCCTCCCCGAGGAGCAGCTGATCAAGGACGCGGTGAAGCTCCTCCAGGTCGACACGGGCCTCGTCATCGAGTGCCTGGCGGAGCTGGCCGAGCCCTCGGAGGACGGCGAGGACCCCGGCGTCGTACGGGAGAAGGTCCCCGGCCCCGACGGCGGAGAGCCCGTCACCGCGATCTACCTCGTCCCCTTCCACCGCGCCGAACTCTCCCTCTCCGCCCAGCTGCTGCGCCTCCTGCGCACCGACGAGGACCGCATGCCGGGCTTCCGGACCGTGGCGTGGGACAAGGCGCTGGGCTGGCTCAAGGGGCGCACCGGCACCGATCTCGCACCCGAGCAGGAGGCCGCCGTCAAGCTGGCGCTGACCGAGAAGGTGGCCGTCCTCACCGGCGGCCCCGGCTGCGGCAAGTCCTTCACGGTCCGCTCGATCGTGGAGCTGGCCCGTGCCAGGAAGGCGAAGGTCGTGCTCGCCGCCCCCACGGGCCGGGCCGCCAAGCGCCTGTCCGAGCTCACCGGCGCCGAGGCCTCCACCGTCCACCGTCTGCTGGAGCTCAAACCCGGCGGCGACGCGGCCTACGACCGGGACCGCCCGCTGGACGCCGACCTGGTGGTGGTCGACGAGGCGTCCATGCTGGACCTGCTGCTCGCCAACAAGCTGGTGAAGGCCGTCCCGCCGGGGGCGCACCTGCTCTTCGTGGGGGACGTGGACCAGCTGCCCAGCGTCGGCGCGGGGGAGGTGCTCCGCGACCTCCTGGCCGACGGCGGCCCGGTCCCCGCGGTCCGCCTCACCCGGGTCTTCCGGCAGGCCCAGCAGTCCGGCGTGGTGACGAACGCGCACCGGATCAACGCCGGCCAACACCCGGTCACGGACGGCATGAAGGACTTCTTCCTCTTCGTCGAGGACGACACCGAAGCAGCCGGCCGGCTCACCGTCGACGTGGCCGCCCGCCGCATTCCGGCCAAGTTCGGGCTGGACCCCCGCCGTGACGTCCAGGTCCTCGCTCCCATGCACCGCGGCCCGGCCGGCGCGGGCACCCTCAACGGCCTGCTGCAACAGGCCGTCACCCCGGGCCGGCCCGACCTGCCCGAGAAGAGATTCGGCGGACGGGTGTTCCGTGTCGGCGACAAGGTCACCCAGATTCGCAACAATTACGAGAAGGGCAAGAACGGTGTCTTCAACGGCACCGTCGGCGTGGTCACCTCGCTCGACCCGGTCGACCAGCGCCTGACGGTGCTCACGGACGAGGACGAGGAGGTGCCGTACGAGTTCGACGAGCTCGACGAGTTGGCCCACGCGTACGCCGTGACGATCCACCGCTCCCAGGGCAGCGAGTACCCGGCGGTCGTCATCCCGGTCACCACGGGCGCCTGGATGATGCTCCAGCGGAACCTGCTCTACACCGCGGTCACCCGGGCGAAGCAGCTGGTCGTCCTCGTCGGTTCGCGCAAGGCGATCGGCCAGGCGGTGCGCACGATTTCGGCGGGCCGGCGGTGCACGGCACTCGACTTCCGGCTCGGTTCCGCAAAAAATGATCGATCAAATGAGTCGTGAAGGTCACAAGACACTTCCGGAAGGGGGACCCAGGGGGCAGGATGAGCAAGTTGGCGGCACTCAGTGCCGTCAATAGGCCCGATGGTCGACCCCGAGTGCACTCTCCTGAGCCAAGTGGGGGATGGTAGAGACAGTCAGGGCAACCTCGAAGATGAGGCACAACGTCGGTGAGGGAAGACGTGAGCGACAACTCTGTAGTACTGCGGTACGGCGACGGCGAGTACACCTACCCGGTGATCGACAGCACCGTCGGTGACAAGGGCTTCGACATCGGAAAGCTCCGCGCCCAGACCGGTCTGGTGACGCTGGACAGCGGTTACGGCAACACGGCCGCCTATAAATCCGCCGTCACGTACCTGGACGGCGAAGCGGGCATCCTGCGGTACCGCGGCTACCCGATCGAGCAGCTGGCCGAGCGCTCCACCTTCCTGGAGGTCGCCTACCTGCTGATCAACGGCGAGCTGCCGACCGTCGACGAGCTCTCGGTGTTCAAGAACGACATCACGCAGCACACCCTGCTGCACGAGGATGTCAAGAACTTCTACAAGGGCTTCCCGCGCGACGCCCACCCGATGGCCATGCTGTCCTCGGTCGTCTCGGCCCTGTCCACGTTCTACCAGGACAGCCACAACCCGTTCGACGAGCGTCAGCGCAACCTCTCCACGATCCGGCTGCTCGCCAAGCTCCCGACGATCGCCGCGTACGCGTACAAGAAGTCGATCGGTCACCCGTTCGTCTACCCGCGCAACGACCTCGGCTACGTCGAGAACTTCCTCCGCATGACCTTCTCGGTCCCCGCGCAGGAGTACGAGCTGGACCCGACCGTGGTCTCCGCCCTCGACAAGCTGCTGATCCTGCACGCGGACCACGAGCAGAACTGTTCGACCTCCACGGTCCGCCTGGTGGGCTCCTCGCAGGCGAACATGTTCGCCTCGATCTCCGCCGGCATCAACGCCCTGTGGGGCCCGCTGCACGGCGGCGCCAACCAGTCGGTGCTGGAGATGCTGGAGGGCATCCGCGACTCCGGCGGCGACGTCGACTCCTTCATCCGCAAGGTGAAGAACAAGGAGGACGGCGTCCGCCTGATGGGCTTCGGCCACCGGGTCTACAAGAACTTCGACCCGCGCGCCAAGATCATCAAGGCCGCCGCGCACGACGTGCTGTCCGCGCTCGGCAAGTCCGACGAGCTGCTGGACATCGCGCTGAAGCTGGAGGAGCACGCGCTCTCCGACGACTACTTCGTCGAGCGCAGCCTCTACCCGAACGTCGACTTCTACACCGGCCTGATCTACCGGGCCATGGGCTTCCCGACCGAGATGTTCACGGTCCTGTTCGCCCTCGGCCGGCTGCCGGGGTGGATCGCCCAGTGGCACGAGATGATCAAGGAGCCCGGCTCCCGCATCGGCCGCCCGCGCCAGATCTACACGGGCGTGGTCGAGCGCGACTTCGTTCCCGTCGAGGAGCGCTGAGCCGCCGCAGCACCGCTTCGGCCCCCGTATCCGCTTGCCGGGTGCGGGGGCTTTCGCGTGGGCGGTGGGGCTACGGGGGTGGTGCGGGCTTCGTGGGCGGTAAGGGCTTCCGCGTGCAGTGTGGCGGGCTTCCGCGCGCGGGGTCCCGGCTTCGCGTGATCTCTCACGGGATTTCTTACGCAATGAAGAAGGCGCCCCGGCGTCGGTCCCCCCACGGGCCGACGTCCAGGGCGCCTTCCCAGTCCCGGTACGGATTCCCCCCACGGGATCCGGCCGGGCGTCTGTGAGGACAGCGCCTGAATCGCTGTTGAGCAGAACGAGCAGAACTCGTCGTACTGCGGTACTGCGGTGGTGCGGTACTGCGGCGGTGTGCGATCTGCCGGGACAGCGCACGCCCGGGAGGGCCGCTCAAAGCTTCCCGGTGTACGTGCCCCGGC
The DNA here is from genome assembly GCF_031348265.1 of Streptomyces collinus. NCBI lineage: Bacteria > Bacillati > Actinomycetota > Actinomycetes > Kitasatosporales > Streptomycetaceae > Streptomyces > Streptomyces collinus. The sequence continues at coordinate 3,172,719 of NZ_CP133771.1, read as the reverse complement.
AACGCTCCCCCAAGCTCTGAACTCCGTTCGAGCAGGGAGGTACCCCCACCTGGAGAAGTCCCCCAAGACATCTCCAGATGTCAGGTGGCGCCCCCCAAGACGCTCCCTGACATCGTCAACTTAGACCTTCGAACCCCTTCGATGGTTACGTTCGCATCACTGTGATCTGCGTCTCTTGCGTATGTCCGTTAGATGCGCAAGAGCCCGGGTATGCCGTTCGAGGCCCAAGCGTAAGGATGATGCGCGAGCCTTGTGAAGAGCTTATGTGAGCCGGGCCCGGGACTCCAGAGGGGCTCAAATCGCGTTCGCCGTGAACTTAGGCTGAATTCGGGCGACTTCACCGAAATGTCCGCAGTCGCAGACTGTTCGTGACGACGAAGACCGACGAGAAGGCCATCGCGGCCCCCGCGATCATCGGGTTCAGCAGGCCCGCGGCGGCCAGTGGCAGCGCGGCCACGTTGTAGCCGAAGGCCCATACGAGATTGCCCTTGATCGTGGCCAGGGTCCGGCGCGACAGCCGGATCGCGTCCGCGGCGACCCGCAGATCGCCGCGGACCAGCGTCAGATCGCCCGCCTCGATCGCCGCGTCCGTGCCGGTGCCCAGGGACAGGCCCAGATCGGCGGTGGCGAGCGCGGCCGCGTCGTTGACGCCGTCGCCCACCATGGCGACGACCCGCCCCTCGGCCTGGAGGCGCCGAACCGCGTCGACCTTGTCCTCGGGCAGCACCTCGGCCACGACCTGCTCGATGCCCACGGCCGCGGCCACCGTCTCGGCCACCGCACGGTTGTCCCCGGTCAGCAGCACCGGCGTGAGTCCCAGGGCGCGCAGCTCGCGCACGGCCTCGGCGCTCGTCTCCTTGACCGAGTCCGCGACGGCCAGCACGGCCCGCGCCGTCCCGTCCCAGCCGGCCACGACGGCCGTACGCCCGGCCCGTTCGGCCTCGTCCCGCGCGCGGGCCAGCTCCGGCGGCAGCTCGTCGAAGAGCCGCCCCACGGCGACGTCACGGCCCTCCACGCGCCCGCGTACGCCCCGCCCGGGCACGTTCTCGAACGTTTCCGCCTCCGGGAGCCGCCCGGCGCTCTCCTCGGCGCCCAGCGCGATCGCACGGCCGACGGGGTGCTCGGAGGCGTGCTCGACGGCGCCCGCGAGCCGCAGCACCTCCTTCTCGTCGGCTCCCTCGGCGAGGTGGATCTCCTGGAGGGTCATCCGGCCCGTGGTGACGGTGCCGGTCTTGTCGAGGACGACCGTGTCGACCCGGCGCGTGGACTCCAGGACCTCCGGGCCCTTGATGAGGATGCCGAGCTGGGCGCCGCGGCCCGTGCCGACCATCAGCGCGGTCGGTGTGGCCAGCCCCAGCGCGCATGGGCAGGCGATGATCAGGACGGCGACGGCAGCGGTGAACGCGGCGACGCCGTCGCCCGTCAGCCCGAGCCAGGCCCCGGCCGTGGCGACGGCGATCAGCAGCACCACCGGCACGAAGACCCCGGAGATCCGGTCGGCGAGCCGCTGGACCTCGGCCTTGCCGTTCTGCGCGTCCTCCACCAGCTTCGCCATCCGCGCGAGCCGGGTGTCGGCGCCGACCCGCGTGGCCTCGACGACCAGCCGTCCGCCCGCGTTGACCGTCGCGCCCGTGACCGCGTCCCCGGCCGTCACGTCCACCGGTACCGACTCGCCGGTCAGCATCGAGGTGTCCACGGCGGAGGCGCCCTCGACGACCGTGCCGTCGGTGGCGATCTTCTCGCCGGGCCGTACGACGAACCGGTCGCCGACGGCGAGGCGCTGCGCGGGGATCCGCACCTCGCGCCCGTCCCGCAGCACGGCCACGTCCTTGGCACCCAGGTCCATCAGCGCCCTGAGCGCGGCCCCCGCGCGGCGCTTGGAACGGGCCTCCAGCCACCGGCCCAGCAGGATGAAGGCGGTGACGCCGGAAGCGACCTCCAGGTAGATCGAGGAGGCGCCGTCCCCGCGCGAGACCGTGAGCTCGAAGGGGTGCCGCATGCCCGGCATGCCCGCGTCGCCGAGGAACAGCGCCCACAGGGACCAGCCGAAGGCGGCCAGCGTGCCGAGGGAGACCAGGGTGTCCATGGTGGCGGCGCCGTGCCGGGCGTTCGTCCAGGCCGCCCGGTGGAAGGGCAGCCCGCCCCAGACGACGACCGGTGCGGCGAGGGTGAGCGAGAGCCACTGCCAGTTGTCGAACTGGAGCGCCGGGACCATGGCCAGGAGGATCACGGGCAGGGCGAGGGCGGCGGAGACGGCGAGGCGCCGGCGGAGCGCCGACAGCTCGGGGTCGTCCCCTTCGGCGTCGGAGGCCTCCTGCCGCGGGGGCGCGGGCTCCTCGGCGGTGTACCCGGTCTTCACGACGGTGGCGATCAGGTCGGCGACCTCGATGCCCGCGGGGTAGGCGACCCGGGCCTTCTCCGTCGCGTAGTTCACCGTGGCCGTGACGCCGTCCATGCGGTTGAGCTTCTTCTCGACGCGGGCCGCGCAGGAGGCGCAGGTCATCCCGCCGATGAGCAGCTCGACCTCGGCGAGGGCCGGCTCACGGTCGGCCGGCGCCTGGGCGGTGGTGCTGGTCATGTCCTCTGACTCCAGGAGGTGCGGGCGCCCGCGAAGCGGAACGGGCCGTACGGGCCGGGGGCGGCGGCGTACGGCCCGTACGCGGGTACGAGTGCCCCCGTGCACGGGTACGAGTGCCCCGTGCGCGGGTACGTGTGCCGGGGCCGGCGTGTCTCGGACCTGCCGGCTGCCGGACCCGGGCGGGGTCGGGCCCGGCCGGGTGCCGGAACCGGGTGGCTCAGGCCCGGCCGGCCAGTTCGAAGCCGGCCTCGTCGACGGCGGTGCGTACGGCCTCGTCGTCGAGCGGGGCCGCGGAGACGACGGTGACCTCGCCGGTCTTGGCGACGGCCGTAACCGAACTCACGCCGGAGAGCTGGGAGATCTCGCCGGAGACCGCGCCCTCGCAGTGTCCGCAGCTCATGCCGCTCACCTTGAAGACGGTGGTGACGGGGCCCGTGGTGTCGGTCTGGGCGGTCATGTCGTTACTCCTCGTCGAGGCATGTGGGGCTGTGGGGTCCTTTGAGGGACCCGCATATCCCAACTGTACCCCTAGGGGGTATCACTTCACGACGTCCCCATGAGGGGCTCCAGGTAGCGCACGAGGGCACCCTTCAGCTCCTGCACGTACGCCTCCCGCTCATCGCCCTCATGGGCCAGGATCAGCTCCAGGCCGGCCTTGTAGATGCCGACGCACATCTGGGCGGTGCGGGTGACGGCCGCCGGGGGCGCGTCGGGTGTGAACGGGGCCAGGATCGTCTCGACCCGGGCGACCAGCGTCGTGTGCAGCGCGTCGTGCTCCTCGGCGATGCGGCCCGGGATGTCGGGGCCGTGCATCAGTGCGAAGAAGGCCGGGTGGCGGCAGTTGAACTCGATGAAGCGGTCGACGGTCCCGGCGATCACCTCCTCCAGCGGGGTCGTGTCGGGGGTGATCGGGGTGAGGACCTCGTCGTACGACTGCCGCATCTCGTGCATGAGCCGGCTGCCCAGCTCGATCGCGATCGCTTCCTTGTTCGGGAAGAACTGGTACAGCGTCCCGGGGGAGACGCCGGCCTCGCGGGCGATCGCGTTGGTGCTGGCGGCCGTGTAGCCGGTCGTGGCGAAGACCCGGGCGGCGGCTTCGAGCAGCTGGACGATCCGGCGCTCACCGCGGGCCTGCCGCCGGCGCGGCCGCTCTTCGGCGGTCGTTGTCGTTGCGGCCTGCGTTGCGGCCTCCGCTGCGGGCTTCTCGGTCTTCTCGGGCACGCGTTATCCCCAGGTCTCAGAACGCGATTGACAAACGCGAGTGGCCGCTCGCATTCTGGTGGTCGGCAGAAATGCGAGCGATCTCTCGTGTTTGCCAGTCTATGGCAGCCCCGTGCTGTCAGGCTGCGCCTGGACACGGGTCACGGTGAAGGGGACACCGCACGATGACCGAAGTCAACACACCACCGCGCGTCGGCGGCTGGACCCGTTTCGTCACCGCCCGGCCCAGGCTGTCGCTGCTGGTGGCGCTGGTGATCACCGCGCTCGCGGTGCTGGCCGGCAGCGGCGTCGCCGACCGGCTCGGCGCCGGCGGCTGGGAGGATCCGGCCGCCGAGTCCACCTACGCGACCAAGGTCCTTGAGCGCGAGTTCCCGGGCTCCCAGCCCAACCTGCTGCTCCTGATCGACGCGGGCGACGCCTCCGTCGACGACCCGGCCGTCGCCGCCGAGGCCAAGCGGCTCGCCGAGCGCCTCGCGGGCGAGCGGGGCGTCACCGGAGTCGGCTCCTACTGGCAGTCCGGCGCCCCGGCCCTGCGCTCTGAAGACGGGCACGAGGCGCTGATAGCCGCCCGCATCACAGGCGACGAGAAGACCGCCGGCGAGACGCTGGAGCGCCTCGCGCCCCACTACCGCGGCACGCACGGCCCGGTGGAGGCCGGCATCGGCGGCCCGGTCGCCGTGCGGCACGAGATGCAGACGATCATCCAGGAGGACCTGACCCGGGCCGAGCTCATCGCCCTGCCCGTGACGCTGGTGCTGCTCGTGATGGTCTTCGGCAGTGCCGTAGCGGCTCTGCTGCCGCTCGGCATCGGCATCGTCGCCATCCTCGGGACGAACGCCGTACTGCGCGGCCTCACCGAGCTCACGGATGTGTCCGTGTTCGCGATCAACCTCACGACGGCCCTGGGCCTGGGCCTCGCCATCGACTACGCGCTCTTCATCGTCCGCCGGTTCCGCGAGGAACTGTCCGCGGGCGCCGAGCCCCTGACCGCGATCGGCACGACCCTGCGCACAGCCGGCCGCACCGTGCTCTTCTCCGCCCTCACGGTCGCGGTCTCCCTGGCCGCGATGCTGGTCTTCCCGCAGTACTTCCTGCGCTCCTTCGCCTACGCCGGGATCGCCGTGGTGCTGCTGGCCGCCGCGGCCGCGCTGATCCTGCTCCCGGCGGCGCTGATCCTGCTGGGCCACCGGGTCAACGCGCTGGACCTGCGCCGCCTGTTCCGGCGCGGGCACCGGCCGGACCCCACCCGGCAGGAGGGCAGGGCCTGGGCCCGCACGGCGACACTCGTCATGCGCCGCGCCCCCTTCTTCGCCCTCGGCACCACAGCCGTCCTCGTCCTGCTCGGCCTGCCCTTCCTGGGCGTGAAGTTCGGCACCGCCGACGACCGCCAGCTGCCCTCGACATCGGAGTCCCATGTCGTGCAGCAGCACATCCGGGAGGGCTTCCCGGGCAGCCCCGGCGGCGGCCTCGAAGTGCTCGCCGAGGGCCGTGCGACCGAGGCGCAGTACGACGCCTACAAGGAGCGCCTCGCCGCACTGCCCGGCGTGGCCCGGGTCGACGGACCACTGGTGAAGGGCGACTCCGCGTACTTCACGGTGCTGCCGAAGGGCGAGGCGGTCGACGACCCGGCCCAGCGTCTCGTCGGCGACCTGCGCGAGACACGCGCCCCCTTCGACACCAAGGTGACCGGCACGGCGGCCGTCCTGGTCGACTCCAAGCACGCCATAGGGGAGCGCCTGCCGCTCGCGGCGGTCTTCATCACGATCGTCACCCTGCTCCTGGTCTTCCTCCTCACCGGCAGCGTGCTCATACCGATCCAGGCGGTCGTCCTCAACGCGCTCAGCCTGACGGCCATGTTCGGCGCGGTCGTCTGGGTCTTCCAGGACGGCCACCTGTCCGGCCTGCTGGCCTTCACCAGCCCCGGCTCCATCGAGACGACGCTCCCGGTCCTGATGTTCTGTGTGGCCTTCGGCCTCTCCATGGACTACGGCGTGTTCCTGCTCTCCCGCATCAAGGAGGAGTACGACCGCACCGGCGACCACGACCAGGCCGTCCGGCACGGCCTGGCTCGCACCGGCGG